>NZ_CP095071.1:2400631-3000789 GCF_022919575.1 Gracilibacillus salinarum | reverse complement strand
TAACAGTTTCCAGGACATTTTTTAACCTGTTACACACTCCGTCATAATCACCTGTCTTGATTGCCTTGATCATACCTTCCGTGTCTGGATGTTCCAAATTATCGAGATTAAGCGATTGATAAACGGATTGTGTAGATACTCCTTGAACCGGTTTAGCTAATACGACCCAGCACTGTGGTGGTGCAGGTAATTCTGTTATCACTTCACCACGGCCTTCTGCTAATGCGGTGGAATCATACACACAAAAAGAAACATCCGAGCCAACTTCAGAACCTAACTCTGCTAACGTCTCCATCGACAATTGAAGATTCCACAGCCTGTTCAGCCCTCGAAGCGTGGCCGCTGCATCACTACTGCCTCCGGCTAAACCAGCAGCTACCGGGATTTGCTTATCGATGGTAATACGAACTCCTTGTTTGATTTGATATCGTTCTTTCAATATTTTGGCAGCTCTATATGCTAAATTACGCTCGTCATTAGGAACGAAGCGATTTTCAGATGATATTTCAATTTTATCTTTATCTAATAAGAAAAACTCTAACCGATCCGCTAAGTCTACCGTAGTCATAACCATTGCTATTTCATGATATTGATCCGGGCGTTTATAAAGCACATCAAGCGTTAAATTAATTTTCGCCGGTGCTTTTTCTAATATATACATTCTCGCTCACCTTCAGACATTTTATTCAGTAATTACTTTATGTAAAGATACCACAAAAACAAATCAAAGCGCAAAAACACGCAAGGAAAATTACTTTATTTGTCATTTTTGCATAAAAGGATAATGTAAACAAAGTGTATACATCGTTCTTCACAGTGCTCAAGATCCATTGGCATATCATATATTTTAGAAGTACCGGTCATACGGTTATAATTGACTTAATTAATAAACAAATTCCCATAATATGGATTATGTAAAGTAGAACTGTCTGACATAGTGGTCATTTTGATATATTTTATCTGCTTACCAAAGCTCTAGAAATGGTCTCCGCGTCCTGTGGGCACGGCTTCAGCTAGGCCACTACCAGAAAAGCTTCTTTGCTGCCTTGTGCCGAGGAAGCTCACTTCGAAGCGGTACTTGCAGACGCAAGCACAAATGAAGTAGATCTTCAGCTCGCGCTGATTCCACGGGAGTCTCCGCCTATTTCCTACGCTAATGGGAAGTGCTACAACGATTGGAAGAGCTAGAAACAGTGGTTCTAGGCATTATGTTATTTAGTCTATTGCTTTTATATATACAGTGTTCAATATGCTAGCTCTTACAAAAGTTGTAGAGCCCATATCCTAGCGTAGGCTAACCACGGAGACTCCCGCAGGACGCGGAGTGGTTGGACGGAGCAGTATCCCAGCACATTAAATATCTCAATATGGACGCTTGACTAGCGATGGCTACTTTACATAATCCATATTATAGGAACTCCACTTTCTGTACTCATCAGAAAATCTGAAAGTGCCTAATTTTTCTTATAATTGGTACATTTACTACGTCGTGCTTTTACATTGCTAACATTTTATGCTTTGCCACGCTATGCTACAGTAGAAAAAGGACAAAGTCTTAGACTTTGTCCTTTTGTAAACTCTCTTCTGCCATTTGTACTGCTCTTTTCACCATATTACCGGCATCCCGTGCGGTAATACCACCCCAACCATCTCTTTGTACAGTGTCGTAAAAACCTAATTCTTTAGCAAGCTCTTCTTTAAAATGATCCGACATGATCCCACGTCTTCTACTCATCGAAGATACTCCCCTTCTGTCGTGTTTTACGACAATCATAGCTTGTGCTTGGGAAGCTGATTGATGCGAGGTAAAATCAGGCAGTACAGCGTACCTTTTTTGCGCAAACAAAAAAGCAGCAAACAATGTTTACTGCTCGCCTGCTACTGCTTCAAGTTCTTCCGTAAAATTAAGTTCAACTGTCTCAGTTAAAATATCTGCATAGCTATAAGATACACGTTCGAATGCATTTTCTTCTTGATCCAATTCAACAATAAAAACGGAAGGATATGTTTCAGCTAAAGTTCCGTACCGTTCGATGGTTTTCTTTCTTCCACCATTTGCTTTAATTCTTAGACGTTTACCGACATTTCCATCTAAACCTTGTTTGATTTCAACCAATGATTTTGCCAATACTCTCCACCTCACTAATTTTATTATACACTATTCTTGTCCATCCGTCAACCAAAAATATTCTATTATATCAATAATAATTGAAGGATGTCAACAAAAAAATTTGGAAGTTCTGTACATAGGTTACCTATAATTTAAAAAAATATGTATAAAAAAAGAAAATTCCTATTTATTTAGGAATTTCCTTTCGTTTGCTCATAGAAATAATTAGCTAAATCAGCGAATTCTTGCATGGTCAGCGATTCTCCGCGTCTTGTGCCATCAATACCAATCTGTTCAAAGCCTTGCTCGATTTCCGGCTTGGTCAATACTTCTTTGAAATGTCTCGTTAAATTATTGCGTAAAGTTTTCCGTCTTTGCTGAAAGCTAGCCTGTACCAATTGAAAAAAGAATGCTTCATCTTGCAGATGCACAGGAGGTGTCTCGCGTTTTTCTAAGTGCAGAACAGCTGAATCCACCCTTGGTTGCGGCATAAAAACGGTTTTCGGTACAATCATTTTTACACTGGCTTCCGTATAGTACTGAATAGCAATTGATAAAGAGCCGTATTCTTTACTATTCTCACTGGCTGCCATACGTTCGGCAACTTCTTTTTGGATCATCACCGTAATACTTGCAATTGGTAAATTTGCCATTAATAACTGCATCAAAATCGGTGTCGTAATGTAATAGGGTAAATTCGCTACCACTTTTACCGGCTTTTGGTCTTGAAAATGCTGCTGCCAAACTTGTTCGAAATCCGCTTTTAAAATGTCTTGATTAATAATGTCGACGTGGTCATACGGAGCTAGCGTATCCTCTAAAATAGGCAGTAACCGACCATCAATTTCGAAGGCCACTACCTTGTTGGCAGCTAATGCTAACTGCTCGGTCAGTGCACCAATACCTGGCCCAATTTCAATCGCACTCATCTCTTTTGAAATGCCTGCATGATGAATAATATTTCGCAAAATATTAACATCAATGAGAAAATTCTGCCCTAAGCTCTTCTTAAATGAAAACCCATATTTCTCTAATATTTCCTTCGTTCGCTTTGGTGTAGCGATTGCTTTCTGTTCACTCATGAACGTTCCTCCTGAATGATTTGCTCCATTACTGCTTCAAATTCGGCTTTATTTATTTGAAACATCTCTAATCGTCTTAATAGCTGTTTACCATTTATATGTCCAATCCTTAACTGTTGACCAAGTCGCTGTCGTTTCTCTTTAGCACCTTTCCCACCGATTAAGCCATATCGTAATAAATCTGCACGAGTAATATCTGAGACACGATTATCACTTAATTCATATACCTGACTTAAAGCGTGGCGAAGTACTTCTTTTGATGCGTGCTCGATGCCTAGACTTTTTCGCTGCTTGCCAGATGCAACGGCTTCTTCCCTCGACAAAAAAGCATGTTTGCAGCCTGGAACCTCCTGATCAATGATTTGGCGAATACGTTGACCGGGATAATCTGGATCGGTAAATACAATTACCCCTCGTTTATCTTTAGCATGTGCAATTTGCGCTAATATATCTTTATTGATGGCTGAACCATTGGTTTCAATGGTATCCACATCCATTGCTTGTTTAAGTTTAGCCGTATCATCCTTACCTTCTACGACAATTATTTCTTTCACCTTCAACTAAGGCGCCTCCATTCTTGCTGTCTTTCTTCAGTCATTAACTTCTCTAGTGTACCATAACAAAAGCACAAGCGCCCATCTAGAAATATAGCAAGTGGACAGTCAACTAAGATCAACTACCCATCATATGGATTATGTAAACTAGAAGCTTAGTGGTCATTTTGAAAAATTATGTGTGGTATGATACCGCTCCGTCCAACCACTCCGCGTCCTGCGGGGCACGGCTGAAGCTAACTTTGTGAAGAAAGATCGCTTCACAAAGTGGATCTTCAGCGCCTGCATAATCCCGCGGGAGTCTCCGTGGTTGGCCTACGCTAGGATATGGGCTCTACAACTTTTGTAAGAGCTAGCATATTGAACACTGTATATATAAAAACAATAGACTAAATAACATAATGCCTAGAACCACTGTTTCTAGCTGTCCCAATCGTTGTTTTACTTCCCATTAGCGTAGGAAATAGGCGGAGACTCCTCATGCCTCAGCGCGAGCTGAAGATCCACTTGGTCTGTGCCTGTGTCTGCAAGTAGCGCTTCGAAGTGGGCTTCCTCAGCACAAGGCAGCACAGATGTTATTTCAAGTAGTAGCCTAGCTGAAGCGGTGCCCACAGGACGCGGAGCCTATTTCCGGAGCTTTGCTAAGCAGATAAACGATATCAAAATGGCCATTCAGCAATACAGCCTTTGTGTTAACATAATCCTTATTATAGGAACTCAACTTCCTATTCAATCTAATTACTGCTGTGACTGCACTTTTATGCTTTCTTGTCAGATGAACAAAGGCGCAAGCGCCCGTTTAGAGACGTAGCGAGTGGAGCGAATCAACTGAGATAAAGGAATCACGGTGAGCTTGCGAATCGATGATGACTTATCGTAGGGCGATTTCGCGAAGTCGCCTAGTCTCTGGGCGCTGGAGCCGGACGTGGCCGTTTCTGTCAGCGAACATCATATAGCCCAAAATTTATACTTTCTTGACTTACAAAAAAAGCTTACCTTTCCTGAAAAAGGTAAGCCTTGGATATTAATCAATAATTTTTACTTTTACCGTTCTGGAACCATAACTAGCTGCTTTTTGTTTACTGGACATGTGAAGATCGATTTTATTTCCTTTAATGTTCCCGCCAGTATCTCTGGCAATAGCATAACCATAACCTTCTACCCAAACTTTCGTTCCTAACGGTATTATACTGGGATCAACCGCTACAACACCATTTGGATTTGCTTTTAAATTATAACCTGTTGACGTAAGACCTCTACCATCACATGTGGCACAGTCCCAGTTATATGCTGTTGCTTTCATGTACAACGTTTTACTCGTTTCTTCTTCTGTACCCCTCGATACCGTTTCACTTTGCGTAGCATTCGAATTCGTATCTGCTGAGGCTGTAGTTGTACTTGCAGGTGTACTTGCAGGCTCTGACACCTTGGTACCGATTGCTACGATACGTTCCTGGCTTTCTTTCTTCACATTTTCCTTCATAAGTTCTCGGGAAACCTCTTCGCCATTTTCCAATACAACTTCGTATTGTTTTTCAACGACACCTGTTTCTCCCTCTGAAACAACCTCTTCTTTGCCTTTTTCTATCGAGTCATCGCTACGTTTTACCACTTTGTAGTCAACTTCTTCTTCTACAACATCTGTTACTTTTTCGACTCGTGTAATATTGACAGCTGTTCCCTCACTAATGGATGCAGATTGTTTTGGTTCAACACGATCGAGCTCTCCAATTTGAATATCTTCACTGGCTAGCAGTTTTTTTACTGTTCCACCTGTCGACCACACCTGCTTTTCTTCACCGCCATCGTTGATCGTGATTTGGAATGCTTTTTCAATGTATATTTCAAGATTTTCTTCTATGTTGGTATCCATTGATTGTTTGATATGATCATTTTTACTGAGATCAATGTTTTGTTCTGCCAAAAACGCTTCGACAGTATCCGCAATTGTGTAATAGGATTGTTGTTCTCCATCGACGTTAACGACTACTTGTTTTGCAATTGTATGCTCTATTTTCATCCCGGAATCAACAAGCTCACTTTGTTCATGTGAAAGCTTATCATGCTCCCCAACATCAATTGCAAGCTCATCAAATACATCTCCAACAGTTTTGGCATGTGTATGCACTGTTGTTTCTTCATCATTCTGCACAACGGTAACTTCTGCCTTAGATAATTCATAGAATGAAAAACAGATAAATCCGATAATAACAAATAAAGAGATAGCGTATTTAAAGTCTTTGTTATGCAAAATGCCTTTCAGATTAAGAAGACGCTTCATGAACTTCCCCTCCTTTTACTCGCCGTTGTATTATATAAAGAACCATTTAAGGTGTCAAATAGACAACTTCTAAAAAAAAAGCAGAAAACCCATTGATTTCAAAGGGTTAATCTGCTTAGGTTCGTATTATATTTCATTTACTTTACAATATCGTAACAACCGTCTGACTCATTGTGTCACAAGGCGTTGATCAATTTTTTATTCCGAAGAATTTTTTGGCATTTTCCGTAGTTATTTTACTAATTTCTTCCACACTCGTCTCTCGTAGTTCTGCAATCTTTTCTGCTACTAATTTGACATAGGCTGGCTCGTTACGTTTCCCTCGATTAGGATGAGGTGCTAAAAATGGACAATCTGTTTCTATTAATAATCGATCTAATGGGACATATTTCGCCACATCTTTAGGCAACGTTGCATTTTTAAAGGTAACCGGACCACCCAATGAGATATGAAAATTCATGCTTAGACAGGCATCGACATAATCAACCGAATCATTATAGCAATGCATGATTCCACCGACCTCTTCTGCCTTCTCTTCCTGCAAAATCTCGACAATATCTTCTGTTGCTTCTCGATTATGAATAATAACCGGGAGATTCACCTTACGGGCAAGTCTGATTTGTTTACGAAAAACATCTTTCTGGATGTCTTTTGGCGACTTATCCCAATGATAATCTAACCCCATCTCTCCAATTGCCACTACTTTCGGATGCGCAGCTAATTCTTCAATCCATGCCAATTCTTTCCCTGTCATATCAATCGCGTCAACGGGATGCCAACCAACCGCTGCATATATATAATCATATTGCTCCGCGATCTCTAATGCCTTTGGAATTGTATCATGGTCAAATCCGACAATAACCATGTACTCAACCCCGGCTTCTTTCGCTCGCTCGAGCACCGCCTCTCTATCTTCGTCAAACTGGGAAACATTCAAATGAACATGTGTATCAAATAACATACAAATCCTCCTTTATTTCTTATCGTACCGTACTGTTTAATACCGATTGTTCTGTTACATGGAAACAGAAACGCTTATCATATTAACTGATAAGCGTTTGTTTTGTCTTACTTATTTAACAACGGATCCGTTCGGTAAGCTTGATTCTACTGTTGCTAACGATAATGATCCATCTTTATCTTCACCTGACAAAATCATACCTTCTGAAAGCTGCCCGCGCAGTTTCACTGGTTTTAAGTTGGTTACGCAAATTACTTTTTTGCCTACTAGCTGTTCCGGTGTATAATAATTAGCTATTCCTGAGACTACTTGACGTTTTTCCGATCCTAAATCAAGCTGGATACGTAATAATTTGTCAGCATTCTCCATTTTTTCTGCATGGGTAACCTCTGCCACGCGTAAATCAAGTTTCATAAAGTCGTCATACGTTATTTCATTTGAATCTTCGACAGGTTCGTCTTGCTTCTCTGGTTCCGGTTTTTTCATCATGTCTTTGATTGTTTGCACTTCTTTTTCGACATCTAAGCGTGGAAAGATCGGATCTTTTTTCACTACTTTTGTACCTGATGCGATAACGTCCGATTGGTTCAAACTCTCCCATGAATGAAGGTTTTCATCAGCCACACCAATTTGTTCGAAGATACGACCTGGCGTTTCTGTTAAGAACGGACGTAATAAAATGGCGATTCGTCGCAAACTGTCGACTAAGTGTGCCATGACATTGCCTAAACGTTCTTTCTTTTCTTCATCCTTCGCCAGCACCCATGGCTGTGTCTCGTCGATATATTTGTTCGTACGACTAACATATTTCCAAATGTGTGTTAACGCAACGGAAAAGCCCATTTCGTCTAGTGCTTTTTCGACATTTTCCACCGTTTCTTTACCTAAAGATTCTAATTGTTCATCGTACGTTGTTTCAGAAGCTTTAAATGCTGGAATCTCTCCGTCAAAGTATTTGTTAATCATCGCAACGGTACGATTCAGCAGATTACCTAAGTCATTTGCCAAGTCATAGTTGGTTCTGTCGACGAATCCTTCCGGAGTAAATACACCATCCGAACCAAATGGTACTTCACGCAGCAAGTAATAGCGTAGAGCGTCTAAACCATAGCGATCCGTCAAATCAATCGGATTTACGACATTACCTTTTGATTTCGACATTTTTCCGTCTTTCATCAGAATCCATCCATGTGCAAATACTTTCTTCGGTAATGGTAAATCAAGTGCCATAAGCATGATCGGCCAATAGATTGTGTGAAAGCGAACAATTTCTTTACTCATTAAATGAACATCGGCCGGCCAATATTTTTGATACAAGGTATCGTCGTCAGTTCCGTAGCCTAATGCCGTAATGTAATTACTTAAAGCATCAATCCAGACGTAAATCACATGCTTTGGATTTCCCGGCACTTTGATTCCCCAGTCAAACGTCGTTCGTGAAATTGCTAAATCTTCAAGTCCTGGTTTAATAAAGTTGTTAATCATTTCATTCTTACGGCTCTCCGGTTGAATGAATGTTGGATTTTCTTCATAAAAAGCTAGCAAACGATCTACATACTTGCTCATTTTAAAGAAATATGATTCTTCTTTCACTTGTTCCACTGGTCCGCCACAGTCCGGACAACGGCCATTCTCCAACTGGCGTTCCGTGAAGAACGATTCACAGGACGTACAGTAACTTCCTTCATATTCATCTAAGTAAATATCACCTTGCTCCAACAATTGGGCAAAGATTTTTTCGACAACTTTTTTGTGGCGGTCTTCTGTCGTTCGAATAAAGTCACTGTAAGAAATATCTAGCTTTTCCCACAGGTCTTTAATTCCGCTGACGATGTCATCTACATAAGCTTGAGGCGTTACCCCTGCTTCATCGGCTTTCTTTTGGATCTTTTGTCCATGTTCATCCGTTCCGGTTAAATAGCGGACATCATATCCTCTCAATCGTTTATAACGAGCCATAGCATCTCCCGCAACCGTACTATAAGCATGGCCGATATGTAAATTTCCACTTGGATAGTAGATAGGTGTCGTTATATAAAAAGTTTTGTTCTGCTCTGTCATACTTCTTACCTCCTCAATACAATTCTTTTCATTAAATAAACAGTCTGCTTTTATTGTAGCGATTTTTCGTTCATTTTTCCATCATAAAAACATTTTAGCCAAATCCGACACAGCTTAACAAAATCTTTGTCGAATTTTTCGTATCTTCTATAGTCCTGTTTTTTTAGAAATATTTTTAAAAACCTTGAAAAAAATAGATATTTTAGGTTTGACATTAATGGGAACTAATGGTATTATAACGCTATAGATGTCGAATATTGCCGAATTTATTTATCAAAGGGGAGAATAAATAATGAAATCAACAGGTATTGTAAGAAAGGTGGACGAACTAGGTCGTGTAGTAATTCCGATCGAACTTCGTCGTACACTAGGTATTCAGGAAAAAGACGCTTTAGAAATTTATGTAGATGATGAGCGTATCATCTTACAAAAATACAAGCCTAATATGACTTGTCATATTACTGGTGACATCTCTGATGACAACTTCACCTTAGCGGATGGAAAGCTAGTTCTTAGCCCAGAAGGCGCTAAAGTACTAGTAGATGAAATCCAAAACAAAATCAACAAATAATAAGAAAAAGCGATCTATTACAGGTCGCTTTTTTTTATTCCATATGATAAGCGCTATACACTTCTCGTTTCGGAATATTGCGAACTTTAGCTACTGATTTAACCGCCTCTTTGCTGGAGACCTGTTCTTGTTCGATTAATTGTTCGACATGTTGCGATAAGGTAAGGTCTGTCCACCAATTAGCCTCTTCTTCTAGCTTTATCCCTTCTACCAGGATGACACATTCCCCTTTAATCGGATTTTCATTGACCCAATTCGACACATCAGCCAGGTTTCCTCTAATAAATTCTTCAAATTTTTTCGTTAGTTCCCGAGCCACTGCCACACGTCGATCACCTAGACTATCTGCTAATAGCTGTAACGTATCGCCTATTCGGTGTGGTGATTCATATAAGATAAATGTTGTATCGATCGACTGTAATAGCTGTAAAGCCTGGTCACGATCTTTTTTCTTTCTCGGCAAAAAACCGTAGAAATAAAACTGATCTGTCGGTAAACCTGATCCTACAAGCGCAGACAATGCAGCACTTGCTCCAGGTAATACTACTACTGAATAATCTGCATCAATTGCTGCACGAATGATTTCATAACCAGGATCGGATATGCCCGGCATGCCTGCATCACTGACTAAAGCCAGCATACTTCCATTATGCAGCATTTCAATAATTTGTTCTTCTCTGGCCATTTTATTATGTTCATGGTAGCTGATCATTTTCTTCTTCAACTCAAAATGATGCAATAACTTCCCTGTATTTCTTGTATCTTCAGCCAACACGATATCTGATTGTTCTAACACTTTTAGAGCCCGGAATGTAATATCCTCTAAGTTACCGATAGGTGTTGGCACGACATAGAGTGTTCCTTTCTCGGATTCATTCTGATAGCTTTTTTGAATTTGCATTGTCAGGATACCCTCCTTGCCTCGCTTCTTTAATTAATAGTTCTTTCTTTTTTTTCGACAGTTTTTTTATTTTTGCTTCTAGTTGTAAGGCATCTGATTTCGTTTCGCACTGCATTTGATAGGCTAATTGAAAAGGAGATCTCCCTCTCGTATATTTCGCACCTTTTCCGTCTTCATGCATACGCATTCGTCGCTTCACATTCGTAGTATAACCGGTGTAGAGCGTATTATCTTTACACTTCAGAATATAAACAAAATGATTACGTTTTTCTTCCATATAGTATTCCTTCCAACTCTTTTGTATAATCGCCATTTTCATCGAAAGCATATAACGGCGGTAACATGTGGAGATCGGGATTACCATCTCGTATTCCTTCTATTAATAAGATGTTCGCTTCTTTTCCCTGTTTCGGATACACATAACGAATTCGTTTCGGTTCTATTTTGTATTGTCTGAATAACGTGACAATATCAACCAGCCGTGACGGGCGGTGAACCATCGCCACTTTACCGCCGGATTTCACCAGTTTACTACATGATTGTACCACATCTTCTAATGTACAGTAGATTTCATGTCTTGCAATCGTTAAATAGTCATTATCATTGTGATGTTTCTTATTACTCGTTTGAAAATATGGCGGATTTACCGTGACTAAATCGAACTTATTGTTTTTAAAATGATTCGGCATATCTTTTAGATCGCCATGGAGCATGTTCAGCTGTTCATTGAGTTGATTAAGCTCAATACTGCGGCATGCCATATCATATAACCGCTCCTGCAGTTCTACCCCTGTAATGGGGACGCTTGACCGTTGTGATAGCAATAATGGAATGACACCATTGCCTGAGCATAAATCAAGTATCTTTCCTCTTGTTCTTGGTGCAGATGCAAAGTCTGCCAACAGTACAGCATCGATAGAAAAAGCAAATACAGAAGGACTTTGGATAATTTTCATCGTTTGATTTGCTAAAAGGTCATCGATCCGTTCATCATCTTTCAAGTGCATACCTCGTTACTCCTTACTAATTAACGTTCTTTTCTGTTATCCGTTCAAAAATTAAGTGTATACCAATACTACCCGCAGCGCAAAGGATTATGACATTTAAGAAAAACCGACCATAACCCGCCCGGTCCTAATTGACTTCATTAATAAACAACTTCCTATAATATGGATTAAGTTAACTAGCGATCGCTAGCCAAGCAGCCATATTGAGATATTTAATGTGCTGGGATACCGCTTCGGCCAACCACTCCGCGTCCTGCGGGGCACGGCTGAAGCTAACTTTGTGAAGAAGATCGCTTCACAAAGTGGATCTTCAGCGCCTGCATAATCCCGCGGGAGTCTCCGTGGTTGGCCTACGCTAGGATTGGGACTCCACAATGTTTGTAAGAGATAGCATCTTGATCACTCATCACTATATATAACAGGAATTGAATGAATAATAACATAATACCTAGAAGCACTGCTTTTTGCTGTTCCATACGATGTGGCACTTCCCTTCTGCCATTTCGCCTGGAATGATTGTAATTGAAGAAAGCTGACATGTTATATGTCAGCTTTCGGATATGCTTATTTTGTTTTGTTTAGGAAAAGGAGGCAGAAGAGGCAATCGCCTTCTTGTCTTGGGCTGCCGAAATGAACATTACAAATATGAAAACCTTCTTCATAAAGTCTTGCCAGGTTATCATATCCTTCCCCTATCGCCGGATCATCTTCATTCTCTTTATGATGACGATCCTGCTCCTCCACTTCTGTATCTAAGCGTTGTCGCAAATGATGATTTTCCATTTCTAAGCGGTGATTTTCTTCTAGAATTTCTCCTAATTGTTGCTTTAAATCGCCTAATTGCTGATATAATTGGCCAATTTGCTCTTCCATATCGGACACTTGCTCAAATAATTCTTTTTTCTTCACGTCACTTCCACCCCATTATTCTGTTGCCTGGGTTTTGATAACTCCTTCTTCAATTAACTCATCCAGCGTATATTCAATCATACGTTCCTTCTCAGGAATCTCGACCTGAATCAGTCTCTCCAGAATATTCAGTCCTACAACCTTCCCATGGCCATAGGCTGTTTTAATTTCTTCCCCTAGATCCGGTAATTCTTTTTTGGCCGTTTCATAATCGTCGTTCTCATATTTCAAACAACACATTAAGCGGCCGCAAAGTCCAGAAATCTTAGAAGGATTTAAAGAAAGATTTTGATCTTTTGCCATTTTAATTGAAACCGGTTCGAAATCACCTAAGAAAGTAGAGCAACAGAGCATACGTCCACAAGGTCCAATACCACCAAGTAACTTCGCCTCATCTCTAACGCCAATCTGGCGCAGCTCAATTCTTGTTTTGAAGACGGATGCAAGATCCTTTACTAAATTACGAAAATCAACTCTGCCATCCGCTGTAAAATAAAAGATTACCTTATTTCGATCAAAGGTATATTCTACATCTACTAAGTTCATTTCCAAACCGTGTTCCTTAATTTTCTTCTGGCAAGTGTTATAAGCTTCTTCTGCAATTTCTTTATTTTCGACGACAATCAGTTTATCCTTATCACTGGCGATACGAATAACTTTCTTCAGTGGAAGTACGACATCTTCTTCGTCAACTTGCTTGTTCGAAACTACAACTTTCCCAAACTCTATTCCTCTTACCGTCTCCACAATGACATAATCATCTTTATCAATCTTTACATCATCTGGATCAAAATAATATATTTTACCCGCCTTTTTAAAGCGGACACCAATAACTTCTATCACAAATATTCACCTCTGAATGTGAAGTGTTAATTGCTCCAATACTAACTGTGGGTGCACATTCGATTCTAGTTTTCGTTTAGCTGTCATAATATGCTGTAAGTTTTCCGTGGCATGTTCTAATGACCAATGTATACTTGCAGCTTCCAGCTTATCCTGATGATTCGTGTAGACAATTGCAGAAGGCTCGTCCAAATGAATCTGAACCATGTCACGAAACCATAGCATTAACAAATCCAGGCCCTCTTGTAATTGTGCTCGCTCTGTAAAATGTGGCATCCACTGTGTATGCACAAAAATTGGCACTTCGTCTTGATTTTGTTGAAGCATTTCAATTAATTGTACCACTAATTTTCGTGACTGTGCAAACCAAGTATCTTTACTTTTCTCAATTGCTTCAGTCAAATTGTTCGTGATCGATGTCATCATTCGCGCATTTGCTTCCGTTAACCCTTCTTGCTGCAAACTTTCTTGTAACTGATTAGGATTAAGTGGTTTGAACGCCATCAATTGGCACCTCGATCGAATCGTTGATAAAACAGAATGACTATTTTCTGTTAATAAAATAGCGGTTGTTTGTTTACTAGGTTCTTCTAGAAATTTTAATAATCGGTTAGATGCATTGTCTGTCATCTTCTCAGCCTGTGAAATAATATACATTTTTTTATTTGATTCCAGGCCGGTATAAGTAAACTCTTTCTGCAAATGAAGGATCTGGTCTTTTTTAATACTCGCACCATCCGGGATAATAATATGCAAATCAGGGTGATTTCCACTTTTAATACGGCGACAGTCACTGCATTGCTGACAAGGATCAATCGTTGTTCTCTGTTGACAGAAAATACTCATCGCAAATAATTGGGCCATTTCATATTTTCCTGTCCCTTTATCGCCATGAAAAAGATAGGCATGTGAAATTCGTGATTTTTTGATGCTGTTGATCATCATTTGACTGACAATCGGTTGTTTTTCTAGCATGTCTGACCATAAAGCGTCCATTACATAGCCTGCTTTCTATATAAGTTAAAGATTCTTTCTGTTAGAAAAACTTCCTGTTAGCGAGTGCCGGAGTTTTTCTTATACGTGGTACATTCACGTCGTGCTTCTTCCTTGCTGAAAATTTTTCCTATCGTATGAAAGAAGAGGATGGATTAGTTTCCATCGCTAATCGATCCTCTTTATCTTTAGGTATACAGGTTAATCAACAGCCCTTTGATTTCCCCGATTAAATCCAATATCTGAATAGAATTCTTCTCTTTATCTAGTACTGTTTCCGATAATTCCACCAGTTTTTGATCCACTTCTTCGACAATCATCAATTTACGGTTATCACCATCAAGTAAAAAGCTGTGCGATTGTTTTAAAGCAATTCCATGGTCGACCGCTTCCTTAACAAACCGTTTCACCATGCGTTTGTAAGTAGCAACATCTTTAAATGATCGAAACCGGGCAATTTTCTTTCCTTGTGCCGTTAATTCACTCATTAATTTTTGTAATTCTGCTTGCTTTAACTGTGTAGAATGTTGTTTGACGACAGCATCAAATCGTTGAGATGGTGGCCGTTGCTGCTGTTCTTTTTTATTGAGAGCCTCCAGTTGGGTTCGGATCTCTTGGCTAATCTTCATGTTAGCGAAACCTACCTTTTAGTATTGATGAAATGATTCGACAGGTACAACAAAGACTGTTGCGCCTCCAACCTCAACATTAACAGGTCGAGGGATATAAGAGTCTGCATTTCCTCCCATTGGTGATACCGGTGATACCATCTGTTCTCGTCTACTGCAATTATCGCGGATAATTTCAAGCGCCTGATCAACGTACTCATCTGAACAGCCAATCATTAAGGTCGTATTTCCTTCTTTTAAAAATCCGCCAGTAGATGACAATTTGGTCGTTTTAAACTGTTTCTCACCGAGTGCGTCTACTAGGCGATTACTATCCTTGTCTTGTACAACTGCCATTATTAACTTCACCGTCTGTCTCCTCCTTTTATTGGATACTTATTAATTACAGATGTTCTTTAATTTTGTTATATGCTTGCTCTTCCACTTCTAGTATACCAAAATTCGCATCAATTCTCTTGATCCGGTTCGGAAATTTTTCTAATAATGCCATATAAGCACGGTATACGTCTTGATGAAAAGCCAATGACTCTAAGTCCAATCGGTTCTGTTCCCTGTCACTGTTCTTAGAAATCCGTTTCAGACCATTTTCAGGTAAAATATCAAAAAACAATGTCAAATCCGGCATTTGATCTGCAATCGCAAATTGGTTGATTTGGAATACTTCTTCTATACCTATCCCTCTTGCTGCTCCTTGATAAACCAGACTGCTATCAACAAAGCGATCACACAAGACAATCTTTCCTGCCTGTAGTGCGGGTATGACTTTTTCAACAAGATGCTGACGTCTTGCCGCTGCATATAGTAACGCCTCAGTCCGAGCATCCATCATCGTATTGTTGGTATCCAGAATTACCTCACGAATACTTTCTGCAATCGGAATTCCCCCTGGTTCTCTTGTCGCCAGAACAGGATATCCCTCAGCAGTTAAACGTTCTGTTAACCTTTCTAATATCGTGGACTTACCTGCTCCTTCGCCACCTTCAAATGTTATAAACACGTTCATTCTCCTTCTGATCCAGCAAAAATATATAAACCATCTTCTCTGTTAAGTGGTTGGATACTGATTTTTTCATTAACTAACTGCTTCACTTGCTTTACTGCGGACGCACTGACTTTTTCCCCTTTAGCCAATAGCGGAATACCGGGTGGATAGGGAATAATTGCTTCAGCTGCAATTTCACCAATGGCTTCTTCCCATTTGCACCACCGGATCGATAAAGTGCGCATATCCGCATAAGATACAGCTAACGGTATAAGATCCTCATGAAAATAATCGCTACTTTCTTTTATTGTAGCACGATTTGATGAAAAACTTAACGCATCCTTGATCCGTAGTAACTTTTCCTTCATCTTTGCTATTTCAATAGCTGGCTCCAGTCCAATTACCAGCAATAAATGATTCTCTGTTGTTAGCTCCGGATACAATTGCTCCTGCTGAAAGAGCATCTTCACTTGATTTGTGTTCCCATTGATTATTCGCAAACTAATTTTCAATGGATCATCATTTTCTTCCACTGTCCAATGACTAGAAACGCTTAAAATGCTGCGTAGCTTCTCCACATACCGCTGTAACTTCTGATAGTGTTCATCACTAACATGCGCTAAATAATAACGAGCCAAATCCAGACTGACCATTATGGGATATGATGGACTGCTGGATTGCAACATCTGCAAATAATAGCGAAGCTTCTCTTGCTCTACTCGTTCCGTCTGAACATGTAAATATGCTGCCATCGTAAAAGCTGGTGTCATTTTATGTGCAGAGTGGACCACCACATCTGCCCCTAACTCGACAGCAGAACGTATTGGTATATGTGGGATAGAAAAATGACACCCATGTGCCTCATCTACCAGTACTGCAATATTATGCTGATGTGCCAGATCAACCGCATCTTCTAATGCAAATGTTTCACCGAAATAATCAGGATAAGTCAGAATTAAAGTTTTTGCGGCAGGATATTGTTGAATGCCCTTACGTATGACAGTTTGTGCAGGGTTTGTGTAGCGCTTTTTCACTTTATCGTATTGAGGTGGCAGAAAAATAGGCTTCACACCAGCTAACTCCATGCCATGCAGGATAGATTTATGACAATTACGCTGTACCAGCACTTGATCACCTGGCTGACAGGTTGCCAATATCATCGCGAGGTTACCTACTGTACTGCCATTAACAAGAAAATATGTATGACGCGATCGAAACCAATCGGCGGCAAGTTCTTGTGCTTGCCTGATTACTCCATCCGGTGCATGCAAATCATCTAAACCATCAAGTTCGGTCAAATCCATTTGCATATACGGGATAAAATCCAATTTAGCAAATGGAACAAACACTTCCCCGTTCTTATGTCCAGGAACATGGAAAGAGTAATTATTCGTTTCTTTATAATCTTTGATTGCTTGATAAAGCGGGGTATCATTTTGATTGTATCTCATGTGCATCATCTCTTTTACTTTACTATTCTATCTATTAAAAGCTTGAATCATTATTCGATTCATAACCGTTTATAGCTTCCCAAACCTTCACTATGTCTTGTACTTGTTACACCTACGTCATCCTTGTTATTTCTGAATGTTGATATTGTTTAACAAAAAAAATAGAATCACGAAGCGTGACTCCATTATATAGTATATGAAGATTGATTGATAGATCTTAATTTTTCTACATAGTATTGATAGCTTTCGTCACTCGGATTTGTTGCTACAATCTCTTTTTCACACTCATGACAAATATAAAAGCCGAAAAGTAAGATCCCTTCTGTTCTCATTTGATTACATATTCCACAACAATGCATATTATTATTCCCCATTTGTCACACCTCCATTAGTTAGTATGACCAATCTATTAAAAAATATACAAAGTATACTAGATTTTTTTATTTGCTTTAATCGACATTTTTTCACTTTTTTCACGTGAAACATTTTTATTTTTTATTCAGTTATCTATGATTCGACATAATTGTTATCTTAAAAATAGTCGAAGCTTCTCATTGATGACATTACTTCTACTTTCTAAGCTAACTAAATATTAGGTTAGAACAAAGGCGCAAGCGCCCGTTTAGAGACGTAGCGAGTGGAGCGAATCAACTGAGATAAAGGAATCACGGTGAGGACTTATCGTAGGGCGATTTCGCGAAGTCGCCTAGTCTCTGGGCGCTGGAGCCGGACGTGGCCGTTTCTGTCAGCGAACATCATATAGCCCAAAATTTATACTTTCTTGACTTATTAGAAAAACTGGGAAAGTCCACCCTGTCCTAACTAATAATATACAACTACCTATAATATGGATTATGTAAACTAGCAGCTTAGTGGTCATTTTGAAAGGATTCATGTGCTAGGATACCGCTCCAGCCAACCACTCCGCGTCCTGCGGGGCACGGCTGAAGCTAACTTTGTGAAGAAGATCACTTCACAAAGTTAGCTTCAGCACCTGCCTGTCCCGCGGGAGTCTCCGTGGTTGGCCTACGCTAGAATTGGGCCTCTACAATTTTTGTAAGAGCTAGCATATTGATCACTCATCACTATATATAACAGGAATTGCATGAATAACATAATTCCTAGAACCACTGCTTTTTGCTGTTCCATATGATGTAACACTTCCCTCGAGCGTAGGAAATATGCGGAGACTCCCGTGGAATCAGCGCGAGCTGAAGATCCACTTATTTGCACCTGTGTCTGCAAGTAATGCTTCGAAGTGAGCTTCCTCGGCACAAGGCAGCAAAGAAGCTTTTCGGGTAGTGGCCTAGCTGAAGCCGTGCCCACAGGACGCGGAGCCTATTTCCGGAGCTTTGCTAAGCAGATAAACTATATCAAAATGACCATTTTGCAATACAGCGTTTGTTTACATAATCCATATTATAGGAACTGAACTTTATGTTCGATATGATTACTCGACTGCACTTTTATACTTTCTTGAATGATTAGAAAAACTCGGCATTCGCCTCGTCCATTAGCAAGTGCCGAAGTTTTTCTTATACTTGTTACATTCAATATTTTCACTACGTCTCGCTTCTTTATTGCTGATTTTTTATATTTTCCTACAGCACAAAAAAACACCCCAGTCCTTTGACTGAGATGTTTTGGCTTTGCCTGGCAACGTCCTACTCTTGCAGGGGCGCGAGCCCCAACTACCATGGGCGCTGAAGAGCTTAACTGCTGTGTTCGGCATGGGAACAGGTGTGACCTCTTCGCTATCGCTACCAGACTATTGTATTTTAGGGTTGCACCCTAAAAACTAGATAAGAATTTTTGACATCAACAACACCGTTGAAACATATTATATAGATAAGTCCTCGATCTATTAGTATTCGTCAGCTTCACATGTCACCATGCTTCCACCTCGAACCTATCAACCTCATCGTCTCTGAGGGATCTTACTCACTTATGTGATGGGAAGTCTCATCTTGAGGGGGCTTCATGCTTAGATGCTTTCAGCACTTATCCCTTCCACACGTAGCTACCCAGCGATGCTCTTGGCAGAACAACTGGTGCACCAGCGGTGTGTCCATCCCGGTCCTCTCGTACTAAGGACAGCTCCTCTCAAACTTCCAACGCCCACGACGGATAGGGACCGAACTGTCTCACGACGTTCTGAACCCAGCTCGCGTACCGCTTTAATGGGCGAACAGCCCAACCCTTGGGACCGACTACAGCCCCAGGATGCGATGAGCCGACATCGAGGTGCCAAACCTCCCCGTCGATGTGGACTCTTGGGGGAGATAAGCCTGTTATCCCCGGGGTAGCTTTTATCCGTTGAGCGACGGCCCTTCCATTCGGTACCGCCGGATCACTAAGCCCGACTTTCGTCCCTGCTCGACTTGTAGGTCTCGCAGTCAAGCTCCCTTCTGCCTTTGCACTCTGCGAATGATTTCCAACCATTCTGAGGGAACCTTTGGGCGCCTCCGTTACATTTTAGGAGGCGACCGCCCCAGTCAAACTGCCCACCTGACACTGTCTCCGAACCGGATCACGGTTCTGGGTTAGAAGGTCAATACAGCCAGGGTGGTATCCCACCGGCGCCTCCACGTAAGCTAGCGCTCACGTTTCTCAGGCTCCCACCTATCCTGTACAAGCTGTACCAACATTCAATATCAGGCTACAGTAAAGCTCCACGGGGTCTTTCCGTCCTGTCGCGGGTAATGCGCATCTTCACGCATAGTATAATTTCACCGGGTCTCTCGTTGAGACAGTGCCCAAGTCGTTGCACCTTTCGTGCGGGTCGGAACTTACCCGACAAGGAATTTCGCTACCTTAGGACCGTTATAGTTACGGCCGCCGTTTACTGGGGCTTCGGTTCAACGCTTCGCTAATGCTAACGCATCCCCTTAACCTTCCAGCACCGGGCAGGTGTCAGCCCCTATACTTCGCCTTACGGCTTCGCAGAGACCTGTGTTTTTGCTAAACAGTCGCTTGGGCCTTTTCACTGCGGCTTCTCGCAAAAGAAGCACCCCTTCTCCCGAAGTTACGGGGTCATTTTGCCGAGTTCCTTAACGAGAGTTCTCCCGATCACCTTAGGATTCTCTCCTCGCCTACCTGTGTCGGTTTGCGGTACGGGCACCCTTTTCCTTGCTAGAGGCTTTTCTTGGCAGCGTGAAATCCGGAACTTCGGTACTATATTTCCCTCCTGATCACAGCTTGTGATTGCCAGACGGATTTGCCTATCTGACTCACTTACTGCTTCAACGCACACATCCAATGGTGCGCATTCCTTATCCTTCTGCGTCCCCCCATCACTCAAAACGGAATTGGGTGGTACAGGAATATCAACCTGTTGTCCATCGCCTACGCCTTTCGGCCTCGGCTTAGGCCCCGACTAACCCTGAGCGGACGAGCCTTCCTCAGGAAACCTTAGGCATTCGGTGAAGAAGATTCTCACTTCTTTTTCGCTACTCATACCGGCATTCTCACTTCTAAGCGCTCCACCAGTCCTCACGGTCTGACTTCACTGCACTTAGAACGCTCTCCTACCATTGATCGTAGATCAATCCGTAGCTTCGGTGATACGTTTAGCCCCGGTATATTTTCGGCGCAGCGTCACTCGACCAGTGAGCTATTACGCACTCTTTAAATGATGGCTGCTTCTAAGCCAACATCCTGGTTGTCTGTGCAACGCCACATCCTTTTCCACTTAACGTATACTTTGGGACCTTAGCTGACGGTCTGGGCTGTTTCCCTTTCGACTATGAACCTTATCACCCATAGTCTGACTCCCAAGGTAATATGATTGGCATTCGGAGTTTGACTGAATTCGGTAACCCGGTAAGGGCCCCTAGTCCAATCAGTGCTCTACCTCCAACATACATGCCTTGAGGCTAGCCCTAAAGCTATTTCGGAGAGAACCAGCTATCTCCGTGTTCGATTGGCATTTCACCCCTACCCACACCTCATCCCCGCACTTTTCAACGTGCGTGGGTTCGGGCCTCCAGTCAGTGTTACCTGACCTTCACCCTGGACATGGGTAGATCACACGGTTTCGGGTCTACGACCACCTACTAAAACGCCCTATTCAGACTCGCTTTCGCTGCGGCTCCGTGTCTTCCACTTAACCTTGCAGGGGATCGTAACTCGCCGGTCCATTCTACAAAAGGTACGCCGTCACCCATAAAAGGGCTCCGACTACTTGTAGGCACACGGTTTCAGGTACTATTTCACTCCCCTCCCGGGGTGCTTTTCACCTTTCCCTCACGGTACTGGTTCACTATCGGTCACTAGGTAGTATTTAGCCTTGGGAGATGGTCCTCCCGGATTCCGACGGAATTTCACGTGTTCCGCCGTACTCAGGATCCACTCCGGAGGAAATACATTTTCGACTACAGGATTGTTACCTTCTGTGATGGGCCTTTCCAGACCACTTCGTCTAATGTATTTCTTTGTAACTCCAAAGGAGTGTCCTACAACCCCAAAAAGCAAGCTTTTTGGTTTGGGCTAATTCCGTTTCGCTCGCCGCTACTCGGGAAATCGCGTTTGCTTTCTCTTCCTCCGGGTACTGAGATGTTTCAGTTCCCCGGGTCTGCCTCATTTATCCTATGGATTCAGATAAATGTTCTACTCCATGACGAGCAGGGGGTTTCCCCATTCGGAAATTCTCGGATCAACGCCTACGTACGGCTCCCCGAGACATATCGGTGTTTGTCCCGTCCTTCATCGGCTCCTAGTGCCAAGGCATCCACCGTGCGCCCTTCTTCACTTAACTATACTTACTTTACTTCAATGAAAAAGTCGTTGGTTATTGTTTGATGTCTTGTCATCAGTTTCGTTTCCACAGCTGACCAGCAGTTGCTTCCACGTCCTGATTATTCTTATCTAGTTTTCAAGGTACAAGTTCAAGAGAGAATTGATCTCTCAAAACTGAACCAAACAACCAAGTATGATTTTGTCACCTTGTAAAAGGTGTTCCTATAATCCTTAGAAAGGAGGTGATCCAGCCGCACCTTCCGATACGGCTACCTTGTTACGACTTCACCCCAATCATTGGCCCCACCTTCGGCGGCTGGCTCCAAAGGTTACCCCACCGACTTCGGGTGTTGCCAACTCTCGTGGTGTGACGGGCGGTGTGTACAAGGCCCGGGAACGTATTCACCGTGGCATGCTGATCCACGATTACTAGCGATTCCGGCTTCATGCAGGCGAGTTGCAGCCTGCAATCCGAACTGAGAATGGTTTTATGGGATTTGCTTGACCTCGCGGTTTCGCTGCCCTCTGTACCATCCATTGTAGCACGTGTGTAGCCCAGGTCATAAGGGGCATGATGATTTGACGTCATCCCCACCTTCCTCCGGTTTGTCACCGGCAGTCACCTTAGAGTGCCCAACTTAATGCTGGCAACTAAGATCAAGGGTTGCGCTCGTTGCGGGACTTAACCCAACATCTCACGACACGAGCTGACGACAACCATGCACCACCTGTCATTCGGTCCCCGAAGGGAACTCCCTATCTCTAGGGACATCCGAAGATGTCAAGACCTGGTAAGGTTCTTCGCGTTGCTTCGAATTAAACCACATGCTCCACCGCTTGTGCGGGCCCCCGTCAATTCTTTTGAGTTTCAGCCTTGCGGCCGTACTCCCCAGGCGGAGTGCTTAATGCGTTAACTGCAGCACTAAGGGGCGGAAACCCCCTAACACCTAGCACTCATCGTTTACGGCGTGGACTACCAGGGTATCTAATCCTGTTCGCTCCCCACGCTTTCGCACCTCAGCGTCAGTTACAGACCAGAGAGTCGCCTTCGCCACTGGTGTTCCTCCACATATCTACGCATTTCACCGCTACACGTGGAATTCCACTCTCCTCTTCTGCACTCAAGTTCCCCAGTTTCCAATGACCGCTTGCGGTTGAGCCGCAAGATTTCACATCAGACTTAAGAAACCGCCTACGCGCGCTTTACGCCCAATAATTCCGGACAACGCTTGCCCCCTACGTATTACCGCGGCTGCTGGCACGTAGTTAGCCGGGGCTTCCTCGATAGGTACCGTCAAGGTGCCGCCCTATTTGAACGGCACTTGTTCTTCCCTAACAACAGAACTTTACGATCCGAAAACCTTCTTCGTTCACGCGGCGTTGCTCCGTCAGACTTTCGTCCATTGCGGAAGATTCCCTACTGCTGCCTCCCGTAGGAGTCTGGGCCGTGTCTCAGTCCCAGTGTGGCCGATCACCCTCTCAGGTCGGCTACGCATCGTTGCCTTGGTGAGCCGTTACCTCACCAACTAGCTAATGCGCCGCGGGCCCATCTGTAAGTGATAGCCAAAGGCCATCTTTCAACATTCCTTCATGCGAAGCAATGTATTATCCGGTATTAGCCCCGGTTTCCCGGGGTTATCCCAGTCTTACAGGCAGGTTGCCCACGTGTTACTCACCCGTCCGCCGCTCGTTCCACTAACGTCCTCCCGAAGGATTCAGTTAGCTTCCCGCGCTCGACTTGCATGTATTAGGCACGCCGCCAGCGTTCGTCCTGAGCCAAGATCAAACTCTCAATAAAGTTGACTTGCGCTCGCTTCTATAAGCTAGCTTGTTTATTAATTCATACTGGTTGTTTTGTTCAGTTTTCAAAGATCAAATTATTTTGTCAGCCGTTTTTTTGGCGACTTAATTAGTATAACACTTACTCAATTAAGAGTCAATAACTTTTTCGAGAAAATGTTTTTTGTGTTTCGCCTTTCAAAGCGACTAATAAATAGTATCATAATTTAAATACAGAATGCAATAGTTTTTTCGAAAAAAATTATTTACTGGCTATAATGCTTCATTTATTCTTATATAATCACTATTCCATTAATGCTAGCCTGTTAAACATCAAATTTAAGATAAACCGGGAAAGTCCCCCGATCTAACTAACAAAACAATATACAACTACCTATAATATGGATTATGTTAACAAAGATTGTAGAGCATCCAACCTAGCGTAGGCCAACCACGCAGACTCCCTCGAGACAGGACGCGAAGTGGTTAGCCCGAGCTCCTAGCACATTAAATATCTAAACATGGATGCTCGGCTAGCAATGGCTAGTGGACATAACCCATATTATAAGACCTCAATTTCATCTTCTTTATCATAGGGCGATGCAGAAAAGCGCCTAGTTTCTGGGTGCTGATTGAACATAGCTGTTCGTGCTAGAAATCGCTCCTTTAACATGTAAAAAAAATAACCCTTCTATATAAGAAGAGTTATTTCTATAAAATAAATACATGCGCGGCTGTTAGACAGGCAATACCCGGTAAGCCTAGCAGTCCAACCATTAAAGCAGTAAATGCATTAATCGGAATATGCAGCCCAAATGATGCACCAAACAAGTTGAAGAAAAATAGAAATAATACACCAATGGTTAGTTTCATAACAACTTGTCCACTGCCTTTGACGAGATTAAACGGAATTCCTACTGTTAATAAAATTGCAATTAACACAATGATTCCAACAATTACCCACCATTCCATCTGCTTGTCCCCTTCATATAATTAGTATTATTAGATTTATATGAAGAAAAACTATTTTTAGAAGACTTTTATTGATTAGCAGATAATTTTCTTATTCTCGCCTCTCTCATTAGATAAAAATATTTAGCCTTTGTTAATGCCAAGTCAAACTGACCAGATTCAGTAGGGTCAATACTTCGATCCAAAATGCTATCTAAATACGTCCATTGCTTCTTTAATTGAAACATACTGTCCAGCACTTGCTGGTCAAGGTCTTGTTTTTTTATTTTTTTTGAACGAATCATTTTTTCACCTACATTATACTTCTCTTCTGCCTTCTAATGCTTTAGAAAGTGTTACTTCATCTGCATACTCTAAATCTCCACCCATTGGCAGACCATGAGCAATTCTGGTTGTCTTTATACCAGAAGGTTTCACCAGTCGCGAGATATACATCGCAGTTGCTTCCCCTTCAATATTAGGATTGGTTGCTAAGATTAATTCTTCAATCCCTTCATCTTTTAAACGATTAATTAAAGCAGGCACATTAATATCTTCAGGACCGATACCATCCATTGGTGATATGGCTCCATGTAACACATGGTACTTACCATTAAATTCTTTCATCTTCTCCATTGCAATAACATCTTTTGGATCTTGCACAACACAGATCAACGATTGATCGCGCATATCATCTTGACAAATAGCACATGGATCTTGATCGGTAATATGACCACATGTGCTGCAATGCGTTAATTCCCGCTTAGCATTAGCCAATGCCTTAGCAAAATCTAATACGTCATCTTCTTTCATATTTAAGACAAAGAATGCCAGGCGCACGGCAGTTTTAGGACCGATCCCTGGCAATTTTGTAAAGCTGTCGATCAGCTTTGATATTGGTTCAGGATAATACATGAGAATCCTCCTAGAACATTCCTCCAGGTAAATTTAAGCCTTTTGTGAATTTACCCATCGTATCATTTGTTTTATCGTCTACTTCTTTTAGCACTTCATTAGTTGCTGCTAAAATAAGGTCTTGTAACATTTCGATGTCATCAGGATCTACTACTTCTTCGTTAATTTCAATATCCGTAATTTCTTTCTTTCCGTTTGCCACTACTTTTACCATTCCACCACCAGCAGTTGCTTCAAACGTCATTTCCTGTAATTCATCTTGTGCCTTCATCATATCTTTTTGCATTTTTTGCATTTGTTTCATCATTTTGTTCATATTTCCTCCACCACGCATGGCAAAACCCTCCTAATAATATCTATTATTTTGCTTAATCACGTATTTCTAACAAATCATCGCCGACTAACTTTCTAGCGTTGTCTACCAATGGATCTCCTTCTGTTGAAGCAGAAGATTCATCCTGTTCACCAGACTCGTCACCTTGCGCTTTTTGTTTGCGAACATACTCTTCTCGAAGTGATGTCCATTCCTCTTCAGGTATAGGTATGAAGGTGGCATTCTGACCGATAGACTCTGATAACATTAATTCTATCGTTTGTTTATGCTCTAATGCAAGTGAACAATGAATTTCATATCGAAATGCAATAATTACTATATCTTCAGACGCTGCACTCGGCTTACTATTTTGAATCGTAGCATGTGCAGGAGCACTTTGTTTCTTTAATGCATCCATAAAAGATGGCCACTGGGCTCTTACTTTTTTGATTGCTTCCTTCGATGCATCGTTCAGCACGTTACGAATTCGGTCATATGGTACTTTATAGCTGTTTCGACCAACAGATGCATTTCGTTTTGGAGCCTGTTGTTGTGTTTCCTGCTGTTGCTGTACAGGCTGTTTTTGTAATTGGCTTAATTGTTGCTCCAGCTTCGTCAATTTCTCCTGTAACTTCTCTACTTCAGGTAAAGATGCAGCATTTGTCTGCGAACCACTTTCTTGATTACAGATCTTCAATACAGCCACTTCGATAAAAACCTTCGGACTGTTGGTCCACTTTATTTCCTGCTGACACAGGTTCAATTCTTTAATAGCTCCTTGAATCCATAAAGCATCTAAACGTTGTGCCAATGATTGAAATGTATCATCAACGATAGCTCTTTCCAGTACATTTTCTAACGATGGCGCTGTCTGATATAACAAAATGTCTCGCAAATAATAAATAAGGTCAAAAACAAACCGGCCAGGATCTTTCCCTTCCTGAATCATAGCATCAATCTCCAGCAACGATTCCTTTACCTCATTATCATACATCGTGTTTGCGATCTTCGCTAATTTAGCCTGAGATACAGAACCAGTTACAGCGAGAACATCATCGATCGTTACTTGTTCCTCACTATAGGAAACGGCCTGATCAAGTAAGCTTAACGCATCACGCATCCCGCCTTCTGCTGATAGCGCAACACCTTCGAGCGCTTCGTCTGTTACCGAGATATCTTCTGCTGCAATAATTTTTTTCATTCGTTCAACCATTGCAGACTGAGCAATCCGCTTAAAATCAAATCGCTGACATCTCGAAATGATGGTTAGTGGTATTTTATGCGGTTCCGTTGTTGCCAGTACAAAGATTACGTGTTTTGGGGGTTCTTCCAGTGTCTTCAATAAGGCATTAAAGGCCCCAATAGACAGCATGTGCACCTCATCAATGATATAGACCTTATACGTAACAGCACTCGGAGCATATTTCACTTTATCACGAATATCACGAATTTGTTCCACACCATTATTCGAAGCTGCATCGATCTCTACTACATCAGATATCGATCCGTCCTGAATCCCCATACACGCGTCACACTCATTGCATGGTTCTAGTGCAGGACCATTCTGACAATTGACTGCTTTAGCAAAAATCTTGGCAGCACTTGTTTTTCCCGTGCCTCGGGGACCTGAAAACAGGTAAGCGTGGGTAAACTTTTCTTGCATAACGGCATTCTGCAAGGTGCGAGTAATATGTACTTGTCCAACTACATCTTCAAAATTCTTCGGACGCCAGACGCGGTATAATGCTTGATAACCCATCACTGATCCCCTTTTCTTGTTATTTCTTCTTATATTGTAGCAAATCCCTTTTCTAAAAACGAGCGAAAATATGGAATACCAGAACATCTTTTTTCTACCAGCTAAATTAGAAAAGCCTCTTGTGCATCACAAGAGGCTGTCTTTGTATTATTAACGCCGTGCACCAAGCTTCGATGACGCTACCTTAAGCGTTACTTAAGTTCATAGCTCGACCCAGGCTTCCCCGCGGCACACAGGAAGTTTCGCTTAATGCTGCTTCCTTCCGGACCTGACATGGTTCACGAGTTCCTGTTGCGCGGGACCCGAGTGTCAACACTACTCCCTTAAGGCAGACCTTAAAATAACGGCACCTCAGCAAGGTATTCAGTCTCGCTATAGCGGATTGCGAGTACAGGGCACCGCTACCTCCCCACCTAGCACGGCAAATTTGCTAACATATTCAGTTGCGCTATAGAAAAGCGCATTTCTTAGTATAACCTTTACTTCGAAAAAAATCAATTACTTACTCTATTTTTTCGCTATCAACTTTTACCAGTATCGATTCTATCAAAGGATTTAGGCTTTTATCACGGTGCTAACCATCTGTGAGACTACCACTTCAAGCTTCGAGTATCGGGGGGCAAAAACCTCCACTGATCAAAGTCTCACTTTATTTGTTCTTCTGCTCTTTTTTCTTTTGTCGCAACGATCGAAAAAAATCAGTCAGCATTTGTCCACACTCTGCTTCAAGAACACCTGGCACCACATCGACTTGATGATTGAAACGCTCATCATCTAATAAATTTAACAATGAACCAGCGCATCCTGCCTTCGGATCCTTAGCTCCGTACACCACTTTCGGTATTCGTGATTGCAAAATAGCTCCTGCACACATTGGACATGGCTCCAGTGTTACATATAATACACAGTCCTCCAGACGCCAGCTGCCGATAACCTGATTTGCTTTATCAATCGCAAGCATTTCCGCATGGGATTGTGTTGTTTGTAATTTTTCACGTAAATTGAACGATGTAGCAATAACCTGATCTTGATGAACGATGACAGCACCAATTGGCACTTCACCTAATACCTCCGCTTTTTTCGCTTCTTCCATTGCCATTAACATATACGCTTGATCTGTCATTATCATCCCACTCTTTTTGTTTAGAAAATAAATAAAGCTATACTCATATAGAATAAGCCATGCATGAATGATGAAATATTAGGGTATCTTGTCAACAGAAGTATAAAAGAGGTGAGCCCATGAAAAATACAGCCGTATTAATCATCGATATGATCAATGATTTTCATTTTCACGAAGGCGACTTACTGTTGAACAATACGGAAGAAATATTGCCTAACATTGATCAGTTGAAACAATATGCAAAAAAACATAAACTTCCCATCATCTATATTAATGATCATTATAATACATGGGAAACAGATTTTAAACAAATTGCACAAACTTGTTTGACGAAAGAAAATGAAGCGATTATCCAGAGAGGTCTGCCAGATGAAGAAGATTATTTTATTATGAAACCGCAAATGTCTGGTTTTTTCAGAACACCATTGCGATCATTACTGGAACATCTCAACATTGAGCATTTAATTATCTCAGGAATCGCAGGAAATATCTGTGTGTTATTTACGGCCAATGACGCCCATATGCGCGGTTATACCTTGCATGTACCAGAGAACTGCATTGCGTCCAATACGCATAGGCATAACCATGAAGCATTGAAATTAATGGAGGCTGTCTTCAAAGCCGATATACAGCCACTGTAGCGACTCATTGTTCTAATTCTTATTTCTTATCATAAAGTAAATGGAGGATATTTTTTTTATGATAAGAAAGGAGTTCTTTTTTGTGCAAATATATGTCGTGAAGCAAGGAGACTCGTTATATCAGATTGCCAATCAATTTGGCACATCCTATCAATCGATTGCAAATGTAAATGAGATAGATCCGTCACTGCCTCTAGTGGTTGGTCAAGCATTAGTCATTCCAATATATGGCCAATTCTATACCGTACAGCCTGGAGACAGCTTATATACGATCGGACAACGTTTCGGCATTTCGGCAGCAGAGTTAGCAAGCGTCAATCAAATTAATATGTATCAGCCACTTTCTGTTGGGATGACACTCTATATTCCCGAATCCGCTAAAAGAACGATTGAAACCAATGCCTATATTGAACCAACTGGAGGTTCGGTATCAGACGTATTAGAGAATGCAGCAAGAAAACACGTTGACAACTTAACTTATTTAGCCCCTTTTTCCTTTCAAGTTGATCGGCAAGGTAATCTGATCGCTCCACCATTGAACGATTTCAATGCTATTGCCAGCGAACAGAATGCAACCTTAATGCTGGTTGTCACGAACCTGGAAGAGGGAGCTTTTAGTCAAGAACTTGGCAGGCTTATTCTCACCGATGAAACCGTCCAGAATAATATGCTCGATCAAATCATCGCTACAGCTAAAGAGTCTGGCTTCGGAGATATACATTTTGATTTTGAATTTCTACCTCCAGAAAACCGGGAGGATTATCGTGCATTCTTAGAAAAAGCGACAACGCGACTGCACAATGAAGGTTTTCTCGTATCAACAGCTCTTGCTCCCAAAACAAGTGCCGAGCAAGAAGGGAACTGGTATGAAGCACATGATTATCAAGCGCATGGCGAAATTGTTGATTTTGTCGTCCTGATGACGTATGAGTGGGGATATAGTGGTGGTCCGGCAATGGCTGTTTCACCGATTGGCCCAGTTCGTGACGTTGTCAATTATGCCCTCACAGAAATGCCTTCTGAAAAAATCATGCTCGGTCAGAATTTATATGGCTATGACTGGACGCTTCCGTATGAACCTGGTGGAGAATATGCCAAAGCACTCAGTCCTCAGCAAGCTATTCAAGTCGCACGAGATAATAATCAAGCGATTTTATTTGATGAAGAGGCAAAAGCACCTTATTTCCGGTACGTTGATCAGGAAGGTCAGGAGCATGAGGTATGGTTTGAAGACGCCAGGTCCATTCAAGCTAAATTCGATTTAATTAAGGAAAAGAATTTACGCGGTATCAGTTATTGGAAGCTCGGCCTCTCTTTTCCTCAAAATTGGCTGCTACTAGAAGACCAATTTACCATCCGTAAAAGAGGTTAATCATATATACAGGAAAGCGGAACAATGCATCCCTTTCCAACAAAGAGTATTCGTTCACACATGAGAAAGGGTGTGCATGAATACTCTATTTCATATCCATTAATTCTTGTAAATCATCTTTATTTTCTACCAAATCAGCCAATGTATATTGATTCAGCACTTCAAAAAAAGCTTGCATCGCATTGCCTATCACAGAGCGCAATTTACATGCAGGCGTAATCACACATCGATTGTTCTCGCCATCGAAGCATTCCAATAAGTAGAAATCATTTTCCATCAACCGGATAACCGCCCCGATATTTATATCTGCAGGGTCATGCGCCAATAGGATTCCCCCATTACGGCCTCTAGTTGTTTCGATATATCCATTTATACTCAATTGGTGAACTACTTTTCGTATATGTTCTGTAGAAACAAAAAAAGTTTCCGCTATCTCTTTAATACTTGCCTTGCTATCACTCGCAGCCGTGTAGATTAACACGCGCAATGCGTAATCTGTATATTTTTTTAATCGCATACTGCTTCACCTGCCTCCTTCTATTCTACCAAAAAAAATATCAATTGACTTTGTATTTTAACAAAATAGTCATATATTTCTCTTAAAAGCTATTGCAGAGGTATCTTAATTTTTCATACAATAAAGATGTATTAAAAATACATGTTTAAATTTTAAGGAGTGATTGGATGTCTACTACAACGGAAAGACTTGATCCAAAAACAATAGAAACAGTAAAAGCAACTGTCCCTGTTTTGGCTGAGCATGGAACCGCCATTACTTCAACATTTTATCAATTACTATTTACAAATCACCCGGAATTAAAAAATATCTTCAACCAAACCAATCAAAAAAAAGGAAAGCAGCCACAAGCATTAGCAAATGCAGTGTATGCAGCAGCAGCTAACATTGATCAACTGGAAACAATTCTACCTGTTGTCAAACAAATAGCGCATAAACATCGAAGCTTGAATATCAAACCAGAGCATTATCCCATTGTTGGAGAAAATTTATTAAAAGCAATGCAAGTGGTGTTAAAAGAAGCGGCTACAGAAGAAATTATCGCAGCCTGGGCCAAAGCATATGGTGTCATTGCTGATGTCTTTATTCAAGTCGAAGAAGGAATGTATCAAGAGACAGAGACTGCACCTGGTGGCTGGATCGGTTACCGACCATTCCGTATTGTCGAAAAAGTAAAGGAAAGCGATGTGATTACTTCTTTTTATCTGAAGCCAGATGATAACAAATCATTGCCTGAATATGAAGCAGGTCAATATGTTACCGTAAAAGTTTCTGTACCTGGCATTCCTTATACTTGTCAGCGTCAATACAGCTTATCCTGTAAGCCGAATCAAGACGTATGGCGAATAAGCGTCAAAAAAGAAGCAGCACTGGAGAATCACCCAGATGGTGTAGTATCTAGTTTCCTTCACCACCATATCAACGAGAATGATGTAATAGAACTAAGTGCACCTGCTGGCGATTTTGTATTAAATCAGGAAGCAAAACCATTAGTATTAGTAAGCGGCGGTGTTGGATTAACGCCATTAGTAAGTATGTTAGAAACGGTAGTAGAACAGCAACCGCAACGTGACGTGTATTTTATCCACGCAGCGCAAAACGAGAGATTACACGGTTTACAGGATATTGTGAAAGACATAACAAATAATCATCCTCATGTTCGTGCCTTTACGGTCTATGAAAAACCGGAACATACTGCCTTATGTGATAAAAGCGGCTATATTGATTTACCATGGTTACAATCTGTCGTCCCGACTAACGAAGCATCTTTCTATTTCTGCGGACCAGAACCATTTATGAAAGCCATTAATCAGGCATTAACCACATGGGAGGTCCATCCAGCAGATATTCACTTTGAATTCTTCGGACCAAAAGGTGACTTAGAAGCATAATACGTATTACTGCAGGAATTTATGCTATCAAAAGACGGATTAAAAACTATTTGAAGAACAAAGGCGCAAGCGCCCGTTTAGAGACGTAGCGAGTGGAGCGAATCAACTGAGATAAAGGAATCACGGTGAGCTTGCGAATCGATGATGACTTATCGTAGGGCGATTTCGCGAAGTCGCCTAGTCTCTGGGCGCTGGAGCCGGACGTGGCCGTTTCTGTCAGCGAACATCATATAGCCCAAAATTTATACTTTCTTGACTTATAAGAAAAACTGGAAAACCCTGTTTTAACTAATGTGGGCGTATATATAACTTCTCATAATATGGATTATGTAATGCTAACTGCTTAGCGGTACGGTAATTTTGAAATATTTCAAGTGCCAGGATACCGCTCCGGCCAACCACTTCCTGCGGGCACGGCTGAAGATCCACTTATATTTGTGCCTGTGTCTGCAAGTACCGCTTCGAAGTGAGCTTCCTCGGTACAAGGCAGCAGGATGTTATTCAAGTAGTAGCCTAAGCTGTTCCTGAAGTATTGGCACAAGAAATCGGATTTTTGACCACAAGAGTCCTTTTGATATCCTTGAATGGTCATATTTTTGATTCTTATGGACAACTTTTGCCCTTTTCCTTTTCAACTGTCCATAAGATTCATTCTTATAGACAACTTTTGCTCTTTTTCTTTTCAACTGTCCATAAGATCCATTCTTATGGACAACTTTTACTCTTTCTCTTTTCAACTGTCCATAAGACCCATTCTTATAGACAACTTTTACTCTTTCTCTTTTCAACTGTCCATAAGATCCATTCTTATAGACAACTATTGCTCTTTCTCTTTTCAACTGTCCATAAGAATGGATTATATGATAGGCCGAACATGTAAGACAATTTAAGCTCTCTTTTCCTTAGCTTGACGGCTATGCCGCCGACCCACAGAACGTGGAGCCTATTTCCAGAGCTTTGCTAAGCAGATGAAACCTGTCAAAATTACCACAACGTCAGACAGTTGCACTTTACATAATCAATCTTAAGCTAAAAAGGCTAACACGTAACCGTGCTAGCCTTGTTTTTATTTATTCTTCTAATGTGGATGTATCACCGGTTGGGAGTCCTAGTTCCCATGATTTTAAGAGGCGGCGCATAATTTTACCGCTTCGGGTTTTCGGAATGCTGTCTTTGATTTCGATCTCACGAGGAGCAGCGTGTGCGCTTAATCCGGTTTTTACAAATTGACGAATCTCCTCTAATAGAGAATCATTCGCTTCATACCCTGGATTTAGCGTAATAAATGCTTTAATAATTTCTCCACGCTCGGGATCCGGTTTACCAATGACACCAGCTTCCGCCACCGCCTTATGTTCAATTAATTTACTCTCTACCTCGAATGGTCCAACACGTTCACCTGACGTATTAATTACATCATCCAAACGCCCCTGGAACCAGAAATAGCCATCTTCATCCATATAGGCACTGTCGCCAGATACATACCAGCCGTTGATAAAATAACTTTCATATTTACCTGGATTCTTCCAGATCGCACGCATCATCGATGGCCAGCCTTTTTTAATGGCAAGGTTTCCCATTTGATTTGGCGGTAACTCATTACCTTCATTATCGACAATTGCTGCCTCTACACCAGGAATCGGGCGTCCCATCGAACCTGGTCGGATTTCCATACTAGGTAAGTTAACAATTAACATTGCCCCAGTTTCCGTCATCCACCATGTGTCATGGATACGCAGATCAAATACGCGTAAAGCCCATGTAATAACCTCAGGGTTCAACGGTTCCCCAACGCTTAGAACATGACGTAGACTGGATAAATCATATTGCTTCACCAGTTCGTCACCCGCGCTGACAAATTTACGTAATGCCGTTGGTGCAGTATACCAGATTGTCACATTGTTTTTATCTAATGTTTCATACCAGGATTCCGGTGTAAAACGACCACCTCTAATGACATTGGTTACACCATTTAACCATGGGGCAAAGATACCATAACTTGTGCCTGTTACCCAACCAGGATCGGCTGTACACCAATACACATCATCTTCCTTAAAATCAATGACCCATTTACCTGTTGCGTAATGCTGAACCATCGCATTATGCACATGATAAACACCTTTCGGCTTACCTGTAGAACCAGATGTATAATGAATCAGCATACCATCTTCCCGGTCTACCCATTCAATATCAAATTCATCAGACGCTTCCTTAATTTCTGCATCATAATCAATATAATCATCTTCTGGAAGATTCTCTGCACCTACCAGAACAATTTGTTTTAAGTGAGGTAATTCATCAACAGGAACCCTTCCTAATAAATCAGGAGTAGTAATCAGCATTGCAGCCTCACTATCTTCTAACCGATCTCTTACTGCCTGCTCCATAAATGCTTCAAAAAGTGGACCAGCAATAGCTCCGACCTTTAATATCCCAAAGAAATTGGCGTAGAACTCCGGACTTCTTGGCATAAATAAGAAGACGCGGTCTCCTTTTTGAATGCCATACTTCTTAAGAATATTAGCAGTTTGATTACTTTGTTTACTTAGTTGTTGAAACGTAACGCTCTCTTCACGATCTGGTGCCGAATATAACAATGCCACTTGGTCTTTTTTATCAGGATTTTCTGCATGACGATCAATTGCTTCATAAGCGGCATTTACTTTACCTGTTTTATACCAGCTGAAATCTTTTTTCACTTCTTCCCAATCAAAACCTTCTCGCATCGATTCAAGGTCGGCTAAATTATGCTTACCTGACCTTGCCTGTACTTTTGTCATATCCATCATATCACCTCTCCCAATAATGTGAACGTTTGCAATAATCTAATTAAATAAAGAAACCCCTTACATTACATTGTAACGAATTTGGATGAGAAAGCAAGTTATTCAATCCTTATATTGGCAATTACATATTCTGATTGATTTTGTACATATTAACGACTAGCCGGAGGTGTGTAATCATGGTGCGATTCATGCAAAAGCAGCAAAACAATGCTGAACAAAGCAGTTTAAAAGATAAAAAGGTTGCAGCTTCATTAATACAAAATATGCAAGATACGAAAGACTTATTCGGATATGGTGTGAATAAAGATTTTTCTATGCGCTCGATTACATTGAAATCGAACGGAAAGAAAGCGAGTCTTTTCTATTTTAGTTCGATTGTCGATGGGGCAAGAATTAATTTACATATTATAAAACCACTCTTAACAACAGAAGGAGATCGCATAAAAAATATTGTATCGATAGAAAATATTGAAGAAACAAGTGATTTTGAAAAGGTAGTACAAAATATCAACAGTGGTAAAGTCATTCTATTCGTAGAAGGGGATGAACAGGCCTATGCAATGGATGTAGCTGATTTTGCTCATCGCCCCGTTTCAAAAGCAGAGAATGAAGTAACCATTAAAGGTCCGCAAGAAGCATTTACCGAATCATTAAACAGCAATATATCTCTGATCAGAAAACAATTACACAATCATTCTTTAATCAATGAAGGCATACAGGTTGGAGAACGTTCAGTAAATGAAGTAAATGTGATCTATATAAAAGATCTCGTAAATGATGACCTGTTAAATAATGTAAGAAATCGTATTAAACAAATAAAAACAGATAATGTTCGTAATCTCGAAATTCTTGAACAATTTATAGAAGAACGTCCATACTCGTTAATCCCTACGATTCTCTATACAGAAAAGCCCGATAAAGCGACATCCTATCTAGAAGATGGTTATGTAGTGATCTTAATGGACAGCTCTTCAGCCTGTTTAATCGTACCTGTAACGTTCTGGTCTTTTTTCCATGCACCGGAAGACCGTTATTTACGCTTTTTTTATGGTAATTTCACTCGCGCTATCCGAATCTTTTGTTTTTATTTAACCTTAATGATTTCGGCAACCTATGTTGCTATCTCAAATTTTCATAGTGAAATGATCCCGCCCGATCTATTATTAGCTATCACCGCATCAAGGGAAAGAGTACCTTTTCCTTTAATTATCGAAGTATTAATGATGGAAATAGCATTTGAACTGATTCGGGAAGCAGGACTTAGAATACCGAATGCATTGGGACCGACAATCGGTATTGTTGGTGCATTAATACTGGGGCAGGCTGCTGTTGAAGCAAATATCATTAGCCCTATTATCGTTATTGTTGCTGCTCTCTCAGGTTTATCATCATTCGCAGTAGCAGACCTGAATATGAACTTCACGATTCGCCTGATGCGATTTATCTTTATCCTGGCAGCCGGAACATATGGAATGCTTAGTCTGACTGGCGCCTTCCTGCTATTTCTAATGTACGCTGCATCGGTCAAATCATTTGGGGTATCTTTTTTCTCGCCAATGTCACCACATTTTATGTCATCAGAAGATACTGTTTTTCGCAAAACAGTCAAGAAAGAAATTTTTCGTCCAACATTTTTACATCTTAAAGATATTCAGAAAAAACCAAAGTAACAGAAGGAAGGGAAATATATGCAAAACAAAGGATTGTTACGCCTGAAAGAAATATTAGCGATGACGTTAATTATCGTTGGCATTAAACTGTCTGATTCAACGTCCTCTCTAATGTCACAGCAAGCACAAAATGGGTTTTGGATAATCCCCCTCATCTCATTTGTATGTATTTTCCCCGGCTTCTTATTGATGCTTTATTTATTAAAGAAATACAAGGATAAAAACTTAGTAGAACTGATCGAAACGATAATTGGTAAATGGGCGGGAAAGATCATTTGTTTGTTGTTGTTCATTTTTGCTTTTTTAACGCTTACGCTCGACAGCCGAAACTATGTAGAACAAATTAAACAGTTATATTTTCAAGAATCACCAACAGATATAGTTTATTATATTTTTTTTATTGTGGTTTTTTTGGGAGCAAAAAAAGGGTTTGAAGTAATAGGATTTACCAGCTGGATAACACTCTTTTTCATAAAAGCTGCTGCGTTGATTGTCTTCATTCTTATAACTGGAGATATGGTATTGCAAAGGGTCTTCCCTATATTTGGGCAAGGACTTTCAATCCTGTTAACAGAAGGCGTAAAAAAAGCTTCTGTTTTTGCAGAATTGTTCTTTTTATTAATTGCCTATCAGTCCGCTAAATCTACCTCTATGTTTCGAAAGGGGACCATTATCGCAAGCATTATTGGATTATTTGAGATCCTGTTATTTTTCTTTATTTATGTCTGCGTATTTGATTACAATTCGATCAAAAAAATTGCTTTTCCTTATCACGATATTACGCAATTTGTCAATTTAGGGCAATTTTTCACCAATATAGAGACATTTTTTATGGTGTTCTGGTTGCTAGCCGCATTCCTGAAATTTATTATTTTCGTTTACATTACCAGTTGGATATTTGGGGAGATATTTGCTATCCGAAATTTTGAACCATTGTTGTTACCGTTCAGTTTCCTGGTAGTGATGATTGGTTTAATCCCCCTTAATTCTGTGATCAATGAATTAGTTCTAAGAGAAACATTATTAACGGTCATGTCACCGTTTTTTATTGTCTTACCTTTTATTTTATGGTCCATTGCTTTCTTTAAAGGGGATTTAAAACAATGATGAATAAATTATGGTTTATACTCGGTTTGCTAATCCTTCTAACTGGATGCTTCGATCGAATTGAGCTGGAGCAGCAATCCTATGTCATTGCCATGGGAATTGATACAACAGAAAATAAAGGAGTATATGCGTTTACCTATCAAATAGCTAATCCTGAAGTTGGATCAGCAGCAGGACAGGGAGGTTCCAATGAGCCAGCATCAGAAATTGTTACCGTAAATGGTGCTGACATATTAAGTGCGACCTATACAGCCAATTCATTTGTTTCCAAAAAAATTACGTTGGACCATACCCGGATTATTGTCATTTCAGAAGAATTGGCAAAAGACCCTGACTTCCTGCGTGTGATTCAATCTGCCTCCAGATCGCCACAGATTAGACGCGGTGTGCAATTGGTGGTATCAAAAGAAAAAGCCTCTGACTTTATTAACAACAATCAGCCGGTGATGGAGCAAAGACCACACAAATACTATCAATTTATGCTGGACAGGGCCGTACAAACTGGCATTATACCCGATTCGTCGCTACATCGTTTCTTTCAAATTACCGAAGGAGATGCTGATTTATTTTTGGCTATTTATGCCACCACTGAACAAAAAGATAAAGAGCAAAATAAGAGTAAATTAGAAGATGAATATATAGCAGGTGAGATTCCTCAACTGGGAGGATCACCGACTCAATTTATGGGGGCGAGCGTTTTTAAAGGAGGAAAGATGATCGACACGCTGGACGGTGAGGAAATCCGTCTTGCACATATTATGGATAATACATTTAAACTGAACAATTACTTGGCTACCATGCCAGATCCTTTCGACCCAGAATATCGACTATCATATAATTATCAACAAAAGCAAAATGCGAAAATAGACATTACTTATCATCAGGATAAACCAACTGTTATTGATGTACTTGTTCCTTTTCAAATTGAAGTGATCGCGATACCAAGTTTAATTCGTTATGCACACGATCAAGAAAAGCAGGATACCTTGGAAGATGCCATCACCACCCGATTGGAAGAGAAGACACTGGCATTGATAAAAAAATCACAGCAACAGTATAAATCTGATCCTTTTTACTGGTCCATATATATTCGGCATGAATTTACAAATATTAAGCAGTACGAAAAAGCAGACTGGAACAAAAAAATATTTCCAAACGCCGAAGTTAATGTTACTTACAATCTGGATAAATTAGAGTTTGGAAAAATGCTGGATGATTCAAACCTAAATAGAGTGAGGGATTAATGTGGAGCCAATTCTTCTGACAATAGTTACCTTGTTTATTGCCTATCGTTGTATTATTCACAGTCTGGATAACTTTCAGGAAGGCAATAAAATGGGTGGTATCGCGATTATCTGTATCATTCCGTTTCTAATTTGTTGCTCGATTTGTTTTCAGATTATGAAATAAGCGACCCCGAGAGGATTCGAACCTCCGACACCTTCTTTAGGAGAGAAGTGCTCTATCCTACTGAGCTACGGGGTCATGGTCTAATTTCAGAGGGAGCTGTTCCTCCCTCTGGTATTATTTCTCGAACATTTCACGCATTTCTTTTGAGCGTGCCGTTGTTTCCTCTAAACAAGCTATGACCGCTTCCTGGAATTCGTGCGCTGCTAAAGTTTTCAACCCAGCCTCTGTTGTACCTCCTGGGCTTGTAATCTTTTCGCGAAGTACTTGCGGTGAATCCTCAGATGCTTCCAGCATTTCGCCCACACCTTTGATCGTCTGCACCATCAACCGCTTGGCAATATCTTTGTCTAACCCTTTTGTATCAACAAACTGCTCCATTGCTTCTACCATAAAATAATAGAAAGCTGGGGCACTACCGGCTAAGGCAGTAAATGCATCCATATCTGCTTCATCAATCACTTCGGTTGTACCGATCGATGTTATCAGTTCTTCGATTAATTCTACCTGTTCTTTCGTCGCATATGTACCAGCTGCAATGGTTGTAGCAGATTGGCCAATCGTTGCTGACGTATTAGGCATGACACGAATAACCGGATTTTGTGTTTCCAGCTGTTGTTCAATGAACGCAGTCGAAATTCCTGCTAACAAGGAAACGACAATTTTATTTGCTGATAACAATGGTTTGATTTCTGCTGTTGCTGTTTTAATGTCCTTAGGCTTCATGGCAAGAATAATGATATCACTTTGATCAATCGTATCTTGCGTAGACTGAGACGTAAGAATATGATATTTTTCTTCTAATGTTTTTAATCTTTCTTTATTGGAGTGGTTCTTTGCAATAATTTGCTTTGCAGGGACGATTTTATTTGCCGTCATTCCAGCAATAATCGCTTCTGCCATCGATCCTGCTCCAAGAAATGCAATGGTTTGTTCCATTTTCTTCATCCTTTATATGTACTATCGTTACTCTTATTATAAACGAAAGCATGGAAAGATAAAAGAAAACAACAGGGGTTATCTAATTTCTTTATTCAAATCCATTTTATAATTCTGGCGTATAAAAAAAATCGTTACCGGCTTGATAACGATTTTGTGATTTATATAATCTCCAATTTTGTAACAATTATGGCGGAGGAGGAGGGATTCGAACCCCCGCGGGCCGTGAAGCCCCTGGCGGTTTTCAAGACCGCTCCCTTCAGCCGGACTTGGGTACTCCTCCGTGTTTTGCTGACGACAAGTAATAATATAGCATATCCCACAAATAGAGTCAATAGATTTTTTGTTTTTTTGTTTAAAATCATTCAAAAAATCCTGATGAATGATAGATTATGCCATGTGAACAGCCTATCAAGATCGCTATATGTGCATGTTATTCCGCTTCCGATCTCCTCTCTAAATCAACATTGGCTAAACTGTTTAGATACTTAGAACGCCTACAATAAAGAAATAGGCATAATACCGAAAAATCCTAACCAATGCAAGGATAAGCATATGCAACTTCCTTTAATATGGATGATGTTAAATAAGGCTGTATTGCAAAATAGTCATTTTGATATATTTTATCTGCTTAGCAAAGCTCCGGAAATATGCTCCGCGTCCTGTGGGCACGGCTTCAGCTAACTTGGTAAAGAAAATCCTTTTCTTTACCAAGTGGATCTTCAGCTCGCGCTGATTCCACGGGAGTCTCCGCATATTTCCTACGCTTGAGGGAAGTGTTACAACTTATGTAACAGCAAAAAGCAGTGGTTCTTGGTATTTTTCAATAGCTATTATATATGAATGTGATCAATATGCTAGCTCTGACAAAAGTTGTAGAGTTCCAATCCTAGCGTAGGCCAATCACGGAGACTCCCGCAGGACGCGGAGTGGTTGGACGGAGCGGTATCCCAGCACATTAAATATCTCAATATGGATGGTTGGCTAGCGATGGCTCATAATCCATATTATCAGAACCTATACTGAACGATTTACACCTACAATATATTCATTACATTATATACAACAACCGCAGCATGGCCTAAGCGGTGGTCCTTGCTACGGTTTGTTGGTTTATCTTATTTAATTTCCGTCTTTCCACCCATGTAAGGCACGAGCACTTCTGGGATTTTAACAGAACCGTCTGCTTGCTGATAATTTTCGATGATTGCTGAAACGGTACGTCCGATTGCTAAGCCAGAACCATTTAATGTATGAACAAATTCTGGTTTTGCTTTTTCTTCACGACGGAATCTGATACCTGCACGTCTAGCTTGGAAATCTTCAAAATTAGAACAAGAAGAGATTTCACGGTACGTGTCATTACTTGGCATCCATACTTCAATGTCGTACTTCTTGGCAGCTGTGAAGCCTAAATCAGCTGTACACATGCTCATTACACGATATGGCAGCTCTAACAGCTGTAGTACTTTCTCTGCATGACCAGTTAGCTCTTCTAAAACATCGTAAGAATCCTCTGGTTTTACAAATTGCACCAATTCCACTTTGTTAAACTGATGCTGACGAATCAAGCCTCTCGTATCACGTCCGGCAGATCCTGCTTCAGAACGGAAGCTGGCACTAAACGCAGTAAATTTCTGTGGTAAATCATCAACCTTCAAAATATCATCGCGATAATAGTTCGTTACCGGCACCTCTGCAGTCGGTACCAAGAAATAATCCCAGTCCTCGATTTTAAATGCATCTTCCTCGAATTTCGGTAATTGGCCAGTGCCAGTCATACTCATCCGGTTGACCATGTATGGAGGCAGCATTTCCTGGTAACCATGCTGATCCGCATGTAAGTCCATCATGAAATTCATTAACGCACGCTCTAAGCGAGCACCTAAACCTTTATAAAAAACAAAACGACTGCCAGTTACCTTTGCTGCCCGTTCAAAATCTAATATATCTAATTCGGTAGCAATGTCCCAATGCGCTTTCTCTTCAAAATCAACCGTTGGCAGCTCTCCCCATTTACGGACTTCCACATTATCATCTTCAGATTCTCCGATTGGAGTCGTTTCATGTGGAACATTAGGAATAGACAACATTAAGACATCTAACTCTTCTTCTACCTGTTTTAATTCCTGATCAATGGTTTTAATACGGTCGCCAACAGTACGCATTTCCACAATCATATCATCCGCATCTTTCTTCTCTTTTTTTAATAGAGAGATTTGCTTAGATACTTCATTTCTTTTTGCTTTAAGTTGTTCTGTCTCAGCAATCAACTCTCGACGCTTTTCATCTAAATCGCCAAACTTGTCAAGATCGGTTAAATCTTCTCCTCGATGTGCTAACTTCTCCTTCACTTCTGCAAACTGATTACGTAACAATTTTCTATCTAACATTTCAGCTTCCTCCTTTATTTTTATCGAATCAATTGAACATATTAGAAAAAACGGGCATAACGCACCCTGTCCTTACTACCCTCTATATAAGCTTCCTATAATATGGATTATGTTAACAAAAGCTGTATTGCAAAATGGTCATTTTGATATCGTTTATCTGCTTAGCAAAGCTCCAGAAATAGGCTCCGCGTCCTGTGGGCACGGCTTCAGCTAGGCTACTACTTGTAAATGCTTCCTTGCTGCCTTGTGCCGAGGAAGCTTACTTCGAAGCAATGCTTGCAGACACAGGCACAAACAAAGTGGATCTTCAGCTCGCGCTGATTCCACGGGAGTCTCCGCCTATTTCCTACGCTTAAGAAAAGTGCTACAACGTATGGAACAGCAAAAAGCAGTGGTTCTAGGCATTTTTCAATAGCTATTATATATGCATACGATCAATATGCTAGCTCTTACAAAAATTGTAGAGTCCAAATCCGAGCGTAGGCCAACCACGGAGACTCCCGCGGGATTGTACAGGTGCTGGAGATCCACTTTGTGAAGCGTTCTTCTTCACAAAGTTAGCTCCAGCCGTGCCCCGCAGGACGCGGAGTGGTTGGACGGAGCGGTATCATACCACACATAATTTTTCAAAATGACCACTAAGCTGCTAGTTAACGTAATCCATATTATAGGAAGCAAATTTTGTTTTTCTTTATGACAATGATTATGCTTTCTTTTCTTATACTTGGTACACTTTACATTTCCACTACGTAGAGCTTTTTCATTGCTGCATTTCCTAGCATATAAAAAACTCCCGTCCCTAACAATACTGTAGGGACGAGAGTTAACCCGCGATACCACCCTGATTGGAGAATAGACTTCTCCCGGCTTCATTTTAGATAACGGCTTTTTATGCCGAGTGTATGTACTCTTCTTTCCATACACTGCTCCAGGATGGATTCACTTAGCTTTTATACCAGTTCACACCTGCCACTGGCTCTCTTAAAATAAAAGACTTAAATTACTACTTCCTGTCATCACTTTACAATTATTTATTCTTTTATTATATTATCTTTCCACCATTTTGACAAAGTATTCCGTCAATCGATGGTCATCCGTCAATTCTGGGTGAAAAGCACTGCATAAGTAATGTCCTTGCTGTGCTGCCACGATTTTATCATTGTGTGTCGCCAATACATCCACTTCCGGACCAACTTCTGCGATGTATGGAGCACGAATGAACACTGCTTCATAGTCTTCTGCTACACCTTTTATATTGATCGCTGCTTCAAATGATTCACGCTGACGGCCAAATGCATTCCGTTCCACTTTCATATCCACTAAAGCAAGGTGTGCATGATCCTGTCCAACGATATCAGTCGCTAAAAGAATCAGACCGGCACACGTACCGAAAATCGGTTTTCCTTGTTGACCGAAGTTTTTTAATGCATCGAGAAAATCGTACTTATCAATCAAGCGACGCATTGTTGTACTTTCACCACCTGGTAAGATCAACCCATCGATTTCATCCAGCTGTTCTTTATATTTAATCACAATTCCTTCTGCACCAGATGCTTCAACAGAACGAATATGCTCGCGAATCGCACCTTGCAATCCTAGCACTCCGATTTTTACCATGATCGTCTTCTCCTCACTAATTACCAGCCACGATCTTGCATACGCTCTTGTGGAGCAATCGTGCTAATTTCTAGACCTTTCATTGCCGTACCGATACCTTTTGATACTTTAGCAATTAAATCATAATTATCGTAATGAGTTGTTGCTTCTACAATGGCTCTTGCAAAATTAGCAGGGTTATCTGACTTAAAGATACCTGAACCAACAAAGACTCCGTCAGCACCTAACTGCATCATTAACGCTGCATCTGCAGGAGTTGCCACACCACCTGCCGCGAAGTTTACGACTGGTAGACGGCCTTTTTCTTTAATATCTAAAAGTACTTCATAAGGTGCACCTAATTCTTTTGCATATGTCATTACTTCGTCCTCTGACATATGTACTAATTTGCGAACCTGTCCATTTACTTCACGGATATGACGAACCGCTTCAACAATGTTACCAGTTCCTGGCTCACCTTTCGTACGAAGCATAGAAGTCCCTTCACCGATACGACGAGCAGCTTCACCAAGATTACGGCAACCACATACAAAAGGTACGGTATATTCACGTTTGTTTAAGTGATACACTTCATCCGCTGGCGTTAATACTTCACTCTCATCAATATAGTCAACACCCATTGATTCCAACACTTTCGCTTCAACAATGTGACCAATACGAGCTTTTGCCATTACTGGAATAGAAACTGCATTCATGACCTCTTCCACGATAGTAGGGTCTGCCATACGTGCTACTCCACCTGCTGCACGAATATCTGATGGTACTCTTTCTAATGCCATAACCGCTACAGCACCAGCTTCTTCAGCGATTTTTGCTTGTTCTGCGTTGACAACGTCCATAATAACGCCGCCTTTTTGCATTTCTGCCATACCTCTTTTTACTCTATCTGTACCTATTTTAGACATTCTCATGTTCCTCCTAATTATGAACTATTTCCTATATACGATCGACTCATTCCTCATACATTATATAACAAATATGAACCAAATGCCAACCTCTGTAATAGGAATTATCTTAACTAAACAGTCCTTTAAAGAAATCAACTACAGTTGTAAATACGTTAGCAAAAAAGTCACCGATAGCTCCTAATGTCAGCATAAACCAGTTTGATTTCTCGACTGCATTGGATGTCACGACATCGACACGTTGAACATTGTCCGCTCCACCAATATAACCGTTATCTGTTTCACCAGTATATTCTATAACCGCTTCTCCCACTTTTTCGCCTGCTTCAACAGGAGCTTCAAGCGTTCCATCTTCGGTTAGTTTTTCTGGATCCATCTCATACTTAATCTGATATAAATCCTCTTCGCCTGTTTTAATCGTAGTAGCAACCGCTTCTGCTGTTTTGATTTCTACTTCATCTTCTTTACCTTTTGATACAGGCAATGTTTTTTGATCTTCTACTTGATAATCAGCAGAAAAAAGTTCTGCTTGTTCAAACTGTGAAAAACCATATTCCATCAGTTTTTTCGTCTCGACAAATCGCTCTGTCTCACTGTTTGTCTTCATAACCACCGTGATAATTCGGCGATCCCCTTGTTGGGCAGTTCCGGTAAAACAATAACCTGCCGCATCAGTATGGCCTGTTTTAAGTCCATCGACACCTTCAAAGCCAAATTGGGTAAAGTTATTATCATCCCATGGTAACATCCAGTTCCAGTTTGTTAATTCACGATCATCAAGTGTCGTTGATAACATACTGGAATAATCTAAAGCCTCCGGATGATCATTAACTAAATGATAGGCAAGTAAAGCTGCGGAACGGGCAGAAAGTAAGTTATCTGCATTCGGTTCCGTACCTTCCGGGTGATACTCTTCTAAGTCAGTATTGGATAGACCAGTAGAGTTTACAAATTTATATTCCTGTAGTCCCATTTCTTCCGCTTTGGCGTTCATCATTTTGACAAATTCGCCTTCTGAACCTGCTACTAACTCTGTTAAGGCAACAGTTGTCGCGTTATCTGAGTAAATAGCCATCGCTTCGTATAATTCACGAACGGTATATTGCTTATTCTGACGCAAACCGATACCACTAAAACTATTATTGGAAGATAACCAATAAGCATAATCTCCTATTTGAGTCGTTGTGTCCCAGCTAATTGTACCCGCTTCAATTGCTTCAAGTACTAAATATTCCGTCATCATTTTCGTCATACTAGCTGGAGGTAATTTTAAATCAGATTGTTTCTCATATAAAATTCTCCCTGAATTTGCGTCGACGATGATAGCTGATTCAGCTTTCACGTCTAAATTCGTAGCTGCACTTACCTTGATATTATTGATAGAGAAAGTCGTGATCATTAATACTGCCATCACAACCAAGATGCTAACTTTCTTCATTACGTCCTTCAATGTTCCTACCTCCGACTATTATTTTACGAAATAATTTTATCACAACTGGACCAAATAGAAAATAACGCTTTAAGCCTATTACAAAATAATCCTCTAAATCTTTTACTCTTGTGTTTCTGAAATTATCATGACAATGACTATTAACTTTCCTTCATTATAAAGAAAAACTTGGATGATCCAAGTTTTTCTCTGTCTATCTCCTGATTATGTTAACGAGTAGTTCGGTGATTCTTTTGTGATTTGGACATCGTGTGGATGACTTTCTCGTAAGCCTGCACCGGTCATTCGGATAAAGCGTGCGTCATTACGCAACACTTCGATATCTTTTGCACCACAATAGCCCATACCTGAACGTAATCCGCCTAATAATTGGTGAACGGTATCTGCTAATGGTCCTTTGTAAGCAACTCGTCCTTCAATTCCTTCAGGAACCAGTTTTTTCGCATCTTGTGAATCTTGGAAATAACGATCATTTGATCCAGATTTCATCGATGTCACAGAGCCCATTCCACGATATACTTTATATCTTCTGCCTTGGAAGATTTCGGTTTCCCCAGGACTTTCGGATACACCGGCGAACAAACTTCCTAGCATTACAGCATGTGCACCAGCCGCAATTGCTTTGGTAACATCGCCAGAGTATTTAATACCACCGTCTGCAATTACTGGGATATCGAATTTTTGTGCTTCTGTCGCACAATCATTCACAGCAGTAATCTGTGGCACACCTACACCTGCTACCACTCTTGTCGTACAAATAGAGCCAGGTCCGATACCTACTTTGATAATATTGGCACCAGCTTCGATCAATGCTCTTGTCGCTTCAGCAGTAGCCACGTTTCCTGCAATAATATCAATATTAGGATATTTATCACGTACACGCTTCACCTGCTCCAGCACGCCTTGAGAATGTCCGTGCGCAGTATCGACAACCAATACGTCCACACCTGCTTCGACCAATTTATCAATGCGTACCATCGAATCTGCTGTTATACCTACTGCAGCTCCGACTAATAAGCGTCCTTGCTTGTCCTTCGCGGAATGAGGAAACTCAATGACTTTTTCGATATCTTTAATCGTAATAAGTCCCTTTAAGATATTGTTGCTATCAACAAGTGGTAATTTCTCAATTTTGTGCTCTTGCAATATTTTACCAGCTTCTTCAAGTGTTGTACCTACTGGAGCTGTCACAAGGTTTTGACTCGTCATCACATCAGAAATCTTAATGGAATAATCTTCGATAAAGCGCAGATCACGATTGGTTAAAATGCCCACTAATTTCTGCTCATCTTCGTTGTTGACGATAGGTACTCCTGATATACGGAATTTACCCATTAAATGCTCTGCATCAAATACTTGATGTTCTGGCAACAAGAAGAATGGATTCGTAATAACGCCACTTTCAGAACGTTTTACACGATCAACTTGTTCTGCCTGTTCCTCAATAGACATGTTTTTGTGGACAATACCAATACCACCTTGTCTAGCAATAGAAATTGCCATTTTCGCTTCCGTTACGGTGTCCATTCCAGCACTAAGAAAAGGAATGTTCAGCGTGATATTGTCGGAAAGCTTAGTACTAACCGAAACATCTCTTGGTAATACATTAGATTCCGCTGGCAACAGCAATACATCATCAAATGTTAATCCTTCTTTTGCGAATTTGTCTGTTCTCATCATGCAGCCTCCTTAAATATATGAATGTTTATTTTGTGGAAAAATTGGAAAGATAAGCAACTCTCTATCACTAGAGAATCATCTATTTTCGAGGGTTGTATCCTTAACTATTGTTATTTACAATACGATATGTTTTGGCTATTTTCAACCTTTTTTTTCGCTGAAATTCGAGCTTTAAAAACACAATATGATCAGATCAATAATGTAAGAGGTTACATACAAAAAATATTTTTACATGTAATCTTCTCCGAACACCTAGCTTACTAAACTTATTCAACCTTTAATCCATCCTATTATGAACCAACAGCAAATATATAATCTAACCTTCGAATCCACCTATCTTTTTCAACAAAAAAACTGCCTCATAGATAGCATGTATTGCGACGTTCAGCCTATACCTTCACACAGGTCCAGTCGTTTCTTACTATCTGCTGAGACAGTTGATGTTAATCAGATATTATCTTTTCAATAAAAATGGCTTGTTTCTCATCAAGGTTGATAATTTCTTCGGTATCGATCACGCGAACGATCGGTCGTGTAGGAATGTTAGGATCGATAAAAATAATAAATGCTTCTTGCTTGTTGGACAATTGGACACGGGTGCCTATTGTCACATTCATTAAAGAGTCGATAAATTTCTGTAAAACAGTAAAATCAAATTTCTTATATTTTAGTTTGAGCATCTCTGCCATCACCTTAAAAGGCGACTGTTTTCTTCGGTAAAATCGTTCAGAAGTCATCGCATGGTATGTATCACAGACTGCAATAATTTTAGCAAACGGATGGATTTTTTCTTCTGTAACACCAATAGGATAGCCACTTCCATCCATTCGTTCATGGTGCTGCAGAATCGACAATTTCATCGCCTGTGTTACAAAAGGAATATCTTCCACCATACGATAGGATAAGGTCGAATGCTTCTTGATTTCCTCGTATTCAGCAATTGTTAACTGTGATTCTTTCGTTAACCAATTTTCATTCAATTTAGCCATCCCGCAATCCGCAAGTAAGCCGGCCATTCCTACCTGTTTCCATTCTTTATGGTAGCCTAGCTTTTTGGCTAAATATGCCGATAATAAAGCAACGGATACAGCATGATGATAAAAATAATCCTTTTTGGAAGCGAATTGGTGTAACAAAAATAAATCGAGATGAATTTCATTGATGTAATCAAACAACGGATTCATGATTTGACGCACATGATGAATCTCGATATTACTTCCGCTTTGCCACTTCTTAAACATCTCTTTATAATATGCAACCGTATTGACGTATAGTGAAGCAAAGGAAGCTTTAGACTTCCTTTGCACAGGTGGTTCACTCGTTTTTTCAGTTATTGGCATATTCTCTGGTGTAAAATTTTGACCAGATTGTAATGTATCTGAGACTTCTACCTTCTCTATTTGAAAATGCTCGAGTACTTTTATATGTTTTTCTTTTATCACTGTGTCTTGTTCAATGATAGGATGCCTAGTCTTGCCCGTAACCTGCTTCGTTAAAATACATCCTGCTACTAATTGTTGTGGATGCACCTGCAAATAGATCACACCCTTGTTTGATTTATTCAGACTCGTTATCGTTATCGTTCTCTGTTACTTCTTGGGTTACTTCCTCGTTAACTGCTTCTAGCAGTTCTTCTTCAAGTTCCTCTTCGCTATCTACTTTTGCAACAGTTGCGACTCTCTCCTCATCCTGCAATCGGATCAGACGGACACCTTGTGTATTTCTTCCTGTAGTCGAAATACCTTCTACTTGCATTCTGATTAATACTCCGGAAACAGTCATAATCATGATATCCTCATCATCAACAACCGTTTTAACTGCCACAACTCTTCCTGTCTTGTCAGTAATGTTACAAGTGAAGATCCCTTTACCACCACGATTGGTTCTTCGGTATTCCTCGATAGGTGTTCGTTTTCCATAGCCATGCTCGGTAACATTTAAGACGTATTGGCCTTCTTCAATGATCTCCATTGATACGACTTCATCGTCTTCCCGCAGTGAAATACCTTTTACCCCAGCTGCCGTTCTTCCCATGGAACGAATTTGTTCTTCTTCAAATCGAATCACATAACCATTCTTCGTACCGATCAGAATGTCTTTTTGACCATTTGTTAAACGGACAGAGATTAATTCATCTCCCTCACGTAAATTTAATGCGATCAAACCGCCTTTTCGAATATTAGCAAACTGTGGTAAGGAAGTACGTTTCGATACCCCAAACTTCGTCGTAAAGAATAGATACCAGTCTTCATGGTACTCAGAGACGGTAATGACGGCATTAATCCATTCTCCTTGCTCCACTTCCAGCAGATTGATAATCGGGATCCCTTTAGCAGTACGATTAAATTCGGGGATTTCATACCCTTTGGAACGATAGACTTTCCCTTTGTTAGAGAAGAATAGAACTGTATCATGCGTAGAACAGGATACCAAATGTTCAACAAAATCATCTTCATTTGTACCCATACCTTGTATTCCTCGACCACCGCGTCGCTGAGCACGATAAGTACTTGCTGGCAATCGTTTAATATAACCACGATGTGTTAATGTAATCACGATGTTCTCCTCAGGAATCAAATCTTCGTCTTCAATTTGATCCAATCCACCAGCTACAATTTCCGTTCTTCGCTCATCATTGAATTTTTCTTTGATTTCGGTTAACTCTTCACGGATAATTTGCAAAATCTTTTGCTCATCCGCCAGAATTGCTTTATATTCCTCAATCATTGCCATGATCTCTTTGTATTCTTCTTCAATCTTTTCTCTTTCCAAACCGGTTAAGCGTTGCAAACGCATATCCAGAATAGCTTGCGCTTGTTTTTCCGATAAGTGGAAACGCTGCATAAGTCCTTCGCGGGCAATCTCTGTAGTATTCGATTGACGGATCAAAGTAATGATCTCATCGATGTGATCAAGAGCAATTCGTAAACCTTCCAAGATGTGCGCACGCGCTTCTGCTTTGTTCAATTCATATTGCGTTCTTCTGATAATAATTTCTTTTTGATGCTCCAGGTAGTATTCCAGACATTGCTTCAGCGTTAAAACTTTTGGCTGTCCGTCTACTAACGCCAGCATATTAATACCAAAAGAAGTCTGCAGAGAGGTTTGTTTATATAAATTGTTCAGTACGACGTTAGGATTGGCATCCCGGCGTAATTCAATCACTATCCGCATGCCGTTTCGATCTGATTCATCCCGTAAATCAGTAATGCCTTCAATTCGCTTATCACGAGCAAGCTCTGCAATTTTTTCGACTAATTTCGCTTTATTTACCTGGTAAGGCAATTCAGAAACAAGAATCTTCGCCTTTCCATTCGCCTGTTCTTCAATTTCAGTTTTCGCCCGGATGGTAATTGAACCTTTACCCGTTTCAAAAGCTCTTCTAATACCGCTTCGGCCAAGGATTTGACCTGCTGTAGGGAAATCTGGACCTGGTATATATTGTTCCATTAGTTCTGTAATTGTAATATCCGGATTTTCACTTACGGCAAGAATCGCATCAATTGTTTCCCCTAAGTGATGGGGAGGAATATTAGTAGCCATCCCAACGGCAATACCTGATGCACCATTAACCAATAGATTTGGGAACTTCGACGGTAATACTTTCGGTTCTCGTTCCGATCCATCATAGTTATCCGTATAATCAATCGTATCTTTGTTAATGTCTCGTAACATTTCCATTGATATTTTTGACATTCTTGCTTCCGTATAACGCATCGCGGCTGGTGGGTCACCATCAACCGAACCAAAATTACCATGCCCATCAACCAGCATATAACGATAGCTGAAATCCTGTGCCATTCTGACCATTGCCTCGTATACAGCAGAATCCCCATGAGGGTGATACTTACCAATAACATCCCCAACAATACGTGCTGATTTCTTGTATGCTTTGTCTGCATGCATACCTTGATCATTCAATGCATATAAAATTCTTCGGTGTACTGGTTTCATCCCATCACGGACATCTGGTAATGCACGTGCGACAATAACACTCATCGCATAATCTAAGAAAGATGTGCGCATTTCTTGTCCAATATTAATTTCTTGAACTTGTGGACGATTATGATCCACCATATATCATTACCTCCTATTTCACTGCCGGAAGACGTGAACAAACACTAATTCTACTAGTTTACACTCTTACACATCTAAATTCTTCACATAAATGGCATTATCTTGAATGAAATTACGTCGTGGCTCTACCTTATCACCCATTAACATGTCAAAAATCAGATCGGCTTCCATTGCGTCTTCTAATCCCACCTGTAATAAGGTACGTTCAGCAGGATCCATTGTCGTTTCCCATAGTTGAGTTGCGTTCATTTCACCTAAACCTTTGTAACGTTGTAATCCTGGTTTTGGCTGTTTTGGCAACTCTGCCAATAACGCATCCAATTCACGATCAGAGTAAGTGTAATGAACAGCTTTTCCTTGCTTTATCTGATAAAGAGGTGGCTGTGCAATATAGACATAACCGTATTCAATTAACGGTCTCATAAAACGGAAGAAGAAAGTTAACAATAACGTCCGAATATGGGCACCATCGACATCCGCATCTGTCATAATAACAATTTTATGGTAACGTGCTTTCGTAATATCAAACTCTTCGCCAATCCCTGTACCAAGTGCTGTGATAATGGTACGTATTTCATTGTTTGATAAAATTTTATCTAATCTAGCCTTTTCCACATTCAGGATTTTACCTCTTAATGGCAGAATCGCTTGGAAATGACGATCACGCCCTTGCTTCGCTGAACCACCTGCAGAGTCACCCTCAACAATGTACAATTCACTGATTGATGCATCTCGTGACGAACAGTCGGCCAGTTTCCCCGGAAGATTAGAAACTTCCAAAGCACCTTTTCTTCTCGTTAATTCACGAGCTTTCTTAGCAGCCATTCTAGCTCGGGATGCCATTAACCCTTTATCAACGATTATTCTTGCCGTATTTGGATTTTCAAATAAAAACTTGGAAAATAATTCGCTGAAGGCAGAATCAGTAATGGTCCGTGCTTCACTGTTTCCGAGCTTAGTTTTTGTCTGTCCTTCGAACTGCGGGTCAGGGTGTTTGATAGAAATAATTGCTGTTAAGCCTTCCCGAACATCATCACCTGTTAAATTAGGATCATTTTCCTTAAAGAGGTTATTTTTTCGAGCATAATCGTTAATCACACGTGTCAGACCAGTCTTAAAACCAGATTCGTGGGTACCGCCCTCATGCGTATTAATATTGTTTGCAAAGGAGTAAATATTACTTGCAAAGCCGTCATTATACTGTAAAGCAACTTCTACTTGAATATTCTCTTCTTCCTTCTCCGCATAGAACGGCTCGTGTAACACTTCTTTAGATCGATTCAGGTGTTCCACATAAGAACGTATCCCGCCTTCATAGAAGAAAGTCTCTGCTTCCCGATCTTCCCGGTTATCTTTGATTGAAATGGATAAGCCTTTATTTAAGAATGCTAATTCTCGTAAACGAGTAGCTAAGACATCATAGATATACACAGTCGTTTCGCTGAAAATTTCGGGATCCGGCTTGAAGTGCGTACGGGTTCCTGTAATGTCCGTTTCACCAATTACTTGCAGCTCACTGTCCGGTTTACCTCTGGAAAAGCTAAGATGATGTAATTTACCGTCACGATGAACAAATACTTCTAATTCGCTGGAAAGTGCATTTACAACCGAGGCACCTACACCGTGAAGTCCACCGGAAACTTTATAACCGCCACCGCCGAATTTACCACCAGCGTGAAGTACTGTCATAATTGTCTCAACAGCAGGTCGTCCTGTTTTCTCATGGGTGTTGACCGGAATACCACGGCCATTATCAATAACGGTAATACTATTATCTTCTTCGATCATTACTTGAATATGGTCACAATGGCCGGCAAGTGCTTCATCTATACTGTTATCGACAATTTCCCATACTAAGTGATGAAGTCCTTTTTCATTGGTTGATCCTATATACATACCCGGTCTTTTTCTAACCGCCTCTAAGCCTTCTAATACTTGTATCTGATCGGCATCATAGGCTTGATCCATTGGCTGATTCTCTTCCATTGTCAATTCAATCACCTACATTCTATCTGATTGTTATCTTTCTTCTTCCTCATTAACTTCTGCGTAATCTTCTAACCTGCTAATCGTAGAAATCATACTTGCACGTTTCTTAAGTGTTAATACAGACAACGGACTATAATAAACACGATCATTCGTTATCACAACCGCTTTGGTCTGTTCTTCATCTGTTACGATCACTTGGTTTTTATTCCTCAATTCAGTAAGCATTTCTTCGTTAATAGTCGAAGAACTTACTAAACTATAATCAATAATGCTAATCACATCTTTCGATTGAATGACATGATCATCTCCAATGTGAATAAACATGATATCCCCACTTTTATTCCAAAATTTTTCCTTGATCTATTCGAAAGATCTCTGCTTTTTCCAGTGTCTGATGATGAATACCATCTACACTGGTTGTCGAAACAAAGGTCTGGACTTTTCCTTCAATTGTGTCTAAGAGATGGGATTGCCGATAGTCGTCTAATTCACTTAACACATCGTCTAGTAATAAAATAGGATAATCTTTCGTCTCCTGATAAATGAGTTCTATCTCTGCCAGTTTCAAAGACAAGGCAGTTGTTCGCTGTTGTCCTTGCGATCCATAGGTTTGGACATTTTTGCCGTTCACATAGAACACCACATCATCTCGATGCGGTCCTATCAGGGTGGTGCCCCGTTCTATTTCTTTTGTCTCTACCTCAGCAAATGATTCCGTCAGTGTTATTCTTATTTTTTCCTTATTATCAGACTCTGATACCTCGGCCGTTGCTGCATATTGAAGATCTAAGTCTTCAATGCCTCTACTGATTCCTCTATGTATCTCATTAGCCCATTTGCGTAAATGCTTCATAAACAGGAATCGTTTCTCCAAAATGATAGCAGCATGTTCGGTCATTTGCTCTGTCAGGACACGCAGCATCGTTACATCATCAGTTCTGCGTTTCTGTAATTGTTTCAGTAAATGATTTCGTTGCTTTAAAATTTTAACATATTGGCCAAGATGATAGATATAAACTGGCTGAATCTGACCGATCTCCATATCAATAAAACGTCTCCTGATTTGCGGACTACCTTTCACCAGGTTTAAATCCTCCGGAGCAAACATAACAATATTAAGGGCCCCAATGTAATCACTGAGACGCCTTTGCTCCAGGTGGTTTAATTTAGCTTTCTTACCTTTATTTGTAATTTGTATTTCAAGTGGAAATTGGCGGTTCCTTTTGACAATACTACCTTCTATTTTAGCATAGTTTTGGTCCCACTGAATTAATTCTTTATCTTTGGTTGTTCGATGTGATTTGGAAAAGCCTAATACATAGATAGATTCCATCAAGTTTGTTTTTCCTTGGGCGTTCTCTCCGATAATCACATTAATTTTATCATCGAACTGAACCGATAACTGTTTATAATTTCGATAATTGGTTAAGCTTAACTGTTGTATATGCATTCGAATTTCCTTTCGAACCGAACGTTACTCCTCGTTTTTTGCTACCACGAACGTACCAACATCTTCTACATAGACTGTATCCCCTGGATAAAGTTTTTTTCCACGGCGCGTCTCCAATTCGTCATTTACATACACACCATTTTCCTGTAGAAAAACTTTAATCATACCACCAGATTCCAGAATATTGGCGAGCTTCAAAAATTGACCAAGTGGGATATAATCTGTTGTTATCGCAATTTTTTCTTCCATTTTTTCACCTACTTCATCTAAAAAAGATATTGGTTATCAGTATAGCCCTTCTATCTATTTTACTAAACATTTGTGGATTAGAAAAGTAAACCTGCTCATTTCTTTTTATTGAGGAGTGGATGAAGCAATATTCTTTGTTAATAAGAAAAACAGGAGAAGTTCACCCAGTCCTAACTAACAAAATAACATAGAACTACCCATAATATGGATTATGTAAAATGGCCATCGCTAACCAAGCATCCATATTGAGATATTAAATGTGCTGGGATAACGCTTCGTCCAACCACTCCGCGTCCTGCGGGGCACGGCTGAAGCTAGGCTACTACTTGCGTTACTTCATTGCTGCCTTGCACCGAGGAAGCCTACTTCAAAGCGTTACTAGTAGACGCAGGTGCAGACGTTGTGGATCTTCAGCACCTGCCTGTCCCGCGGGAGTCTCCGTGGTTGGCCTACGCTCGGATTGGGACTCTACAATTTTTGTCAGAGCTAGCTTATTGATCGCATGCATATATAATAGCTATTGAAAAATGCCTAGAACCACTGCTATTTGCTGTTCCATACGTTGTAGCACTTCCCTCAAGCGTAGGAAATAGGCGGAGACTCCCGTGGGATCGGTCGTGTGTGAAGACCCCGCAGTGAGCGGTTTTTGCTCGCGAGGAGGCTGAACCCGACCCCACAGGACGCGGAGCCTATTTCCGGAGCTTTGCTATGCAGATGAAATCTATCAAAATTACCTCAATGTCTGACAGTTCTACTTTACATAATCCACATTATAAGAACCCACTTTCATGTTCAGCGTGATTACGGCTATGACTGTGCTTATATACTTGCTGATAAAAAAAGAGGAACAACGATAATTGTCCCTCTTTTGGATTAAAATGTTCGTACAGGTAAGATAAGTTGCAGGATCTGATCATGGTCAATTGGTTTAATGATAAATGGGCGCATGGCACCGGTGAATTCAATTTTCACTTGATCAGTTTCCATAATCTTTAATGCATCGATCATATATTTCGAGCTGAAGGAGATTTTTAATTCCTCTCCATCGATTTTTGCTACACTGATTTCTTCTTCTACTTTTCCAATTTCAGGTGACTGACTTGAGATTTCCACAATTTGATCGTTCAATGTTTGCAGACGAATTACATTGTTATGATTTTCCTTCGCTAATAATGAAGCACGGTCAACTGCTTGTAATAACGTTTTGGTACCGACCTGAATTAATGTTTTACTCTCCTCCGGTATCAATCGTGAGGTCTCGGGATATTTTCCGTCTAGTAAACGGGACAAGAAGTATAAATGATCCGTTTGGAACGCAATTTGATTTTCAGAAATACTGATTTGAATTTTATTTTCTGTATCCTGCAAGATTTTGCTTAATTCATTTAAACTTTTTCCTGGAATCACGACTTGTTCAAACGGAAATTCATTAATGTGATCATCTAATGGCAGTTTACTTGCTGCAAGTCGGTGACTATCCGTTGCAATGAAATGCAGTTGCTCATTCTCCACTTTTATATTTACCCCAGTCAGAATAGGTCTTGTTTCTGAAGTGGATACGGCAAAAACCGTCTGTTTAATCATATTTTTTAATAGATTAATCGGCAATTCAAAATTAGTTTCTGTTTGAATTTGCGAAATTTGTGGATATTCTTCTGCATCCTGTCCGTTTAAATGGAATTCAGCATGCCCGGATTGAATAGTTACTTGTAATTGTTCATCAACTTGAATGGCAGCTGTATCTGATGGCAATTTCCGAATAATTTCAGGAAAATATTTTGCATGAACGATTATTTCGCCTGCTTCTAATTCATCAATGAATTGAATGCCTTCTTCTTCAACTGGAATAAAAGATTCAATTGTGATATCAGAATTACTCCCTGTCAGGGTAATTCCATTTGTCGTTGCTTGTATTTTTAATCCAGATAAAATCGGAATCGCGGTTTTAGCTGAAATAGCTTTTGTTACATGTTGAATACTTTCCATTAGCTTATCTCGATTTATTACAATTTTCATGCTTATCCTCCTTGAGGAATATATTTATTTATTATTAATATAATACCGTAATAATAGTAATAGGGCCTGTGAATTTGTGGATAACTGCAAAAACGCGTGTAATTAAAAGTTATCCAGATGTGAATAACTTGTTTGTGACTATGAAATAGTTATCCACACTTTTCACATGATTTTGTTTACATAGATTTTAACTGTTCTTTTATTTCTTCGATTTCTTTACTTAATTGTTCGTCTGTTCCCATTAATTTAGAGATTTTTTCATGGGCATGGATGACAGTTGTGTGGTCACGTCCTCCAAATTCTTCTCCAATCTTAGGCAGAGAGAAATCTGTTAACTCCCTTGATAAGTACATCGCGATTTGTCTAGGAAAGGCAATCGATTTTGTACGTTTTTTGGCAGCAAATTCTTCAATTTTGACATTATATCGTTTACCGACTTCCTCCTGAATATGTTGGATCGTAATTACTTTTGGACGTGAAGAAGGAATAATGTCTTTTAATGCTTCTGCTGCTAATGATGCATCAATATCTTGATTAATCAGGGATGAATAGGCAACAACTCGAATTAACGCACCTTCTAATTCCCGGATATTCGTATCAATTTGATTGGCAATATACAGCATGACTTCATTTGGGATATCCAGTCCTTCTGCTTTTGCTTTCTTGCGCAGGATGGCAATCCTTGTTTCCAAGTCTGGTGGGGTGATATCGGTAATCAGTCCCCATTCAAAGCGTGAACGCAAACGATCTTCTAGTGTAGGAATTTCCTTTGGTGGTCTGTCACTAGAGATAATAATCTGCTTATTTTCTTCATGTAACGTATTAAACGTATGAAAAAATTCTTCTTGTGTTTGTTCTTTTCCAGCCAGGAACTGAATATCATCTATTAATAACACATCCACGTTTCGATATTTATTTCGAAAATTCACGGCTTTATTATCACGAATGGAATTAATGAATTCGTTGGTGAATTTTTCGGATGATAAATAGACCACCTTTGCAGATGGATTGTGATCAAGCACATAATGGCCAATTGCATGCATTAAGTGGGTCTTACCTAATCCGACACCACCATAGATGAATAATGGATTGTATGCTTTGGCAGGAGCTTCTGCTACTGCTAGTGAAGCGGCATGAGCAAACCTGTTTCCAGAACCGATGACAAATGTTTCGAATGTATATTTGTCATTTAACATCGATTTTGGCGATGTCTCGCTATTTTGAGAAGCGACAGTTTTCTTCTTTTTCATTTGGGCCACTTCTTCTTCTTCCTCCTGCAGGGTATCTGGGATGACGAATTTAACAGTAAGTTTCGCGCCTGTCAGTTCATACAAAGCTTCTGCAATAATAGATGTATAACGGGATTCTAACCAATCCCTGGTAAATTCATTTGGAGCAGAAATAATGACTGTATCATCTTTTAAATGGTCTACAGAGGTGTTTTTAAGCCACGTATCGTAACTTGGTTTACTTACTTTATCTTTAATTAACTCCAGCGTATTACTCCAAAGATCCTCGATATTTTCCATGTCATTCCCTCCTCTCATTAAATGAAAATAATAAAAAGTCTTTCATTTACGCTTGAATAAGTTGTGGATAAAAAATGGCGGACAAAAAAACGGAAAACCTAGCAATTAAGTTTTCCACAGATGTGTGTATAAACTAATATACAAGCTGTGAACTTTTGTCCACATAATATCCACAATTTGTGGATAAGATTATTTTTTGAAGAATGTATTCACAAACTAAAACACAAATATGATATCAAATCAGAGCGAATATTGCAATGTTTTCGTGAAGGTTATCCACAAGTTAGACAATATGTGCGTATTTTTTTTGCACACCCTCTTATTTTGTGAGTAATTTGTCGATAGAGTTCTGAAAAAGTCGATTTGCGCCAGTAAAGTTATCCACACGCCATCTGTATCATAACAGATCTTGCGAATTTGTGTTATAATACAGATGGGATTTTAACAGCTTGCCCAGATCTAGGGATTGGACAAGTTTTTCGATTATAGGCATTGACATAAATAAGGTCTAGAAAGTATAATGATTAAGACTGTCTAAAACGACTATGATTTTTAGATTCCTCAGGGAGGTGCATATAAATGAAACGTACATTTCAACCAAATAATCGTAAACGTAAAAAAGTTCATGGATTTCGTGCGCGTATGAGCACAAAAAATGGACGTAAGGTACTTGCTCGTCGTCGTAAGAAGGGTAGAAAAGTATTATCTGCATAGGCCACTGATTTTTCAGTGGTCTTTTTCCATGTAAGGCACCACTTGCATGGGATGGATTGTTTTCTTTAATGGAGGCGCACTAGTAATGAAGAAAGCATGGAGAATTAAAAAAAATAGTGAATTTCAAGAGGTATTTAAGAAGGGCGCTTCGTTTGCCAATCGTCAATTAGTTATCTATTTTTTACATAAAGATCAACAGGATCATTATCGAATCGGGTTATCTGTCAGCAAAAAAATAGGTAATGCAGTCGTACGGAATCAGGTAAAGCGCTACATTCGACAAATATTTCATGAATTAGATGAAAAAATAAAGAACGAGTATGATATCATTATCATTGCTAGACAACCTGCAAAAGAAATGGATTATTATCAATTCAAGAAAAGTGTCAGTCATTTACTATTTAAGACAAAATTATTGAAAAACTAAGTGAACATTTTGTTAATCCTGTTAGAAGGACTAGCTTGGTAGCAGGTAATAGTGATAAAATGAGGTACTATAAAATACGTTTTTTGTAGGAAATAAGGAGGATCAAGATGCGTAAAAAGCTCCTAACAGCCTCGGCTTTGATAGCTGTAGTAGCCCTGTTATCAGGTTGTACTGAGGTGAACGAACCAATTACGGATGAGAGTACTGGTATCTGGAATAACTGGTTTGTAAGACCTTTATCCGATTTGATTTTATGGGTAGCAAGGTTATTTGATGCTGATTATGGCTTTGGATTATCGATCGTACTTGTAACATTGTTAATCAGATTAGTATTGTTACCGTTAAACATTAAACAGTTAAAGAGTTCGAAAGCAATGCAGGATATCCAGCCGCAATTACAGGAAATCAGAGAAAAGTACAGTTCAAAAGATCAACAGACACAGCAGAAGTTGCAGCAGGAAACAATGGAATTATTCCAAAAGAACGGGGTTAATCCGTTAGCTGGCTGTTTGCCAATAATTGTGCAAATGCCAATTTTGATTGCATTTTACCATGCGATCATGAGAACAGAAGCACTTGATGGACACCATTTCTTATGGTTCCAGCTGGATCAGCCGGATCCGTATCATATTTTACCGATATTGACAGCAGCATTTACGTTCTTGCAGCAAAAATTGATGATGGCCGGAACGTCAACACAACAAAATTCAATGATGCCTCAAATGACGATGATGTTATATATGATGCCGATTATGATAGGGGTATTCGCATTTTTCTTCCCGTCTGCATTGGCGCTTTATTGGGTAGTTGGTAACATCTTCATGGTATTACAAACACTGCTTGTGAAGAACCCAATGATGAAACGTGATGAGGCAAAAGCAGGAGGAAACCAAAAGTGAGAAAAGTAACTGCTTCTGGACAAACAGTTGATGAAGCGGTCCAATCAGCTTTAAGGCAGTTAAACATCTCAGAGGACCAGGCGCAAGTCGAGGTTATTGATGAAGGTAAGAAGGGGATTTTAGGATTGTTCGGTTCTAAACCAGCAATTGTAAAGGTAACCCAAAAAGAAAATCCTGTAGAAAAAATTAAGAAATATGTTAAAAATATAGTGAATGAATTTGATGCCCAATTCGAAATCGAAACGAACGTTGTACAAAATGAAGTCATGATACAACTTAGTGGAGAAAAGATCGCATTATTGATAGGCAAGCGAGGGCAAACATTAAATGCCTTACAATATTTAGCCCAGTTAGCGATGCATCAGTATTCCGATAAGTATTATTCTGTTACGATTGATGCAGAAGGCTACCGGGAACGAAGAAAAGAGACATTGATTTCGTTGGCAGAGCGACTGGCGGACCGAGCGAGTAAAACGAAGAAAGATGTCAAAATTGAACCAATGCCGTCCTATGAACGAAAAGTAATTCATACGGCATTGCAGAAACGTAGCGACATCGCCACCGATTCCCAGGGTGATGAACCAAACCGCTATGTCGTTATCAAACCAAAATAATTAGTGAATTAGATAAAACACGAGCAATGAAGCCATTGCTCGTGTTTTTTTTCAGTGCAGTAATCAAATTGAACATGAAGTTTCGTTCCTATAATATGGATTGTGCTAGTAGCTTAGTGGTCATTTTGATATATATTATCTGCTTAACAAAGCTCCGGAAATAGGCTCCGCGTCCTGTGGGCACGGCTTCAGCTAATTTATGAAAGAAAAATTCTTTTCTTTCATAAATGGATCTTCAGCTCGCGCTGATTCCACGGGAGTCTCCGCCTATTTCCTAAGCTTAAGGGAAGTGCTACAACGGACGTAACTGCAAAAAGCAGTGGTTCTAGACATTTTTCAATCGCTATTATATATGCATACGATCACTATGCTAGCTCTTACAAAAATTATAGAGTCCCAATTCTAGCGTAGGCCAACCACGGAGACTCCCGCGGGATTATGCAGGCGCTGAAGATCCACAACGTCTGCACCTGCGTCTACTGGTAACGCTTCGAAGTAGGCTTCCTCGGTGCAAGGCAGCAATGAAGTAACGCAAGTAGTAGCCTAGCTTCAGCCGTGCCCCGCAGGAGTGGTTGGACGGAGCGGTATCCCAGCACATGAATCATTTCAAAATGACCACTAAGCTACTAGTATACATAACCCGTATTACAGAAAGTTGCAATCTTAAGTTATATTCGCTAGTTGTGAATTGTGGATAACTATATCATCAGTATGCACCATGATTTTTATAAGAAAATGTCGATCGATGTAAGTTATTCACATGTGGATAAAATATTTTAGAGAGTTTCGCAAAAACTAAGTGTGGATATCTTTTCAATTCGTATTGTTTTGTGCTATTCTAATAAGTTAGTGATACTAAAAAAAATTACTGTTGGATTTATATAGAAAAATGGAGAAAATGGAGGTGAAGGCGATGGAGCAAGACACGATAGCAGCGATTTCGACACCGATAGGGGAAGGAGCGATTGCGATTGTCAGATTAAGTGGAGAAGAAGCCATTCAAATAAGTAATACGTTATTCGAAGGAAAAGATCTGACACAGGTAGCATCGCACACCATTCATTACGGAAAAATGATCGATCCGGCCACAAAGGAAATGATGGAAGAAGTCATGGTTACCGTGATGCATGGTCCAAAGACATTTACAAAAGAAGACGTCGTAGAAATAAATTGTCACGGTGGGCTTGCGTCAGTCAATCGTTTATTAGAGCATGTGCTGTTGCAGGGAGCACGTCTTGCAGAACCTGGTGAGTTTACGAAGCGTGCTTTTCTGAATGGACGTATTGACTTATCACAAGCAGAAGCTGTAATGGATTTAATCCGTGCCAAAACAGATAAAGCGATGAACATTGCTTTAAAACAGCTGGACGGTAAACTGTCGAAGTTTGTGCAAGATTTACGTCAGCAGTTAATCGAAACGGTTGCCCATGTGGAAGTGAACATTGATTATCCTGAATATGATGATGTGGAAGAAATGTCTCACCAGATGTTGCGTGAAAGAACGCAAGAAGTCTATCATGAAGTTGAACGGTTAGTAAAGATGGCCAAACAGGGTAAAATATTGCGAGAAGGAATTGCAACGGCAATTATTGGTCGACCTAATGTCGGCAAATCTTCCTTACTGAATGCTTTTGTCCAGGAAACAAAAGCCATCGTTACGGATATCCCCGGAACAACAAGGGATGTAATCGAAGAGTATGTAAATGTAAGAGGGATTCCATTACGATTAGTAGATACCGCTGGCATTCGTGAGACAGAAGATATTGTCGAACGGATTGGTGTGGAGAGATCTCGTCAGGCATTAAAAGAGTCGGATTTAATTTTACTTGTGTTGAATTATGGCGAAGCTCTAACAGAAGAAGATCGGAATTTATTTAAAGCGGTCGAAGGTTTAGAATATATCGTTATCGTCAACAAGACAGATTTAGAACAGAAGCTTGATATTGAAGAAGTAAAGGCATTAACAGGTAGCCAGAAATTGATTACAACAGCTCTTATTGAGGATAAAGGAATGGATGAGTTAGAAGAAGCAATTGCCGATACGTTCTTTGCTGGTGATTTAGATACTGGTGATTTGTCTTACGTATCCAATGTCCGCCACATCCAGCTGCTGCAACAAACGTTACAAACGTTGGAGGATGCAATGAATGCAATGGATGCAGAGATGCCAATTGATTTAGTGCAGATTGATGTCACAAGAGCGTGGGAACTATTAGGAGAAATTGTGGGAGATACAGTGCAGGATAGCTTAATTGATCAACTGTTTTCACAATTCTGTTTAGGAAAATAACGAATAAAAAAAGGAGGATCAGCGATGTCAACTTATGAAGCTGGTCAGTTTGATGTAATCGTGGTCGGGGCCGGACATGCAGGGGTAGAAGCTGCCTATGCTGCCGCCAATCGTGGTGCGAAAACATTAATGTTAACAATGAACTTAGATATGATTGCCTTTATGCCTTGTAATCCATCGATTGGCGGACCTGCAAAAGGAATTGTCGTAAGAGAAATCGATGCATTAGGTGGACTGATGGGGAAAGTTATCGACAAAACATATATTCAGATGAGAATGCTTAACACGGGTAAAGGGCCTGCTGTTCGTGCATTACGTGCGCAAGCAGACAAACCATTATATATTCAGGAAATGAAGAAAAGACTCGAACAAACAGATAATTTAACGATGCGTCAAGGCATGGTTGAAAAATTAGTAGTGGAAGACAATCAGGTAAAAGGTGTTATTACAGAGACAAAAGCATTGTACCGTGCGAAAACCGTGATCATTACAACCGGTACATTTATGCGTGGTCGTGTTCTGATTGGCGATATTTCCTACGAAAGTGGACCGAATAATCAACGTGCCACTATTAAATTAGCGGAAAACTTAGAAGAACTCGGATTTGAGCTGGTACGTTTCAAAACAGGTACACCAATGCGTGTAAACAATAAGACAGTTAATTATGAAAAAACCGAAATTCAGCCAGGCGATGACAATCCGCAGCACTTTTCTTATGAGACGACCGAAGCGATTCTCGATCAAATTCCTTGTTGGTTAACGTATACGAATGAAAAGACGCATGAAATTATCAACGAGAATTTAGGCTTATCTGCTATGTATTCTGGGATGGTTAAAGGTACTGGACCACGTTATTGTCCGTCTGTTGAAGATAAAATTGTCCGATTTCATGATAAACCGCGCCATCAAGTGTTCTTAGAACCAGAAGGCCGTGATACGGAGGAAGTCTATGTACAAGGCTTGTCTACTTCGTTACCGGAATTTGTGCAACGTGAAATTCTACGTACAGTACCTGGTTTAGAGGAAGCAGAAATTATGCGGGCTGGTTATGCAATTGAATATGATTCTGTCGTACCAACACAGTTATGGCCGACGCTGGAAGTGAAAAATATTGAAGGTCTGTTCACAGCTGGCCAAATCAATGGTACTTCTGGATACGAAGAAGCGGCAGGTCAAGGGATGATGGCTGGAATTAATGCTGCAGCTAAAGCATTAGAGAAGGAAACACTAATTTTAGATCGTTCACAAGCGTATATTGGCGTACTGATCGATGATTTAGTAACAAAAGGAACAAATGAACCATATCGTTTGTTAACGTCTCGCGCAGAATACCGTTTACTGTTGCGTCATGATAATGCCGATATCCGATTAACAGAGATTGGTCACCAAATGGGCTTAATTTCTGATGAGCGTTTCGAACGTTTTGAGGAAAAGAAACGGTTAATTGAAGAAGAGAAAGAACGTTTAAGCAATGTCCGTCTGAAACCGACCGAAACATTACAACAGTTAATGGAATCAATTGGTGGCACAAGATTGAAGGACGGTATCTTAGCTTATGATTTATTAAAACGGCCAGAAGTGACGTATGCTATTATTGATCAAGTTGCCCCTGCTGAGAAAGAATTGGCAGCAGATGTCAAAGAACAGGTTGAGATCCAGATTAAGTATCAGGGTTATATTACCAAGTCGAATCAGCAAGTTGATCGTATGAAAAAAATGGAGAACAAACTCATTCCAGACCACATCGATTATGATGCGATTAGTGGAATTGCAACGGAAGCAAGAGAAAAATTGAAAACAGTCCGTCCATTATCTGTTGCACAGGCATCCCGAATTTCAGGGGTTAATCCTGCCGATGTGTCCATTTTGTTAGTATATATAGAGCAAGGAAATGTAGCGAAAGTATCGAACGAATAAACGGAGGAGTAGCAATGAATCTTCAATCCTTTCAAGACCATCTTCATCAGCATGGTATAGAGATTACAGATAAGCAATTGCAGCAATTTGAACGCTATTTTGAACTATTAGTCGAATGGAATGAAAAAATGAATCTGACGGCTATCACGGAGAAGGAAGAGGTCTATGCGAAACACTTCTATGATTCGGTAACTGCTGCATTTTATTTCGATTTTACAAATGAATTTCATTTATGTGATGTAGGTGCGGGGGCAGGGTTCCCCAGCCTCCCACTCAAAATTCTTTTTCCACAAATCAACGTTACCATTGTCGATTCCTTGAAAAAGCGGATCACGTTCTTAAATCATCTTGCTTCTGAATTAGAATTAGAAGGGGTAAGCTTTTACCACGACAGAGCGGAACTTTTTGGTAAAAATGAGAAATTCCGACATAAATTTGATGTCGTCATGGCTCGTGCAGTAGCAAGAACATCGGTGTTATCAGAACTCTGTTTACCATTACTCCACACGAATGGAACCTTTATAGCCTTGAAAGGATCACAGGTCGAAGAAGAACTGACGGAAGCGGAAGATGCTATTGAGTTGCTAGGCGGTAAACTAAGAAGTATTGAACATTTCGCATTACCAGAGAATAATGGGGATCGAAACATTGTTATTATCGATAAAAAACGAAAAACGCCGAAAAAATTCCCTCGGAAACCAGGTGTACCGAATAAAAACCCTCTATAAAGAGAATTTTTAAAAATAAATAATATTTTTTATCGCTTTTTGCGATTTTATGATAGAATAGGATTAACAGATTACTAGTTATGTTCCACGTGAAACAATTGGGATATAAAACGGCTTCGATGACTTGCTTAAATCCTGGTTTTAAGCAAGTTTTCCCATTTATACACTGTAAAAATGGTGAAAACTAGTTGCAATTATATATAAGTCCAATCTTGGTTAAGCAGAAAAAGGTGGTGTTGTTTATGTTACACCCATTTGGTCGAATATTCGGATTAGGTGATAAAGAAGAGGAATTAGTAGAAAATGAAGAAAGCATACAAGATGAAGTTGTTTTCCTTAACATTGATGCTATTGAAGCTAATCGTTATCAGCCTAGATCCATTTTTAATGAAGAGAAAATCAAAGAATTAGCGCAAACATTACATACTCATGGTATGATCCAGCCGATCGTCGTTCGTCCGATTGAGGATGAAGAAGATAGATATGAGATTATAGCAGGGGAACGACGTTGGCGTGCAGCAAATAGCTTAAATTGGGAGAAAATCCCGGCTATTATCCGTGACATGACAGATAAGGAAACGGCTTCTGTTGCATTAATCGAAAATTTGCAACGTGAGGAATTAACTGTAATCGAAGAAGCAACGGCTTATCAGAAGCTAATCGAAATGCATGAATTGACACAAGAAGCCTTGGCTCAACGATTAGGCAAGAGTCAGTCAACCATTGCAAACAAAATGCGCTTATTGAAGTTACCGCAAGAAGTGCAACAAGCTATATTGCAAAAGGCGATTACAGAACGTCATGCAAGAGCGTTAATTGTGCTGAAATCAGAAGAAGCACAAGTAAAAGTATTAAAACAAATTCTTGAGAAAGAATTAAATGTAAAGCAAACAGAGGCTTATATCGAGCGACTGATGACAGATAAGAAGAAACCAAAAAAGCCTCGTTTGAAAGGAATAAACAAGGATATGAGGATTGCGATGAATACAATCCGGCAATCGTTAGACATGGTATCGGATACTGGAATAAATCTTGAGACAGATGAACAGGATCATGATGACTATTATCAAATTACGATCAAAATTCCTAAGAAATAGTAACTATTCGTTTTACCCATCTTTAACACTCTGAAAGATGGGTAGTTTTTTGCCAAATCGAGACTGTCGTAAGGTTATAAACAAAGTGTCTAGCAGATCTGCAAGATTTCGTCTATGAATCTATTAATAATATCGTCCTATTTATTAAGAAAATAGAAAAAAATTTATAGATTGTGTGCATTTAGTGATAGAATATAAGGAAAAGAAGCAAGAGGTAGGTGACATCATGGGAAAAATAATAGCCGTAGCAAACCAGAAAGGTGGCGTCGGTAAAACAACTTCGTCTGTTAACTTAAGTGCTTGTTTAGCACATCTTAATAAAAAAATATTAATTGTTGACATAGATCCGCAAGGGAATTCCACTAGTGGGGTAGGGATCAATAAAGCCGATGTCAGTCACTGTATCTACGATGTTTTGGTCGATGATATTGAGGCAGAAAATGTGTGTGTACAAACCGATATTGATAACCTTGATATTATTCCCGCGACTATTCAATTGGCAGGAGCAGAAATTGAGTTAGTTTCTACTATTTCACGTGAAGTAAGGTTAAAGAAAGCGTTAGATAGTATCCAAGATCAATATGATTATATCATTATTGATTGTCCACCTTCTTTAGGACTGTTAACAATTAATGCACTAACCGCTTCGGATACAGTGATTATTCCGGTGCAGTGTGAGTACTACGCATTAGAGGGGTTAAGCCAATTATTGAATACAATTCGCCTCGTTCAGAAGCATTTAAATAAAGAATTGATGATTGAAGGCGTACTTTTAACAATGTTGGATGCCAGGACTAATCTAGGCTTACAGGTAATTGACGAAGTGAAGAAGTATTTTCAAGATAAAGTGTACAATACAGTCATTCCGCGAAATATCCGATTAGGTGAAGCGCCAAGTCACGGACAACCAATTATCACATATGATTCCAAATCAAGAGGTGCAGAGGTGTATCTAGATTTAGCGAAGGAAGTGATAGCAGATGGCTAGAGGATTAGGTAAAGGTTTGGATGCATTCTTCCCGGAAGTCGAAGAACAGGATTCGGATAAAATTGAGCAGGTAGAGTTAAATAAATGCCGGCCTAATCCGTATCAACCGCGTAAAGTATTTGAAGCAGATGCGATCGATGAATTAAAGGAATCTGTTTTGCAGCATGGTATTTTACAGCCATTAATTGTTCGAAAAAGTATTAGAGGCTATGAAATTGTCGTAGGTGAAAGACGTTATCGTGCTGCAAAAGAGGCTAATCTAGAGACCATCCCAGTCATCATTAAAGAGTTAACAGACGAGCAAATGATGGAATTAGCCTTATTGGAAAACATCCAACGTGAGGATTTAACTCCAATTGAAGAAGCAACCGCATATGATCGTCTCATTAATGAATTAGGAACGACACAGGATCAATTGGCAAAACGGTTAGGCAAAAGCCGGTCACATATTGCTAATTTAGTGCGATTGTTAAGCTTACCTGAGGCTGTAATTGCGCAGATTAATCACGGGGCTATCTCAATGGGGCATGGCAGAGCGTTATTAGGATTAAAGGATAAAAACAAAATAAAACCAGTAGTAAATCGCATCACTTCGGAAAAACTAAACGTCCGACAAGTAGAACGGTTAATCAATGAACTCAATAATCAGCAACCAACGAAAAAGAAAAAAGTGAGAAAAGATATTTTTATTACAGAGAAAGAAAACCATTTAAAAGATTACTTTGGAACCAATGTTTCGATTAATAAAGGTAAACGCAAAGGAAAAATCGAAATTGAATTCTTCTCTGATGATGATTTGAATCGTATCTTAGAGATGATGGAATAAGAAAAGTCTGATTGTTTGCCTCGCAAATAATCAGGCTTTTTCATGGTATGGAAACGGATAAGGACCAGGGGTAAGATAGTAGTGAACGGTACTTAAAATTGAAAAAAACCCTGTAATATCGATTATGTGACGAGAAAGCTTACTACGAAGCGATATCAGCAGAAGCAGACACGAATTAACTGGACCTTCAGCTCGCGAGGAGTCTTCACATATTTCCTATGACTAAAGGAAATTCTACAATGTTAGCTGCAGTGTTAATAGCAGTGCTAGCACATGAATATTTCAAAATTACTATAAAGATAGCTAACAAAATCCATATTACAGGCAGCTCTAGAATCGGATTAAGTCAAGTTTAACTTAACATGGACTTTTCCCAATGAGTCGTTACACATAAAATTTTTCAAGGAACGCAGAATAGGAGAATGAAGGCTTTTGTCAGTTTTGGCGACAGTTATTTTTCTTATGTGAAAAGCAGATGAGGTGGACATAAAGATGGCATTATTAGGGACGATCGTAAATGGTATATGCATAATTGCAGGAACATTAATTGGCCTTATTTTTACGAATATTCCTGATCGGTTGAAGACAACAGCGATGCAGGGAATTGGATTGATTGTTACCATAATTGGAATCCAGATGGCAATACAAGCGGACAATATTATTCTGATTTTGATAAGTATTTTAATCGGTGCAATGATAGGAGCAGGCATTCATCTGGAAAAGAATTTAAATATAGCAGGTCACCAGCTCGAGAAATTAGTTAGTAAAAATGGAAATTCTGAGCTTACAGAAGGATTTATAACAGCGACATTAATTTTTGTAGTAGGTGCCATGTCTATCGTAGGCGCATTGGATGGGGGACTTCGTGGTGATCACGAAGTATTATACACGAAAGCATTTTTAGATGGTTTTATGGCAATGGTGTTAACATCCACACTAGGTTATGGTGTGATTTTCTCCGTCATTCCTGTTGTCCTGTATCAAGGCTCCATAGCCCTATTGGCAGTACAAATTAATAAATGGGTACCACAGACAGTGCTAGATGGCTTTATTAATGAAATAACAGCTATTGGTGGCCTGTTTATCCTAGCGATTGGCTTAAATATCCTTGATATTACCAAGATTAAAATAGGAGATTTTCTACCAGGTATCTTTATTTTTATTATCTTTTATTTTGGCTATTCCTTTCTATTTTAGTAGAAAGGAATTTTTTTTCATACCTTTGTCCATCTGTGCATATTTTTAATATATCTAAAGCTTTTGTTGGAGGCAGAGATATGTGGAAATCAGGTATGAGATGGATGTTTTTAATAGTAGGGACGATGGTCGGTGCAGGGTATGCATCGGGCAGGGAGTTATGGCAGTTTTTTGGTCATGAAAGTGGACTAGCCATCATCTTATTTACGATTCTATTTATCTGTGCTATTGCCATTATGATGAAGGTCAGTTTTCAATATCAAACAACCAATTATTATGCATTACTGGAGCTGATCTTAGGGAAGAAAATTGCCCGTTTTTATGATATATTAATTTTCTTTTATTTAATGTCGACAACGGTGATCATGATCGCAGGGAGTGGAGCAACGTTCGAAGCCTTTCATGTATCTAAATGGGTAGGTATTGGTTTTATAGTGCTATGTATTATTTTAATTTTTCTGAGGGGGATTCAAGGCGTTTTAACGTTTAATGTGATCATTTTGCCCCTATTAATTATTGGTCTCATGTCGATCCTTATCGTGTATACGATTGATGAGCAATTAACCTATATTTTATCATTGGATCATCAAGCAAACTGGACGGCTGCATTTACTTTTACGGCACTAAATATTTTGTCTATATTAGCTGTTTTGGGAGCGGTAGGGGACAAGATCAAATCGAATGGAGAAATCATTATTGCCAGTGTTGGAAGTGGGTTAATATTAGGGGTAATCTCATTCATTTATAATAACAGCTTAATTCAAATATCTGAGGTTATTATTTTATATGAAATCCCCCTGTTTGCCATATTAAAGAATTACCCTAGTTATACGTATATTATTATGTCCGTATTGCTTTGGTTTGCTATCTTTACGACTGCGATTTCAGGTGTGATGGGGCTGGTAACAAGGGTCCAGGAATTCTTTCAGCATCATATGTGGAAAATAGCACTCGGCTTACTGCTTATTTTGACACCATTGACTAATATTGGTTTTTCAACGTTAATTGCTTTGTTGTACCCGATTTATGGTATCGTAAATTTGTATTTACTCTGTGCTATCTTACTATTTCCTTTTTATAAGAAAATCTAATATAATGGAGAGAGATTGTGTAAGATAGAGGTGATAACATGGAGCGTAAAGACTTTCAGTTGAATGATGTTGTCGAAATGAAAAAGGCCCATCCGTGCGGGGAGAATCGTTGGCAGATAATTCGTATGGGGATGGACATTCGTATTAAGTGTCAAGGTTGTGGCCATAGTGTCATGTTACCACGTAAACGTTTTGAGCAAAAGATGAAAAAGGTACTGGAGCGTCAAGACTAATTCGTTGAAAAATGTTTCACGTGAAACAAATTGCTTTTTTTACTATTGTACACCGCCAGAAAATCATATTCTTTGTATAGAAAAAGTACTAAATCAAGGGTCTGAATCCCTTGATTTTTGTTTTTTAATAACTTGTCTTTTAAGAGAAGTATCACTATAATTGTTATGACAGATACGTTCATATGGACGGAATCCTTAAGGAGTGAAAGATTACATGGCATTAACAGCTGGAATCGTTGGATTACCTAACGTGGGTAAGTCAACTTTATTTAACGCGATTACACAAGCAGGTGCAGAATCTGCAAACTATCCCTTTTGTACAATTGACCCCAATGTAGGGATTGTAGAAGTACCTGATACACGATTACAGAAGCTAACAGAATTAGTCAATCCGAAGAAAACAATCCCAACCGCATTTGAATTTACCGATATTGCAGGGATTGTAAAAGGTGCAAGTAAAGGGGAAGGACTAGGTAACCAATTCCTTTCACATATTCGTCAGGTAGACGCTATTTGCCACGTTGTTCGTTGTTTCCAAGACGAAAATATTACACACGTTTCTGGAAAAGTCGATCCGATTTCCGATATTGAAACGATTAATCTAGAGCTAATCCTAGCAGATTTAGAGAGCGTTTCGAAACGAATTCAACGTGTTGAAAAGATGGCAAAACAGAAAGATAAAGAAGCGATGGCTGAATTCGAAGTACTTGCGAAATTGCGCGACGCGTTTGAAGAGGAAATACCAGCGCGTGCTGTATCATTTACAGAAGAACAGCAAAAAATCGTGAAAGGTTTACATTTATTAACGAGTAAATCCGTATTATATGTTGCCAATGTTGGTGAAGATGAATTGTTAGAAGCGGATAATAATGAATATGTACAGCTGGTGAAAGATTTTGCTGAGAAAGATGAAGCGAAAGTTATTGTAGTAAGTGCGAAGGTAGAATCTGAAATTGCAGAATTAGACGGTGAAGAGAAGGAAATGTTCCTGGAAGAATTGGGGATTGCTGAGTCAGGGTTGGATCAGTTGATTAAGGCAACTTATCAATTACTTGGATTAGCTACTTACTTCACTGCAGGTGTACAGGAAGTACGTGCATGGACATTCCGTAAAGGGATTAAAGCACCTCAGGCAGCAGGAATTATCCATAGTGACTTTGAGAAAGGTTTTATTCGTGCTGAAACCGTGTCCTATGATGATCTAGTCGAAGCAGGATCAGAACAGGCTGCAAAGGAAAAAGGAAAAGTGCGTTTAGAAGGTAAGGAATATTTAGTAAAAGATGGAGATGTCATGCATTTCCGATTTAATGTATAACGTATAGCGGGATCACCTGTCTTGATGCAAATAATGTTTGCATTTACAAAACATTATTGGTATAATATTTTATTGTGAGTAATGAGATAATTACTCCTTGCTCTATTGAAATAATAGGGCCGCCAAGACCAAAAGGAGGTGTAAACGGATGAATAAGTATGAAATCATGTACATCGTCCGCCCAGATATCGAAGAGGAAGCTCAAACAGCGCTAATCGAGCGTTTCAATGGATTCCTTACAGGTAACGGTGCGGAAATCGAGAAAGTTGAAGAAGTAGGTAAGAAGCGTCTTGCTTATGAGATCAACGACTACCGTGATGGTTATTACGTATTAATCAACTTTACAGGTGATGAAACAGCTATCAATGAATTCAATCGTCAAGCGAAATTCTCTGATGATGTAATTCGTTACATGGCAATTCGTGAAGACGATCAATAATAAGGAGTGGTTCTGATGTTAAATCGTGTCGTACTTGTCGGCAGGTTAACCAAAGATCCTGACTTACGTTATACGCCTAATGGTGTAGCCGTAGCTAATTTTACCGTGGCTTGTAACCGTCCTTTCTCTAATCAGCAAGGGCAACGAGAAGCAGACTTTATCAACTGTGTTACATGGAGAAGGCAAGCAGAAAATCTTGCAAACTACATGGGCAAAGGAAGTCTCGTCGGTGTAGACGGTCGTATTCAAACTCGTAGTTTTGATAATCAAGAAGGTCAGCGAGTCTTCATGACGGAAGTAGTTGCAGATTCGATTCAATTCTTGGAGACAAGAAATGGATCAGGTGGTGGCCAAGGTGGACAACCTAACAACCAAGAATCTCAAGGCTATAACCCAAATCAGAACCAACCGAGTCAAGGAAATCAAAATCAATTTAATCATAATAATAACAATAATAATCAAGGAAATAGCGGTAACGATAATCCATTCCAAGATAGTGGAGAACCTATCGATATTTCTGATGATGATTTACCATTTTAATCTGAAGGAGGTTTTTAATTATGGCAGCTCGTCGTGGTCGCGCAAAGCGTCGTAAGGTGTGTTTTTTCACAGCGAACGGTATTACACACATCGACTATAAAGATGTTGATTTATTAAGACGTTTCGTTTCTGAGCGTGGAAAAATTCTTCCTCGTCGTGTAACAGGAACTTCTGCAAAATACCAACGTAAATTGACGAAAGCAATTAAACGTGCACGTCAAATGGCGTTATTACCGTATGCAACTGAATAATACTTGTATCGGTTTAAAAGAGCTTGGAGCAAATATGCTTCAAGCTCTTTTTTTGTCAGAAAGGATATAAGTATAGTCACAGCAGTGATCATATGGTACATGAAGTTTATTTCCTATAATATTATAAGAAAATTTACTGAGATTTGTATTGTTTAGGTGGAAAGGAACCAAAAGAGAGAGAAGTACATCGAGATTTGTATTGTTTAGGTGGAAAGGAACCAAAAGAGAGAGAAGTACATCGAGATTTGTATCGTTTTGGTGGAAAGGAACCAAAAGTAGGGAGCAGTACATCGAGATTTGTATCGTTTAGAAGGGAAAGGAACCAAAAGAGGGGAGCAGAGCATCGGGATTTGTATCGTTTTGGTGGAAAGGAACCAAAAGTAGGGAGCAGAGCACGGAGATTTGTATCGTTTAGAAGGAAAGGAACCAAAAGTGGGGAGCAGTACATCGGGATTTGTATCGTTTAAAAAGATAGGAAACAAATGTATAGGTAATGCCGTCTAATTTTGACTGTTTGTATAGATCGGTACCATAGCCAACACATAGACTCTCATGGGACGCACAGGTGCTGAAGTTTCACTTTGTGCCTGCTAGTATCGCTCCGAAGTAAGCTTCCTCAACACAAGGCTATTATATTGCTGCTAAGTGCATATGACATTCATCCTAATACAAAGAACGTTTATATAATTCTGTATCTAAAAAGTTCGTGAATGATTTGTTAAATCCGAATAATAGACATGTTTTACCGTTAAATATCATTAAAAACACGAATAATATACGAACTTTTTAGTGGTTTCGTATTGACATTATTGGTCAATTTGCTATGATAGAGAAAACTTCTTTTAAGAAGGGATAGTTTAGATAGAGGTGTCGAAATTTTCTTACACATTTCTATTTATTCTAATTTAAAGATGCTATAATAGTTATAATCAATGGAAATAGGTTTATAAGTGAAATGTTTCACTTATAATGTTTTTTTTGCTTTACAGGACTATATAATTTTGGAGGGGACAACTTTGGCGTTTAAAGTATTAATCAGTGATCCATTAAGTGAAGACGGAATTCAACCATTACGAGAAGCTGGCAATGTAGAAGTGGACGTGAATACAAGTTTATCACCAGATGAACTAGCAGAAATAATTGGCGAATACGATGCGTTGTTAGTCAGAAGCCAAACAAAAGTAACACGAGATATTATTAGTCAAGCAACCAATTTAAAAATTATTGGTCGTGCTGGTGTCGGTGTCGATAATATCGATTTAAGCGCGGCTACGGAATATGGTGTCATTGTAGTAAATGCTCCAGATGGTAATACGAATTCAGCAGCGGAACATACAGTAGCAATGCTTATGTCTCTCGCACGTAAGATCCCGCAAGCATATTTAGCATTAAAGAATGGTAAATGGGATCGTAAGACACACGTTGGTGTAGAGTTAAAAGGAAAAACACTTGGTGTTATCGGTATGGGACGTATCGGTGCAGAAGTGGCAGCACGTGCTAAGGGACAACGCATGAATGTGATTGCCTATGACCCATTTTTAACAAAAGAAAGAGCAGATAAATTAGGCGTTGATTTTGGATCGGTAGAAGATGTTGTGGTAGCAGCTGATTTTATCACGGTTCACACTCCGCTTATTAAAGAAACGACACACTTACTTAACAAAGATGCCTTCAGTAAAATGAAAGAGGGCGTTCGTATTATTAACTGTGCGCGTGGCGGTATTATTGACGAGGAAGCCTTATATGATGCGATTCAATCTGGTAAGGTAGCAGGAGCAGCACTTGATGTATTTGAAGAAGAACCTGCAACGGATCATCGCTTATTGGAGCTTCCGGAAGTGATTGCAACACCTCACTTAGGTGCAAGTACAGTAGAAGCACAAGAGAATGTGGCCATCGATGTAAGCCATGATGTTGTCCGTTACTTAACAGAAGGTGTAGCAAAAAATCCAGTCAACCTGCCATCTGTGCCGAAAGAAGTATTAAACAAAATCGAACCATACTTCCACCTATCAGAGAAATTAGGTTCTTTCCTGACATATCTGACAAGTGGTGTGATTGAGGAAATTAACATTTCTTACTCTGGTGAACTGAATGAATTAGACGTAGCGCCTTTGACACGTAATACCATTAAAGGTCTATTAAAACGCCACCTAGGTGACCATGTAAATGATGTTAATGCTTCTTATTTGGCAGAAAAACGTGGTATTCAGGTGAAAGAGAGTAAATCTTCTACACCAAAAGGGTTTACGAACTTGCTAAAAGTAGAAGTGAAGACAAAGAATGTAACACGTTCTGTTGCGGGTACCTTATTAAATGGTTTAGGACCTCGTCTTGTACAAGTAGATGCATACAGTGTCGATGCTGTACCTGAAGGAAACCTCGTTGTTATTAAACACAATGACCGTCCAGGTGCTATCGGTAAAGTAGGGACGTTATTAGCACAAAGAGAAATCAATATCGGTGCAATGCAAGTAGGCCGATCTGGTGTTGGCGGCGAAGCAATCATGATCTTGAGCGTAGACAAGAATCTAGAAGATGCAGATATTGAGGCACTACAACAAATAGAAGAAATCGAAAAATTAACAGCAATGGAATTATAATAATGAAAAAAGAGTTCTTTCCCATGATGAAAGAGCTCTTTTTTATTTAAAGTGTGGGTTCTGATAATATGGATTATGCTAGCCATCGCTAGCCAAGCATGCATATTGAGTTATTTATTGTGCTGGGATATCGATTCGGTCAACCACTTCGCGTCCTGCGGGTAACGGCTGAAGCTAGTCTACTACCCGAAATACCCCTTTGCTGTCTTGCGCCGAGGAAGACTACTTCGAAGCTTTACTAGAAGACACAGGTGCAGACGTTGTGGATCTTCAGCGCCTGCCTGTCCCGCGGGAGTGTACGATGGTTGACCTACGCTAGGATGGGAGCTCTACAACTTTTGGAATTGCTAGCATATTGAGTGCACCATAAAAATCAGCTTTTGAATAACATAATGTTTAGAACCACTGCTTTTTGCTGTTCCAATAATTGTAGCACTTCCCTTAAGCGTAAGAAATAGGCTGAGACTCCCGTGGAATCAGCGCGAGCTGAAGATTCACTTAGTTTGTTCCTGCGTCTGCAAGTATCGCTTCGAAGTGAGCTTCCTCGGCACAAGGCAGCAAGGAAGTAAATCAAGTAGTAGCCTAGCTGAAGCCGTGCCCACAGGACGCGGAGCCTATTTCTGGAGCTTTACTACGCAGACAAAACATTTTAAAATCGCCAAATCGCCATACTGCTACACTTTACATAATCCATATTAAAGGAAGTAGTCTATTCTCATGCAACAAGCAGATAGCTGTTATGTCAACAGCGAATAAAGCTCTGTTAAATGCTTAATTTCATACGTTGGCTGTACGTCATTTTTTGTTTTGTTGTCGCGGTTGATCCATACACTTTTAATACCAGTACGGTTCGCACCTAGAATATCGGTCATTAAATTATCGCCAACCATCAATGCTTGTTCAGCAGATACACCAGCAGTTTCCAGAACATGCTCGAAAATAGTTGGATCTGGCTTGCCTTTTCCGAAATCACCAGAAATAACAATATGATCAAAGTAAGGCTTTAGCTCCGGTGTGATCATTAACTTGGTGTTCTGTAAATCAGGTGAACCATTGGTAAGCATAATTAGCTGGTAATCCCCCTGTAACTTTGTCAGTACTTCAAAGGTTTCTTCATAAACAAACGGGTTCTTCTTCCGGTGTAATGGGAACTGTTCTGCAAGATAAGCGCCAAACGCTTCATCCTCAATTCCAAGCTGTTTTAATCCATTTGTCCAAGCTTCTTTTCGGTAATTTGGCACAATGTCAGCCATTTTTTGAAAATATGTATGATCATCCAGGAAGTTGCCCCATAGTCCTTCGAATGGGTTAATCCCAATCAGTTGTGTAAAAGAATACGTCTCATAACCTTGGTATAAGGTACGTGCTTCTTCACGCACGGCTTCTTCTAGTTTTTCCGAGTCTACATCGTATTTTTCCTCTGCTTCTTTACACGTTTCCTCGAATGCTGTTTTGACACTCTTTTTATCCCACAAAAGTGTATCATCGAGGTCAAAAATTATTGTCTTAATCATTGCTTCATCCCCCTCTAAACGGTTCTCCTTACATTATAATAGAAATTGGTGATTATGAATAGAAGAGCTTTAATTTGTCGTGGATATATCGATCGTATATAATGAGGATAGTAAAAGTGTACGAGGTAAAAAGCACAGCGCTTTGTAGCTGTGCTTTTTCCATCAAATAAAGGAAGAAAAGGTGGAATGTATGAAGCAACAACCACTAAAAAAAGATTTTTATATAAATATTATCAGCTTTTTGCTGTTACTGTTGATCACGATCCTGATCCCGCCAATTCAAATCTTCACGGTATTCTGCTTGCCAATTCCGATCATTTTACTCATGAAAGCATACGGTTTGAAAAGAACAAGTGTGGTAATGGCGATATTACTTGTGACCTCCATGTTCGTAGCTCCGGTATTATCTTTTCCATTAACTGCTTTAGCATTGATCAGTGGTGGTATGATAGGCTGGTCCATTAACCACGGACAACATCCTTATGAGACATGGGCGAAAGGGACAGCCGGTTTTGTATTAGGTTTGGTTCTGATTTACGCCTATATAGAATTGATTTTACAAGTTTCGATTATGTCGAGCTTCGAAAACACGATGGATCAATCATTGCAAATGACGGAAGAATTATTCCAAGGTCTAGGTGCTGGAGAGCAGAACTTTGATTTAATTCGTGAACAGATGACAAACATGCTACAGTTGTTACCGGTATTTCTGGTAGCTGTATCGATGGCGCTTGCCATTATAACACAGTGGATATCCTACAAAGTAATCAACAAGGTGTATAAGCAACCACTTTCTTTTCCACCTTTTCGTCTTTTTCGTTTGCCGAAGATTATCTTATGGATCTATTTTCTAACGTTAATTGTGTCCTTATTCGTTGCGGGTGATTATTCGACTTTACCATCAGTAGCAGTATGGAATGTGTACCACTTAGCAGGGCTTATTATCGCACTGCAAGGTTTGTCGTTTATTTTTTATTACACGCATGCGAAGAAGCAATCAAAAGCATTACCAATTATCAGTATATTGGTTCTCGTGTTTTTTCCATCAATAGGTCTTTATTTGCTCAGAATCTTAGGTATAATTGATTTAGGATTTGATTTACGAAACAGAATGGCAAAGTAACGGGTAATTTAGTTAGGAGCTGACAACTATGCCAAAGTTTAAAGAGAAGCCAGTTAAAATGGGACGGCATATTATCGGAATATATCTACTTTCTTTTGTATTGCTTGTCTTTTTATTTTATTATCATTGGATCATTGGTTTGATCATGACTGTCTTCTTTACGTTGTCCTTGTACTACAGTATCAAGCGAGAACGAGCACTGGTGAACCAGACAGAGGAATATATTTCGACGCTTTCGTATCGGGTGAAGAAAGTAGGCGAAGAGGCATTGCTGGAAATGCCAATCGGGATTATGCTGTACAATGATGATTATCAAATCGAATGGGCAAACCCGTATATGAGTAAGTTTACGAAAGCCTATACCTTAGTCGGAGATAACCTTGAAGTTTTATCAGGCGATATTATTAGCAAATTGAAGGAAGATAAAGAAGTATTTTGGTTATCCATTGAGGACTATGATTTCCAAGTGTACAACAAAAAGGATGAACGCTTGTTATACGTATTTGACCGAACGAAGCAGACCGAGCTTCATCAGCTGTATCAAAATGAAAAAACAGTATTAGGTATCATTTTTTTAGATAACTATGAAGAAATTACTCAAAATATGGATGATACAGCAAAAAGTCAAATTAACTCTCAAGTTACTTCGATATTAAATAATTGGTGCAATAAACATGGTATCTATCTGAAGCGGACGTCTTCAGAACGTTTTCTGGCTGTGATGAACCAACAGATTTTAGCCAACTTGGAGAAGTCCAAATTTGAAATATTGGACGATGTACGGGAATTGATTTCGGATAAGAATGTACCTCTGACGCTAAGTATTGGAATTGGTATTGGCCATGAGACATTACCGCAATTAGGTGAATTAACACAATCCAGTCTTGACTTAGCATTAGGTCGAGGTGGGGACCAGGTCGTTATCAAGGATGATGATTCTGGTAAAGTACGATTCTATGGGGGCAAAACCAACCCTATGGAAAAACGGACTAGAGTGCGTGCTCGTGTTATTTCACATGCTCTGAAGGAATTGGTCAAAGAAAGTGATCAAGTACTCGTCATGGGTCATAAATCGCCTGATATGGATGCAATTGGTGCCGGTATCGGTGTATTAAAAATTGCACAGGCGAACGATGTAGAAAGTTTTATCGTCTTAGATGAACAGGATATTGATACAGGTGTTCAGCGTCTCGTCGATGAAATCAAGGAAGATGATGAGTTGTGGTCGTCCTTTATTGATCCGGATTCTGCCCTGGATATTGTAACCAAAGATACGTTATTAGTGATCGTAGACACGCATAAACCGTCGCTGGTCCAAGAAGTGAAACTGATTAATAAAACCGATCATGTAGTAGTAATTGATCATCACCGTCGTGGTGAAGAGTTCGTTGATCATCCGACATTAGTCTATATGGAGCCTTATGCCTCGTCTACGGCGGAATTAGTGACAGAACTCTTAGAATACCAGCCTAGCCAGTTAACCTTAAATATGTTAGAATCAACTGCATTATTGGCAGGTATTATTGTCGATACGAAAAGCTTTACGTTACGTACGGGCTCACGAACCTTTGATGCCGCCTCCTATTTACGGTCCAAAGGTGCGGATACCGTACTTGTTCAGAAATTCTTAAAAGAAGACTTGGATATATATGTGAAACGAAGCAGATTAATTGAAAATACGAAGATTTATCGTGAGAATATTGCCATATCAGTTGGGAATTCAAGGGAACCCTATGGTCCGGTTGTGATAGCACAAGCGGCGGATACGTTGTTAACGATGACCGGGATTGAGGCGTCCTTCGTGATTTCCGAACGTGAAGATGGACGAATCGGCATTAGTGCCCGATCCCTTGGCAAAGTTAATGTACAGATCATCATGGAAAAAATGAATGGCGGTGGTCACTTAACGAATGCCGCGACACAGCTCGATGATTTAGCAGTGATTGATGCTTACGAATGGCTGAAAGATATTATTGATGAGTACTATGAAGGAGGAGATTCGGAATGAAAGTTATTTTAACAGAAGACGTAAAAGGAAAAGGTAAAAAAGGCGAAGTAAAAAACGTATCAGATGGTTACGCGAGAAACTATCTGTTGAAAAATAACTTAGCAGTGGAAGCCAACCAAGGAAATATGAAGGCGTTAGATGCACAGAAGAAGAAAGAGAAACAGCTAGAACAAGAAGAAGTAGATGAAGCCAAACAATTGAAAGAAAAGCTGGCAAGCATCGAAGTGAAATTAACAGCGAAATCAGGAGATGGTGGTCGCTTATTTGGCTCCATTACAAGTAAACAAATCGCAGAACAATTAAAGAAAGATTACAGTATCAAAATGGACAAACGTAAAATTGAGTTAGATCAACCAATTCGCGCATTAGGTTATACTAATGTACCAGTGAAAATTCATCCTGAAGTAACAGGTACTATTCGCGTTCATGTAGAAGAAGCATAAGGATGAGGGAAGTTAATGGCTTCCCTTTTTTTTCGAATATGTCAGGAAAGAAGCAGCTAAAATATAGCGTATACCAAGTATGAGAAATAAGTACAACTACGGCTCGACAATCACCGATCGTCTAGCTGTAACGTTTGCTGGAAAAGCAAGAAGGAGTGCCGGATAAGATGTCGGAAATGATACAAGGTCGTACACCACCACATAATATAGAGGCAGAACAAGCCGTCATTGGTGCGATATTTCTTGATCCTGATGCGATCTCGAGTGCGTCAGAAGTATTGATGCCAGAGGACTTTTATCGTGCCAGTCATCAATTGATTTTTCGCGCAATGATGCAATTGGCGGATAAAGGGGAACCAATTGATATCGTCACAGCGACAACGCTACTGGCTAATAACCAGCAATTAGATGATGTTGGCGGTGTGTCGTATTTAAGTGATTTAGCCAATGCTGTTCCGACAGCTGCTAACATTGGTTATTATTGCCGTATTGTCGAGGAGAAATCCCTTCTTCGCCGGTTGATACGGACAGCAACAGATATCGTAACTGACACGTATTCCAAGGAAGACAGTGTCGATGAGGTATTAAATGAATCAGAGAAACGTATTCTGGAAGTCTCCAATCGAAAAAATGCATCATCATTTAAGAACATTAAAGATGTGTTAATTGACGTGTACGATAACATTGATCAGTTGCACAAAAACAAAGGAGAAGTAACCGGTATTGCTTCCGGCTTCCGCGATTTGGACCGGATTACCTCAGGTTTTCAGCGTAACGACCTTGTTATCGTTGCAGCCCGTCCATCTGTGGGGAAGACCGCCTTCGCGCTAAACATTGCACAGAATGTAGCGATCAAAACCCAGGAGAATGTAGCGATCTTCAGCTTGGAGATGGGGGCCGATCAGCTGGTTTCGCGTATGATTTGTGCGGAAGGTAATATTGATGCCCAGCGCTTAAGAACAGGTGCACTGGAAGAAGAGGACTGGGGTCGCTTATCGATGGCAATGGGAAGCTTGTCCAATGCCGGAATCTTTATTGATGATACCCCAGGGATCCGTGTAAGTGAAATTCGTTCGAAATGCAGAAGGCTGAAGCAGGAGCACGGTCTAGGCATGATTCTAATTGATTATCTGCAATTGATTCAGGGTAGTGCCAATTCGAAAGAAAACCGTCAGCAAGAGGTATCGGAAATTTCTCGTTCCTTAAAAGGACTGGCAAGAGAGCTGAACGTGCCACTAATCGCTCTATCTCAGTTGTCACGTGGGGTAGAATCCCGTCAGGACAAACGACCGATGATGTCCGATTTACGTGAATCGGGAAGTATTGAGCAAGACGCCGATATCGTAGGCTTCTTGTACCGTGATGACTACTATGACCAAGAATCGGAAAAACAAAATATTATCGAAATCATCATTGCTAAACAACGTAACGGTCCAGTAGGGACGGTCGAACTTGCCTTTGTGAAAGAATACAACAAATTCGTCGACCTTGATCATCGTTACCAGCAAGGTGATATTCCACCATCCTGACCTGAACGAGCGGAACCATTGAACCGCTCGTTTTTTGTACAGCAGCAAAACAAAACAGCCCATTTTCATGGACTGTTTCTTCTCTCTATTTGGTATATTCATCTAAAATTTTTTGTTCTTCTTCTTCTGTTAGTAATCTGGTTGCTTTACCGATCGTGCCGTTTTGTAATGCCCAGACGCGGTTATGATCGGAAACTGCTTCAGAAAAATTATTATTCTTCCATTTTGTTAATATTTCCAGATATAAACTCTCATGGTCAAATTCTTTCACTTCCAACGCTTTTAGCAAATATGTAATTCGTTCAGGCGTAATCTGATAAAAGTCCCACTTATCCTTTGCATGTATTTTCTGATGTGACATGTAGTTAATATATTCAAGGACTACTTTATCAGTTAACTCTTCCATGGTATATGGATCTCCAAACGGATTTAATGAGGTCTTATCATCACTTTCCGCTATTTTCTTTTCAGACACCTCTTCTAATGTTCCACTTTCTGTACTTGCCTCTGTTGCTGCATCCGCTTCATTCTCTGAACCGGTTTCACTGGATGATTCAGGCGAAGATGAAGGAGAATAGGTCTCTTTCAGATTCGTCACGCCTTGGTACATATCATAACCTAGATATGAGGCAATTCCTACAAAGCTTGTTAAACAAATAATCAGTGTCCATTTATAGATCTTATTCCACACCAGTAAGATCCCGCCCTTCTACGATTGCTAATTGACTAGTCTATTTGCAATACCTAAAACAGCGCATGCTGTACTATCTATTTTATTAGTACTAATTGGAATATACAACCAATATAGTGTTAAAATTTGCATTTTTTCAAACAGATGGAATGGGAACGATCGTAAGTATAGACAAATTCCTTTAATGTGGATTATGTTAACTACCTGCTTAGTGGTGATTTTGAAATGATTCATGTGCTAGGATACCGCTCCAGCCAACCACTTCGTGTCCTGCGGGAGCCTCCGTAGTTGGCCTACGCTAAGATGTTTTCTCTACAACTAATGTGACAGGATGGATATAGACCGCTACCTGCATGGTTCAGCCATTTTGTTGATTTATTATTGCGTAGCACCACTGCTTATAGCTATTTCAAGCGTTGTAGCACTTCCCTAAAGCGTAGGAAATAGGCGGAGACTCCCGTGGGATCGGTCGGAGGCCACTGAAAAACTCTGGCTTTTTTAACACCAGATAAATAAAAAGACAACAATAGAACGAATAAAAGGGATTTTCATCCAAATGGATGGAAATCCCCTCCTTATTTTGTCTCTTTTTGCGTGTTTTTTTCATCTATTAGCTTCATGATTCGCTTGATATTCACCACAAATATCGTGGCGGCACTTTGTAATCGCATGCCGAAGAGACCCGAGTTTTTGGCTTTATCGTACCCGTGTCGATTCTTTAGTTCACTATTTTTAGCTTCAATCATATAGCGTTCTCGTGCTAATGCTTTAAAAAGGTCTGTCTCCTGAAATGCTTCTTGTAAAAGATGCTCGTTGGATTTGAGCGTGACAGAATAACTCTTGGTTTTCGTTCCTTTAAAACACCCTTCACGTAACGGACAGATTTGACATTTTTTCACATCAAAATAATAACTTAACTGCGTGTTGCGATTATCTCCTTCTTTTCGGGGTTTTACTTTCTTCTTTATTGCTAAATGACCAGCTGGGCAAGCATAAGTATCGGCGTCCTTATGAAAAACAAATCCGTTGTCGTGTTCTTTTCCATTCGTAATCACTGGGTGTAATCTAGAAATAAGTTGAATGTTTCCTTCTTCGCTTTCCGCATACTTCAAATTCTCAGTACCTGAATACGCACGATCTCCAATGACAGTTTTGACGTTCATCCCGGCAGCTCTTGACTTGTACACTAACTCTTTTAAGTACTTTCCATCATTTTTTTCTCCGGTTGTGACTGTTGCGCCTGTGATAATCCGTTCCAATGACAAGGATAGGTGCGTTTTGTAGCCGAAAAATGCATGGTCTTGAGACTTGTATCCGATTTTCGCATCGGGATCTTCTGATTGAATGGATGCTTCTTCGCAATCAGCGAGGACTTCTTCTAAAAGGTTGCATTTTTCTTTGATAGCCGGCATGTCATTCACTCGTGTTTCCTCTTGGATGGTCTTTACCAAATCGGCGCAATAGGCACGTGTTTCATTGACATCCTCATTCACGGGCTTTTCTGGAAATTTTTCTTTTACACTTTCATCGTAACGATAGACCGTTTTACGTAAACTTTTTGCCTTTTCCTTCAAGAATTCATCGGCCGATTTAGCACAGTAACGAGAAGAAGAGTGCGTCGCATCTACAATGATCGCATCACTTGCCATCACATCCTGTTCCTTCGCCACTTGTACCGATTTCTGAATGAGAAGATCTAACAGGTTTTCTGTCTCTTCTTCTTGTGTTAAGGGTTGAATGCGTAGTTTACGGAATTTCGTTAACGAACTGGGATGGATTACATCTTCTTCTGGAGCCATACCTAAAAAATATTTATAAGCTAGGTCTGTTTTGGAACGTTCGACAACATCTACATCGGATAAATCAAAGATCTGTTTTAACAGAAGATATTTGAACATACGAATAGGATGGACAGCATTTCGTCCATTGTTCATACAATATCGTTCACTTAATGCTTCCTCAATAAAAGAGAAATCGACAAGCTCACAAAATCGTCGCAAAAAATGATCTTTCGGGATTAGTTTGTCATAGAGTTCCGCATATGGGCTTAACTGTAAAGAAGTTTGTCTTTCGATCATATCCATCACCATTTCTATTTGTTTTCGCTACATTAATTATACTAGAAATAGGTACAGAACTGAATACGTATACGATGATTCTATGGCTTATTGCATACGAAAACCAAACCACTTCCACTAGAATCGGAAGGTTATACTGGAGCGATCAGCTAGTTCTGCTTCTTTAGGAGGAGAAGAGGGAATCTCCTAATATATGGAGGACTTTTTCAGCGGCCTCGATCGGTCGTGTGTGAAGACCCCGCAGTGAGCGGTTTTTGCTCGCGAGGAGGCTGAACCCGACCCCACAGGACGCGGAGCCTATTTCCGGAGCTTTTTTAAGCAGATAAAATATTTCAAAATGACCGCCAAGTTAGCTAACATAATCTATCTTTCAATAAGTATATTTCAATGCAATTAGGAAAAGATGAATCAATGATAGGTAACAGGCAAGTGGAAATTTCACGAACGATATTAAGACGCAATCAATAAAATGTTCGTAATTAAATTGACATTATTCCGTAAGATTGATAAAATTAGTTCGGAATGAATAAAATGATTAGGCGGAGGTGCCGTTTATGTCTTCAGTAGTCGTTGTTGGAACACAATGGGGAGACGAAGGAAAAGGCAAAATTACAGACTTTCTTTCACAAAACGCAGAAGTAGTAGCACGTTATCAAGGTGGAAATAATGCAGGTCATACCATAAAATTTGATGGTATTACATATAAACTACACTTAATACCTTCAGGAATCTTTTTTGATGATAAAACTTGTGTATTAGGTAATGGTATGGTAATCGATCCAAAAGCAATGGTAGAAGAATTACAATATTTACACGATAAAGATGTGAGTACAGACAACTTACGCATCAGTAATCGTGCTCATGTTATTTTACCGTATCATATTAAACTAGATATTTTGCAAGAAGAAGATAAAGGTGCCAACAAGATTGGTACTACAAGAAAAGGTATCGGCCCTGCTTATATGGATAAAGCAGCGCGTGTCGGTATCCGTGTTGCAGATTTATTAGATAAAGATGCTTTTCGCGAGAAATTGGAAAGCAATTTAAATGAAAAAAATCGACTATTTGAAAAAGTGTATGAAACAGATCGTGTAGAAGTAGAAGATATTATTGATGAGTATTATGAATATGGTCAGCAGCTTAAGAAATACGTTGTGGATACATCTGTTGTCTTAAATGATGCACTTGATGACGGTCGTCGTGTATTATTTGAAGGTGCTCAAGGGGTTATGCTTGATATCGATCAAGGGACATACCCATTCGTTACATCATCCAATCCGATTGCTGGTGGAGTAACTATTGGTTCTGGTGTCGGTCCTTCTAAAATCGATCACGTTGTAGGGGTATCGAAAGCTTATACGACGCGTGTCGGTGATGGCCCATTCCCTACCGAATTGCATGATGAAACAGGAGATCAAATTCGCGAAGTTGGTAACGAATATGGAACAACAACAGGTCGTCCACGTCGTGTCGGCTGGTTCGACAGTGTGGTAGTTCGCCATGCTCGCCGTGTCAGTGGTATCACTGATTTATCCTTGAATTCGATCGATGTATTAACAGGCATCGAAACGTTGAAAATCTGTACGGCATATAAATACAAAGGTGAAATCATGGAGGAATTCCCTGCAAGTCTTAAAGTACTCGCAGAATGTGAACCTGTCTATGAAGAATTACCAGGCTGGACAGAAGATATTACAGGTGTAAAAACCTTGCATGAGTTACCAGTAAATGCTCGTCATTATTTAGAGCGTATCTCGCAATTGACTGGTATTCCATTGTCTATCTTCTCGGTAGGACCTGACCGTTCTCAAACAAATGTAGTAAGAAGTGTATACAGCAACTAATCAACCAACCACTCAAGGCATTGCCTCGGGTGGCTTTTTTTCAATCAAGGAAGTATAAAAGTGCAGTCACAGCAGTAACCATATTGAACATGAAGCTGAGTTCCTATAATATATGGATGATGTCAGTAGCCATTGCTAGCCGAACATCCATATTGAGATATTTAATGTGCTAGGATACCACTTCGGCAACCACTTCATATTAATCCATTCTTATGGACAGTTGAAAAGAAAAAGAGTAAAAGTTGTCCATAAGAATCAAAAATATGACCACTCAAGGATATCAAAAGGACTCTTGTGGTCAAAAATCCGATTTCTTGTGCCAATACTTCAGGAACAGCTATTCTAAATGATATCTTACACTCTCTAGAAAATCATATTTAAAACTTCAAAGCATTTAAAATATATCGAAAATGATCAATTTGATAGAGGTTATCTGCTTAGCAAAGCTCCGGAAATAGGCTCCGCGTACTGTGGGCACAGCTAATAGCCGTCAAGTTAAGGTAATGCTTTTAAAAAGAAAAGTGAATACGTTACCGTAATGAATACAAGTTATCTATGTGCAGTGATTCTTTTTCCGCTAGTTAACCTCTTTTGCTCAACCAAATTACATTTTAAAAATTCAGCTTAGCCGAGCTTAGAATAGCAATTTTGTAAAATCGTAATGCGAAGTAAGCCTAACTACTTCTAATACCCACATTTCCCTATTAGGAACGTTTTTTACTAGTTGTTTAATTCCTCTATTATTCTTTATCATGGTATATAGATAATTAAATTTGTTATCAATACATGATGAAGGAGATTATAAATATGAAAGTAGTAAAGTTAGAAGATATTAAAGGAACAGATCGTGCTGTAGACGGAGGAAACTGGATTAGTTATCGTCTACTTACAAAAGATGATAAAATGGGTTATTCTGTGAATGAAACTATTATCCGTGCTGGTACTGAAACACATATTCATTATAAAAATCATTTAGAAGCAGTTTATTGTATCGAAGGCCATGCAGAGGTTGAAACACTTTCTGATGGTAAGGTGCATACTATCAAGGCAAATACGTTGTATGCATTAGATGAACACGATGAGCACCTGCTACGTGGAATTGAAGACGCTAGAATGGTTTGCGTATTTAATCCTCCGTTAAGTGGACGTGAAGTGCATGACGAGAATGGTGTTTATCCAGTAGATGAAGATTAATTTAGAGTTTAATATAACAGGTGATTAACGTGTAAGGAAATCAACACAATCACCTTTTAAAGAGCATTCTCAAAAGGGGAATGCTCTTTATTATTTTTCTAACAGATAGTAAAAACACCAGAAAATTAGCCACAATCTTACGAAAAAAGACATATAAACCTGTGTTATATTACAAACTATGTCAATAATTGGGACTTATTATACAGTTGTATTACAGTCTTGTTAAAAACGTTTTCTCGATGTTCTATTTATGTTAGATTAATGGAGGTAGAAAGTTTGAAGTAAAGATATAAAAAAATGATAGTTTAGTAGGGGTTATAGGAGGAAGTAACAATGCAAGGAAGTCTGAAAAGATTTGCGAAGCATTTAGCAGTTGCTGGTGTTGTCGCACTAGGTCTTTCGTCGCATTCAGTATCGGCGGAAGCATCGGAATTAACCAAAGTTTATCACGTTTATGTCGACAACGAACATATCGGTGTCGTTAACAACAAGGAAGTAGTAGAAGACTACATAGCAGATAAGGTTTCCAGCCAGAATGAAGAAACTGATTACACTTATGCTGTAGGTGAAGACGTAAATTACGTTACCGAAACGGTATTTACACCACAGGTAGATAATCAGGAAGTGTTAGATCAATTAGATCAAGATTTAACCGTGGCTGTGGAAGCAAAGACACTCTCATTCGGAGATAATGTCGTAGGTGCATTTGCTAGCGAAGAAAAAGTCAATGAAGTCATTCAGGCATACAAAGAAAAATATGTGGACGCAGACGTCTTAGAAAAATTAGATAATGATTCAGCATCTACCGAACCATTATCTGTAGGGGACTCTCATATTATAGACGTTTCACTAACCAAAGAAGTTTCAATAAACGATAAAAAAGTTCCCGAAGATCAAGTACTTACCGTGGAACAAGGGGTAACACTACTTGAGAAAGGGACACTTGAAGATAAGAAACACACCGTAGCAGAAGGCGATGTGCTAGGTTCTATCGCTAGTCAGTATGATCTATCATTAGAAAAATTACTAGAACTTAATCCAAAACTGGATGAAGAAGCGCTTATTAAAATAGGTGACGTATTAAATGTTACGGTGTATGAACCATTTGCACAAGTGAGTGTTGTGGAAGAGAAACTGGAAGAAGAAGAAATTGCCTTTGAAACAGAAACAAAAGAATCAGACGACATGTACAAAGGTGAAGAGGAAGTAACACAAGAAGGCGAAAACGGTACGGTGGAGAAACAATACCGAATCGAAAAAGTAAATGGCAACACAGTGAAATCTGAAGTTACGGAAGAGAATGTAACAAAAGAAGCGACAGACAAAGTAGTTGTCAAAGGATCCAAAGTGGTACCATCTCGTGGGTCTGGTAAATTCCAATGGCCAGCAGTTGGTGGAGTGATCACTAGCCATGTTGGACAAAGATGGGGATCGCACCATAAAGGAATTGACATCTCTGGTGTAAGTAATCGTTCCATTCTGGCAGCGGACAACGGTACAGTTGTTTCGGCAGGCATGACTAGTGGCGGTTATGGAAATAAAATCGTCATTAATCATAACAATGGCTACAAAACGATCTACGCACACTTAGATTCCATCAGTGTTTCCGCTGGACAAACAGTGGAACAAGGTCAAAAAATCGGTGTAATGGGCTCAACAGGACGCTCAACAGGCTTACATTTACACTTTGAAGTATATAAAGACGGTTCACTAGTTGATCCAGAAGACGTACTATAAAATCTTATAACAAACCTACTAAACAACCTGATAGATAGAAACCCTTGTTACAATGGTGTAGCAGGGGTTTTTTGTGAATAGTAAAGCATGAAAAGACATTTTAAGTAATTTCGGTTAGAATAGAACATAAGAACAATTAAATTGAAAAAGGACGTGCATGCTATGAGTCAAAAAATATTAGTTGTCGATGATGAAAAGCCAATTGCAGATATATTGAAATTCAACCTGGAAAAAGAAGGGTACGAAGTCTTATGTGCCTATGACGGGGATGAAGCCATTGAACTAGCTACTACAGAAGATCCTGATCTGATGTTATTAGATATTATGCTACCGAAGAAAGACGGAAATGAAGTATGTCGTGAAGTCCGAAAAACACACAGTATGCCGATTATCATGCTAACGGCAAAAGATGCGGAAATTGACAAAGTATTAGGTCTTGAACTTGGGGCCGATGACTATGTGACCAAACCATTTAGCAACCGGGAATTAATCGCCAGAGTGAAAGCCAACCTGCGCCGTTTACAGACAGAGCCTGCCAATCAAAAACGCGAAACAAGTGATATAACGGTCGGCTCACTGGTTATCCACCCAGATGCCTATACCGTAACAAGAGATGGTGAGTACATCGAGTTAACTCATCGTGAGTTTGAATTGCTTCATTATTTAGCGCGCCATATTGGTCAGGTCATGACGAGAGAGCACTTATTAGAAACGGTGTGGGGCTATGACTATTACGGTGATGTACGTACAGTGGACGTTACAGTAAGAAGGCTGAGAGAGAAAATAGAAGACAACCCGAGTAATCCATTATGGATCGTCACAAGAAGAGGTGTCGGTTATTATTTGCGTAACCATGAGCAGGAGTAATGCTGTATGAGTAGAGTTAGTTTTTTTCAATCGATTCGGTTAAAAATCATCGTTATCTTGACGTTGTTTCTCATTTTGACGATTCAGTTGATCGCGACCAATTTCACCTCGGAATTAGAGGAGAATTTAGTTAATAATTATAAGGAAAACGTTGAAGACCGATTAACTGTCCTGGAGAGAAATCTAACCGATGCATTTTCGACAGATCGATCAGGTGACGGTGATGGTCCGACACTGCAGGAAGATGTCCAGGAAATAACCAGACGGTACTCCTCTGATATTTTTTCTGATTTAAAAGTAATTGACTCACAATTTCGAGTCCTTGGCTCGGATGATTATGAATTGGTTGGCAAAAAGGTGTCGGGCAATAACAGCATTCGAATGGCTCTTGTTCACGGATTGGAAGATCAGGATACCAAACGGCTGGAATCCTCGGGAGAGCGGGTTTATGTACGATTAATTCCAATCATGAATGGTGAATCTCCTGTCGGAACAATTTACGTAGAAGCAAAGATTGAAGATGTATATGATCAACTGGAAGAAATTAATAAGATTTTCTTAAATGCAACCATTCTTGCGATTGTTGTGTCCATTATATTAGGTATCCTTGTTGCCCGTACGATTACGAAGCCGATTACCGAAATGCGAAAACAAGCGATGGGCATGGCTCGAGGTGACTTCTCCAGAAAGGTAAATGTTTATGGGCAAGATGAAATTGGACAACTGGCCACGACTTTTAATGATATGAATGACCGACTGCGAATTGCCAATCAGACAACAGAGGAAGAACGACGTAAGTTAAGCTCGGTTCTTTCCAACATGTCGGATGGCGTTATTGCAACAGATGAACATGGAAAAATCACATTAATGAATGAGCCTGCGAACAATCTAATCGGTATTTCATTGGATGACGCAAAAGGGCTGCCAATTGTAGAGGTTCTTCAAATTGAAGATAAAGTAATCGATGCGAAAGAATTAGACGAGGCAGGATCGTTAACAATCGATTACAGTGATGAGGAGCAGCTTTTCTTAGTAAAAGCAAATTTCTCACTTGTTCATGATGAAGAGAATCACTTTATGGGTTTAATTACAGTGATAAGTGATGTCACTGAGCAAGAGAAAATCGACAGAGAACGGAAAGAATTTGTTTCCAATGTATCTCACGAACTCCGTACACCATTGACCACGATGCGAAGCTATCTAGAAGCACTAACTGACGGAGGGGCATTAGAAGATAAAGAATTAGCTCCGAAGTTCTTGAGTGTAACACAGAATGAAACAGAACGAATGATTCGATTAGTTAATGACTTATTACAGCTTTCCAAGATGGACAATAAGGAAAATGCAATATTAAAACAGCGCTTAGATATAATCCCGCTGTTTCACCATATTTTAGATCGATTTGAAATGAATAAAGCGGAAAAAATTTACTTTGAACGAAAAATACCTGATGACAGTATTTTTGTTATGGTTGATCAGGATAAGATTACTCAAGTTACCGATAATATTCTGTCTAATGCTATTAAATATTCGCCAGAAGGTGGAAAGATTACCTTCCAGGTCATAAGAGAACAACAGCGTGTCCGCATAAGTATCAGTGACCAGGGGCTAGGGATCGCCAAAGAAAAACTGGACAAGATCTTTGAACGTTTTTATCGGGTAGATAAAGCAAGGTCCCGCGAACTTGGCGGTACAGGATTAGGACTGGCTATTTCCAAGGAAATAATTGAGTCGCATCACGGTCATATATGGGCTACTAGTAAAGAGGGACAGGGCACAACCATTTTCTTTACACTACCGCTCACGAATCGAAAGCGAGGTAGTCAATCATGAAAATTAGTTTCGAATTAATAAAAACTGTATTACTGTTTTTTTTAATTGTTATCAGTTTCCTTCTGACATTTGGCATTTGGCGGTATGAAGGGGAATATGAACCTTCTAACAGTCCGGATAATGCAGTAGCTGCAGAATTACCAGAAGGAACTGATATGACTACCAAGATGCTTACAACCCCTTCCCAATTGGTAATTCATGAAGGTGGTTCCGTATATGGTTTCAGTGAAAAAAATCAAGAGCTTACTACCTTTCAGGATATAGGACAGTGGGCGTTATATAATTTTCGAATGCTCTCCGAGAATAAGGATATGGATACTATTATTGCGGATTCTGAACGAGTGATCGAGGTTGTTTTTCCAACGTCATTACCGACCTCTGTCATAGGAACCATTTTCAACACAGATGAAGCAATCATTAATGATAGTAGATTCAAACGGATTTATATCATTATCGATGAGAATCAGACAAATTGGCAAGTACTATTTGATAACGAGAATACGGATGGACTAGACATTCAAGCAAGCATTCAAAACATGGCGGAAGTATTTGATTACTTTGAAGGAGATCTGCAAAGTAAAGATTTAACAAGTTATGTAGAATTGGAAAGGTCAACAGGATACAGTATTTATATTCCGAATCAAGCGAACATTATCGGGAAGAAATTTAGCTATAAAACAATTAGTCCTGATTCGTCCTCTTTTAAATCGATTTTCTTTGATGATACTTCCAATGTGGTGAATTCTCGTGATCGTGAAGAAAGCCAAGAATTTTATAAAGATGATAAAATTGAGATTATTGTAGATAGTCAGGGTTACTCGATGAAATATTCCAATTATACCGAAGTGAAAGAAGAAGTAGAGAATGATACGGTAAATAATAATGATCAGTTGATTGATCAATCGATTAAATATATTAATTCTCACAATGGCTGGTTAGTCGATCCTAATTTTAGTATTGGTTACCGTTTAAATGCACTAAGTAATGTAAGTAACAGGATTGAATTCCGTATGTTGTATCAGAATTATCCAATCTTTTCGGATCAAGGTATTGCTTCGATGTCGTTAACAATTAAGAATCAGACTATTTCTCAGTATAACAGGCCGTTGCTGAAGTTGACCCGGGGTTATGACAAAGCGGCTACAGACTTGATGACGGGAGAAGAATTGAAATCTTTTTTACAGACATCTGAACATTACAATTATGACCAAATTCAAGATATCCAATTAGGCTATCACATTGAGCAGCAAGGACAAGTGTTTGATTTGATTCCAACCTGGTATGTTCAAATTTATGGCGGATGGGAAATGATTACGGATAACACTGTTAATCAAGGAGGGAACGCAAATGCTGTGGGGACAAATTAAAACGTTATTCATCCTTTGCTTTCTTATCCTTGATATTATTCTTCTTCAACATTACATTAATGACCCAATTGATACGTTAGAGGATCTTCAGGTCAATGTAAAAAACAATGTTAATGGGCTTGAACATATACCGGAAGAATATCCTGCGGAGGCGGAACGACTGTATGCACAGCGTCGGGAATTTACAAACGCGGAGAAAGAGGAGATTAGCAGCCTGTCAAATCAACGAAATCTGATCATCGAAGATCATTTAATTATTTCACAGCTGGAGGATCCACTGAAAATAGACATCGATGAAGATGCGAAAGCATTGTCAGAGTATGTCTGGCATTTTGGAGACTATAACTATTTTGGTAAGGACGAAGCAACCAATACGTACATCTTCTTTCAATCGTTAGAACGTCCGGTATATTTTAATTCGAGTGGTGTATTACTGGTACAGGTCAATGAAAATGGTGAAGCCACCCATTATGTGCAAACTATATTAGAAAAATCAAAAGATGTTCCGCAGTCTGAGGCGGAGGAAATTAATACACCAATCGAGGCATTAAATGGTCTGTATTCAAGCAGCAGCAGTTACATTGAATCTGGCGATGAGGTGACAGAAGATGTTAAGTTAGGCTACCAAAACTTAGTGCCTCTTCCTAAAAACGTTCAAGTTCTTGCGCCAACATGGGGATTCGTAGTAAATGGGGACAAATATTACTATGTTAATGCAGTGGAAGGTCATTTGACATCACGGAACACATCTGATTTCATTACTGAGATGAAGACACAGGTCAATCAATTTTTCTCAGCAGACAGCAAAACCGTCATGCAGGTATCAGATGAAGAATGGGAACAGAAAGATATCATGAATTTTATTCAGCAACTATTTGTGAAAACAGAAGAGACAAACGGAGTGGAGTAAGTATGACATTACAATTTAGTGTATTAGCATCCGGAAGCTCGGGGAATGCTTTCTATATTGGAACAGAAAAAGAGAAAATTCTTGTCGATGCAGGATTAAGCGGAAAAGAAATGACCCGCCTGTTCGACGAAATTAATGTAGACCCGCACAGTTTATCGAAAATACTGGTGACACATGAGCATAGTGATCATATTAAAGGGTTAGGTATTTTTGCAAGAAAATATCAATTACCGATTTATGCAAATGAAAAAACATGGAAAGCAATGGAATCTTCTATCGGAAAAATCGAATTAGATCAAAAATTTATCTTCCATACCGAAGAAACAAGATCATTTGGCGATATAGACGTCGAATCGTTTGCGGTCTCGCATGATGCGGCAGAGCCAATGTTCTACACCTTCCACCATGAAGGGAAGAAAGTGGCACTTGTTACGGATTTAGGCTATGTATCGGAACGGATTAAAAAGACTGTTCAAGGAGCAGACGCACTTGTCTTTGAAGCGAATCATGATGTGGAGATGCTGCGGATGGGTCGCTATCCTTGGAGTGTGAAACGCCGAATATTAGGCGACAGCGGTCATGTTTCTAACGATGATTGCGCAATTGCATTAAAAGATATTATCGATAATCAAACAAAACGTATTTATTTAGCCCATTTAAGTAAAGATAATAATATGAAGGATTTGGCTAGAATGTCGGTGCACAATGGATTACATGATTTCGGTTTTGCAGTAGGGAATGACTTTACATTGCATGACACCGATCCGAGGACACCGACTCCAATCTTCGAAGTCGTTTAAGAAAGAAGGAGATGCAATGGGCTATTACGATGACCATTACCAAACACGACAGAAGGTGAAAAGAAAAAGCTGGTTTATGCCTTTTGTCATTGGTATTGTGTTGGGGGCTTTTTTGTTTGCGGTGTTATTGCCGACGATGGTAAATAACAATTGGTTACCATATCAAGTGATTCTCGGTGATGACACGGTTAACAGTGACGAGCAAATCCACCAGTCAGACGATGAAGGATCGGAGACGCCATCCACATTGCAGAATATCCAAGTCGACATCTCGACGAAGGTATCAGAGATTGTTGGTGATATTTCACCGGCAGTAGTTGGTGTCGTAAACATTCAAACACAGTCAGATTTCTGGGAGCAGGAACAGTCTGGTGAACAAGGAACAGGATCAGGTGTCATTTACAAAATCGATGGCGACAAGGCTTATATTGTAACGAACTATCATGTCGTATCTGGTGCGGATCAACTGGAAATTGTCCTATCGGATGAAGAGGAAACAACTGTTTCTGCAACACTGGTCGGCAGTGATTTATACACTGATCTTGCTGTCGTTGAGATGGATGCGGCAAATGCCAGCAAAGCGATTGAATTTGGCAATTCAGATGACGTACATGTTGGAGAACCAGCGATTGCGATTGGAAATCCATTAGGTTTGCACTTATCAGGTTCTGTCACACAGGGTATTATCAGCGGGAAACAACGGGCCATTCCACAAGATTTTAATGCAGACGGCAGAGCAGACTGGCAGGCCGAAGTAATTCAGACAGATGCCGCCATTAATCCCGGAAACAGCGGTGGTGCTCTTCTCAATATGGATGGCAAACTAATCGGGATTAACTCGATGAAAATTGCACAAGATGAAGTGGAAGGAATCGGTTTTGCCATTCCTGTCGATGATGTTGTTCCCATTATTGAAGAGCTTGAACAAAACGGCGAAATCAAGCGACCTTATTTAGGTATTGAAGCTTATTCCTTAAATGACATTGCGCGAGTAGAATGGGAAAGAAGTTTGAGTTTACCGAGTGAGGTAGAAGGTGGTATTTATATCCGCAGTGTGGAACCAATGTCACCGGCCGACAATGGTGGTCTTACCGAGTACGATGTCATTACGCAGTTAGATGGTGAACCGATTGAAGATATCGTTGATTTACGAAAACATCTCTATTCCGTCAAATCAATCGGAGATTCTTTAACGATAACGTATTATCGTGAAGGTGAGAAACAAGAAACGACTGTAGAATTAACCTCGTTATCTTACTAGCAGGATGTGGATAAAGATCGAATAATCAGATCTTTATCCACATTTTTTATCATTTGTTCACATACTGTGGACAGAAATAATAGATGTTGTCTAGATATGGTGGAGAACATAAATTCCTATACGATATATATAAGAAAAATGTGAGTATGTGTATAAATCTGTGGATAAACACCGTTTTTGTGAAGGAAAATGTGGATAAACCAGCAAAAATGTGAATTGTTAGCAGATGTTGTGGATAAAGTTATGGATATTATTTGATTTTCCACAGCAAAGGTAGTATGTTTTGTAATGAACCAAGCAATAAAAGCAAAAGGGAGAATCTTAAATCATGTATAAGGAACCAATATTTTTACAACCTATTTTTCAAGAACGTATTTGGGGAGGACAAAAGCTGCACAGCGAGTTTCATTATACGATTCCTTATGAAAAAACAGGTGAAGCATGGGCAATTTCTGCACATGAAAATGGTCCAAGTCAAATTATAAATGGTGAACTAAAAGGGAAGACCTTATTAGAAGCATGGAATGAAAATGGAGAATTATTTAATAAATCTGTGGATAACTCAGAGGCTTATCCACTGTTAATTAAAATTTTAGATGCAGATGATAATTTATCTGTGCAAGTACATCCTGATGATCAATATGCACGTGAAGTAGCAAATGAAGCATACGGTAAGACGGAGTGTTGGTATGTATTAAGCGCAGAAGAAGGAGCGGAACTGATCATTGGTCATCACGCGCAGACGAGAGAAGAGTTAGAGCAGCTAATTGACCAAGGCAAGTGGGATGCGCTATTACGACGTGTGCCAGTGAAGGCAGGAGATTTTGTCTATGTACCAAGCGGTACGATTCATGCGATTGGCAAGGGCATTGTCATTCTGGAAACACAACAAAGCTCGGATATTACCTACCGTGTCTATGATTATGACCGTACCGATGCAGCGGGTAACACAAGAGAATTACATCTAAAACAAGCAAAAGAGGTCACAACTGTTCCACATGAAACACCATCACTTAACCAAACAGTGCTAAATAAAGATGGACTGAAGGAAACGCAATTAGTAGAAGAAAAATATTTTACCGTCTACCACTGGGAACTTGAAGGCGAAGTGTCATTGGAGAGACATGCAGACTTCTTGCAAGTAAGTATGGTAGCAGGTGAAGGTACCATTACAACAGGAGAAAAAACATATACGATTAAGAAAGGTGATCACTTCATCATTCCAGCAACGATTGACAGCTATCAATTAAAAGGAAATGGTGAATTTATCGTCTCACATCCTTCATAAGGAGAAAAAAGCTGCCGAATAGGGCAGCTTTTTTTATTCAAATACAAATGTATGCAATCTGTAGTGGTATAAAGGGATATTTAATGAGAAAAGGAAAAAGTTCAGATTGATTGAGCGTGATTATTTTATTGAACTGTGCAGCTCAATCGGACAAAACTTGGCTCAAGAAGCGCTCCCCTGTCCGATAGAAGCACCCAAACGGACAAAACCAAGGTCAAGAAGTGTTCCCCTGTCCGATAGAAGCGCTCAAACGGACAAAACCGGGCTCAGGAAGCGCTTCCCTGTCCGATAGAAGCGCTCAAACGGACAAAACCAAGGTCAAGAAGCGCTCCCCTGTCCGATAGAAGCGCTCAAACGGACAAAACCAAGGTCAAGAAGTGCTCCCCCGTCCGATAGAAGCGCTCAAACGGACAAAACCAAGGTCAAGAAGTGCTCCCCCGTCCGATAGAAGCGCCCAAATGGACAAAATCAAGCTCAAGAAGTGTTCTACTGTCCGATAGAACTCCCATCAATCCGCCCAATACAAACAATAGACCTTAGGGAAAATTCCGATAGACTAACTGTTCGTCAGCACAACATCAAACGGGTTTATGCTCGATTTTTCAACGCTAAATTTAATTTGCTCTACCTTTTTTCTCTAGTTTTGATATGATAAATACAAATCAGGATAGGAGTAGATAGCATGAGCAAGGAATATAACTCTAACAGAATCATTCCAGAGTATGTACCTCCAGCTATTCAACAGCATGAGGTACATATTGAAGACAATGGTGAACCGTTGATTAGCATTTCAGAATACCAATCTAATTATATAGTGGAAGATCCGATGTATTATAAGTGGCAATTAAAAGGTGCATTATCACATTGTTATCTGCGCCAATCTGTATTAGATTTGCTTGCCAAAGCAGCCAGACAGCTCCCGAAAGGTTATCAATTTGTTATTTGGGATGGCTACCGTCCTTTTGACGTTCAAAAGGAGATCTATGATCAGTATTTCAATAAAATCCAACAGCAGTTTCCTGATCATCCTTCATCAGTATGGCATGAAAAAACCAAATTATTTGTGTCTTATCCGTCCATAGATGAAAGAAAACCAGCGCCACATATCACTGGTGGAGCAGTTGATTTAACGATAAGGAATGAAAAGAAGCAGTTATTGGATTTTGGCACTGCTTTTGATGATTTTACCGAGAAAGCGAACACCGCTTATTTTGAGAAGTTAGCATCGGGACAAAAATTATCGAAACAAGAACAGACTATCTTAGAAAACCGTCGATTACTTTATTATCTATTGAAAGATGTAGGGTTCACTAACTTCCATCAGGAGTGGTGGCATTTTGACTACGGTGATCAATGGTGGGCGCAGCAAGCAGGTTATGCTGTTGCCAAGTATGGAGTCGCACCATTTAAGGAGGGATGTTAGTGAATAAGAAAGATCATTCTTTACTAACAAGATCATTTAAAAATATAAGTGTCTTATTCTTTATTGTTGTTTTACTATTATTATTCGTCGTCATATTGATAAATGTCTTATTTGGTATTTACACATGGGACCGACTTTATATGGATTTGATTAACGCTCTGGTTGGAGTGATGATCCCATTAGTTCTTTTCAATTTTTTGTATGATCGCTTTACCCAACAACACAAGGACCGTGAACTTTCAGAAAAAATAACAGAAACGATGTTGCTTGATGAACAAGTAATCGATCGTTTTTCCAATGATTCCAAAAAAGCGTTTATTCAGAAATCTACCGAATCCATACTTGGAAAAACTGTAGGTAATATGGTATATGACACACTGATTCAATCTTATTTATCAAAATCCTATCAATACCGTCATCATTTTAAATATTATATCTCGTATTTAGGGGATAAGGTGACAAAAACTTTTGCTGTTGACGATGAAACAATATTTATATTTAACCCGGATGACTATTATTTTGTAAGAGAGGATTTGTCATTTGAAAGGGACATTACCAATTTTATACAAAGTAATGATGTTCGAATTGGTTTTTCTTACAAAGAGAGTACTCTGGACGGACTTTATCAGCGTGCAGAATTTATGTTCCGTGAAAATTTGTGGGTAAACGAAGAACATAATAGTATGTTGCAAGAGTTATCGAATCACGAAATGGAGCAATTTGTAAAAAGTTTTTTGCAATTTACAATTGAAATTGATGGTGAGGTGGTACCTTATCAAGTGATCCATAATGAAGGGTATGAAGGCTTTCATTTACTTTTAGATATACCGGAAACACTTCATTCATCGGTATTATCGAAGGTTCATATTCGATTCCAAATGCCACAGCTGCGTACCCAGAAGAAATTTATAGTGATGATTTCGGAACCGACGGAAGATGTTGAAATCATGTTTATGCATTTGGAAAATGAAATGGAAGTCGAAGCAATCCCTTTTCTTAATGAAGCAGAGTCTATTACCCGTCTGCCCAATGACACGATAAAGATCGATATTCATGATTGGATTCTACCACGTGCAGGCGTTGTATTTGTTTGGAATGATCGTCAGTAATCATGTAAAGTTTGTGTTAAATTACCCCTGTATATATTCCTATTCTATAGTACCTTTTGTACAATTAACGTGGGACTATAGAAGGGGGAACGGTCGTGTTTAAAAAAAGAAGACTATCGATGAAGGCTCGAATATTCCTTAGTTTTATGACATTTTTGCTGTTATTCTTGGTGAGCAGTGCATGGAGTTTCGTTCATTTTCAAAACATTGAAGTGAGTAACCATGAGATTGATGAAAAGCATCTGCCTATGCTGCAAACGGCTACTGACAGTTATAAGCGGATGTATGAAGTACATAATACATTGCAAGAAACAGCTTCCACTACCATGTCTGTCTCCGTCAATAATTTCAAAAAAGAGATAGAGGAAGCATTAACATTAATGGAAGAAGATTTGACTGAAATTGACGCTTATATTAATGGCTTGCAACAGCAGGAATTAGCAGCTAGTTACAACCAATATCGCCAATCCTGGCAACAGTATCAGGAAGTGGCTAATCGTGTGATCGAAGCTGCTGAAGCTAAACAAACAGCAGTGGCACAAGATGAATTATACAAAAGCATTGCATATTTCGAGCGTTCTGCACAGGAAATGTCCAATATGCAGCAGGCCTTAAATCAATATATTGCCGATCAGACAGAGAATTCGGTTACGATGAGTGAACAAGCGATTCAATCGAATATTATCATTAGCATAATTGCGATTGTTTTGGCGTGTCTATTAGGCTTTTTAACACAAAATTATATCCGCAAACCGATTATTTATATCGCTGATTATGTCGACCAGTTAGCAGATGGTGATTTAACGATGCCATCATTAACACATAAGAGCAAGGACGAAATCGGTCGATTAACAACGAGTATGAATTATTTAAAAGCGTCGATGCAGACCATTTTTTCAACGGTTCATCAATATAGCAGGCAGTCGACAGAGACGAGCTATCAGCTGTCATCACAAATGAAGGATACGGTAAGCGGAATAGATCAAGTCGCAGGTTCTGTCAGTGAATTCGCAGTTCAATCACAAACGCAGCTGTCAGGCATTTCTGAATCTACTGATTTACTGCATCATGTGGACCAAATGCTGGATCAAGTAAAACAATTAACGAACGATATGAATGAATCAAGCATGGAAGCCAATCGCAAGGCCCAATCCGGCGTAAAGGATATGGAGAGTATCCAGGCAGCAACCGATGAGATGGAGAACAGCATGCAATCATCGGTGGCAGAACTGCTCACTCTAGATAAAAAAATGGAGATGATGGATCAGTTCGTCCAAACGATAGATCAAATTGCCGGTCAAACCAACCTGTTATCATTGAATGCACAAGTAGAAGCAGCAAGAGCGGGGGAATCAGGGAAAGGATTTGCTGTTGTTGCTAATGAAGTACGACACTTAGCAGATCAATCCAAACACGCTGCTCAGGAAATCAGTGAAATGATTGCCAGTATCCAAACGCAAAAGGAAAAAGTAACAGAGCAAATTGGTTCAACGAGAAAACAAGTGCAAGCGTCCAAAGTATCTATCCAAGACTCACGTCAGCATTTCCAATACATGCGCGAAGTAACTGAAAAAGTCGAACAACAGAATCAGCAAATCGTACCACTAGCTGAGAAAATGAGCGGCAGACTAAAAGATGTATTGACCTTTATCCTAGAAATGCGACACACGACAGAGCAGTACGTCAGCAACGCTGAATCCTTAGCCGCGGTCTCGGAAGAAATGAATGCATCGGTAGAAGAACTAGATCATGGCCTTGATCGTGTTGCTAAATCAAGCCACGAGCTCCATCAACAAGTTTCGGGCTATCGGGTGGAGTGATAAGGGTCAGGACGAGGGCTTTAAACCCTCGTCCTGGCCTAACATTAAAGTCTAAGGATGAGCAGGCTCCAGCTTGGTAATAAATCTGTCTAAGTCTTTATTGGTGAGGATGAGTGTAGCATTGCCATGTGTTTGCTGTATGCTCGTTCCTTCCAAGGGATTAGCATCTTCCTGCAACAACTTCTCCCAAATCGTTTCGCCATTTCTGTTTATTTTCGTAACATATAAATCCGAATCATACATTCCAGCATTAATTGGCTGGTAATTCGCATACCCAGTTAACAACAGATTACCATCATGGGCAAGCTGAACATCGGAAAACGTACTGTCTCTCTGTTCATCTGGTAGTGTTTGCTCCCATAAAACGTTCGCATTCTGATCAATGGAAAAAACGTAACCACTTATATTGACAGATGGATAATAGTTAACGGAACCATCGTATCCAGCAACGATAATATTACCATTGTCATCTCTTTCAATGGCACTAATACTGGTATACGCCCCTGTCTCATGCTTTAATTCCCATTCCATCGTGCCGTCTGATTGGAATGAAGCTAAATACGCATCTGCATCTTCCGTCGACCAATCTCCTGGCCGCTTAATCCAATTCCCTGCAACCAGCACGCCACCATCTTCATTCGGCAAGAGGTCTTTTGCCAGATCACGATAGTCGCCCCCAAGTGATTTCGTCCATATCGATTCACCTGATTCATTTAGTTTCATCAGCAGGATATCTTCGTTTTGGGATTGTTGGTTAGATATGGGCAAGGTATTGCTATAGTAATAGCCACCACCTGTTTGGACGAGATTCCCTTTGGTATTTTTTGAAAGCTTGTCCGACTTGCGCTCCCATAATATCTCACCTGACTTTGCTATTTTTACAAAGTGTATTTTGTTAAATGGAGCATCCTGATTACGTATAAGACCAGCAATAACAAAATTGCCATTATCGGTTAGCGTGAACGCATTGAGTGCATCCAGATCTGGATTTGGAGCAGTTGTCACCTGTTTGACCGTACCAGATACACCAGTATGTTGAATAATAATTTTGTCATTCTCAAGCTTTGCGAACAAAAAGCCGTTCTTAACTTTTTCCTTTACGGCACCTGCTTCTTCCAGTGATTTTTGCCAAGCCAGATCAGGCTCTTCTGATCCAGTTGCTTGGGTAACGTTACCACCTGCGTTCCAGCACATAAACAAGAATACGGTCGTCAACACAATGTTTAAAAGTCTCATGCATTATCCCCTTTCCATATATTTACTTTCAATTTTCTCAGTATAATAAAAATTGGTAAATAGGGATAAAGTGGTTATTTGTATGTTAGCTATTTTATAGACAGAAAATAGGTAGACTGTTGGGGCACTATGATTAGTCAGCGAATAATGATGAATTGTAAAACCAATAGAAGAGTCCTATTATAATAAATTTCAGGATAGTAGAACTAGGTAAAAAAACATGCAGTAACTTTTAGTACTGCATGTTTCACATGAAACGCTCTGCGTGTCTTTTGTAATCTAATTTACCTGGGTGAAATAAGAAGCGAATTAAATTTCCCATTAGTCAACCAGACCGGAACTAATATAATCATACGTATCGATGTCGGCGTAGATGATCATATTACTCGGTATACTTTTAGTTTTGGTAGGGAAATCAAGTACCAATACTTCCTTGCCAAAGTGGGATGGATCAACGGACTGTGCAACCATATACGATGTAAGTGTGACTTTCGAGACCTTGGCATCTTTCCAACTGCCATTAACCCATTGTCTTTGTTCTTCGGAAAGCTGCTCCCATACGATTTCTCGCATATCCGTTTGCTTTGTCTGCTCGGAAGGCTCCATGCTAACGTCAGGCTGTTTCGAACATGCCATCAAACAGAAAGAAATGATGAAAATGAACATTAATTTTCTCATGTTCCAACAGCTCCTTTTTTTATTAGACGGAAAAAGCAGCCGTGTGGTTACGAAAAAAAGGTGCACATCTTTTGATGATGAGCACCTTTTTTCCTATTATTTTAAAATCGCATCAATGGCAGCCAGTTCATCCTGTGTGAAGCTAGGATTATCGAGTGCTTTGACGTTTTCTTCTATCTGACTGGCACGACTTGCTCCAATAAGAGCCGATACTACTGATTTTTGCTGCAACACCCATACGAGCGCCATTTGTGCCAAGCTTTGACCTCGGCCAGCAGCAATGGCGTTGAGTGATTTAATCGTTTGTAATTTATCAGATGAAATATCGTGTTCATTTAAAAACGGAATAAATTCTTTGGCGGCACGAGAATCTTTGGGAATCCCATTTAAGTATTTATTCGTTAACAGTCCTTGCGCAAGTGGTACATATGCGATACAGCCAATTTCATTTTCCTCCAGTACATCGGTTAAGCCAGTTTCAATGGTTCGATCAAGCATGGAGTAAGCAGCCTGATGAATGATAAAAGGTGTACCTTGTTCCTTAAGAATGGCTGCAGCCTTCTTGGTTTGTTCTGCACTGTAATTGGATATCCCAACATACAATGCTTTTCCTTGACGAACAAGGAGATCAAGCGCTGCCATTGTTTCCTCCAGCGGTGTCTCTGGATCTGGCCGATGGTGATAAAAAATATCGACATAATCAAGATTCATTCGCTGCAAGCTCTGATCCAGACTGGAGACAAGATATTTCTTTGACCCCCAATCGCCGTATGGTCCGTCCCACATTTTGTATCCAGCTTTTGTCGAGATGATCATTTCATCACGATAAGCGGCAAGATCTTGTTTGAGGATCCGTCCGAAATTTGCTTCGGCAGCCCCTGGTGGTGGACCGTAATTGTTTGCTAAGTCAAAATGGGTAATGCCTAAATCAAAAGCTTTCATTAACATTTGGCGTTGATTGCTTAACGTATCTTCATCCCCAAAGTTATTCCATAAGCCAAACGAAATCGCCGGCAATTTCACACCAGAATTCCCACAACGATTATAAGGAATTTGTTGATACCTTTCTGGATCAGCGATATACGACATGTCCATTCCTCCTCTAATAGGTTCAATAACCAACTTCTACAGCAGCATTGACGATATACATGAGATCGTTCTTATCTTCTTTATCTTCGAGTACAATCCCTGAGCTCGTCGCCATACCACCATCGATCACGTCAACGGTGACGGTGCCATATGGTATTTCTTTTTTGACCAGCTCAATGTCGACTTGCTCCTTGTCCATTGGAACTGCTAATCGAACATTAACCTGCATATTATGTAAATCTTGCTCTGGTAAGTACTGTTTAATGCCTGGCATCGAATTGTAATGAATCGCATTTTCTACAGCACGCAGGCATGCCTTGGTCACATTTTGTCCGTGTACATCAATACCGGTACCTGTTTCAATAAAAATAATTTTTTCCATGGAATCGCCTCCAAACGCGTGTTGTCCCTAATAATAGATTACGAGAAAAACTGATTAAAATCAATTCTGAACACCCCGATGTATCCCATAACCTACGTCATGAAGATACCTTTGCAGGAAATGTAGGATCGAAAGTCTAGTAATATAGTAAAGGTAAATAGAATAAGGTCTCTAATCATAGATTTTTAGTATGATTTTTCTTTAATAAACCTTTACTGTGCTGTAATTGCAACTCAATATTCATCTAGTACATTACTAACTGAAAGAAAACTTAAGAAGGAGCTGATAGATTTGTTGAAGAAAATGGGAGCAGTAGCACTTAGTACAGGTTTGGTGTTGTCCGCTATGAGTATCCCCGTATTTGCAGACAAGCCCGATTTTGCTGGAAAAGGCAACGGCAAGGGACATGGTCACGGTGGTAAGAAAGTCGAGAACGTGATTTACATGATTCCCGATGGCTTTAGCTCAGATTATGCCGGGAATTACCGGGTATATAAGGGTGAGAATGCTGTCTGGGATGATCACCTGAAAGGAATGTATACCACTCATTCTGCTAATGCTGATATCACAGATTCTGCAGCTGCCGGTACTGCCATGGCTACAGGTGTCAAAACAAACAATGGTGTGATAGGTCTTGATGCAGAAGGAGAGGAATTATCCTCGATTCTGGATGCTGCAGAAGACGCTGGAAAATCATCAGGTTTAGTCGCTACTTCAACGATTACACATGCAACCCCTGCTTCATTTGTTGCGAATGTGGAAGACCGTAATAACCAAACAGAAATTGCAAGACAATACATAGCTAGTGAAGTAGATGTTCTGCTTGGTGGTGGCCAGAACATGTTCTTACCAGCATCAGAAGGTGGTAACCAAGAGGAATTAAACCTTATTGATGAAGCGCGTAAATCAGGTTTTACCTATGCCCAGACAAGAGATGAGTTAGGAAAGAGTACGGATATAGATGTGGATGATGGAGAGAAATTGCTTGGTTTATTCGCTGAAGATGCACTAGCGCCATCTATGCACCGCGACGAAACAGTAGAACCAAGTCTTGCTGAAATGACAGAAGCATCGATTGATATTCTGCAAGAGGATAAAGATGGTTTCTTTCTTATGGTAGAAGGAAGTCAAATCGACTGGGCGGGACATGCCAATGATGCAGCATGGGCAATGTCTGATACAGAAGCATTTGAGAAGGCTGTCCAAGAAGCAATCGAATTTGCTAAAAAAGACCGGAAAACAGTAGTAGTAGTTGCCGCTGACCACGACACCGGAGGAATGACAACAGGAACTGGCGCTGCCTCTGGTACACATGCGGATATTTTACAAGATGTTTCAGCTACTGGAGACTTCATGGCTACTCAAATTAACGAAGATCGTTCAAAAGTTAAAGAAATCGTCGAGCAATACACGAATATCAGCTTAACAGACGAAGAGGTGCAGTCCATTCAAGAAGCAGAGGATGTGGCGCTTGCCATCAATACTGCAGTGAGCAACCACGCGGGAATTGGATGGACCAGTACGAATCATACTGCTGCCGACATCCCTGTTTATGCCTATGGACCACAATCGGATAAATTTGTCGGGTTTCATGACAATACAGACCTTCCGGAAATCCTTGCCGATATTTTAAGGGTTGACTTAGATAATTAAGTTTTTGCTAAGAGCTTACCTTTTGGTAGGCTCTTTTGTTTGTCTTCTGCTTATCGAAGTCTATTAAATAGGAAGATTTTTGTGAACTCGTGTAAAAGCACTATTTTTGCTACAATAGGGTAACTAAGCATTTGGAAGGGACGTAATCTGTACGTGAAAATAACAATTGTAGCTGTCGGAAAATTAAAGGAAAAGTATTTAAAGCAAGGAATTCAGGAATATGTAAAACGACTTGGTGCCTATGGCAATATTGATATGATCGAAGTGCCAGATGAAAAAGCACCGGAAAATATGAGCGATGCCGAACAGGAAGAGGTGAAGCGCAAAGAGGGCGAGAGAATTTTGTCGAAAATCGCTCCAGACGCTTACGTTATTTCCCTGGAAATAAAGGGCCAAATGGTGACCTCTGAGAAATTTGCCGAAAAAATAGAGCAATTAATGATTCATGGCAAAAGCAAGATCGTTTTTGTCATTGGTGGATCGCTTGGATTGAGCCAGGACGTGATGGATCGCAGTGATTATGCGCTGTCTTTTTCGAAGATGACATTTCCTCATCAGTTGATGCGGCTGGTGCTGGTGGAGCAGGTTTATCGGGGGTTTCGGATTATTAAGGGGGAACCTTATCATAAATAAAAGAAAAAATATAGGAATAGAAATAAGTAAATCTTTATTTAGAACAAATTAAATAATAAAATTCAGCCCCGTGGAACTCGTGAGCAATTTAAAGGGGTTCTTTTTTATACCAAAATATCAATTAAAACGATGAGAATAAACGTTCCCTTTTTATTAAGTTATCCAATGATCTAATGGTATAATAGTACATACAAGAAGGTTTATGAGCTGGCAGTTAAATTCAATTCTTTTAAAAAGGAGTGAAGATAATGCAAAATGAACCGGACATCTTAATCTATCAAGCAGAGGATGGAAACACTAAAATCGATGTTAGATTGGAAAATGAGACAGTTTGGATGACACAAAAGGCAATTGCGGATTTATAACAATCGACTAAGCAGAATATCAGCCTTCATATCAAAAAAATCTTTGATGAGATGGAATTAGATGAGAATGCAGTTGTCAAGTTTTACTTGACAACTGCGAAAGATGGTAAAAATTATACGACAAAACACTACAATCTCCAAATGATTATCGCGATTGGATACAGAGTCCGATCCCACCGAGGTACACAATTCCGCCAATGTGCAACGGCACGCTTAAATGAATACCTCAATAGAATTGTCACAATGTATTTAGATTATGCTGAGGATCAAGCGGAAAGACAACAGCCAATGCATATGAAAGAGTGGATGGATAAACTAAATGCTTTTCTTCAATTTAATGATCGTGACATTCTTGAAAATGCAGGGAGAATATCAAAATATGTAGCCGATAAGTTAGCAATGCAAGAGTATGAAAAATTTAATCAGCATCGTTTAAATCAAGATACTAAAGATGATTTTGAGCAATTTATCGAGAATCAGAACTTAAAGAAATAAATCAGGGAATCCTCATTTAGATACATCATGCTGATACCGTACTGTAAATAAATGCACGTATATAACAGAATGGAGCAAAATATTGCTTCACTTTTTCTATTCCTTCCCGTTGATGCACATATGCGTCTTTTATACCACCTACCATTGAAAAAATTACCACCAAAGATCTCAAACAAATACATGCGTTTTGTTTAAAATGATACAAACCACCCCAAACTGTTGGTTGTGAAGCGGTGTTAATAGATTTAAAATATATACGCAAGGCAGGATGGAGAAAGAGTTTTCAATTGAAATAACAATTTCTTAGGGGGTATTTAGTATTATGAAAGCAGCAGTATGGTATGGTAAACATGACATTCGTGTAGAAGATAAGGAAGAACCTACAATTAAACCTGGTAACATTAAAATAAAAGTAGCATGGACGGGCATTTGCGGAAGTGACCTGCACGCTTATCACGGCGCTGAGGGAGTCGTTCAAGTTGGTGAGCCTCATCCTGTAACAGGTCAAATGGCACCATTAACGCTTGGTCACGAGTTTTCTGGCGTTATTCATGAAATTGGTGAAGGTGTAAGCGGTTTTTCGGTTGGCGATCGTGTAGCGATTGAGCCGGCTATTAAGTGTGGTAATTGTGAGAATTGTGTGAAAGGAAATTATAACTTGTGTGAGCACAATGGTTTTGTTGGATTGCAATCTGACGGTGCTTTTGCTGAGTATGCAATTGTGGAGACGCATATGGTTCACAAGCTACCGGATAGCATCTCGTTTGAAGAAGCTACTGTTATTGAGCCAACAGCTGTGTCATTCCACGCGCTTAAGCTAAGCAACATGAAGGCGGGCGATACTGTAGCGGTTTATGGTGTTGGTCCAATCGGTCTGACAGCTATTCTATGTGCGAAAGCAGCTGGTGCATCACGTATTTATGCGATGGATATTTCCAATGAACGTCTTGAGATGGCAGAAAAGATTGGTGCAACGACAGTTATTAATACGCTAGAAGAGAATGCAGCTGAAAAGATCAATGCGGAAACAAATGGCGGAGTTAATATCGCATTCGATTGTGCTGGAGCTGAAGCAACAGTGAACAGTGCAATTGATTCACTTGCTAAAGGTGGACAACTTGTCATTGTGTCGATCATTCCACAACCGATCAAAGTAAATGTCTTACAAGCGAACTTAAAAGAATTAAACATTCTTGCAACAATCGGTTATCGCGATGTCTACAAAGATGTTATTGCGATGGTGGAATCTGGACAACTTGATCTTAAACCGATTATCACTAAGAAAATTGGATTGGATCATATCGTGGAAGAAGGCTTCCATGCCCTTACAAATGATAAGAACCAAGCAAAAATTCTAGTAAGTCCAACAGGAGTTTAAAACGTAAAGCAAATAGAGTGATCTCTTCATAAATGAGTAGGGCCATCCTTGTCGGGATGGCCCTAAAACTTGTTGTTACACAAAGGCGTTAACCGTCCGTCATCCCTCCACTGATCGAAGTCTCACTTTATTCCGTGGTTCCCGTTTGATTTTATTACATAATAGCCAGTCTAATTGTATGTAGGATTTTTCATTCGTATTCGATATAATAAAATAAAAGGAATTGGAACGCGTGAATTAATATCAACCCTTACTGAAACCAGAAAACGCCCAAAGGAAGATTTAAAATGACACTACTACAACTAAGATACGTAATTGAAGTGACAAGAAGTCGTTCCATCAGTCAAGCAGCACAACGTTTGTTTATTAGTCAGCCCAGTTTATCCAACGCGCTAAAGGAACTGGAGAAGGAAATCGGGATTACCATTTTTTCGCGGACCAATAAGGGCATTGTGATGACACAGGAAGGATCAGAGTTTTTACGGTATGCAAGACAGGTCGTGGAACAGGCGGAGTTGCTTGAAAACCGCTATTCCAATAAACGATTGCCTAAGCAGCATTTCTCTGTATCAGCGCAGCATTATTCCTTTGCAGTCAGTGCTTTTGTACGTTTATTAGAAGACTATAATCTAGAGGAATATGAGTTCATGTTAAGAGAAACGAAGACCTATGAAATCATTGATGATGTACAGAAGCTGCGTAGTGAAATTGGTATTTTATATGTAAACCATTTTAATGAAAAAGTGATTCATAAGTTCTTAAGAGAGGGAAATTTAGTATTTCATGAACTGTTTGAAGCAAGACCACACGTTTTTGTAAGCTTTCGAAACCCGCTTGTGCAAAAAGAATATGTGACATTAGAAGATTTAGTTCCTTACCCTTATTTGTCTTTTGAACAAGGCGATTATAATTCTTTTTATTTTTCGGAGGAGATTTTAAGTACCCTTTCCAGACCCAAAAATATTAAAGTAAGTGATCGGGCGACCTTATTTAATTTAGTAATTGGCTTAAATGGCTATACGATTTCGACAGGGGTTATCAGTCATGAATTAAATAATGATATTGTAGCGATTCCTTTGCGATTGGAAGAGCGTATGAACGTCGGCTATATTACGCACAAGGATGTACCGATCAGTCAATTGGCTCATACCTATATTCAGTATGTAAAAGAGACGATTGCTGAAGAGGGGTCTTAGCTATAGTTTAAAGCTATAGCAAGTGATAGATTATAAGTCTTTCATTATAAAGGTGCTTCTATGATACAATGGATCAATCATTCTATACAGAAAGAGCGGGATGCACAATGACAAAAACATTGGTTAAAGCGCCATTCAGAGCCGATCATGTCGGCAGTTTTTTAAGAACGGAGCCGATTAAAGAGGCGAGACAAGCCTATGTGGATGGAAAGATTGAAAAAGATACGCTAACAGCAGTAGAGGATCAGGAAATTGAGAAACTAGTAAAAAAACAAATAGAAGTAGGGCTTAAATCAGTGACAGATGGTGAATTCAGACGTTCCTGGTGGCATTTAGATTTCTTAGCGGCTTTAGAAGGTGTGGAACTTTTTGAAGCGGAATATATCAGTAACTTTCAAGGTGCAAAAACAAAAAATAGTGCGATTAAAGTAGTCGATAAAGTCGCTTTTGATCATCATCCTATGATCGAACATTTTACCTTTTTGAAAGAAGCGGTTGATCAATATGGTGATGGCAGTCAGGTTGCGAAGTTTTCTATCCCTAGTCCCAATATGCTATTTACGAGAATGCAAGGGATGAGTATTACAATGAAAACACGGAGCAATTCTATGCAGATACAATAGCAGCTTATAAACAGGCAATCCAATCGTTCTATGATGCAGGTTGCCGCTATTTACAATTAGATGATACTTCATGGATTGATTTTGTTTCGGAAGAGCGGATCCAGGCAGTTGTTGAAAAAACAGGCCAGGAACTGGAGGACATAATCGATGCCAGAGTACGCTGTATCAATGATGCTATTTCTGAAAAGCCAGCGGATATGGTTATCACCATGCATATTTGCCGCGGTAACTTCAAATCTACGTATATTACCAGCGGTGGCTATGATCAATTCTCTGATGCGATATTTGCCAACTTGAATGTAGATGGACTCTTCTTAGAATATGATGATAACCGTTCAGGAGATTTTGAACCGCTAAAAAGCTTTAAAAATAAGGAACAGACAGTCGTTTTAGGATTAGTTACCTCTAAATTCCCGGAATTAGAAGATCCCAAGAAGATTAAAGCGAGAATTGCCGAAGCAAGTGAGCTGATTCCGTTAGAAAACTTATCCCTTAGCCCGCAGTGTGGATTCTCCAGTACGGAAGAAGGAAACATTATTACAGAAGAGGAACAGTGGAATAAGATCAAGCACATTATTAACATTGCAGAAGATGTATGGCCTAGTTAAACGAAAAAATCGAAGAACCTATCCGCTCATCGTGGATAGGTTCTATTGTTTTGTTGAAAGAAAGGAGTTAATCAATATGAAGAAGAAAAAGAAAAAGAAGAATAATTCGGTACCCCGCCGTAAAAGAACGAATAAGCAAGGCAGACTTCAGGCTGCACCACACTGGATCCCGAAATACGAAGGGAAAAATTTAGTGAAAGGGTATGCCAAACATTTCGGGGTTAATAAGCTAAATGCGATTGTTGAATTGGAGACATTGGGTTATGAAATAGACGAGAAATATAAAGATATAATCAAACAGGACGAAATAAGGAAACAAAATGTAACAATTGAACGAAAGCGAAGAAAAGCAGAGCAAAAGCAAATGGAAGAACAGGATTTCGAATCGGATGAAACCTTTTATTATATAGCTGGATATACGCCAGGGGGAGCGCCATATGGAATTACGTGGGAAGAAATGGAAGATGAGTAAGTTGTATTAAGATACACAGTAATATTACTTTATTTACAAGCGTTAGGTTGAAAATATAAGAAAAAATTTAAAAAAGTACGGTACGTGTTCTAAACAACAACAAAAAGCGATTTTCTGACGTGAAAATCTTATTTTTCACACTAGAAAATCGCTTTTTCTACCCTGTTCAGATAAATACAGTAAGATGATGGATCTCTCATTTTCCGCTATAGTATAAGCATAATTATAGCGGAAAAGAGGAGAAGCGAATGAAAACGGCAAATCCACAATTAGAGAATGGTCATATCCGAATAGCGAATGAATTATGGAATGAAATACTAAGGCGTAATTTTTCCAAAAGGCAATTGAATCTTATCCTGTTTATCTGGAGATTATCATACGGCACCGGTCAAAAAGACTGTGTGGTACCAAACTTTACCCACTTTGAGATCACCGGTATGTATAAACAGGATGTCAAAAAAGAATTAACCTTTTTAGCTGAGTGTTCAGTGCTTCACTGGGAACAGGAAACGATGGTATTTTCGATAAACAAAAATTATCATCACTGGCAAATCACCCCCAACAAAAAATGGGATAATGACCTGTTTGACGAACTAATCTATACAAACCTTCAAAGAAAAAGACAGAGACACACTCCGAATTCAAACTCACAAACAACGAAACCACATCCACAAGTAAGTAAATTACTGACCAGTCAGCGAAAAGCGGTAAGTAAAACACGAACCTTCCAGTTAGTAAAACACTTACCATCAGGAAGCAGGAAAGCTGTCATATCAAGTGATTCAGCCTCCGTAAAGACAAAGGGAAAGACAGTAGAGAGGAAAGAAATAAAGAAATGTAATAATAAAAAGGACAAGGCATTTGGCGAATTGATTAATTTTTATCGTGCGAACTTGCGAAGAGGTGTAAGTGAATCGCGATTTAATCATGATCTGTTAAAGCAGTGGTATGAGGAATATGGCTACGATTTGCTGTTTGCTGCAATGAAAGTTGCTGCCAAGGCAGAAGCCAAAGGTGTGAAATATATCGAGCGTGTACTGGTTAATTGGACAGAAGCAGGTGTGAAATCAGTAGAGGATGTGGGACGGTTGAATCAAAGAGTCAAAAAAAGAACGAAGTCCTATCAGCAAAAGCCTGTTGCTAATAAGCGTGATGTGGTACCAGATTGGTATGTGCAGCATAAAGAGCAGAGATCCGTGAAGAATGAACCTGCAAAGACAGAGGAAGAAAAGAGACAGACAGCTGCTGAAGTGGATCGGATGCTGGCAGCGTATTTAGCTGGTGAGGAATAGGTGGTGGAAGCACCCAATTCCTCTATTCACAAACAATTACTTGCCGTGAGAAAAGCGCCTTTAACCCTTTATGTGCTTCACATCGATCGACGATTGTAAAACCAGCGGTCGCTATCATTTCATCCATGTCTTCGAGGGTAAGGATCAAAACTCTGTCGGCAATTCTTCTGGCATGCTGGATGATCGCAAACTGTTCTGCCGGTGTAGCGGGAGAATAAAGGTTATAGGGCATGTCTATGATTGCCACATCATAATGGCCATCTTGTTTAGCAATATCTTTAACCTCGACTGTTGTGTCATAGTGGAAAAAAGCGATATTTTCTCTGGCCCCTTTTACTGCTAATGGATTGCGGTCGGAGCCAACAATCTCGATCCCCATCGACAGTGCTTCAACAAGTACCGTACCTATTCCGCAGCAAGGATCGATTACACGGACGCCTGCTGGATCTGGAACGGCGATGTTGACGACAGCTCTGGCCAAGCGAGTACTAATTGCTGTTGAGTATTCATGAGGCTTCTTCACATGGTGGAGCCAGACAGACTCGCTTTCCTGATAGACGCCGAAATACCAGCGTCCTTGAAACGGCGCAATACCGAATAGCACATCAGGGTTTTTCATCTTCGCCTTGCCGATGATATTCCAGCCAATTTCTTTTTCTATCACCCGTTGTTCAGCAAACTCAATTTTTTGTTCATTAGAAAGGTCATTTATTTTTAGATACTGTACTTTAAATGTTTGGTTACCAAGCTCAATTTGATTGACCCGTTCAGCGATGTCCTGAACAGAATCGCCTGAGAAAAGCACCGCAAGTTTGCCTTTTATAAACGGGCTCCTGCTTGGATCGATGTTTCTCGTACTTTTTATCAGGTTCGCTGATTCTTCTCCGAAGAGCGCTCTTTGCTCTAAGGCACAGAGAGAACGTTCCTCAAGACCGTGTGTGCAGGTGTATAGGTATTCGGATGCTTGTAAGTTAATGTTTGTCATGTATTGTAATAGCCTTTCTTCGATACTGATTTTTTCTTACATCTATTATAACTTATATCCAGGTTTAGTGTTTTTCTTAAACTGATACGCAAGACTTTATGCTATATGCAGCAGGTTATTATGTATTAAAGTAGTAGGTATAGTTAAAGTATTTGGAGGTTATTAGGATGAAACATACTGCTTTATCGTGGGAAAAAGTTTTTAACGACAGTGCGATACATACGATTACTGGCGACGTAAGGGTGATTGAGGCGTTCCCGATTCCGCAACTGCAGACAGAGCGTAGGGTGTGGATCTATTTGCCGAGAAGCTATAAGGAAGGAACGCGCAGGTATCGAGTCTTATATATGCACGACGGACAGAATGTATTTGATCAAGCAACGTCTTGGGGAACGGAGTGGGGCGTAGATGAAACGTTGGAGCAAATGGCTATCGATGAACCTGCACTCGAAACAATCGTAGTAGCTATTGATAATGGAGGCGACCAGCGCAACAATGAATATAACTTTACGATCAATGAAGAATATGGCTTCGGAGGAAAAGGTGCTGCATATGCTGAATTCCTTGCCGAGACACTGAAACCGTATATCGACAGCCACTACCGGACACTGCCTGAACCTGAACATACAATGATTAGTGGAAGTTCATTCGGAGCATATATATCGCTTTACACCGCCATTCGCTATCCGGATCAGTTTGACCGGGTGGGAGGTATTTCGTTTGTGATGTGGCAGGACAATGGCGCGATCATTCAACTGATAGAGCAGTCCGTTATTTCTCCGACGCTGCGCATTTTTCTGAGTATCGGAGGAGAAGAGACGGATAATCCCGAGTTTAATCGAGTTGCTTATGAGCATGTTGCACAGGTCAAGGAGACACTGATCACAGCTGGTCTGGCGGAAAGTCGTATTCGATTCGATTTTATACAAGGTGGAACGCACCACGAATCTACATGGGCACCACTTTTTCATGACGCTCATCGCTGGCTGATCCAGTCCTGAGTATGTTAGCCATTGAGAAGAAGTACAGCCACAAGTTTCCGAGAGCAATCATCCCAAAATTTGATTAGAAAACCCCTGGACTTGGATAAAATAGAAATGATTGCATGTATTGTCATCTTGCAATCATGGCAGGAAGTGAAAGAAAAGGGGCATAACAAATGGTTCAATCAATCAATACAAAAGTTGATTTGGTAATGGATGCAACCTCACACTTAAGTGTTTCGGACTATGGACAGATAATGATTGGCGATAAAGGATTTGAGTTCTTCAATAAACGTGATGCTCGCAAGTTTATTCAAATTCCTTGGGAAGAAGTAGATTACGTAATCGCCTCTGTTCTGTTCAAAGGAAAATGGATTCCGCGTTATGCGATCCAAACGAAGAAGAATGGAACATTTACATTTTCGTCTAAAGATCCCAAAAAAGTGTTTCGCGCGATCCGTACATACGTTGATCCGGATCATATGGTCCAGTCCTTAAGCTTCTTTGATGTAATCAAACGCGGATTCAGGAGTAAATTGAAAAAGTAATTTTGCTAAAAGAATGGATTAAATGATCCTAAGGGCAGCTCTCTGCCTTTAGGATTATTTAATCCTTTTTTTCGTGTTAAAAAGTGTATGGTTTGTTTCGTTTAATTGGGAAAGGGACCAAAAGTGGTGAGAAGAGAGATGAGATTTGTATCGTTTAACTGGAAAGGAACCAAAAGAGGTGAGAGTAGCGAAGAGGTTTGTATCGTTTAGCCGTAAAGGAGCCAAAAGAGGTGAGAGTAGCGAAGAGATTTGTATCGTTTAACCGTAAAGGAACCAAAAGTAGGGTGTGCAAGGCTGGTTTTGTCTCCTTGAAGTGATTGGCTTAGTTTTGCTAATCCATTTATAATTTTTATCCGAATGTTGGTAATGCTATTGTATATAAACCTTAACAACAAAAAAAGGAGGTAAAGGGATGGTAGGGATTATCATTGCTACTCACGGTGAATTTGCTGATGGTATCTTGCAATCTGGATCCATGATCTTTGGAGAACAAGAAAATGTAACAGCTGTTACGTTGATGCCGAGCGAAGGACCTGATGATATAAAGTCAAAAATGCAAAAAGCGATTGCCTCATTCGACAACAAGGATGAAGTATTATTCTTAGTTGATCTTTGGGGTGGGACTCCCTTCAACCAGGCAAACAACTTGATGGAAGAGCACAAAGATAAATGGGCAATCGTTGCTGGTGTGAACTTAGCGATGTTGATTGAAGCTTATTCTTCACGCTTTTCTATGAACACGGCCCACGAAATTGCTTCGCATATTCTGGACACAGCGAAAGAAGCGGTGAAGGTGAAGCCGGAAGAATTAGAGCCGGCAGATGCCGCTGCAACAGCCACTCAGCCATCTACTTCAGGTGAACCTGGTACATTTGAATATGTGTTAGCACGTATTGATTCTCGACTGCTTCACGGCCAGGTAGCAACGGCTTGGACCAAGAATACACTGCCTACGCGAATTATCGTCGTTTCGGATGAAGTAGCGAAGGATGACCTTCGTAAGAAATTAATCCAGCAGGCTGCTCCATCAGGGGTCAAGGCACATGTTGTTCCGATCAATAAAATGGTGGAACTTGCTCAAGATGATCAACATTTCGGCGGTCAGCGCGCATTGCTTCTTTTTGAAAATCCCCATGACGTACTTAGAGCGGTGGAAGGCGGTGTTCCACTTGAGACCATCAATGTTGGTTCGATGGCACACTCCACTGGGAAAGTTCAACCGAATAAGGTATTGGCCTTTAATCAGGCAGATATCGATGCGTTCAAAAAGTTGAAGGAATTTGGTGTGCAATTCGATGTACGCAAAGTTCCAAATGATTCAAAAGGCAACATGGATGAGATTCTTCAGAGGGCTCAAGCGGAGTTGAACAGACAGTAATAATCCTGATTGTCAGATCAAAAGGAGGATTAAGAATAAATATGGAATTGACTATTATTCAAATAATATTAGTTATTATCGTAGCATTTTTAGCAGGTATAGAAGGGATATTGGATGAATTCCACTTCCACCAGCCCATTATAGCCTGTACGTTAATCGGTTTAGTTACAGGCGAAGTAGTGCCCTGCCTTATTTTAGGTGGTACCCTGCAATTAATTGCTTTAGGATGGGCAAACATCGGAGCTGCTGTAGCCCCCGATGCTGCATTGGCGTCTGTTGCCTCGGCCATCATTCTTGTTTTAGGTGGTCAGGGCGAAGGTGGTGTATCATCTGCCATCGCGATTGCAGTTCCACTTGCAGTTGCGGGGCTATTATTAACGATCATTGTCCGAACGATTGCAACCGCAATAATTCATTTAATGGATGCGGCAGCAAAAGAAGGAAACATCAGAAGGATAGAAGTATGGCATCTTATCGCCATTTGTTTGCAAGGTCTGCGTATAGCCATCCCAGCTGCCTTAATTTTGGCTGTTGGTGCAGCGCCGGTTAGAGATTTACTGCAGTCTATGCCAGATTGGCTGACAGATGGCTTAGCAGTTGGTGGGGTATGGTAGTAGCCGTCGGTTATGCGATGGTTATAAACATGATGGCTACAAAAGAAGTATGGCCATTCTTTGCGATTGGCTTCGTATTAGCGACAATTCCATCCATCACACTATTGGGTCTTGGTGCTATCGGTGTGGCTCTTGCACTTATCTATCTGGCGCTTACGAAACAAGGCGGTTCAGGTGGCGGCGGAAATGGGAACACGGGAGATCCGATAGGTGATATTATTGATAACTACTAAAAGGAGGAGGACACAAAATGGCTAAAGAAATGAAATTGTCTAGAAGAGATCGCGTTGCTATTTGGTGGCGATCCACTTTCATTCAAGGTTCCTGGAACTATGAACGTATGCAAAACGGTGGTTGGGCCTTTTCTATGATTCCAGCCATCAGAAGATTATATAAAACAAAAGAAGATCGTGCTGCGGCACTGCAACGACACTTAGAATTTTTTAATACCCATCCATATGTAGCTTCTCCGATCATTGGTGTGACGTTAGCACTTGAAGAAGAACGTGCAAATGGTGCCCCAGTTGATAACAAAGCTATTCAAGGGGTTAAAGTCGGGATGATGGGTCCGTTAGCAGGTATCGGGGACCCCGTTTTCTGGTTCACGGTTAAACCAATTCTCGGTGCATTGGCCGCTTCTCTTGCTTTAACTGGGAACATATTGGGACCAATCCTATACTTTGTTTTATGGAACATCATTCGTATGGGTTTCATGTGGTATACACAAGAACTTGGTTACAAAGCAGGTTCCAAAATTACGGAAGATTTATCTGGTGGATTGCTTCGTGACATTACCAAAGGGGCCTCGATACTCGGTATGTTCATTCTTGGTGCATTAGTTAACCGATGGGTTGCGGTATCCTTTACACCAACGGTATCGAGAGTTGAACTGGACGAAGGTGCGTATATCGATTGGGAGAACCTGCCTGCTGGATCAGAAGGGATTCGCACGGCATTAGAACAGCAAGCCGCCGGTCGTTCATTAAGTGAATATAATGTCACGACTTTACAGGACAACTTAGATAGCCTAATTCCAGGTTTAGCAGGGCTGTTAATCACACTCCTCAGCATGTGGCTGCTCAGGAAGAAAGTGTCTCCTATTATTATGATTCTCGGATTGTTTGCACTTGGTATCCTATTCCATGCCATTAACTTAATGTAAGCTAAATAGAAAAGTACCTCCTGTCAGAGGGGGGTACTTTTTCATACAAGGTCTTTCATGTAAAATAATTGAAGCAGCAATGATATGCAAAAAATGAAGGAGGATACCTATGCTTACTATAGGATATATTGGCAATGGAAAAAGTACGAATAGATATCATCTGCCATTCGTACTGCAACGAGAGAATATAAAGGTAAAAACGATTTATCGGAGAAATCCCGATCGTGATAGCTGGAAGCGAATTGATGGCGTACATTATACTTCTGACTTGAATGAATTATTGCATGATGATGATATTCAAGTCATTGTGGTATGCACAAGACATGACAGCCATTATGAATACGCAAAACAAGTATTAGAACATAATAAACACTGCTTGGTGGAAAAGCCGTTTACGGAAAACTCGGAACAGGCGAAAGAAATATTTGCATTGGCCAAAGAGAAAGGCTTGATTGTCCAAGCGTATCAAAATAGACGTTTTGACAGTGATTTCTTAACGGTTCAAAAAGTTATCGAGGAAGGGAAACTAGGCGACCTGCTGGAAATGGAAATGCATTTTGACTATTTCCGTCCAGAAGTCCCGGAGTCTGCCGATTCCTTTGATCCAGCTGTGTCCTTTTTATACGGCCATGCCTGTCATACCCTGGATCAGGTCATCAGCTACTTTGGCAAGCCGGATCAGATCCATTATGATGTGAGACAACTATTAGGAACAGGAAGAATGAACGATTATTTCGATTTGGATTTATATTACGGCACGTTAAAAGTATCGGTAAAATCCAGTTATTTTAGAATAAAAGAAAGACCAAGCTTCGTCGTTTACGGAAAAAAAGGATGCTTTGTCAAAGAAACAAAAGATCGTCAGGAAGAACATTTAAAGTTATTTTACATGCCAGATAATAAAGATTTTGGTGTAGATACCCTCAAACATTATGGCGTATTAACGTACGTGGACGATGATGGTACGATTCATGAAGAAAAAGTAACATCCGTAAATGGTGATTATGGCATTGTATATGATGACTTATATGAAGCGGTTATAAATGGTAAAGATAAAACCATTACAGACGAGCAGACAGTATTGCAAATGGAAATATTAGAAACAGGAGTTAGGGATCTAGAGTGATAGAACATGGGGATGTGTCTGGTACTCTAAGGAAGCTAGGGATAGCCTTGCTTCCGAGTGCTCGGATGTCTCCTAGCAATCACTTCTCGTCCTGTGGGGCACTGCTGGCTATTACCCTAAATACTTCAACCGAGGAAGTCTGCTTCGAAGCATTACCAGTAGACACAGGTGCAGACGTAGTGGATTGTCAGCAATGTACCGTCAGGACTCTACGTGATATATTGAGCTATCCAGGCCACCCTGCCGATCATTTAACTTAAACTACACGGTTTCGGATTTATCCAATAGTGGAAATACCAGGATACTGCTGATTAAGCTTAGTTTGCAATTCCTTTACTTTACGAAAAGACAGGTAACATTCCTGGTCATTTGCCATGATCAATTTACGTTCCTTTTTATTAATTGTTTTAATGTGTTGCAGATTGATGACGTAGCTTTTATGACAGCGAAAAAAGGATGGATGAAGTTCTTCAAGATCTTTTAATTTTGCATAAAATTCATAATAGCCATTTTTTTCGTGTAGTCCTATTTTATGTACGTTAGGGGAAGTCTCAAAGTAATAAATGTCCGTATAATGAACGTATTTAATCTGCTCACCGATACGGATTGCAAGTGATGATATCTTCTCTTGTGAAGTGTTTTGTTGCTTGCATTTGGTAAAAGCCGCTTCTAATGCATCGATTACTTGCTCGGATAGCTTTGCTCGATTATCATCTTTAACAATAAAATCAAGCGCAGCTAATTTATATTTAAATGTCAATTTTAATCGATCTGCATGCATGGAAATAAAAATGATTGTAGCAAAGGGATCTTGTTCTCGGATTTTACGGGCAACATCCATTCCATTAAGTGTCGAAGCAAGTTCTATATCTAAAAAATAACAATCTGCTCTCTGATCTTGTTGGAAAACCAGCACTTCTTCCGGAGTAGCGGCACTAAGCACTATTTCAATGCTTGGTTCAGAGACCAAAGCATAATGCGAAATAATCGATTCTAACAATAGGCGTTGCTCTGTTTCATTTTCACAAATTATTACCTTCACAATATATCCTCCCCTGTGTCATGATCGTTTACTAGACAAGTGTTTTTTCATATGGAACGGAAATCTGCTCGTTTACGGCTTTTATTTCAATTTCATGAATGAAGAATTGATTTTCGATGCGTGTATTCATGGTAGCATTTGACCATTGATTGATAATTCGACGAGCGGTTGTTAAGCCGTTACCTCGAGCTTTTCCCTTTGTTGAGTATCCAGCCTGAAACAGTTGTCCGATAGTTATATTCTCATTTTCGATGCGGTTCTCTATTACCATGAGTAAGGAACCGTCTTTTTTCTGGATAAATGCCATATTTAGCTCCCGGTTTTCTAAGTGGAGAGAAGCTTCTAACGCGTTATCTAGTAATATACCAATTAGCCGAATCAGATCTATTATATGCATATCAATAGCTTTAATTTGATCGGCTACTTCTACATGAATAGTTATGCTGGACTCCTGGGCCAGTAATATTTTTGAAGATAGAAATCCTTTCAATTCAATTATTTTAATTTTATCTAGCTGGTGAAATAAATGGTTACGACGAAGCGTACTATTTTCCACTTTCACAATATAATTATTAAAATAGTTTTTTAATCCTTTGATATCATTATGCTCCATGTATCCTTGCATGGTAAGCAAGATATTCTGGTAATCATGCCGGAAGCTTTGCATATCCTTATTGATTCGTTCGAGTTCTTGCATGTATTGCAGCATTTGCTCTCGTTCTATTTCTTTGTTTTTTAATGTATTCTCCTTTTTAATGTTACGAAACAAGAGGGCAAACAGAACGAACATTAATAAAAGATAGATAGTCTCAATTAGCACATTAAAAATGGCAGGATAATATAGATTACGATGTAAAGAGATGAATAGATTGAAAAAGATAACGGTTGTCGTAACCCATGCGACGAAGAATAACAGGATTTGTGTGGCAATCGAAAACATTTGCCAAATCTTCATGATAAATAACCGATAAAGATAGGTACAAACAGTAAAAATGATTACAAGAAACAAACTGTTTATTCCTGCAACAACAGGAGTTTGTTGATCTGTAAAAAAAGAAAAATGAATAATCTGTGAAAGGTTTTCTGCAATAAGGCTAATAATCGCCAGGATAGCAACATCCAGCAGTGTACGTAGCTTTCGGGTATGAATATAAAAAAATAAACTTAAGCTGATCAGAAGGTAACTGATGCCAAAGCAACCTGCCACATATAAATAAGATGAAACGGCAGGTAAACCAACAGCAATAACCCCGAACATAATTGTTTTTAATTTTAATTTTAGACTAAGTGTGTAAAAGAGACCAAAGAACATAGCTGTTAATTCAATGACAAAAAAGAAGAGAGATAAGACCATGTTAACCACAACCTTTATATACAATTAAGATAAACGAAGATTGAAGGATTGATTACATAGTAAATTATACCATTTATATAGGTTAAAAGAAATGCTGGGAACAGGGTTTGAGGGAGGACTTGTACATTATCCCCCTGAGATAGTTTCAAGGGGACAAATATTAGGATTCTATCAAAATTTGATTCACATGAGGATATAAAGAAACAACCAAATATATATCGTCACTAGTAATATCCTTTACTTGAAGCGGGCCAGCAATAGCTGATGGCGAAAAATAAAATGGTAAATGAAAGTTCATTTCTGTTTCTGGGCGCAGACGAAATCCATCTGTCATGCCTGTTTCCAAATCAGGATTACCAACGCGATATAGCTCATCGCTAATTTGAAGTTCGAAATCGGTACCAATTAAATAATAGTGAATAAAGTTAATACCACTTTGTTCCTTTGGATTATCCGTTTTCTTCGTATTTTTAACGGTTATATCGATATCATAAACCATTTCAGGAAAAAGAAAATCCTCTTCTGCAAACAATGGATTATCCGGATCATCCTGATACTGATATTTTGCAAGGTATGCCTCATAAGGAATGATTTCTGCATCGTTTACGGTCACGGTATAACCATCCATATTTTCAAAGTCATCTAGAAATATATTATCTTCAATGGCCACTTCTTCACTCATTTTAAAGGTGTGGACTGGAGGAAGCTCGACATCTTTATTGACATTCCAAATGCGAATACCTACTCCTACAGTTAAAGCTAAACACAGGAAACCGAGGAAGAGCTTTTTCATGTTTTTTCACTTCCTTTTGAGCTGCTTATAAGTGTTCCGTTTTCCAGATAATGTATCTCATCTGCCAATTCATCCAATATATCGCTATCATGACAGGAGATGATCACTAATGCCCCGCGTTGCTTTTCTTGATGTACGATTTTTTTAACCAGTTCTACGCCATTCGTATCCAGTGAATTGGTCGGTTCATCCAGTATGACAATATCCGGTCTTTCAAGAATGGCACCAGCAATACCAAGGCGTTGCTTCATCCCTAATGAATATTTTTTATATTTTTTCTTACTGCTTGCCTCATCTAGGCCCACCTGATTTAACACAGCTCTTATCTGCACCGTATCAATTTCATTGCGAATCGATGCGAGCATTTTTAGATTTTGGAAGCCTGAATAGCTATCTAAAAAAGCTGGATTTTCTAACAGCATGCCAATACTTTCGGGGAAGGTAAGATCTTTTCCAAGTTTTTTACCGTCAATGTGGATCGATCCTTTGGAAGGAAAAATTAAACCAGCAATTAACCGCATCATCATCGTCTTTCCAGAGCCGTTTACACCGCGTAATCCGGTGACTTTACCAGAATGGAAGGTTAAAGAAATATTGTTAATGACGTTAATCCCCTTCATCGTCTTCGTAACATGATCCAAATCAATGGTTGTCATAGTCAATCTCCTTTCTTGAACGATTAATTAAAATCATCATGTAGAATATCGAATCTCCTAAAATAGATACAACCAAGGATGAATGATCCTACGGTTAAAATACTCCAAGCGATTACTGCCCCGTTAAACGAAAGACCTTGCTCTACTACATCAATACTTCGAATTGGCATGGCATAGTTACCAGGAAGATAGGGAGTGACAATGTAGGCAGAGGAAAGCAACATAATAGCCAGCATACCAAAGCTATACAAGGGTTTGATAAACAGTACGATGGTCATCTGCAGCAGGTTAAACGCAATCGACATCATCACAGGAATAAATACAATGTAAACGACTAAATCAATTGAAAAGGTATCAAATGGGCTTTGCGCATCTAAAAGGTCATTGACAAACATCGGTGTAATCTCAAATGAAATGGGCTCCTGCATGATAAAACAAAAAGTCAAAATGGTTAGAAATATTACTGCATAGATTGCCAAGACGTAACAGATATTCCATAGAGTCTTTGAACTCCACCAGGCCAGTCGTCCTTTTGTTCTCATTAACATGTTCAATCCTAGTGCGGACAGATCTCTGTATGGATAATGCAGCGTACTGTAAAGAATAAACAGATGTAATAACATCCATTTGACAGGAAAAAGAAAGCTCTCGGTATCCGAAGGTATATATTCTTTAATACCTGCTAGTATGTAGAATAAATAATCAATCCAGGTACCAGAAGGAATCACTGGATCAAACATGTATGCATGCTTTTTGCGGATATAAAAATCAAAACAATATGCAAGCACTAAAAAGACTATAACTAGTAAATGAAGAAGGTTGATACGGAAACCGTTCTTTACATCATATTTAAACAGGTTAAAAAATCTCACGTTTAACACCTAATCTCATCGTTATACCAAATGTCAAAACAAATAGCACCATTCCTTCAATAAGGATAATTATAGTACTTGCCGGATTTTCAATAGCAATGGCGTGTAAGTAATTCAGTGGTGAAATTTCTTTATAAAATTTGTACTGTAAAAATGTACGGCTGTAATGCAAAATAAACAGCAGGAAAAATGGAATTAAAATAATAGCAATTCTATTTTTAATAAAAAAGGAAATAGCAAGACTCATCGTTGCAAATAAACCTGCAAAAATAAAATCTAAAAGTAAATAGAGCATCGTATAAATGAGCGGGTGAGTATAAAATAAGTTTGACCAGATCGCCCCGTTTTCTACACCATATATATAAGGATTAAGTTGTGTTGGTGAAATAGCAGGCACAAATGATGCCACAACAATAAAATTTAAGATAAGAGGAAGCAGGATAACGGTTCCGCCGGCAGTAAATGTCGCGATGAATTTGGTTACATAATAGTGCCATTTATTACTTCTTGTGACGATCATTTTCACATAGCCATTTTTACTTTCTGTTACGTGCGACCAGCCGTAAGGTAAAACAGCAATTAGTGGAAACAAGGTGAAAAAAAGTGTGAACCCAAGAGATGATGTTTCGCCACCAATCCAATATTTATAAAGTGTTCTGTTATAGGGTAGTGGATTACCTTGTGCATTCATGGATAAAGCAGTATTGGTTTGATAATAGGTGTCTATCATATACCAGGCGCTAAGCAGGGTGAAAATACTAGCAATACTCAATGTAATGGAAAAGAATTTGTTAGTTAGCGCTTTTTTAAGCTCTAATTGTAACAAGCGAGTTAACGTTTTGTTCATGACGATCCTCCTAATCAAAAGTCAATTCAAAGTACTTATAATACTCAGCACTGCCGCCTCCGCCAATAATATAATACAAAGGTTCCTTCTCTAATTGTTCAGCTGGGACAAACCAGCCAACTTTGGCATCTAATTCTTGACCGAAAGATAGGGGGAACTGATAGTAATCATTCCACTGATTTTTCTCATATGGAGGATGTTCGCTAAAGTAAACAGCCTGTAAAGTGAATGGTCCATTTGGATCTTCAATTTCTTCTTTGAATCCAATCGAGGATTCAATGAACATGATTGGCTGGTTATTATCCTCTTCACTCATAAAGGAATCATTATTAATATTTTTGACCGTGACATCAACAAGTACTAGACGGTACATCTCATCAATTGAGCCATCCTCATTAATTAAAGAAGGATCTGCAAAATCTTCTCTTTTTAAACTTAGCTCATTTATAGTATCCGATTTAAATGCTTGATTAAGGGTGTATTGAAATTGGTGGGATTCATCTCCTCCATCAAATGTAAATGTGATCGTATCGCCAACAGTAGCAAGTTCGGCCTCTGATGCAGTTGCTTCTGTCTGCTCAACCTCAGGATCATTTACCGGTATGTTAGATGGATTGACGTATTGGTCTTCTTTCTCTGTATCTAATTTACTTTTAAGTGAATCTTCAAATTCTTTATAAGAGCAAGCAGATAGTAAAATGAATAACATTAATACGGACAACAAGCCAAGTTTATTTATTCTTTTCATTTTTGATAGATTCTCCTTGTGAATAGGTAAATAATTCTTCATTTGTACCATTTACTGTAATCCAAACTTCAGGAACAGAAATGTAGCGATTAACATAGAACTAGACTACCACAATTTCCAATAATTTGGTCATTTTTGTCATAAAAGACTAATTTCTATTCATAAACGTCATTTGATTATTGGTTCCAAATTAATAAGCTTTTTAAATAAATATACGTTACTATTCGCTCAAGATTTAATCGGCTCCATTAGTTTGTCCATAAACAATCGACAAACTAATGTAACAACATAATATTGTACATAACCTCCCGATTTGTCCCCCCTAACACCATCCGCTATAATAAACGTATAATCCAACCTGAGAGAGTGACTAAATTGATAGACATAAGTAAATTAACGCAAGGAAAAAATCTGTCAGAAATAGACATACAGATATTAGAATATATTATTAAAAACATCGACAAGGTGCTTCAAATGGGGGTTCGGAAGATAGCAGAGAACAATTATACTTCAGCTGCCACGGTGATTCGACTTGCCAAGAAATTAGGCTACACGGGCTTTGTGGACATGTATTATAATCTCTTGCCATTGCTTAATACAATGGAAAAGCCGAAACCTGAAGTAATGGAAGACTTTCCAGAAATGAGCTCGCAGGACTTCTTTCAGTACAATACGATGGAGGATATTACGCAATTTATTGAGCGGGTTTTACATTTAGACCAGCAATACATTTTTATTTATGCCACGGGCTTTTCTGGTATTACAGCCGAGTACCTGTATAAAAAATTGCTGGTGTTAGGCAAGAAGACTGTCCTTGCAAGCGGTATGGATTCCGTTGGCGTATTTGAAAATAACATTGATGATATTGGCGCATTAGTTGTGATATCGAAGTCTGGAGAAACGCAGCAAGTAATTGATAAGCTGAATGCTGCTCGTGAGCAAAAGATTACTACGGTTTCGTTCACGAAAGAGACTCAGAATCGGGTAGCTGATTTATCTGATATTAATTTCAAAATCAGTGATAATAATAAATTAGACGATCGTAATATGCTTCCGAATATCTTTTTTCCAAAGCTATTGATGCTGTTTGAGATCATTATGAAGGAGTATCTCGTAAGGCTTCATAAAAAAGAATAAATACTTTTTCACGTGAAACGTGTTTCAGTTGGCGAAACACGTTTTTTCTATGGCTGAAAACATTTACAACCAAGCTGGTAAGTGAAAAAATATAAATAGATTTAGGAGTTTAAGGGGGGATTTTGATGAAAGAGAGAGCAATGGAAGCGATGCAACGCTTTTCGAAAGCTATGTTTATCCCTGTATTGATTCTGCCAATTGCAGGTATATTAATTGCGCTTGGTAATGTTTTTACCAATCAACGTTTACTGGATGCTGTTCCATTTTTAGATAATCCGATTTTAACTGGATTTGGTTCTATATTATCTGGGTCATTGGTTGCCATTCTAGGTAACTTAGGACTGATATTTTGTGTTGGGATTACCGTTGGTCTAGCGAAAAAGGAAAAGTCCGTTGCTGGGTTTACAGCATTGCTGGGATACCTTGTTTTCGTTAATGCCATGAACAAATTCATGGAACTAGCTGGTTTATTAGCGGAAGCGGATGCAATGCAAAGCACTGGGCAAAAATTAGTGTTAGGAGTTCAAATCCTGGATATGGGTGTATTCCTGGGACTGATTCTCGGGGTGATTACCGCTGCTGTCCATAATCGGTTTATTGAGACAGAATTAAAAGGTGCCTTTCAAATATATGGAGGTTCACGATTTGTTTTTATTGTCTTAATTCCTGTAGTGATTTTGTTAGCGGTTTCCCTGACATATATTTGGCCGTTCTTTCAGAGTGGCATTAATAGTTTAGGAGAGTTGATTCAGCGAAGCGGCAATTTTGGATTGTTTTTATATGGTGCATTAGAAAGACTGTTGATTCCAACTGGCTTGCATCATTTAGTGTATACGCCGTTCTTATATACCTCCTTAGGTGGTGTGCAAGAGGTTGGCGGTCAGGTGTTTGAAGGGGCTAGAAATATTTATTATGCCGAGATTGCAAACCCGAGTGTTACGCGTCTGTCAGAAAGTGTGATCTGGGATGCTCGTGGTATCTCGAAGATGTTTGGTTTAATCGGCGCTTGTTTAGCGATGTATCATACAGCAAAGCCGGAAAATAAGAAAAAAGCAAAAGCGATTCTCATTCCGGTAGCATTTACCTCTTTTCTTGCTGGGGTAACCGAGCCAATTGAGTTCTCCTTTATGTTCGTAGCACCACTTCTATTTGTGGTCCATGCAGCATTAGCTGGCTTAAGTTTTGTAACGCTCAATCTTTTAGATGTAAGAGCTATTGGTCCAAATGGGATGATCGACTTCCTGCTATATAATTTACCGCTTGGAATCGAAAAGACGAGCTGGCCGATGTACATTGTAGTTGGTTTAATATTCTTTGCCATCTATTATGGTGTGTTTCGCTTTCTCATTGTCAAATTTAACTTTAAAACAATTGGACGTGAGGATGCCGATCAAGAAACGAAAATGTATTCCAAGAAAGAATACAAAGAGAAGAAAAGCAATGATAACGAGGAAGGCGCTCAACCAGGTGATGGTTTAGCCAATGTTATTGTTGGTGCATTGGGCGGCAAGGACAATATTAAGACGGTAACGAATTGTTATACACGCTTAAGACTTACCGTAGATAAGCCGGATGCAGTGGATGAAGCGATTTTAAAAAATGAAACAGGTGCTAATGGCGTCATAATCAAGGATAAAAATGTGCAGGTTGTGTATGGCCTGGAAGTAAACAACATTAGAAGACAAGTTGATAACTATTTAGGAATTCAATCAGATGATTAATAGAAAGGAAGATAGAATATGAAGAAATTTTCAGTTGTAATTGCAGGAGGCGGAAGTACTTATACGCCAGGAATCGTCATGATGTTATTGGATAACCTTGATCGTTTTCCGATTAAAACGCTTAAATTATATGATAATGATGCGGAGAGACAGAATGAACTAGGTGAAGCATTGGACATCTTATTAAAAGAAAAAGAGCCGAGTATAGAGTTTTCCTATACGACAGATCCGGAAGAGGCTTTTACAGGAATGGATTTCTGTTTTGCCCATATTCGCGTTGGTAAGTATGAAATGCGTGAACAAGATGAAAAGATACCATTGAAGCATGGTGTGATTGGACAGGAAACATGTGGACCAGGTGGAATAGCTTATGGTATGCGAAGCATTGGTCCGATGATCGAAATGATCGACTTGATGGAGAAATATGCACCGGATTGCTGGATGCTGAACTATTCGAATCCTGCTGCGATTATTGCAGAAGCTTGCCGTGTACTTCGTCCGGATGCTAGAGTGCTTAATATTTGTGATATGCCAGTCGGAACATTACGTAGAATGTCACAAATCGTTGATAAAGAGCCTAAGGATTTAGAGGTGCGTTATTTTGGTTTAAACCACTTTGGCTGGTGGACGAGTGTGAAGGATAAAGATGGACATGAATATTTACCGCAAATCCGTGACTATGTAGCAGAGAATGGCTACCTTACTCAAATTGAAGTAGATACACAGCACATGGATCCGAGCTGGCAGGAAACGCATAAAAAAGCAAAAGATCTCTTAGCGGTTGATCCACGTTTCTTACCGAATACGTATTTGAAATATTATTTTTATCCTGATTATGAAGTACGTCAGGCGGATGCGAATTATACTCGTGCAAATGAGGTAATGGACGGAAGAGAAAAATCAGTATTTTCAACAGCCAGAGATATTATAGAAAGAGGAACAGCAGAAGGCAGTAACTTCTCGATTGGTAGCCATGCGACATTTATTGTAGACTTAGCTCGTGCCATTGCCTTTAATACACATGAACGCATGTTGATGATTGTCGAAAATAATGGTGCTATTGCTAATTTTGATGATAATGCAATGGTAGAGGTGCCATGCATTATTGGCTCCGATGGCCCAGAGGTATTAAGTCAAGGGAATATACCTGAATTCGAAAGGGCACTTATGTACCAGCAAGTCACTGTTGAAAAATTAGCCGTCGAAGCGTACATCGAAGGAAGCTATCAAAAGTTTTGGCAAGCATTAACGCTTTCCAAAACAGTGCCAAGCGCTGAGGTGGCAAAGAACTTATTGGATGATTTAATTGAAGCAAATCAAAAGTATTGGCCACAATTCAACTAATTAATGTTATTAGAGCGGGGAAAAGATATTTTCCCCGCCTGTTTACTTGTAAATGCTTTTTATCTTCACTATCAATTGTCTCTGACCATCTTAACTAATGAGACCGAGGGATGATGACGAATTGTTCAGCAGAAAAAATTATAGATACAGGAGGAATACTCTGTGTTAAAAAAACTATTTGGAAAAAAAGAAACGAGCGAGACACTATTAGCACCTATGACCGGAAAACAGGTTAAGATGGAAGATGTACCGGATGAAATGTTTAGTAACAAGTTATTGGGAGATGGCATTGCTATTGAACCGACAGAGGGTAAAGTGGTAGCACCTATTGATGGTGAGGTCGTACAATTTTCCAATACGAAGCATGCAGTAGGAATTAAAAGCAAAAATGGGTTAGAAGTGTTAATTCATATTGGCTTAGAAACCGTAGCATTGAATGGAGAAGGATTTGAAGGTTTTGTTTCCCAAGGAGATAAAGTGAAAGCAGGGGATAAACTTGTTACATTCGATTTACCGTTCATTAAGGAAAAAGCAGACAGCATTATTTCACCAGTAGTCATCACCAATTTTGAGATAGTGGAATCATTAACAAAGAGTGATGAACATAACCTGGTTGCCGGGGAATCTATCTTCATGACAGTTGATAAGAAAGTGGACGCATAATAATTCGACAAATAAGGAGTAGAGTTACTCCTTATTTGTCTAAAACATGCCGCCAAGTGTTCGCGCGTCTGTGCTACATCGGTTTTGCCACGAGAGAATAATATATCATGTGAACACGATGGTTGTATGAGAAATCCTAAAACACATTTTTCTAACAATGGAATTGGAAATTCACAAAGCATTCACTAATAAAAATATTTTGGTGTTCTATGTAGAGGGAAACGAAGAAACTAATACGAAATTAAAAACAGCAATAAATGAATTGCAATAAAACAAAGATAAAAAATACAGAATGTGAATATTGCTACAATTAAAGTAACGGGCACTTTAGTTGAAGAAGAAAAATAAACAGTAAACAGAAACGCTCAGAAAAATCTGAGCGTTTTTTGTTTACTAATTATACTGCGAAATATATGCTAATCATCATGTTATTTGTATTGTTATTAGCCCGAAACAGAACCCGTTAAGATAAGTCCTGGGCTTTCTTTTTACTGTTGCTTTATATAAATATATTGTTAAGATCTATTTGCATGCCGGTTAACGTATGAACGGAGATAGTGTCATCCTTTGTATAGACACCTTGCATTTTGTAATGCTTATCTATTAGAAGATATATTTCTAACGATTCGTTTACGGGATCAATCAACCAATACTCTTTTACTTCAGCTTTCTCATAAAGCTGATACTTCTTCCAGCGGTCTAACTTAACAGAGGTGGGTGAAAGAACTTCGATAATTAAATATTAAATCCGGTGAGCCATTACAACCTTTATCATCCAGTTTCTTCGGATCACAAACAATCGATAAGTCAGGTTGAACAACATCATGTATTGCTTCGTTTTGTTTATTATGGACTAGTAGCCTGACATCAAAAGGTGCAAAAAATACCTCACATTCTTTTTCCCGCAAGTAAATCGTAAAGGCTGTCGATAACTCTCTGAGAACTTGTTGATGTTTTCTTGATGGAGCAGGAGACATATTGAAAATCTCTCCATCAACCAGTTCAAGCTTTTCATCTTCGTCCCATGTTAGATAATCAGCATACGAATATTTTTCTTTTTTGTTGGGAATGGCCACCGAAATCATTCCTTTCAACTTATTCTTTATCTCTATAATATCACATCCGTTACTTCCCATACCTTATTATGACTAATATCACTGATAATTAATAATCGACGGATTCGGGTCAAGTTTCAATACTTCTTCCGCACTCAGAACAGGTTTATCTTTATCATAAAAGATTTTAAATCCGCCGTATTGTACCGCTTCATTTCGCACAAATTTGCGATAGAGTGACTTCTTCGTTGATGCATCACCCCAGCCGTCATAGTTCAATGCGACTTCCACGTTTTCGGTTGGCTGGATGGCTTCTTTGTTTGTCAGTGCGCCGTCTATGAACTGGTGAACGAGAACGATTTTATCTGGTAAATTATTTTCTTCCACCATGTTCGTGAGATAATCGACAGCTTTTTGCACTTCTGCACCGTTCACTTGACCAAGGTCGATACCTGGTGTTTCCCCTTCTTCTACATGGAATTCGGTATCAATAGCTAAGTGGACGTACGGAAGCTTCAGCCATTTCTCCAGTAATTTCACTTGATTCAAGACAGAGTCTGTTCCCAGCTGAACGTCCAGCATTAGCAGTGCGTTATTTTCTTTTGCAAGCTTGGCATATTCGTCAATTTGCTCTGGTGACGTCATGTGATAGTACTTTCCTTCAGGTCCAGGATTGCGCTGCGCTACCGTTGAAATCAGCTCAATCATAGGAATCGCTGGACGGGATGGATCTGCATCTGAATACGCTTGTGTCTGTTCTTTAAGTTTTGTCATGAGCGCGTCGGGTTCCATTTCACCAAGAATCCCCATATTAGTAGAGTTCGGATGCCCATAATAGGCGACAATTCGATGATCCTTCAGTGGCCCATCGGTTTGATCCTCGGCACCTTTTACCAATGTCTCACCTACTGGCACCATTCTTGTACGATCCTCTCCGTGAGCTTCGGCACTTGGCATCTTGCTGAGCTCTTCTTCCGATAATTTATCTTGAAGAGGCGTAGCATCTGCAGCCGGCTCTAACGCTTCATAAGGCTGAGGTGGCTTCGTTTCTTCCTCTTCTTCTTTATCTTGTTGTTCTTCTGTTTCGTTATTTTCTTCGTTTTTGTCTGTGGTGTCTTCTTCCGATTGCGAGTTGTCGTCTTTCCCTTCATTCTTGCTAGTAGAAGCGTCTTCCGAGCAAGCGACAAGGAAAAAGACAAGAAGGACGCCAGAGAATAGCATGGATAACCTTTTCATGTTGTTCACTTCCTTATGTATAGTTTTTCTACGATCTTGCTAATATTTTCCCTAAATTCAATAAGTTTAACAGAATAATAGAAATTTTAACAGTAATGATAGAAGATTCTCTTTGAAATAGTGGCGATTTTTCTCAGCTAGGAAAAATAGAGTGATCAAATCATAAGGACTGTTTCAATAGGGTGGCATTAACCATCATTTTTAGACAAACCTATCTCTCACGCCTGTTCTCGCAGGCACAGCCCTTCGAAAATAATCACTTTGTTATATGATTATACGGTTGTAGAGAATAATGATTATTCACGAAACGCTTCCCTTTTCATCAGCGCTTTCAAAAATTTGTGATCAAATGATTATATACATTAATAAAGCGCTTGCTTATGATGGAGTTGTGTAAAGAAAAATCAATGTAATGAAAATAGGAGGGTTTCATTTGGCTAAGTGGAGTAAGGCATTCGGCATATTGCTATTACTTTCCGTATTTGCATTAACGGCTTGTAATAGCGAAGAAAGTAGTTCAGGTGATCAAGTGGATGAGGACGGCACATTCTCTTTTTCTATGATGGCTAACCTGCACACACCGGAGGTACCGGAAGAGAAGGTACTAAATAAAATAGAGGAGAAAACCGACACAGATATTGAAATACAGTGGGTACCTGATAATAACTATGAAGACCGTCTGAATACGGCTTTTGCAACCAGTTCATTACCTGATGCTGTGTTTCTTAAGAATCAAACTTCTTTTGTTCAATTCCGTGATGCCATGGAGGATGGCCAATTTTGGGAAGTAGGAAAATACTTAGATGAATTCGAAAACTTATCTAAATTAAAAGACAATATTCTGGATAATACACTTGTGAATGGTAAGCAGTATACTTTATACCAAGGACGTCCTTTATCAAGACAAGGGATTATCTACCGAAAGGACTGGGCTGAAAATCTAGGATTGGAAGCTCCGACGACAACGGAAGAATTTATGGAAATGGCAAGAGCATTTACAGAGGATGACCCAGACGGCAACGGGAAAGATGATACCTTCGGTGTAACCGACAGAAGTGACTTAGTGTACGGGGCATTTAAGACAGTATCCTCTTGGTTTGGCACCCCTAACAATTGGGGAGAAAAAGATGGACAACTTCTTCCTGAATTTATGTTTGATGAATACATTCAAACGATGGACTTTTTTAGAGAAATGCATCAAAACGGCTATATTAATCAGGATTTCCCTGTAACGAGTAAGCCGGATCAACAAGAATTCTTTAAAAATGGAACTGCTGGTATATATGTAGGCTCCATGGGAGATGTTCAGAGCTTGTATGAAGATGCTGTAGCACTCAATCCAGACATTAAATTTGGTGTACAAAATAAAATTGCTGGACCAGATGGCGAATACGGTGTTTGGGCGATTCCTGGCTATGGAAGCTTAATCATGTTTCCTAAAAGCTCGGTAGAAACGGAAGAAGAATTAAAGAAAATTCTAGGATTCTTTGACCAGATGATGACACCGGAAATTTCGAATCTAAGCTACTGGGGAATAGAAGGGGAGCATTATTCTGTAAAAGATGGAAGAGCTCTACCTGTTGATGATAATGAGTTAACCAATCGGGAAGTGAAACCATATCAATCGATTTTAATCGGTGAACCAGAAACAAATGGTCGTTATGAGGGATATTTCGATTTAGAAGTCAAAGCGAAAGCAGAGGAATTAACAAAAGAGAATGAAGAATACTTGATTGAGGATCCAACGGTACCACTTTACTCTGAAACCTTCGCTAATGATGGTGCAAGACTTCAATCATACATTACCGATGCAACCAATCAGTACATTCTTGGCCAAATCGATGAAGAAGGATTCCAACAAGCAGTAGAAAAATGGCGAGAAGAAGGCGGGAACGATATCATCGAGGAATATAATGCATCCGAATAATAAGAGTGACAGTAACAATTTCTGAGTTTCATTACACATTGCTTCCATAATGGCATGGCAGCGTAGAGTTAGAGAAGTTTTTATTCTCTGTATTTGGTAAGAGGCATTATCTTGTTAAAGATATGTCTCTTTTTTTTGCAAAGAAAGTATAAGGACTGTCATAGAAGTAATCAATGATATGGATTATGTAAACAAACGGCCTTAGCAATACGGTGATTTTGAAATGTTTCAAGTGCTGGCATACCGCTTCGTCCAACCACTCCGTGCCCCATAGCCGTCAAGTTAAGGTAATGCTTTTAAAAAGAAAAGTGAATACGTTACCGCAATGAATACAAGTTATCTATGTGCAGTGATTTTTTGTGAGTTGAGTGAAAGATATTATTTATAATAGCTGTCCCTGAAGTATTGGCACAAGAAATCGGATTTTTGACCACAAGAGTTCTTTTGATATCCTTGAGTGGTCATACTTTTGATTCTTATGGACAACTTTTGCCCTTTCTTTTCAACTGTCCATAAGAATGGATTATATGATAGGCCGAACATGTAAGAGACAGCTTAAGCTCTTTTTTCTCTTTTCCTTAGCTTGACGGCTATGAGCCGTGCCCACAGGACGTGGAGCCTATTTCCAGAGCTTTGCTAAGCAGATGAAAACTATCGAAATTACCACAATGTCAGACAGTTCTACTTTACATAATCCGTATTATAGGTAGTTGTATAGTATTTTGTTAGTTAGGACTAAGTGAGTTTTGCGGTTGCGATCGGTGCGAAGAACTTTCTCAAACTCAGATAATACAATCATTTTCTGATTGAATAGCTATGGCGTTTTGTAATAATTTCTCAAGAACAGCAGAGAAGACAGCGATAATACAGGAGGCAAAAACGATGGTGAATCCAACAATGGCTATACTGGGATGCAGCGCTTGTTGTGTGATAAGAAATATGCTGCCTGCAATATATAATGCAATAATAGTATTTGCACTATATCTAATATACGTTAACGCCTGTACAGACAGTCCTGAGAAAGCCTTGTTATTGTTGATATAGTTTAAGAGCTTGAATGCCTGATAGACAGCAATGAAGAACGGTATTGCCGTTACATACATGCCGATTAAAACCGGGTAATGTAAGTGAGCATACTCTGGATACATTCGAGCTGTATCATTGGCTAACTTTGGGAGGAGAAAAACACATAATGCCAATATCGTACTCCCAATAATCAATATTGCTATCTTTAAAAAAAGTGTCGTACCTCGCTTCATAAAAATAACACCTCACCTATTTATTGGTAATACTAACTTAGCACATTATTTATCGAAAAACAATAAATAATTATCTTTTTTTAATTCATTTTTGCTATTTTATAAGTCTGTCAACGATTTCTTTGTTCCACGTGGAACCTTTTCCGTTTTAAATAATCATAGCAGGGAATAAATCACTATAACGAAAGAAAACGATTTTATCACGGCGCTAACCGTCCGTAATACCCCGACTTCAGTTAAGTAGCTGAGTAGGGGATAAACGTACGGTAACTTCTTGATAAGTTTCGCTAACAATCAATGGGGAGGTGTGTAATTTGTTCAAAAATCTTTTTGGCAAAAAAGAGACCAGTGAGACACTGTTAGCCCCTATAACAGGTAAGCTGGTAAACATGGAAGATGTACCTGACGAGATGTTCAGCAAGAAATTATTAGGGGACGGTCTTGCTATTGAACCGACGGAAGGGACAGTAGTTGCACCTGTCGATGGTGAGGTAGTGCAATTGTCGGATACAAAGCATGCGGTTGGTATTCAAAGCAAAAATGGTTTGGAGCTGTTAATTCATATTGGCTTGGAAACCGTAGCGTTGAAGGGTGAGGGCTTTGAAGCGCATGTATCGCAAGGGGCAAAAGTGAAAGCAGGGGATAAACTGGTTACATTTGATTTGCCATTCATTAACGAAAAAGCAGACAGCATTATCTCACCAATTGTGATTACTAATTTTGTTGAGGTAGAATCGCTTAAAAAAAGTGAAGAGACAAACCTGGTGGCTGGGCAGTCTACACTGATGACGGTCAGCAGAAAGTAATCAATGGAACTGAATCATTTCAGTTCCTATTTTCTTCAGTCGAGAAAGTATAAAAGTGCAGTCACAACAGTAATCATATGGAACATGAAGCTGATTTCCTATAATATGGATTATGTAAAGTAGCCATCGCTAGCCAAGCGTCCATATTGAGATATTTAATGTGCTGGGATACTGCTCCGTCCAACCACTCCGCGTCCTGCGGGGCACGGCTGAAGCTAACTTTGTGAAGAAAGGCACTTCACAAAGTGGATCTTCAGCGCCTGCCTGTCCCGCGGGAGTCTTCGTGGTTGGCCTACGCTAGGATATGGGCTCTACAACTTTTGTAAGAGCTAGCATGTTGATCACTCATCACTATATATAACAGCAATTGAACGAATAACATAATGCCTAGATCCCACTGCTTTTAGCTGTTCCATACGTTGTAGCACTTCCCTATTTCCGGAGCTTTGCTAAGCAGATAAAATATTTCAAAATGACCGTTTTGCCATACAGCCTTAGTTGACATACTCCACATTATAGGTAGTTGTATAAAAATAATAAGTCTCAAGCTCAAATCTCTTATTAAGTTGTCATATGCGTTATACTAGATATAAAGTCTTTTTAAACGGAAACAGAACTATGTTTGGAGTGTTATCATGTCAGTAAAAAGAAATGACCCTTGTCCATGTGGCAGCGGCAAAAAATACAAAAAATGTTGTATGAAGCAAGATAATCTAGTGGAGCTGAAAGAATGGAAAGAAGAAAAATTTTTGCTGCAAAAGAATAAATTAGTGGATCAAATGAAGGATTTTATAGCAGAAAAGGTGCCTCTGCGGGATTCTATTCCTTTAGAGTCTCAATTTAAGCAACGGATCAATCATATATTAGATGATGACAAACAAGAGGGATACCTGCAATTCTGGTTATTCTTTTTTAATCGTTATAAAAATGGTTTGCGTGGAATTGAGTGGTTTCTTAAAGAGGAGGGCCACCGATTGGCGGCAGAAGAAAGGAAAATGGCAGAACAGTGGGCACAATTAAAACCACAATTTGTCCAAGCAGTGGACTATACGGACCAGCATGTCATTTTTCAAGATGCCTATTCAGATCAATTGTATTATATACCGAGAACACTGGATAGCCAGCCTTTTGTTATACCATGGATGAGTACCTTTGGGCTGTTGGAAGAAGTCCATGATGAACATTATTTTAATGGAGTAAGAGCTATGCTCGGTCCAATTAGTTATTATAATGCCATTCAATATGTAGAAAATATGGCAAAAAAGAAGAATTTAGACCGGGAACAAGTGATGTTCGACTATTACCCTGAAATTCTCGTTGCAATGCACACTAAACTTGATGAACAAGATTGGCAAGAAAAAGAAATCAGCTTCTATAAGTATGAGTTTGAATTAGTACATCAAGAGCGTGGTGAAAAATTCCTGTATAATGATCCGTCATTCGATATTGATGTATGGGAACCAGGTCATAAGCAATTAACATGGGTGAGCGAGGTCAAAGGCTATACAGATAGCGAATTAACAGGTGAAGTATACGTCATGGATGTCGATGCAAATATCGAAATAAAGAATAATATTCTAACATTTACAACGTATGAGTTAAAAACAGTTAACCAATTTTTAAAAAAGCTAGCTAAAGTACCCGACACCTTCCGTCTGATAAATGATCAGGAGGAGGTAATTACGACACCTGTAAATATGGAGGTGCGACAATCTGCTGTTCGTTTGGAAGAGAAAACGCCACCGTATTTCGGGATGTACGCACAGATGATGGACCAAATGGATATAGACAAACCGATTCCTAAATATGATCACCAGTCACTACGACAATTGGTGGAAAATGGACAAGAGCAGGTGGCGGACCGATGGTTAAAGAATCAGGAATTTGATATCTATAAATTTGCAAGAGAACAATTTGGAATGGTCGACATTACGCCTGATTTTAATACACCGCGTAGAGCTTTGGGCTTAGCCTTATCACCATTTGTGACAGGAGGAAAGCAGCGTAACAGCGAAATAAAGTCTATACCAGTAACAAAAGAACGACAGACAGTTGTAGTCAAAGAAGATATTCCGATGTATGAGCGTTTAGGTATTACCGCACAAACAGTGGACGCCTTCTATACCAATGATATCATTGAATTCTATCGAGAAAAGACTGCTGGTAAGTCACGCAGTACAGAGGCAAAGTACGGTAATCGATTGAATGATATTCGGGAAGTCTTGGAAAAACGAAACATTCAAAGTTGGCAAGAATGTGATTTGCCGTTCTGGAAAAGGTTCATTACACAAGATATGTTAGATCTGTATGGGAATGATGTCAGCAATAAACAATGGAAAGAACTTTTAACAGTCGTCAAAGGATTCGCCAAATGGCTGGCAAACGAGGGTAAAATCACGATAGATAAGGAGATTATCGACTTCGCTAAGCAATGTTGAGATCTATCTTAACTATCTCCGGTTTTGAGGTGAACACATGCAGCATAAAATAGCGCCATTATTCATTTTACTTGCAGCCATACTGTGGGGAACGACAGGTACTATGCAGGCACTTGCACCAGATGCAGCACATCCGGTTGCGATAGGTGCTACCCGTTTAGCTGTAGGCGGCTTCTTTTTATTGTGCATGGTATTGGTATTCGGGAATTTGAACCTAAAGAATTGGCCGCTTAAAGCAACGTTAGGCGCTTCGTTATGTATGGCGTTGTATCAGCCGTTATTTTTCTCAGCAGTTTCGATTACAGGTGTGGCGATCGGAACAGTAGTAGCGATAGGGAGTGCCCCAATTTTGTCCGGTCTGATTGAATGGCTCTTCTTTAAAAATCGTCCTGCAAAAGTGTGGTGGTATTCTACTATTCTATCGATTGCCGGATGTCTGATGCTCTTCAGTAATAAAGAATCAGTATATGTCGATCCTGTTGGAATATTGATGGCATTGGGGGCAGGTCTGTCTTTTGCTGGTTATACGATGATCAGTAGAGACCTGGTAAAGAGCCATTCGTCTCTATCGGTTGTAGCGATTGTCTTTACGCTCAGCGCCATTTATCTATCTCCGTTCCTATGGATCTATGATATGTCTTGGATTGCAAGCGGGCGAGGTATAGGTGTCAGTCTTCAACTCGGAATTATGGCAACGGGAATAGCATACTTCCTTTTTTCCAGAGGTCTCACTCAAGTATCCTCATCCACCGCCGTGACGCTCTCACTGGCAGAACCATTAACCGCAGCACTGCTAGGCGTTGTCATCATAGGTGAACATTTAAGTGCTATATCATGGATAGGTATTGCCTTCTTAATACTAGGCATCGGAATATTAGTAACCTCGTCCAAGTTGTCCAGTGAATAAATACTTGGGAGGGAATGCTTTTCATTCGACCAAATATCCGATACAAGACCAACCGGACAAAACCAGGGTGGAGAAGCGCTCCAGTGTCCGATAGAAGCGCCCAACCGGACAAAATCGAGGAAGAGAGTCTTTCCAATGTCCGATAGATAGACCATTTCGTCAGCACCAGCTTTAACCGAACCTGCCTCATTCTCCATAAAAACGAGCGATTTTAAGCCTGGTTTTTTTAGTTTCAGCTGTGTTCCAGTGGATATGAAGAGCGGTCGTCCAGCACATGGTTAATTTCAATAAGGATCCTTAAGCTGATAAGCGTAATACCACAAGGTGATTTCCCCAATCCAAAAGTTTAATATTCTCGACCAACCATAAATTATTGGATATTATATTAACTTTCTTGTATTTTTAAGATTAATATCCTGTGAGATAATCCTTTTGAAAGCGATAACATAATGGAGGGTTGATAAATGAGAATGTGGAGCAAACACGTACTTTTAGGTTTTGTTATTTTATTGATCAGCTTCTTGGCGGCGTGTTCAGGGAGTGGGGAAGAAGCTTCCTCTGGAGAGGATACCAACAACGAGGATGCTGTGGAATTGACATTCTGGAAATCAGAAGATATTGGCCGGGCCGATTATCAAGCGTTTATGGATATCGTCGAGAAATTCGATAAAGAACACCCGGATATTGACCTGCAAGTCGATACGACACCAAATGCTGATTACCGAACAAGATTAAACACACAGGCAGCGGGTGGACAATTACCTGATGTGTTCCAAGTATGGCCAGGGGCTGAGTTAGAACCACTTGTAGAAGGGGAAGCGTTGCAGCCTATCGATGATATTAAGAGCTATTGGACAGAGGAAACAGGGTTATTAGACGAGGAAGACTTTAAGGATTTCTCTGTTGATGGTAATACCTATGCTGTTCCTGCCAACACGAATCCAACACATATGATTTTTTATGATAAAGATATGTTAGCGGATGCTGGATATGACGAGTTCCCAACAACCTATGATGAATTCCTCCAACTAATAGATGATTTGAAAGCGGATGATATTACGCCAATCGCACTTGGTAATTCTGATGCATGGGTCTTGCAATCCGTTTATATTTCTACTATTGCTGACCGTTTTACCGGAAATGACTTCCTTAAAGGAGTAGCAAATGGTGAACGAGCTTTTACCGATGACGATTTTGTAAAATCGTTAGGAGTCATTGATGAATTAGTGAAAAAAGGTGCCTTTAATGAGGACCTGAACACAATTGACAGTTCGCAAATGATTGATTATTTCCTACAAGGAAGAACAGCAATGGTCATGGACGGTAACTGGGGTATTTCTGCGATTTTAGAAAATATGCCAGAGGATAAAAATGTTGGGGTGGCGATGATGCCGCTTAACGACAAGAAAACAATGTCAACCGTTGCCGGAACGGGGGTCGCAATCAATAGTGACTTAGAAGGCGAGAAACTGGAGGCAGCGCATACCTTCTTAAAATATGTCTACAATCAGGAGCTCTGGGAAGATCTGATTAAAGTTGGACGCCCTGTTATTGCGAATGTAGAGGTGCCGGAGGACGCAGATCTTCATCCACTGCAACAGGATATGCTCGACTTAATAGCAGAATCTGAACCAGCACCAGTATATGATGCGACACTGATACCGGCAGTCAATGATCAGTTAGAGAATGAACTGCAATCGATAACGGTCGGTGGTTCCACGCCTGAAGAGGCAGCGGAAAATATTCAGCGTGTACAAGAAAGTGAACAGAAGTAGCAGACAGAATAAGTAGAGTGTCTTACGGGATGCTCTACTTTTTGTGCTTATCGATAATGTTATACTCTACTTATTATAAACACGGGATGAAATAGGGGTAATCAACTATGCAATTAATCCAATATATAAAAAACAGCTTAAAGTGGAAATCGGTGATTATTTTTTTGCTGCTGGTCACGATACCAAGCGGTTTAATCGGGTCCATCGTTCTCTATCAATCTAACAAAATATTAAAAGAACAGATTATTACGACGACGCATCGTAATTTAAACAACATGGAGTCCCAGCTCAATAACGTGGTTGCAGAAGTGGAGGATATTTCGAGATACATGATTTACAGTCAGGAATTCCGTGACTTTCTGACAGCTCCGGCGGTGACAGGAGAGGATTACAATCATTTAAATCAAGTACGTCGAAATATCAATGGTTTTTTTGTGTTTCATCAGTCAGAGAAAGAGTATTTTCATTCGTTTCAAATTGAAGGACAGAATCAGCAAGTGCTGGCAGCAGGCGATACGGTGACAGGAAACGAAGCAAAATGGGTGCAGCAGGCGAAGGATATGGAAGGAAAGATACTGTGGAGCACTCCTTATCAAATGCAGAATCAACAGACCAATCAAGACGAAAAAGTGATCACTTTGTATCGAGTGATTAATAATCTCTATGATATTAGCCAGCCAATTGGTATGGTTCGGATCCGCCTGGATTTGCAAGCGCTGTATCAGCACGTAACAGACGGCTTCACGAACAAACAGCACCAAGCCTTCTTTGTGCACAACCAGGAACAGGATATTACCGGAACTGGGTCAGAGCAGGATTTCACCTATCAAACGCTTATCGAGAAAATTGATACAGAAGGGGAAAGCTTTCAGCTCGAATCGGATGGGGAAGTGTATTACGGTGTTTCGCGATATATTGAACCAATTGATATGCACCTAGTATCCGTTGTCAGTGAAAAATATATTTTATCAGAAATGAGAGATATCCGGTCCACATTCGGCTATATGATATTAATTGCTGTGTTTATGGGATTAATGACGTTTGCCGGATTTGTCTTCTTTGTCGTTCGTCCAATTCTGGAATTGACAAGAGAAACGAAACGACTCGAACTCGGCGATTTTAAAGCACAAGTGAAAATCAGGTCAAAGGATGAAGTCGGTCAGCTCGGCTATCGCTTTAATTCGATGGTTGAACAGATTCAGCGATTGATTGACAGTAAATACAAGCTGGAAATTCAGCATAAGCACTCCGAATTAAAAGCATTACAGAGCCAGATTAACCCTCATTTTTTATATAATACATTAGACATGATTCGCTGGACAGCACGTTTGGAACAAGCGCCGGAAACGAGTAAAAGTATCGAAGATTTATCGACGTTATTCCGGATTACACTCAGTCAAGGGAAGGTGTGGATACCGCTAAAAGATGAAATAAAATATGTCCAAAGCTACATGGAATTGCAGAAAAAACGATTAGGCGATACCTTTCACTATGCGATTTTTACTGAAGCAGGTTTAACGGATAGTATGGTGCTCAAATTAATGCTTGAACCGCTGGTGGAGAATAGCTTCAAGCATGGTTTCCCACAGACGCAGGAAAACAAAAATATTACGATACGCTGTTATCAAAAAGGGGATGTCCTGGTTATCGATTGTCTGGATAACGGAATCGGCATAGACAGCAACAAGGTGGAGCAATTGCTGCATAGCGAGGAAGAACAAGACAGTTATGCGTTAAAGAATGTTCATGCTCGTTTGATTAATGCATTTGGCCCTGCATACGGTATTGAGATTATCGATGTGCCAGTGGGTGCCTGTGTCCGTCTACATCTTCCTTGGATCAAAAATGAACAAATGTTGAGGCATTTAATAGAAGGAGAGGACAAGAGAAATGACATTAAAGATGTTGATCGTGGATGATGAACCGTTAATATGTAAAGGATTAGCCAACACAATCCCGTGGGAGCAAATGAATATGGAAGTGATCGGGACCGCTATGAATGGAAAGAAAGCATTGGAAATCATGAAGAAGCAACAGGTCGATATTGTCATCACCGACGTGTATATGCCGGAAATGGACGGGATCGAGTTATCGAAAGCTATTGTGGACGATTTTCCGGAAGTGACTATTATTATGATCAGTGGCTATGATGAATTTGAATATGCTCGTCAGGCACTTCGAATCGGTGTTCAGGATTATTTACTTAAGCCTGTTGATATTGACGAATTACTGGCATTAGTACAACAGATCCAACAGCAAATAGAGGAAACAAGAATCAAGGAACAGGCGAAGCAGGAGACGGTATTGACCAACTATTTATCGCAGCAACTATTTCAGCTGCCGGATCCCTCGAATCTATCCGAAAAAATTGATAGCCGAGCGTATGCTTATCGAATACTGCTCATCGAAAAGCGAAACTATGATCATGATGCAGACTGGGCAACGGATCAGATAAAAAGGTTGACCGACTATTCCTCTATTTGTATCGAAACACACGAAAATCAGCTGCTGCTTTTTCTTTATGGACAGGAGGATATAGCAGAAGTAAACAGCCTTACCTCGGCAATAATGGCAGCATTTGATCAGGGAATCTCGGTGGCGGTTTCCTCTGCTTATCAGGATTTGCATCAATTTGCCTCGCTCTATCAGGAATTACATGCGCGGTTAAGTTTTTACCGGGGCACGGACAGACAGCTTATAACGGATGCGGAGGACCTTCCTGCTGAACAGGATTACGAGCTTAATCAACAGCTCGTATGTAAGATAGCGGATGCTGTTTTTCAGCAGGAGCAGGATGAGACAGAAGCTAAAGTAGGGCAGCTGTTTACCGAATTCGAACAAAAAGCAATAACGCTCCGTCAAATAAAAGAGGCATGCTGTTGTCTGCTGGAATCGATCAAGGAAAGGGGTCAGGACTCCTCTTTTGCCGAAATCGAGCTTGGCTTGCATGAGGAACTTGATTTACTTCTTTATAACAGTGTCGAGGCGATTCGTTCCTTGTTAATAGAAGATCTCGAGCGTATGATTGACTACCTCAAGCGTACGAATGACAGCCATTGGATCATTCAGCAGGCCAAGCAATATATCGAGAAGAATTTTCAGAAAGACGTGAAAGCACTGGAAGTTGCTGAGGCGCATTATATTACCCCGAACTATTTCAGTATGCTGTTTAAACAAGAGACGGGTTCGAGTTACTCTGAATATCTCAACACGATACGGATTAATAAGGCGAAAGCTTTGTTAACCGAGACGTCGAATAAAGTCTTTGAAATCGCCGAGTATGTCGGATACCGGGAGTACAAATATTTCGTGCAGGTGTTTAAGAACTATGTTGGGATCACACCGACACAATTTCGCAAACTCCATTCCATAGAAAAGTAGATATAATGTTAACTTTATAGGATTACTGAAAAATGTAAGCCCTTTTATAATGAAGAAAAGTTAGCATTTGGAGGGAGTGACCACACCATGCATTTATTAAAAAAACCGTGGATTATTGCAGTTGGAGTAATACCAGCGTTAACCCTTTATTTAATTTTTAGCATTGTGCCGATCTTTATTTCTTTTTATTATTCCTTTATGTCCTGGAATGGTTTCTCAGAGATGCAGTTCGTCGGATTGGCAAATTTCCAGGAAGTCTTACAGGATAAGGTATTCTGGTCATCGGTACGAAATAATGTACTGGTTGTCCTTGCGTCTGTATTCGGTCAAATACCGATTGCATTGGCATTAGCCTTATTGTTAAACCGCAAAATAAGAGGAGCTAAATTCTTTCGGACGATTGGGTTTATGCCGGTTGTGATTTCGACTGTCGTTATTTCGATTACATGGCGGATGATTTATAACTCGGAATACGGGATGATCAATAACTTTCTGGAAGCGATCGGGTTAGGTTTCCTGCAGCAGAATTGGCTTGGTGATCCAACCTGGGCAATGATTGCTGTCTGTATTACGATTATATGGCAGTTTGTCGGACTGTACTTTATTATTTTCTTGTCCGCTTTGCAAACGGTACCAAAAGAAATATTGGAAGCGGCTGAGCTCGACGGGGCATCGGAGTGGATGAAAACACGCTATGTCGTGATTCCTTCGATATGGAACATCATTTTAATTTCGATTGTGCTCTGTATCAGCGGCAGTTTGAAAACATTTGATTTAATTTACGTAATGACTTCCGGTGGACCTGCTAATTCAACGGAAGTGATGGCGACTTACATGTATGACAAAACATTCGAAGGACTTCGTTACGGCTACGGCAGTGCGATATCTGTTCTGATCTTTGTCTTTAGTATTGGGCTTATTATGATAACGACTAAATTACTGCAACGAAAAGAGGTGTAGCAAATGAGTGAAACAACGGTTAACTATGATACGGTATCGAAACAGGCTCGTAAGAAAAAGAGAGTGAAACGTGGCACGATTTATCTGGTTTTAATCTTGTTTACCATTGTCAATGCGTATCCGATTTTCTGGATGATTATGAACTCGTTTAAAACCGGGCAGGAATTTTCCTTTGATCCGTTCGGTTTGCCTAATGAATGGGTGTTTGTTAATTATGTGGAAGCATGGGTAACGGCCAATATCGGTTCTTATTTCTTCAACAGTTTATTTGTGGGGATTGTGGCGTTGCTGATTTGTATTCTGTTTGGGGCGTTTGCTTCCTATTTCCTGGCACGCTTTCAGTTTAAAGGCAGAAATTTGCTGTACGGGTTCTTCGTCGTCGGCTTATTGGTGCCGATTCACGCTACTTTGGTGCCGATGTTTATTCTGATGCAGAAGCTTGGATTTATAAATACCCATCTGGCCTTGATTTTCCCTTATGTGGCCTTTAATTTGCCGATTACGATATTTCTGTTAACAAGCTTCATGGGATCCTTTCCCAAAGAAATCGAAGAATCAGCGATTATGGATGGCTGTGGACCTTTTCGGATATTCTGGTCGATTATTCTGCCAATGAGTCGTCCGGCATTAGCGACCGCTGTTATCTTAAACTTTATTAACAACTGGAATGAATTCTCGTTTGCATTAGTATTGATTAATGATGATTCATTAAGCACATTGCCATTAGGTTTAGCTAATTTCGCCGGGGAGTATACCACCAATTATACCGCACAGATGGCAGGATTAACGATGGTGCTAATCCCAACGATTCTCTTCTATTTAGTGATGGAGAAACAAATCGTCAATGGTATGACACAAGGTGCTGTAAAAGGGTAAGAGGAGGACTAGATCGTGACAAAGACAATCGTTTTCTATGATGAGCAATTTCCTTATGATGGTGCAAGACCGTCACAGGCAATGTTAGAGCAGCTGGGTAATACGTTCGAGGTAGTCAACGCGGATCAACTCAGTGAAGCGTTACAGGATCAACATGTCAGCAGTTATGTGCATTTGCATGGTCCCTATTTTCCAAAAGAGGCATGGCCGGACTTGTTAGCCTTTTTCAAAAAAGGGCATGGTCTGCTTCATATCGGAGGGGCGCCATTCCGTCATCCGGTTCACCAGACTGCGCACGGTGAATGGCAGGTAGAAAGGGCACAAACGGCATACCACCGGCAATTACAAATTCATGAAATATTGCCGGTTGATCCTGCACCGATAAAATATCTGGAGGCAGATCACAAGCTGCCGGTTTTGGAAGGGAAAGAAACGTTATTTTCGATTGAGCCAACACATAATTTAATTTTGCATGTGACCCGACATCGGGATCGCCCTGAAGAGAATGGTTCGAGCGGTCCGATGGATGCCCACATTCATCCGTTATTGAAAGGGATCTCCAATGATGACCGGGAAGTAGCTGCACCAGCGGTATTACTAGAGAATACGAAAGGTGACTTTGCTGGTGGCAGATGGCTGATGATCAACCAAATGATTGGCGACCGTTTTTGGCAAAATGGTGGTGTAGCGGCTATTGCAGAGTGGTCCGATTTTACAAGAAATGGTGTAACGGAGATTTGGGTGAAGCCGAATTATGCGACCTATGAGCCGGGAGACCGTGCGAGCATTACCGTACAAATTGAGGAAATGATCCAGCAGTCAGTGGAATGGCAATTTGCTATCACAATCACGAAGGATTCACAGATAGTCTGGACAGGAAAGGAAACGATAACTGCGACAGATGAACTGCAATTTCTGCGAATTCCCGTCGATGTCGCGGTAGAAAAAGGACAATACCTGATAGAATGTCTGGCTACTTCTGCTTCGGGCGAACGGCGTATCTATACGCAAGGGTTCTGGGGAAATGATCCAGAATTATTGCAGCAGGGAAGTGTGATGGAAGCACGAAGAGATTACTTCTGGAAAGATGGGCGGCCTTTTCCGATTGTTGGCCAAACTTATATGACGTCTGACGTTGCAAGGAAATTTATCTTTATGCCGAACGTCGCTGCCTGGGACCATGATATGGCAACGATGAAGGAAGCTGGGATTAATTTAATTCGTACAGGACTGTGGACGGGCTGGCGTCACCTTATGTTTATCGATGGGCATCCATCGGAAGAGGTGCTGCGTTCGATCGATGCGTTTCTGCTTACCGCCAAAAGGCATGATATCGAGGTGACGTTTAACTTTTTTGCTTTTACACCAATTGCCTACGAGGGAGAGAATCCTTATCTTGACCCTCGCAGTGTAAAAGCACAGAAACGCTTTATCCGGGCATTGGTAGCCAGACATGCCGATACAACGAATGTGCAATGGGATTTAATCAATGAACCGTCGATGTTTGATCCCGAGCGGTTTTTCCAAGGGCCGCGTGCTGTTCATGACCGTTTTGAACAGGCCGCTTTTGAAAAATGGCTGAAGGACAGACATGGATCGATTACAGCATTGCAGGAGCGTTGGGATATGACACCGGCAGAGCTGCCTGATTTAGCATCGGTCGTTTTACCGGAACAGGATGATATTAATTTTGACATCGAGAAGATGAAGCAGCCCAAACAAGGACTTCGTTGGCTCGACTACACATTGTTTACGATGGATATGCATAATAAGTGGGCAAGCGAGTTAACCGAAGCGATTAAGTCGGTGAATGCGAAGCAGCTCGTGACAGTCGGTCAGGATGAAGCCATGTACAGCCAGCGTCCTACTCCATTCTTCTATCAGGAGGCAGTCGATTATACGACGGTGCACTCATGGTGGTTGATGGATCAGCTTGTCTGGGACGGGATTTTTACCAAAACGCCCCACAAGCCGAATTTGATTCAGGAAACCGGTATTATGTATGTCGAAACGGCAGACAGCAAAGCGAAACGATCCGAAGAGGAATTACGCAATATTTTGGAGCGTAAGTATGCCTATGCTTTCTCAACTGGAGGGGCAGGTGCGGTCCAATGGTTGTGGAATACCAACTTCTATATGAATAATACAAATGAATCAAATATTGGTGCATTGCGGGCGGATGGCACACAAAAACCGGAAGCAGATGTCTCCTATGATTTCGGGAGATTTATCGGTGAGATTCGCGACTTGTTTATTGAACGTGAACTAGAAGAAGCAGCAGTGGTCTTTCCTTATTCGAACGACTTTTCCAACCGGAAATTTGCCTTCGATGCAACCACATCATTAACAAGGGTACTTTCGTATCAGATGAATGTGCCATTCCGGGCGATGGGAGAGTATCATCTTGAGGCACTGGAGGAACAGCCGCCGAAGCTGTTGATCGTGCCAAGTGCCCATAATTTTAGTAAGGAAGCATCCGAGAAAATCTTCGACTATGTGAGAGAGTCCGGTGCCACTCTTTTGTGGACAGGTCCGATCGGGCTTGATGCGTATTGGGAGCACGGACAGCCACTAGCTGATCTTTTTGGAGAATATCGTTTGTCCAATGTGGTTCGCGAAGAGAGGCTGACGATAGACGGAGTGAACCATCCCGTCTCATTCGGCGATCGCCGCATTGGGGAAGTAAATAAAGAAGTAGTAGACGAGACTAGCAGACTGCTAGAAGGTAAGCTTGGTAAGGGAACCGTGCTGTGGTGCCCATTGCCGGTTGAGTTGAACGAACGTGCGGAAGTGTTAGAATCTTTATACCGTCAAGCGTTGGAACGTGCCGGTGTGGCAGCAGAGTTAAAATGGCTCGAAGGCGGTGACCTGCCTGGAGTTTATGGAAGAAAATTAACGTTCCGCGATGGCTACCTGTATACATTTGTATCAGAGTATGCAAGCGATACAGCTGTTAAGATACAGGACCCTGTCACTCACAAGGTTTACCAATTTAAGTTGGAAAAAGAGCGGTCGGTGTTATTTGCGACGAATAAACAAGGTGAGGTAACAGCATCGTACCGGCATCAGGAGATTTATCAAGGAGTAACTTCCTGATAAGTTTTACTAGCAATCAGTGGGGTCAAAAACACCCACTGATTGCAGTCTCACTTTATTGCGGTAATGGATAGAGTTATAGGAAAAGAATGATAACAACAGCGTGTAAACGAATAAGTAAACATGTATATAAAATAATATACAAATGCCTGTCAGTGGATTATGGTAACTAGCGTAGCGACTATTTTGAAATATTGTTAATGGTATGATGCCGCTCCGTGCCCACAGGACGCGTGGCACGGAGCTTTTCTAAGTAGATAAAATCTATCAAAATGACGATTTTGCAATTCAGCATAATCCATATTAAGCGAACTTAACTTCACGTTCAATATGATTACTGCTGTGACTGCACGTATATACTCGACTGATAAAAAGAAAACAGCCGAACAGACCACGGATCTGACTAATAAAGTCCGTGATTTGTTCGGCTTTCTTTCGGTTACACACCCGGGAACCAGCCAGGTGCATTCATAATAGCATTCCATAGCGGATCGGGTACGACTAATTCCTTTTGCTTCGATTTGTCGATTTCCGTAGCAATTTCGTCTTCTTTACCTTCCGCTACTTTCTGTACCCAATTTGGTTCAATGATGATTCCTCTTCCCAATGCAAGAAGTGGCACACCTGTATCCAACGCTTTTCGTGCATCTTCAGCTGTATAGATCGAACCGACACCCATAAGTGGGACACGATTATCTATGGTTTCAAGCAGATAATCGATTCTGGATCGTTCGATATTTTCTACTCCTCTTCTCGCTTTGGAGAAAAAGTCCATCAAGGAAACGTGTAAATAATCTAGTTGTTTATCGGCTAACATGTCAACCAATGCCAGAGTTTCTGTCATGGTAATGCCGTTTTCTTCAGGCTCTTCCGGAGAAAAACGGTAGCCGACAATGAAGGAGTCATCGGCATGCTCTGCCACTACACGTTCTATTTCATCGACAATAGCGAGTGGAAAGGCCATGCGTTTTTCCAGACTTCCGCCAAAACGGTCATTACGCTGATTGGAATGTGGGGAGAAGAATTGTTGAATTAAATAGCCATTTGCCCCATGTATTTCTATACCGTCGTAACCTGCCTCAATAGCGCGTCGCGTCGTTTCGCCGAACGCTTTAATAATGTCATCTGCTTCCTTTTCTTCTAATGGACGAGGGACGGTAGCTCCTTCACCAGCAGGTACGTTACTTGCGCTGACAACATCACCTTCTGGAACAAGATCTGGTGGACACATTTTACCACCATGGAAGATTTGCAGAATGGCTTTTGCCCCTTCTGCCTGAATTCCTTTGGCTAATTTGCTCAGGCTTGGGATCATGTCATCACTGTCTGCGGCAAATTCATTCGGAAAACCTTTGCCGTTTGGTGTAACGTACGTACAGGCTGTAATCACCATGCTTACGCCTTTCGAGCGGTGAGCATAGTAATCGACTTCTGCATCTGTTACCGTGCCATCAGGGTTTGATGAGAAGTTCGTCATTGGTGCCATTACTAATCTATTTTTTAATTCGATACCATTTTTGAATGTAAATGGCGTGAATAGCTCGTTATATTTTGGATTCATTCATTCTTTCCTCCTTGTTAATCATAAAACAAGGATAGTACATTCCTGCATCGGTGTATAACAATCTGCTCGTCATCATTCCTATTTACTTTAACGAATAAAGCCGTATCTCCCAAGGCGAGTCCTCATTTTCAAACGTTTCTTCATATGTCAGCCCCAGTTCCTGATGATTCTCAATTGGCACCGCTGATAAAATATAATCGCCGCCAAGCTGCTTCAGGGCGTTGGTGTTGATATCCAGCTCTTCAATGGACGTATCTTCATTTTTGGTAAACATATAATCCTTTCCAAGCTCTGCAGAATACATATAAAGTCTGCCACCCCATGAATCGAAATAATTTTCCAACGTAGAGCTTTTGGCAAGTTCGCCAGCGATCACTTCTCTGAATTCGTGTTTGTACGCTAATGGAAACGTGTTATTGTAAGTATCGAGTGTATAGAAGCCGTTATATTGGGCGATGGTTGGATGCATGCCAATACTGACAACTCGATAATCAGATGGATCCTTATTAATATAGCTTTTAATCTCGTCAAACAGATCCTCCGAGTAGAATTCGGAAAAGGTAGGCGTATGCAGCTTACTGTATTTCAGTTCCTCCGAAAGGCCGAACAGATGAAAGCATTGTAAGGCTACTAACACAACCACAAGCAGTTTTCCGAATCGTAAGTATTTCCACAAAATAGTCAGCGCCAATGCAAAACAAACGTACCAAATAATCGGGTCCAGGAAATGTATCCTGGAAAAATTAAAGGTGTTGGCAACCATGAAATGATCTTTCACTACACGCCAGCCTTCCCAATACCAAAAGGCATACCAGAAGGAGATGGCAAGATTTGCTGTGAATAATGTCATCAAAAGGCGTGGCTGTATCGTGCTTTTGTACATGGCGACTAACAGCGCGATTAAAATAACAGGGATGATAATATAAGCCTGATGCGCCTCGTCATGGGTATGGCCATAGAGGAAATTCTCCCAGGCTAATTGGTAACTTCGCTCAAATGTGTTGTGACCAAGGTCAAGCTCCTCACGATGAGAAGTAAACCCGGCATCAAAAAACATCGAGGTAATTAACAAGTAATTCTTCACGACATAAAGGCCTGTCATTGCAGCAATTGCTGAGAAGAATGCGCCATTCATTTGTTTCGTGCGGATCCAGTCGAAAAGCCAGAGCAAGCCCATTAAGGCAAGGAAAAAGACAAAGCTCAAGACAAAATTAGATAAAAACGGGATCAGCATTAACACAACCCAGAGATATACTGGTGTGTTTTTTCCGTATTTCCTTATGGTCAAAAACAGATAAAGCGCTAATGGAATACCTGCGATAGACAGTGCACCCGATGGCCAAAACGGTAGCAGGGCAAAAGCCAAGGAAGCACCGGCTAGAATCCATTGCGAGGAATCTTTTTTGAAAACGAAGCGGCTTAACAGCAAATACATACCAAAGAAAGCGGTAAACCGCATAATCGTTTGACTGATTGTATATGCTGTCATTGGTTCAAAGGCGACATATAGCCAGACCACGGTATCAAACGGGGAAGCGAGCGTACTTCTCGGCAACCCGTTAATCGCATTGGGCAGAAGGGTATCTGTCCAGGTGAAAATCTGACCACTTTCGGCCAGCATTTTATACCAGACGATATTGGAATCCATATTATCATGGACCCGGATGTGCGTATCTTCTCCCAATATATAATAGGGGAGAAGGTAGCCGATAATAATCAGGCATGCCAGGCAGAGATACTTATACTTGATAAAATTGTTGAATAGATTGGACCACATGATGTACATCCTCTTTCCTTATTCCGTAATAGAGCGGAAGACGCAGCAGTCGTTCGCTCTCCGTCGTGGTAAAATGATCCTCACCGGTAAATTCCCCGAATTGTTGTCCTGCCTGCGAGGAATGGAGTGGGATATAATGGGTGACGGCCATGACACCATCCGCTTTTAAGTGCTGAATTAACTGGGAGCATTCCGTCTTGTCTTTTGTTTTGATATAAAACATGTGTGCATTATGCTGACGGTCTTCCGGGATATAAGGCAGATCGAGATAGCCGGTTTCTGCAAGTTCCGCTAAACCTTGCTGATATAAATGCCACGTACGTAATCGATCCTGATTGATGCTGTCAGCATGGTCAAGCTGTACAGACAAATAGGCGGCATTCAATTCACTCAACAGGTAGGAGGAGCCCAGATCACGCCACGTATATTTGTCTACCATTCCTTTAACAAATTGGGAGCGATCGGTGCCTTTTTCCTGAAGGATTTCAGCCCGTTCCACGAGCGAACGATCATTGACGATCAGGGCACCGCCTTCTCCGCATGTATAGTTCTTCGTCTCATGAAAACTGTACGTACCCAAGTGTCCAATCGTTCCGAGCGGTTTTCCTTTGTAGGTACTCATCAGCCCTTGTGCCGCATCTTCTATCACCCAGAGGTTGTGCTTAGCGGCGAGTGCCATGATCGCATCCATATCACAGGATACGCCGGCATAATGGACAACCACGATCGCCTTCGTTCGATTTGTGATCGCTTTGGCAATTTGTTCCGGATCGATATTCATCGTTCCCGGTTTCACATCAACGAATCGGATCCTTGCTCCGCGTAATGCAAAAGCGTTTGCTGTCGAAACAAACGTATAGGAAGGCATAATTACCTCATCTTCCTTCGCGACTTCGGTCAATAACGCCGTCATCTCCAATGCCGCGGTGCAGGAAGGGGTGAGGATCGCTTTATGGCATCCTAAGACTTCTTCAAACCAGGTCGTGCATTTTTCGCCAAACGGACCATTGCCCGATAGTTTCTGGTGGGTTAATACTTGTTGAATTGCTTCTTTTTCTGTTCCGATTAAACATGGTTTATTAAATGGGATCATTGCTATCACCTCATGACAAGAATTCCTACGATAATGAAGGAAAACCCTATTATTTTCTGCGTACTGACAGGTTCCCCGAACAGGAAGATAGACAGGATAAAGACGAGTACAAAGGACAGACTCATAAACGGATAAGCATAGCTGATATCAAACTTGGACATCGCTGCCATCCAGCTGAGCGCTGCCAGAAAAGCAGCTGCGAATCCCGATAAGATCCAGGGATTCAACAATAATTGTAAAAGGAACAGGATTTTCTCTGACCATACTTCCGGAAGTCCACCTTGTTTATCCATCGTCCATTTGATGATCAGCTGGCCATATACTGTGAAGCCGATCGTACAAAAAATATATAAATATCCCATCCGTTACCCTCCATCTGCAAGTGTTCCGTTTAATTTGTGGTACACATCTACTGCCCCGTTTAATCGAAAGCCTAGCGAAATAAAGACGTTCAAGGAGGCAGGATTAGTCGGTGATATCGAAGTGCGCAGCGTATCGTGTCCGGTTAAACGGAATTGTTCCTGTACACAGCTGCTGGCAAAGGCGGTCGCCAATCCTTTTCCTCGGTAATCGCGATGCATGGCAAGCAACAGGATCTGATCATTCTGATAGGCAAAGAAACCTGCCATGCTGCTATGTAACTCAAGTGCCAGAATGAGATCTTTGTCGATCAAGTCGTTGACCCAATTGCGGTAGCGTGTATCAGCCATATGATTGGGAATGTTGAAGTCGCGATGAAATCGTCCGCCTGTAAATGCTTCTTCAGCGATATCAAGAATGTCTTCTCTATGAAAATTATGTGTGAATTGAATGTTTTCCTGATCGACTTGTTTCAGTTTATCCTTCTTGCCGATCGGTTCTATTAACGTATCCGCGTAATAAAAGCCATACTTTTTTAAATTGGCGGTATCTGCAAAAGGATCCACCTTGATCGTGAAATGTCCTTCTGTTTTGTCGGTCTCCGCCAATGCTGCTTCGGAATATTCCTTCAGCTGGAACGTATCTATGTGAAAATTCCGTTTATCCCATGGGGTCGGTTCAAGATATTTCGTCATCTATCGTCACTCCGTTCTTCTTTTTCATCTGTTTTTTCTCGAATGAGATACAATGGTCTGCCTTTGGTTTCATTGAAGATTTTGCCGATATAAAGGCCGAGTATACCGAAATTGAAAAAAATCAAGCCGCCTATAAAGAAGAGCGATACCATCACACTGGTCCACCCTTGTACATGCTCATCCATGAAAAAGTAGCGGCAAAATAAATAGACAGCATAGAGAAAGGAAACAAGGGAAATTAGAAAGCCAAACTGAATGGATAACCGCAATGGTTTGTTCGACTGTGAAATGATCGCATCGGTGGCTAAATGAATCAGTTTATACAGATTATAAGACGACTTTCCCTCTGTTCTGGCATCATGGCGCACAGGAATGCTTGTGTTTTTGTACCCCATCCATTTGATAAATAAAGGGAAATAGCGATTCTGCTCTCGCAATTTCCGAAAGTTTGTGACCACTTTCTGCTCGACGATACTGAAATTGGCGGTGGAATAATCCGTCGTCTGTCCGCTCAGATAATCGTAAATCCGGTAAAACAGCTGGGAAGACTTTTTCTTGAACCAGTTATCTTGACGGACCGTGCGTTTCGCAAAGACAACATCATAGCCTTCTAAAGCTTTCTGATACAGATTCGGGATTTCTTCAGGTCGGTCCTGGAGATCACAATCCATGACGACCACCCAATTCCCTGTTGTATCATCAAGGCCAGCGGTAATGGCGTGGTGCTGGCCGAAATTTCTTGCTAAATCAATACCTTTAATGGCATCATCCTGTGAGCTGAGTCGTTTGATTGTCTGCCATGCTTGATCAGGACTAGCATCATTTATTAGGATAATCTCGTAATTGGCTGGGATCGATAGGATGGCTGTTTTGATCCGATCACATAATTCGATCAGACAGGTTTCGCATCCGTAGACAGGGACAACGACTGAAATCAGCTGCTTTTCTGCAGATTCCATTGCTTTACATACCATTCCACGGTTTTTTCCATTCCACGGTCCAACTCTGCTTTCGGTTCCCAGCCTAACTGTTTGCGGAGCTTGCTGTCATCGACTGCATATCTCCTGTCATGCCCTTTGCGATCCTCGGTAAAGGTTATGAGCTCCTGGAAGCTCTTGACATGGAGGTGTTCTTTCCTGTCTGGTTTTTTCACGTCTAATATGGCGCAAATTTTTCTAGCTATTTCGATGTTTGTCCGTTCGTTTCCACCGCCAACATTATAACTCTCCTGTGCATTCCCTCGATGATAGATGACATCGAGCGCACTGCAATGATCATGTACATAAAGCCAGTCACGTACGTTCTCACCATCTCCATAGATCGGAATCTCTTCACCAGCTAACGCCTTCCGGATAATGGTCGGGATCAACTTTTCTTGATGCTGTCTCGGCCCATAGTTGTTCGAGCTCGAGGAAATAATCGTATTCATTCCATAAGTATGACCGAAGCTTTTGACGAGAAAATTGGCACTGGCTTTTGACGCACTGTATGGATTACGTGGATCGTATGGCGTAGTTTCTGAGAACTTCCCGTCTGGACCTAGTGATCCGTATACTTCGTCGGTAGATATATGATGGAATCGTCTCTTGGTAAGTGCGCCTTTTTTCTCCCAATCATTTTTGGCGGCTTGGAGCAACGTGGCTGTCCCTAGTATGTTTGATTCGATAAAAACGCTGGAATCTTCGATGGAGCGATCGACATGTGATTCGGCAGCAAAATGGATCACACCATGTATATCGTATTGATCGAATACATGCTGGATCAAATGTTGATCAGCGATATCTCCATGAATAAATTGATAATGGGGACTATGCGCTACTCCGCTCAAATTATGCTTCGATCCTGCGTATGTAAGCTTATCGATGTTCAGGATATTTGTATTGGAATATTTTTTCATGAAATAGTGAATGAAATTGGAGCCGATGAAGCCGGCTCCGCCTGTAATAAGCATGGTTTTGCTAGTCATTTTCCACTACCCCTAACATTGGATGATGATCGATGGAATCCCAGTATTGTTCGGAATGCTTGCGCTCGGCAATTTCAATCAGGTACTGGCCATAATCATTCTTTTCCATTGATTTTCCTTTTTCATATAATGCTTCTTTCGAGATGTAGTTCATGTAAAAGGCGATTTCCTCGAGACAGGCAATTTTGAAGCCTTGTCGCTGTTGAGTTGTTTTCACAAATTCGGAAGCTTCAAATAACGACTGCTGGGTCCCGGCGTCCATCCATGCGAAACCTCTTCCGAGCAGTTCAACATCGAGATGGTTCCATTTCAAATATTCTTTATTCAGATCGGTAATTTCGAGTTCTCCTCGTGCAGATGGTTGGAGCTTCTTGGCGATTTGGACTGCACGATGATCATAAATGTACAAGCCTGTTACGGCGAAATCGGATTTAGGATCGTCAGGCTTTTCTTCTAATGATAATACTTTCTTGTGATGATCAAATTCCACCACGCCAAAACGATGAGGATCCTTCACGCGATAGCCAAATATCGTAGCATGACGGTGATTTTTTATCGCATTGCGCAGGGTAGTGGTAAACCCTTGCCCGTAAAAAATATTGTCTCCAAGCATAAGGGTGACGTTGTCGTCTTCAATAAAATCCTCTGCAATTGTCAATGCTTCAGGGATCCCTTTTGGCTCGGTCTGCTCACGGTACGCTAACGTAATACCGAGTTCTTTTCCGTCACCAAGCAGCTTTTTAAAACGTGGTGTATCTTCCGATGTACTGATGATCATGATTTCCTTCAGACCAGCCAGCATAAGTACAGATAAAGGATAATAGATCATTGGCTTATCAAAAACAGGTAGTAAATGCTTATTCATACTGTCAGTACTAGGGGAAAGACGTGTCCCGCTTCCTCCCGCAAGGATAATTCCTTTCATCACAAAACATCCCTTCCTATGTCTTCCATTTGTTATCTATACACATATTGTTCATTTCTATTCTTTTCCTTGTGGGGATAAATTCCAAACTTACAATTATATTTCTTTTTTGTTACAGGAGATTAAAAAGGTTTAGGGCTGTTATAGTGAGGTTTTCAACGGAGGAAAAAAAGAGGACGAAGATAAAAAATCTTCGTCCAATTACTCTGCATACATATGAAGCTGCTCCACAAAATCATCAGCAAACTTCTGACAACGTTCCACATCATCTTGATCTGGAGTCAGATCTACTTTAAGGTGATAGAGAACATTGGATGCTCCGCGCTCTTTAAATCGCTCAGAGAATGTTTCGATAGCTCCGCCGTAATTCGGATACATTGAATCACAGGAGCCGAATAATGCTACGACTTTCCCGGTTAAATCAATGTCTTCCATGTCATCATAAAAATCTTCCACTTCATAAGGAATATCACCATCTCCCCATGTGTACGTGCCGAACAGAATCGCATCGTAGTCAAGTAAGTCCGTTGCCATTGCATCATCCATATCTATTTGAAAGGTATGTACTTCTAATCCGTGATTGTTTATGTTTGATTCGATGATCTCAGCCATCTCTTCGGTATTACCGGACATGCTGCAGAACAATAAGATCACTTTTGGCATGTATGAGTCCCTCCTCTAAGGTTATCCCTTACCATAGTAAATGAAAATGATTCTCATTGTCAATAAAATCACCAATAGAAAATAAATGCATATACAAATTATGTAACAAAAAAATGTTGACAATGAGAATCATTATCACTTATAATTTATGAAAAGAATTGATAATTATTCTCGTTTAATGGAACGTTGTATTTTTTCACGTTAGAAAGTATACAATTTTCACTCAATAAGCTCGACGTAGTCAAAATCGAGGTGAAACATCGGTGATTTGCCGAGTTTTTCGAAGGATGGAGAGGATCTTATTCTTAGCGCAAAAGGAGAATACACTATCGAACTCGTGAGTTGTACGTTGTGCGGTTATGTATACGAACAGGACCTTGTTTATGACGAATATATACATATTTCGAATGAGTGTCCTTGTTGTGGATTGCTTGATACTGAAATAGAGGGAAACCAATGATCAACATCATCAATGGAAGAATCACCAAAGGAGGATAACGCCATGGATCAGCATTTTATAGCAGTACAGTCTTTCTCCCATCAAATTGAGTGTTTTTGTCCGGGATCGATACATACAGAATTATTAAGGATTGAAGAAGAAGATATCATTCAATTGACAGATGAACGGAAATATATCGCTAATCATGGTTGGTATGTGATGATTATCGTCGATGATTTTTATAGCTTTTATATTGCCTTGGCAGACATGGAGAAATATTACATGGGTGGACAAATTCTTTCCCAGGAAGATATCGAATTGAATGTGAATTATTTGCAATTCCAGGTAGATCAATCGCTGGACCAACATGATGAAGCGAAATTCAAGCTGGTATCGCAGCAATTAATTGAATCAAAAGAGCGGAAAATGAAACTGGATAATTATATGCAAACGGATGAAGTAACGATGATATAAGCTTTTGGGAGAGGGGATGAAATAAAAGAGATCCCGTCAAACACCACCTAATACACCGTAATGATGAAAGATCTTACGTCATAATCGCATGGTGTTTTTACATGTTAGAAATTTTTTGTAATGTAGATATTCGACGTAGTGAAAATTTAGTATGTACCAGGCGAATACTGAGCTCTTCTAATGTCATTAAAAAAAGCTCCCGGAATTTCACCCAAGAGCTGTGTATAGTTGTATTAGTTTTGAATATTACATTAAGTCGTATACAGAGTCTTCGAAATAGAGCCAGTGAAAATACTCAATTTGTTCATCAGACATATTGAAGATGGTTTCTTTTGTGAATTTGTTTTTCTCTAGCAGGTGTTCCATTTTGTCATTTCTTTCTATTTTGCTCATTTGAATGCCTCCTTATGTTCCTAAAGGATTTGCGCCAGTTTTATTAAGCGCTTTCATTTTGTTGTCTTTATTATACATCGCAATATGAGATTAGACAAATATCATTTTGAGAACGATTGAATGTGAAGTGATATGTAGTTGTTATCATTTCGTGAATTCGCCTATAGAGTGTGCACAAGAAGGCGTATAGTCTCGCTTTATCGACCCTATGAGAAATGTCATTCAGCGGAGGACAATGACTGTGGTAAAGACCATACGTTGTTTACCAACAAGCACGCCCTCAGATAATCATACAAGACGTAAATGATGTCTTATAGTATTTGGTTAGGATAATCCATCTGATTGTTTACATGGATTATCCTTTTTCTAAAGCTAAGAAAGTATAAAATTTTAAGGTTTCGTACCATTTTCCTAGCATGAACAGCCATGTCCACTCGGCGCCCAGAAACTAGGCGACTTCCTGCATCGCCCTGCGATAAAGAAGACTTGCTGATTGATGATAACCAGAGGCCTAGTCGCCCTTATGCCCTCGGGCGAAAGTAATCATCGGCATCACTTGCTCACCGTGATTCTTTTATCTCAGTTGATGCCGTCCAGTCGCTATGTTTCTAAACGGGTGCTTGCGCTTTTCTAATAAGCAAAGAAAGTATATGTATATAAGTACAGTCATAGAAGTAATCATACTGAATATGAAGGTGGGTTCTTATATTATGGATTATGTTAACTAATGGCCGTATGGAAAAACGGTCATTTTGAAATATTTTATCTGCGTTGCAAAGCTCCGGAAATAGGCTCCGTGCCCAGCAGGAGTGGTTGGCCGAAGCGGTATCCTAGCACATGTAAAATTTCAAAATTACTGCTAAGCTGTTAGTTAACATAATCCATATCGGGCGGATTATGCCCGGTTTTTTTAGTTAACAGCTGTCGGATCGATAATTGGCATAAGCCGAGGCATCTTAGAAAAAACAACATATAATGATTATATATTTTATTGATGATAGGGGATGCCTGGTGAAAATATTGAAACAAAGTAGCCATTTATTTCTGAGTTCTATCATCCCTTATGTAGTAAGTACCTAGCATTCATGCCTCACGTTGCTGGAGGATCATGATAAAGGACAAACCACTATGCATGGGCCATGGATTGAAGATCATCCGAAGGGAGAGTGTTACACATGTCTGAGAACTATCGCGATCAAGATATCGTGTCAAATAAACCGGTAAATGAGGGCAATCATGAAGATGCTGATATAATCCAATCAATTCCACTGCAAGAGTTGCTACATTACGGGTATACTGCATTTAACGACAACAATTATGGGAGTGCACAACAATGGTTCGAAAAAGCAATTAATCAGGAGCCACACAGCGCGGAAGCTCATGCATGGCTTGCTGCTGTTTATGGTCGTCAAATTGATGCAGCTTGGAGTTTAACAGACAAAATAGAGCTTTTTTCCAAATTAGAGAAAGAGATCACGCTTGCGCTTGAAATAGACGATAAGTTGCCACTTGCAAGAAGAATGAATGGTTCTAAATTGTTGAATTCACCGGATATGTTAGGAGGAAACCCTGCTGAAGCGGTCAAGGAATTTTGTTATTGCATTGAGCAAGGGATGGATGATATCGAAATATGGGTATCCTTGGCCAAAGGTTATATAAAAACAGCTGAACATGCAAAAGCAAAAGAAGCACTAAATAAAGCCTATGCTTTAGATCCAAAGAATGAAGAAGTCCTCCAATTGCGGCAAGACGCTAATAAAGAGGACATATAGCAAAGAAAGAAACCATAGCCGGAACAGCTATGGTTTTATTGTTTATCGCATAATTTTGTACGGTCCTTCACTTTTTGTTGTTCATTTCACTTTCCACAGCATCAATTACTCTTTTCTTCAAATTTGATAATAGATGCTCATGCTCAACATCAGGTTTGTCTTCTAACTCTTTTAATTTTATCTCGAGTAGATGTAGAAGATTAGGATCATTGGATTTATTCTTAAGCGTTAGCCAGCATTTACGGGCATTGCCATTTTGACCGATGCGACTGTATAATTCACCTAATTCATAGATCAACTGAAAGTATCTTCTCTTGTCAAGAAACCCTTCACCATCTATTTGTCGTTCTATTAGAAAAGTGTAATCTTCAATTGCTGATTGTGAACGTTGAAAATAATCTTCAGGTAATTGATAACCTGCCTTACCCCGTAATAACCGGATCATCCTATGTTGAGGTTCAGCGCTTACCGCCTTATCCAGAAGTTTTAATCCTGATTTTGACCATTTCAATTTATCTAACGGAATGGTAGCATCTCTCGCCACTAAAATCATGGTGCTTCCATGATATGCATCAAGAGGCGGATTATCAGGGGAGTTAGGTCGAGCCTGTTCGAGCAGATGGTGTAAATCTTGAACGGCTTTTTTGTTACCAGCTACAGCCTTTTTGTGTAATGAGCTAATCTGCTCTTGTGAAAGTTTGATATTTCCTTCGCTTGTATTTACCAAATGTGTATCCCTCCCTTTTGTTTATTTAATACTCCCATTTCATTGGCGTCTGTAAAGCATTACTGACTTCGTTGCAAGTTCCCTTCTTCTAAACAAAATTAGAATCAAGAATTCGGATTTGGTATACCTGGTGTGCTGGCAATGGGATAAAACGCGATATTCTATAGTGAGAATCGTAGACATAGATGCCGCCATCCAGACAGCAATTTGAGAATTGGTGAGGAATTCGCAAAACATGCCTCATCCTGCTTTGTCCGATAAAGAGGGTATTGTCTGTTATGGCAAGCCCGCGTGTAAAACCAGGTAATTGAATCGGTTTGTTCTTACCAGTGGAGACACGAAAAGACATAGAGTCACAATAAGCAAGTTCGTTTTCATGCATGGAGATCGAATGCGGCATATATAAATCCTTAACCACGACATGTTTCTCTGGATCTACATGGAGTTGTTGGGCCGGATGAAAATCGGTCAGATCAATGGCTGCAATTGCACCGCTTTTGTGCATGGGATCCATATACCATTTGCCATAGGGAGAAAACATAGAAACATATAAAGTATGATCATCCAACCAAATGTCATTTATGTGATGGACGTCTTTGTCCTCTGCATTAAATCGGATCTCGCCTATTCGTGTCAAAGTTTTGGTATCATAGCACCCGATCGCATTTATCGCAGTCTCTACAACCAGCACAACTTGATCATTGAACTTCACGATATCGTGAAAGTCGAGTTTCGGATATTGTTTTTTTTCGACGACTTGAAACTTCTGATCTAAGGTAATAATTTTGTTATCGTCGGATGCGATGAATAATCGATCATTAACGATCGTCATACCAGAGCAACTGCCGGTATATAGTTTCTCGAAAGCATTATTTTTAAAATCTAACAGAAATAGGCCACCTCTATCTGTATCACTTGATGGACAACTGATTAATAGACGTGTATGGATATGTTTAAAATCTGGATCATTCTCCAATCCATATAACAAGGTGGACCCGCCCCTTTCTTAAAATAAAAGATTTTGTATTAGTACAATATGTGTGATGCTAAGGAATCGCTTGGATGAAATGCCTCGTTTTTATCAAATTATATGATTGTCTAAGTGAAGTGGCACAGTATGAGGCATTAGCTAGGCATAACGTATTGATTAGATATGGATGTTTCCCTAGGATTGGCAATCTCTTGTATACTATCATTACCTTTTATGTAAATAGGTAGCAATCTATTATTCTTTAACATACACTTCAGTCCAAGCGAAAATTACTATTATTCATAAATATATGGAGAGCCGTCGATTAAATAAGTGTAATAAACGGATATAAGGAGGTTTCCTATTACATGGATGAGGAGCAAAAAACAAGTTCTAATTCACCAGCTGAAGAGGCAAAACATATGACTGTTACCAATCAGACAACTGATGAGGAATGGCATCAATTTATAAGACAAGAGTTAGAGAAGGTCAACAAAAAAGATGGAAAAGAAAAGTCATCTTCGTTGATAAGCAAGGAAGAAATACTTGGTGCGGTTATCGAGAGGATACCTATAGAAGATATGGTCAACTCATCAGTGAAAATGATAAAGGAAAAAGTAGAAACAGAAATAAAAAGAAGAAAGAAAAAGAAACAAACGTCAGAACAAACACAAAAGCAAAGCAAGGGTGAAAATAATCAATCAGCAGAAGAAATATCAAAAGAACAAGATGAGGATAAATATAAACAATTAGCAGAAGAATCAATAAAAGTCCAAAATAATAATAAAAATAATCAGCTAGCCGAAAAAACGAAAAAGGACCGAAATAGTAAGTATTTAGACAGGAAAAAACAACGCCGAAGAGAATTATATAAATTTATTTATGATTACCATAAAATAAGGTAATCGACAAATTAATTATTAACGTTGGTGACTGTTTTAACACACGATATTAAGAACAGCTCCTGGATGATCATGCCAAGAGCTGTTTGTTTATTTAACAGAATATTACATTTTATTGAATGACAGTTGACAAGTTCTCTGAATAGCATACAATATAAGTTGGCTCTTTTTTTAGAGCGGGTTGGGAGAGGGACAATTAAATAGAAGGTATTACATTGAGAAAAGATATTTTTCAATTAAAACAACATGGGACAAGTGTCAAACAAGAACTGTCTGCCGGTTTAATCGGATTTTTCACGATTGCATACATCATTGCCGTGAACTCGCTGATTTTAGCGGAAGCAGGTGTTCCGCTCGAGGGAGCTGTGTTAGGAACAATCCTGATCTCCTTTGTCAGCTGTCTGATTATGGGATTGTGGTCCAATGCGCCGATCCTAATCGTGCCAGGCATGGGGATTAACGCGATGTTCGCGTACACCCTTGTCCAATCGATGGAGTTGACGTGGCAGCAGGCACTGGGTGTCACCACTGTGTCTGGTCTTATTTTCACCTTGGTTGCCTTTTCATCGTTAACTACTGTTATCAAAGATGCGATTCCTGAATCGTTAAAGCTGGCGATTAATATTGGAATCGGTCTGTTTCTGATGCTGATTGGCCTGGAAAATGGACACCTGGTAACCCGTGGCGATCAATCGATCATCGCACTGGGCGATTTCAGTGATCCCGCTGTCTTAGCGACGGTATTGACCTTTATTATTGCGTTGATTCTGTTTATTCGCAATGTGAAGGGTAACTTTTTGTGGACGATTCTAATCGGAACGGCAATTGCCTTTGTGCTGGGGGTATTACCATCCAAGACGAATGAAGCTGTCTCGTTACACGAATACAGCGAAGTATTTGGCGCCTTGTCATTTGCGGACGGGATGTCTTTTCCGTATTTAGTGGCTGTGTTTTCGATTACGATGGTAGTGTTGTTCGAGAATATCGGATTAACATATAACCATCTTGCTGCAACGAATCGACCGGAAAAGTTTAAAAAAGCTTTTCAAGCCAACGGTATCTCGGTGATGCTCTCTGGTATCTTTGGGTCCAGTCCAACCGTATCAACAGCAGAAACAACAGCTGCGATTACGGCGGGAGGACGCACTGGATTAACGACGATTACCACGGGCTTCTTGTTTCTGGCTGTCATTTTTTTTATTCCTTATATCCAAATCATTCCTTCTAATGCGATCGCACCAGTGTTAATGATCATCGGAGGACTCATGGTCCAAGATATAAAGAAATTGGATTTGCGTGATCTGAGTGAGTCTTTCCCCGCGATATTTATTATCGTGATGATCCCATTCACGTACAGCATTGCAGATGGAATTGCCATTGGATTTATTCTTTATGTAATATTGAAATTGAGTACAGGCAATGCAAGGAAGGTATCGTTCACGTTATATGTGATCGCCAGCCTGTTTTTACTTCATTTCATTATTTATTATGCAGTTTGAGCCTTTGATTTTGAAGGCTCTTTTTTTTGTGTACGTAGGGGATGAGCGTATTTTGTATGGTCAGAATTTAGGAAGAAAAAGGGAGGAATTGTCCATAAGACTAGTAACTACATAGGCTTACTTTAGCAAATGAATAAGGGGGCCGTTATGCCCTGTTTTTCTTATTCATTTGCGTATCCCGTGCTGCGTACCATGCTGTGAATCTTTTGAGAAAATCCAGTGGTACGTCATCAATGACTTCAACCCTGGGTGTACTAGAGCGGTTCATCATGGAGACAGAAGCTACGTTCCATATCTTTTGCAACAGGGTCTGTGAGCAGCTGATTTCGATTACTTTTCTTTTTTTCGTTACAAACAGTTGATGGGTGAAGCCGCCATGCCACCATTGTATTTGATCGTTGGTAATCGTGTATTTTGTATTCGCATAATCCAATACACGGCTGACTACTACCAGAATGAACAGAAGCAATGGCACGATCCACCAGGTGGACTGAAATTGCAAAAAGGCTGGTTTAAAATAGACGAGGCAGGCGGTAGCGATCAGCCAAATCCAGCTAGGTCTCAATAGCTTGCTATATAGGGAAGCAACAGGTAATCGCTCCATTTCTTTCTCCAATGAGTATTCCGGTAATAATTCCTCTACTAGGTGATAAGCTCGCTGCATAGATAAGAAGGGATACAGGGAATTTACACTCACGGCATCTTCCGCTATTTTTCCAGCGCTTATCAGACGTACTTCGACTAGGCCGAAAATGCGTTTTATTATACTTTGCTGAAACTCTAATCCTTGCACTTTGCTTTTTTCGATCGTAAAATGACTTTCGTTCACCATGCCCTTTTTTATAAAAATGTGCGTGTCTGTTGCCGAAATTTCGTACTTACCGTACCGGGTGAAGGTTTTTATCAATCCTAAGATAACGGCAATTAGAACCGCTGCAATAATGATGCTAAACAACATCAACTTATTTTCAAACAGTTGTAAAAATGTCCCATTATATTGTTCTGGATTTGGTAACAGTTGCGTTGCATACTCATATAACTTTGTAATTATAGGGATGATAATGAGAAAGCTTAACGAAGTAAAACTGGCTCTCACTAACTCTCGTTTACTAGGTGTAAAGTAAATGACTCCCTTTTGTTCGGATTCTTTGGCTGGAGTGGGTGTATCTTCTTTTTCCTCGACATCGTCAACAGCTGTCCTTCCCGGTTGCACTAATTCTTCAAGAAAAGCAGCATGCAGCTTCGAAACGAAATCGAATGTAATAGAGTCATCTTTTCCATCCATTGCGGTTTCGAAGGTGATCGAGGTATAGCCAAATAGCTTATGTAATATCGTAGTCTGACTGGTTACATTCTGGATTTTCGAAAAAGGAATCGTTGTTGTCTGTTTAACGAATACATTTTTGCTTAGGTGAAAACTACGATCATCCCATTGGTAAGTCTCCGTAAACCAGCTTGAAAAAATATAAATGACTCGCCAAATGATCATTGCGATTAGCGCGTAACGACCATATTCAAACAGCCAGAATTCTGATTGCCTTTTGAGCACAAAAAATAATAAAACCAGTGCAAAGGAGTTTCTTACTAATTTATAGAGTCGAAACAGTATGGTTAAGGGATGATATCTCATTCCTCCACGTCCTTTAACTTCGCATATTCGGCAAGTCTTTCCCGTAATTCCAGGGCAACCTGTTCATCCAGAGCCGGAATGGAATGGGAGGATCCCATCGTTTCAACCTTGATTCCTCGTAATTGATAGGCTTTCATAATCGGCCCTTGGCTGGTCGTGACGGACTGGACTTTCGCCATTGGTACTGTCACCCATTCCTTCTTCAAGATGCCGTGGCTTATTTGAAGAAATTCACGATCAAGCTGATAGCCCCAGCTTTTATAAAGAAACTTAGGCTCGATAAAAGACCAGACCGTTCCGAAACAGTGAATAACGAATGCACCGATGACCAGCCAATTCGCCCACTCTGGCCAGTTAAAATAACCTTTCATCCAAAAAAGTCCGATGAGAACGATGAATCCAATGATATTAGCAATCGATTCAGATATGAGACGTGCTTTAAGAAATGCAGGTGATAATTTATTTTCTAAGGCTACATGCTCCATTTTTATCTTCTCCCATATTATCCATTTTCTTCTATATTATAACTGGTGGTAGGGGGTGTCAAGCGCAGAAGAAATAACGGATAAATCAAGGAAAAGATTTATCCGTTGTAATCGTATATTTGTATTCCATTGTAATCAAAAATCCGGCTACACCATCAATATCTCCCGAATATCCTCATCCGTAAGACCAGTCGTCGCATCTTGTCCGGATTCTATAATCTCAGCAATCAAATCCCGCTTCTTCTCTTGCAGTTCATTGATTTTTTCTTCAATCGTCCCACGGGCAATCAGCTTCATGACCTGTACATCCTTCGTCTGTCCGATTCGGTGGGCGCGATCGGCCGCCTGCTCTTCTACGGCAGGGTTCCACCAGATATCGTACAGGATGACGGTGTCAGCGCCTGTTAGATTTAGCCCGGTTCCACCTGCTTTTAACGAAATCAGAAAGAGGTCACGTTCGCCTGCATTAAACTGATTACAAATCTCCACTCGTTCCTCTGGAGGCGTTTGTCCATCGAGATAAAAGAAGGGTCTTCCCTGATAGGCTAATTCCTTGGCGATCAGCTTCAGCATACTGGTAAACTGTGAAAAAATTAATACCCTTCTGCCAGATAGTCTCGCTTCCTCAACAATCCGCAGTAACTGCTGGAATTTAGCCGAGCTTCCTTTATAGCCATCGACAAATAAGGCAGGGTGACAGCAGATTTGCCGTAATCGAGTTAAACCGGCAAGAATTTTGATACGGTTCTTGCGGAGCGTATCCTTATCCAGGTGCTTGAACGTTTCTTCTCTCAGTTTTGCTAGGTAGGCTGCATAGAGCTGCTTCTGATCAGGAAGTAATTCGATCGATTCTGTCATTTCCATTTTTTCTGGGAGCTCCTCCTGTACATCTTCTTTCAGCCTTCGAAGCAAAAAGGGCTGTATCCTGCGCGAAATCTTTTTCCTTGTCAGCTTACTGAATTCCTTGAGACCAAGTAGAAGCTCTGGGAACACAACGTGGAAAATCGACCACAGCTCCTCAAGCGCATTCTCTACAGGTGTGCCAGTAAGCGCGAATCGGTGATCAGCTTTTATTTTTTTCACTGTTCTGGCGGTCTGTGTAAAAGGGTTTTTAAATGCCTGTGCTTCATCAAAAAACGCCGTGTGAAAAGACTGCTTCTCATACCATTGTATGTCCTTCAGCAGAAGCGGATAGGAAGTAATCAGCACATCATGGTCCATGGCGCTTTTCTGTAAAGCGATTCGGTCCGCTTTTTTACCATCGACAATTACCGCTTGTAATGCGGGACTGAATTTGTTAAATTCGTTCAACCAGTTGTAGGTCAATGATGAAGGGCATACCACAAGAATGGGCTGATTCTGTTTCCGGATAGTTGGCAGTTCGGATACCATATAAGCAATGCTTTGCAAGGTTTTCCCTAATCCCATATCATCGGCCAAAATGCCACCGAATCCGTAGCTGGCGATCGTTTTCATCCAGCGGTAACCATGCTTCTGGTAGTCACGTAAGATGGGAGACAGTTCTTCAGGTACAGCAAAATCCTCTTCAGCAGGCTGTTCGATTTTTCGTAAAAATTGCCGGAAAGATTCCTCTATTGTGAACGTGTTGCTATCCGTCAAGCTATCCATTAGTCGGAGTCCTTGGAGAAAAGGGAGTTGTAAGCCGCTTTCGAGGTCTTCCTCCTGGACCGGCCCTGCTTCCAGAAAACGTTGGATCTCTTCAAACTCGCGGGTTTCCAATGAAAGAAGGGTGCCGTTACACAAACGATAGTATTTCCGCTTTTCTTCCAGTGCCTGGAGCACCTCGCGAACCTGGTTTTCATAAAAGCCTTCCATTTCGAATTTGAATTCCAGCCAGTTCGTCCGTTCCTTCTTGAAGGCGACCCTTAGCTTCGGTCGGGCATTCTCTTTGAAAATCCGGTTGCGAACAGCCGTTGTTGCGTAAAGTTGGACAAGTGGTTCCAGCTTCGGGATAACATGCTGCAGGAACTCATATTCCAGCTCTTCATTATGTAAGAAATAGCCACCCTCTGTTTTTGCAAAAGCACTGTCTTCCATTAGCTGCAGGATGTCGCTTTCTTTCTTCCGATCCCTTATCAGTGTTGGATGCTGATCCAATTCGCGATCCTCCATGGGATTAATCATGATAGCTTCATAGTGAAATTCCAATCCGGCCAGCAGGCGATTTTTCACTCGATCCAAGTAAAGCTTGGCCACTAATGGTGTTTTGTCGAATTGTTCTTTTAAATCGCTTGATAATTGGACTGTCCCTAATTTCCGTAAACCGGGTACGATCTGTTCCATAAAATAATCCATTTGATCCTGTGGAATCGGAATTTGATTGGTTCCGGAAGCATCTAACAGCTGGATCAGGTTGGAAAGCTGTTCGTTTTGCTCGACAGCCATTTGGATCAGCTTTCCTTCATATATAACGATTCGATAGGTATTCATGACAATTAAGCGCTGAAGACCGTAAATAGTTAGTTGAAAGTCGCTGTCCATAGCAACAAAATCAAACCTTAGTGGCAGTCTTTGTTCGGACCAGTGAATTCCTTCATAGGTATCCCCGTCATATTCTAACTTCACCAGCGGTGCTCTTGTCAGAGAAGCAATCAGCCGATCAAAGGAGGATGGCGGAATCAATAATTGCTGAGACGTATTAGAACCAGACAGAAAGGTTTGCTCATCCTCGTTTATTTGCAGAAGCTGTTGAAGCACCTCGTCTGTCTCGATTGGAAAACAGTGAAGCTCGGCATCATATGTAAAGGATTTGGATAGAGGGATCAGAGTATGCTCTTTTACCTTTTGCAGAAAATCCCGGATGTCATTCACTTTAATCGGACCGATGTTGATTTCGATCCCGAGCATATATTGTCCTTTATTGATAAAAACAGGCTTACAGGTGAAAATTAGATGAAGCACCTGGCGAGTCTCAAAGTGATACTGATGACCGCTCGATCGTACCGGGTTCGTATTGAAAATGGACTTCAGCCCTTCGGTGAGCGCTGAAGCATCTGTCTCCACTACCGGTGTTGTCCCATGTTGCTTATGCTCCTTTATCGCTAATAAGACCGCTGCAATATGCTGACAATCATGCTTAAAAGAAGGCAAGGTGATACAGGTACAGGCTGTCTGAAACGTACCCTTTTCTTCTTTCTGAATGGTGACATGGAAATCCTCTGTCCCTTTCACGATTGCCTCTGAACGATCTTCTGTGTATGTTTGAAACGTCACTTTGTCCGTCTTCCAAAAAGTCGATCCTTTTTTGAAGGAGATAGAGCCACACATTTCTTTGATGATTTTTTCATTTAATTTTATCTGCATGTGTGTCCCCTCCATTCAACCAGTTATCATCATTATAGAGGATGTACAAAAAGTCACCAAATAATAAGTGGCGAACCTCTTCGTTATTTTTTAGTTTGGTATACGTGTGTTTCAGGATTATTTGTAGGGCCTTCCGGATGAAGATGTGTCAGGTTCAAGTGTTAGGCTGTGATTCGAGTCAGCTTTTGGCTGAAGATGAGCCGAATTCAAGCGATAGGTCCCGATTCAAGGCAGATTTCGCCTGAAGATATGCGGAGTTCAAGCGATAGGTCACGATTCAAGGTAGCTCCCGCCTGAAGATGTACCGATTTTCAATCGTTTGAGTATAAAACAAGTTGCCATCCACCTGAAACTCCGCGCCCTTTATGCGTGTGACCATCATTCAAACTACCTTCCACTTGAAAACCCCTCCACGCAACAGCACAGTCTTCTTACTCAAATCTCCACCGTCGCGACATTCTTGCTATTTACAAATTAATGCTTATCTTCTAATTCTACAATTTTGTTCGTGATCAAGTCCCGCTCTTTTTCCGCGACCTCACTGGAAATGATCTCTTCCCGTAACAAATGGCCAATGGCTTCATACTGGGCATAGAGCGAATGCTTTAATAAGGCGACTTCTTGTTTTTTTCGAAGTTCCGGGTGCTTCTCAAAAAGCTCGTCAATTTCCTCGTGCAAGGCGGTTCGTTGTTGCTCGTATTCCTCGATAATCCCTTTCGCTACCATTTCCGTAACGAACAGGTTCTTTTTAACTTTAATGATTTCCTGAATACCTGTCTCAAGCTGGTGGGCGCGTGCAATCAAGGATTCATATTCCTGATAGCCTTTGTCTTTTTTGTTGACACCTAACCAGGAAATAAGCGGTTTGATCGAAAGTCCTTGAACGACCAGGGAAAACAATACAACACTAAAGGCGAGCAGCAAAATTTCTTCGCGACCTTCAAAATCCCTTGGAAGACTGAGTACGAGCGCAATCGATAACGAACCTTTCAAGCCACCCCAGTTGAGAATATGCTTCCAGGAAAGCGGGATGTTTCTGATAAAGAAAAGACTGCTGTAAACCGCAACACTTCGAGCAATTAGCACGATCAAAATCGCGATGAAAATTAATCCCCAGTTCTCGGCAACGTTGATTCTGGTGATTTCTAAGCCGACCATTAAAAAGACGAGGGAATTGGCAAGCAATGTCGCCACATCCCAAAAGTTGCTAATATTCAATTTCGTTGCAGGACTCATGCCAATCTTGGAACCATAGTTGCCGAAGATCAATGCTGCAACGACAACGGCGATAACCCCTGAAGCATGAACGCTCTCCGCGAGTAAGAAAGCACCGTAAAAGAGAATAATACTGAAGATGATCTCCAGCGGATAATCATCGAAATATTTTGTCAGGCGGGAAAATCCATAGCCCAGTAAAGCCCCGATCATCAGACCTAATGCGACCACTTTAACAAATTCCCAAATGCCGTAACCTGCACCTAAAAGGCCAAGATCAAGATAGGAAATTAAAGAAAAAGCAGATATATTAAATAAGACGACTGCCAGCCCGTCATTAAATAAACTTTCCCCTTCAATGACAGTAGCCAGTCTTTTTTTGACACCGACGCTTTTAAAAATGGACAGCACACTGACCGGATCTGTCGCACTCATCAATGCTGCAAATACAAAGGCGGCAGGTATGGAAAATTGTAAAAGCCACATCGATGAAAAACCGATGATAATAAAGGACAAGAAGGTTCCGCCAAATGCCAGGGCGAGAATCGGCTTCTTATTATCATTCAGATGGGAAATCGGAAGCTTTAACGCTGCTTCCCCTAATAATGCAGGCAAGAACAACGTGATAATCACAAAATTAAAGACTTCTCCTTCGGTAATAAAATCCTTCAATGGTTCCAATACAGGAATGTTAATCAGCCCAATAACAGCCCCGACGATCACGAGCGCTATTGGGTAAGGCTGTTTAAATTTTTTTGCGATCGCTGTTATACCAGCGGCAATCATTACTAATATAAGTCCAAGCTGAAAAATATGATGTAGATCTAAATCATGCATATTTTGTTCCTCCCAAATATCCAGTTTCCTATACAATACTATTCATCATTCCCAATTTAAAGAAAAACTTTTCCTTTTGATTCCAATAAATAAAATCGATATTTTACAACATTTACTTGCGCCTCACGTAACGTTAGGTGATATGATGATAGTAATCAGTGGAAAGGGGCAGTAGTGATGGAGACGGAATGCTTTACGGTTAGTGTATTTGCGGCATATACCGGCGTTTCGATCCGGACCTTGCATTATTATGAGGAAAAGGGACTCATGAATCCCAAGCGGGATAGAATGACGGGTCACCGTATGTATGATAAGGACGATGCCATTCGGTTACATCAAATTGTTACGATGAAATTTCTCGGTCTTCCATTAAAGGAAATCAAATCGTATATACAATCAGACAATTTAGATATACGTTTTAAGGATACGTTAAGGCTGCAAGAGACGAAGCTGAAAGAGGAAAGAGAAAGGATCGACATCGCATTGGAAGCGATTCAACGAACTACCTATCTGATAGAGAAGGAGCAGGAGATAAACAGTAACCTGTTATTTAGCTTAATATCAGGAATGCAATCTGAGAAACAGCAAAAAGAAATGGCTAAGCCGATCATGAAGGATGACGTATTGTCGAAGCTTTTTGATGCTGCAATAACGGAGAAGGGGAGCGGAAGCTGCTTCAATTTTTCAAAGAGGTGAAGCGTTTGTCCGGTAAGCCTGCTGACGATCCTCAAGTAGAGGCGATGCTAGAGCATTTTCTTAACTACCTGCTGGAAAAATTAGATCTGCAAAGCTATCAGGAATTAGAACAAATCTTTAAAATGGATCTGGGACAAAAAGAGAACCAGGAGAAAATCGATCAATACTTGGAAGAGATGGATAAACTGTTCTATATTCCATTAACGACGAAAGAAGAAGCCTGGTTAGGTTACATCATAGAACAATATAATAGAGAAGGATAAGGAGCTATTCATTTATGAAAAATCAATCGGTCAAAGCTTTTCTGCAGCTAATGTTTTCATTAAAGTTACCAAAGTTTATTTTAATTCTCGGCTTAGCAGGCAGTGTGCTAACCACCTTGGTCGGTTTAACGATTCCCTTGCTGACACGGGAACTTGTCGATGGCTTTTCCTTCGCCTCGATCAGTGTAGGATTTATTGCCATGATTGTCGGCATTTTTATCCTGCACGCATTGGTGGATGGTCTGTCAGCCTATGCGCTCACCTATGTAGGGCAGAAGGTAGTTGCCGGCTTGCGTGAGGTGATTTGGACGAAGCTGATTCGGTTGCCTGTCCGGTATTTTGACCAGCAGCCGAGTGGCGAGTCAGTCAGTCGTGTGATAAATGATACCGGTATTGTCAAAAACCTGGTATCACAGCATTTTCCACAATTTATATCTGGTTTAATTTCGATTATAGGTGCAGTCATTATTTTGTTTATTATGGATTGGCGCATGACCTTAATTATGCTGGTGGCCGTCCCGATAACTGTATTGGTGATGGTGCCTCTCGGTTCCAGTATGTCGAAAGTATCCCGCAAGCTGCAGGATCAGACAGCAACGTTTCAAGGGGAAATCCAGCAGACGGTCAGTGAAATCAAGCTGATGAAATCATCCACAGCGGAAGGGGTAGAGCTGGAAAAAGGGAATAAAGGTATCCTTGCTTTACTGCAAACAGGCTTAAAGGAAGCGCGCATATTTGCCGTTGTTGGCCCATTTATGTATATGATTGTCATGTTTGTTATTGTCGTGATCATAGCATATGGCGGAATTCGAGTAGAGGAAGGCTCGATGTCAACCGGTTCATTGGTAGCGTTCCTGCTTTATTTATTCCAAATTGTTTTTCCGATCACGACGTTTGCGATGTTCTTTACGGAGCTCCAAAAAGCAAAAGGGGCGACAGGTCGCATTATGGAAATTCTTGAAGAAGATGTGGAAGAAAATCAGCAGGGGGTGGACCGTTCTATCGAAGGCTTGCCTGTAACCTTTGAGAACGTCGATTTCTCTTTTCAGGAAGGTGAACAAGTGATAAAAGGTGTTTCTTTTTCCGCTGCTTCGGGAGCGATGATTGCCTTTGCTGGGCCTAGTGGTGGAGGAAAAACAACCGTATTCGGCTTAATTGAACGCTACTATAACCCTACGAAAGGCCAGATAGCAGTTGGAGATCAGTCGATAGCGGAATTATCGATGCGCTCCTGGCGTTCACAGCTCGGTTATGTCTCCCAAGAAAGTTCGATGATGTCCGGGACGGTGCGTGAGAACCTAACCTATGGCTTGGATAATGCAGAAAAGGTAACCGATGAAGCACTTTGGGAAGTAGCAAAAATGGCATATGCCGAGCAATTTATTAAAGAGCTCCCGAAAGGATTAGATACCGAAGTGGGCGAAAGAGGGACCAAGCTGTCAGGTGGACAACGCCAGCGTATTAATATTGCCCGTGCCTTCCTGCGTAATCCGAAGCTGTTATTACTGGATGAGGCAACAGCAAGTCTGGACAGCCAATCAGAACAAGTCGTACAGAAAGCACTGCATCGTTTGATGGAAGGGAGAACGACCTTCGTCATTGCCCATCGATTATCCACTATCGTGCATGCTGATCAGATTGTTTTTATCGAAAATGGTGAGATTACCGGGAAAGGAACACATCAGGAACTGTTGGCGAATCATGCGTTGTACCGGTCGTTTGCGGAGCAGCAGTTGACATAAATGTTCGGAAATAATCAAAAGACAGGTATCTCCACCTGTCTTTTATATATGCTAATGGTTAAAAACCAATCCGAATCTGCACTAAATCCTGTATACTGCCGTCGCGTGGACTGCGAGTATAAACCCACAACTCTCCTGCTTGGGCAGTCGGTTGTTGATCAAAGGTAATGGCAGTGGAGAACATTCCATAAGCCGGTGCGCCTGCTGATGTTTGTATAGCTGTCTCCCTTTTTACCAGTTGGCCATTTTGATCGACTAGCTGATAGAGAATGGTTCCTTCAAAGGCACGTGCAATACCTCCAAACATCTGTCCTTCTTGCATAACCGTTCCCGGAAGCGGCTGAAACACAGCGATGTTATTGGAAGTGGGGAGCGGGATAATTAGCTGGTAACCAGGATAAATCACGTCAGGTGAGATGCCCGGACGTTGACGATTAGCTTCCAGCAGTGTGGATAATGAAACACCAAAGCGATAAGCAATCGTATTTTACGTATCCCCTTGTTCGATGACATAAATAAGAGCGGGAACTTGAAGAACCTGATGAGGATAAATAAGATCTGGATTCTCGATCTGATGATTGATTCCTTGGATTAAATCAACACTTGTTGCATATCGCCTGCTAATTTGATTTAATGTTTCTCCATTGCTAACAATGTGATTGACTTGTCTGTTGCCGGGTGTGGAGGTAACTAATACTTGACCGGGATAAATCAGGTAAGGATCGGTCACTGGTGGGTAGATCGCATTTGCTTCCACGAGTAAAGGAACCGTTCCACTTATACCGGTGGCGATCGAATATAACGTATCCCCTTGTTGAACTGTATAAATAAATGACGTCCCATTAACAATAGACATTACTATCACTCCTCCGTTCTATTTGTTGATCATAATCAGTGTATTCGCCTAATTTGGGAGTGGTGATTAATACCCTCATTTTGGCCCCGTTACCATAAGCCTTTCACGTTCATCCACTATTAACCCTATTTCAAAACATAGGTGCTTCCCGCTCCAGGCTACGAACCTCACTAGATGCTCATGTTCTTAATCTAAGGGACATGCGCCATCCAATAGAGACAAATATATCAAGACATCTACCTTTTTTTAAATAGATTAGGAGCAAGTCCAATCCGAATGCTTTATTTTTAATATAGTAAGTAGTGAAAGGTAGTGGAAAGGGGGAAAAAGCTTGGAAAGTATGAATAAAGAGTTGAATAAGTTATCAAAAAGCATAGCAGGATTTACTGTAAGAAATGTGTTACAGAAGCACAATATAACAAGTGATGAGTCTATTATAAATAAACTTTCAGGCGAGCAAAGAGAAGAATTAAGAAATATCGCCGAAAACTTAGACTCACTTGTTAATGATTTTGTTGCTAATAATAATCAAGAATCAGTGGAAAAAGGTGCGGAGTCTGTAGAAAGCCCTATCCGTGAATTGATGAAAAAAATCAATAAAAAGGAGAGTGGTAGATAATGAGTAAAAGAAAACGAGAAAGAGTAATCAATGAATTTTATGGCTGTGGTGGTTATAATAATTCCGCTGCCATTGAGAACACTGCTGATCAAAACTTCCAAAACCTCCAAGGTTCATTTGAATCAATTGAAGTAAGAGATTCATGTGATGTGAATATCACTTCTACTGATACGCAAGTAGCTGTATCTATTCAAGCTGCCTTACAAGTTGCAATCGCCCTTGTGGTAAACATTACTATCGCTGATAGTGATCGAGCGGAACTAGTTACACAAGAATTGTTGCAGCAAGCAGAAATTAATCAAGTCAATCAGCAAAGAATCTTAATTGAAGGGTCTAAGAACGTTGAAATTAGCACGTTGGATACAGATGTAGCTATTTCTCTGCAAGTACTGTTACAAATTCTATTGGCCCTTCTAATTCAACTAGATATCTTTTAAAATACGGAAGTTAATTTTAAAGACACTCCTTCAGATTTGGCCAACTCTGTGGCAGGGGTTGGCTTTTTAACTTACATAAGGAAACTTGCGCACAAAAGCTTTTCACGGATAAATCCTCTGTATGACCCGAGGATTTATCCGTGATGAATAGACTAAATACTTTATACAGCTTTCCGATTAAAATAAACATATCCACCAATGAAAAATAATAAAAAGCTTCCACCAACCACTGTTAGCAATTGATCCCATGGAACAAAAAAGACATCATTCGTACTGCCGCCTACATACATCATCGAAAATGGCTGTGCCCATGGATAGAAAGGACCGAACCGTTCTGAATTAACCGCCAGAATAGCTGGCAGTGTAAAGACAACATTGACGGCAAAAGGTGCGGCGAAGCTCTTGAACCAGATCGACATCCATAATTGTAAGGCAACAAGAGGTAACGTTGCCACCCATCCGCCAAAAATGCTTTTCCATAAAATATCTATTGGAAAGGGATCAGTAAAGCCTTGGATCACGCCAACGGCATACAACGAGCCAAGATACAGCAGCTGTATGATCATAACGAGCAGCATAAGCAGAAGATATTTTGCCACGAACACTCTTCCTCTTGTTACCGGTAAGGCTAATAGTTGCTTCCAGCCTCCAGCCTGGTGCTCATAACGGCAAATAACGCTGGCTAATACCCCTAATATTAATGGTAAAAATAATAAGGCATACGTCAGGTTCATCATCATGAAAGTGAGGTGCCATTCATTTGGAACACCTGATATCCCCATATTTGCTGTTAATCCAATAAGCAGTCCTACAAGTGGACCAACTAACAGTATGGGTAATATGTTTGATTTTTGCAGTTTAAACCATTCCGTCTGTAACAGCGCAAGCATTATTTCACGTCCCTTCTGGCAAAATCAAGCATGCCAATCAGATATAATAAGCACCCTGCACCAATGCCAAGCCCTACATTAATAAGGGGCTGATCCCACTGATTTGTTAAGGATGGCCATTTCCAAATCATCCAGTCTGGCAGGCTAAAAGAAGAATAGGCAAGAATCACCCCTAAAATACCGGTTGTGATCGGAATCCCCTGATTTTGACTCACCGTCGCTATCCAAAGCTGTAACGCCAAGACAGGTAAAACAGCAAAAAAGGGATAGATACTATGTTTCAATATTTCCACATAAGGAACATCACCTAAATCTAAAACCATCCCATAGGCAAGTGTGAAAACCATTAGTAGGATAGATGACACGAATAACAAGCTTGATAATACAGTGAATTTCGCCAAATAGACGCTTAGCTTCGAAACAGGAAGCGCAATAAGCTGCTTCCAGGCATTTGTTTCATTCTCAATGCTTGTCATAAACGAGGTCAGGATGGCGATCCCTAATACGAGTGCAAGCGGTATAAATACCGAAGTATTCATCAGAAAGTATTCCCAATCATTGTCGCTTTGCTGTAATAAATAATCTTTTCTTACCCCGTAATTTACCATTTGCAGTGCGATCACACCAAAGGGGCCTAAAAAAGTTAAAAACCAAAACCCTTTCCGTTTTATTTTCAAAAATTCGACAGTTAATAATTTTTTTATCATCCTGCTTGTTCCTCCTTCGTCATTTGCAGGAAGATGTCTTCGAGTGAACGCTTCTCTTCCTCTACTCGGTAAATCGCGATATCCTTATGGACGAGAAAGCGTATCGCTTCCGCTACTTGTTCGTCCGCGTATTCCGATAAGAAAATTAGGTCGTCTTGATAGTCTGCTTGGATGCCTTTCGCAAGTAAATAACGACATGCTTCTTTACTATTGCTAACCTTGATGGAGATTTTCTGTTTGGCAAGTTTGCGCATGACGTCAATGGAATCCTGAAAAATCATTTTTCCTTTTGTTACGATGCCAACAGTTGTTGCCATTTGGTCTATTTCGGATAATAAGTGACTGGAAATTAACACGGTCATCCCATGTTCAGCAGGTAATTGCTTAATTAATTGACGAATTTCAATAATCCCGGATGGATCAAGTCCATTCGTCGGTTCGTCCAATATTAACAGCTCGGGCTTGTTAAGTAAGGCCGCAGCTATGCCTAAGCGCTGCTTCATTCCTAGCGAAAATCCTTTTACTTTTTTGTTGGCTACGTCCGTTAAACGAACAATAGCTAACACCTCTTTGATTCTCGATTTAGGTACACCTAGAATTTTTCGCCAGGCTTCTAAGTTTTCATAGGCTGTTAAATGTGGATAATAAGAAGGGTTTTCTACTAAAGATCCCACTCGTGATAAGATACTGATACGTTCTTTCTTCAGGTCCTTTTGAAAAATTTGAACCGAACCGGATGAAGGTTTCATCAATCCGAGCAGCATCCGGATGGTCGTTGTTTTTCCTGCTCCATTCGGTCCTAGAAACCCATAAATTTCACCCTTTGGTATTTTCATATCCAAGCCTTCCACTGCTTTTTCTTTTCCAAATTTCTTTGTTAAATTAGTTGTGTTTACGATATATTCCATTATCCTCACCTCACTATCTATCTTATATAAGAAAGGTTAAATGCAGGTTAGGTGGAAGTTTAAATTTTGTTTAAAAATAACGCTGGGTCCGAAAATTTCAGGCAAAAGAGTGATACACGAGGCTCTAATGCATGAAGAGCAGTGGACTTCATGTGTTGGGTGATGCAATAGAACGCCGAGCGCATGAAGAGGGAGGAACTTCAGGCGGAAGGAATAGCAATAGAACGTCCAACGCATGAAGAAGGGGGAACTTCAAGCGTAAGGATTAGCGAGCGAACGCCCAACGCATGAAGAAGAGCAACCTTTATGCGAACTTAATAACATCACCAAACATCATCTGTCAGTACATAGAAAAAGCCTGAAGCTAATAAGCTTCAGGCCTTCCTTTTTTAAGTGAAAATATTCGCTTCGGCTGTAACTCAAGTTTTTACATAGTTTTGTTAGAGTCATCTTTTTTGTAACGCTTGATTTTAATAGTTGTCCCTTTATCGCTTGAATTGATGTCCCAATCCAGCTCCATGCCTTTCACCATCTTATCTACGATGGATAAACCGATGCCGGCGCCTTGCTGCTCAGAGTCATCTTTCATTCCTTTTCCACGATCTGAAATGATAATCGCATCATAAAGATTCGTCGATTCCGTGTGAATGGCTACGTATTTTCCGTGTTTAGCATGTCGTAACACGTTCTGAAAGAGATTATCATAGACTCGGTTTAGCCAAATGGGATCTATCAGCCATGTGTTATTCGCAAAATGCTGAATGTTAGCATCGATATCAAAGTCTTCCTTTTCAAAAACGGGATACCAGGAAGCGATAGATTCCCGCGTGAACCGGATGATATCTGTTTTTTGCAGGTCAAGTTTATACTTACTCGCCATCAATAAGGTATAGGACATTAAGTTTTCGATTAGCCGGTCTATATTGACTACCGAAGCCTTCAGTATTTTCATCGATTCTATCGAATCCCTCGGCAAATCTTTTTTGGCCAGCTTGAACGTTTGTGCATTGATTTTGGTTAAAGGAGTTCGGAGGTCGTGCGATAAATTCGCAATTAGCTCCTGACGCAATCGCTCTTCTTCTTGTTCACGTTCTCTGCTGTTTCTCAATTCCTCTACCATTTGATTAAAGGTTTGCTCCAGTTGCCCAATTTCATCCTTTTTTTTCACATCAATTTGTATCGGAAGACCATCGACATCACGTAATTCCATTGCCTCTTGTAATTGTAATAATCTCTTTCTAATGCCTCTGAAGAAAAGAAAGGAGATACATATAAAGATAAGGATTAATAGAACCATTCCTGCTAGCAAATAGACACCATACCGCTCATTTGCTTGTTGTGCAGGGGGTTGTAGAATTTCTCTGTTAATCTCAAAAACAATAAAACCATTAGACTGATTATTACCAAGAAAGGCGATGACGGTGAAAGGATCATTGTCGTATCTTTCTTTAATAAAATTTGCCGTATAAGCGGATGACCATTGATCCGGCAGCTCTTCACTCACATCCAATTGCTCACGGAGTTTATTTTCTCCATCTACCCAAAACATCGAAGCATCGGGATATTGTTCTTTCCATTCTGCGAAATGGGCAGCAATGTTATTGTCAGAAATAGACTTTATCTGATTTGCTTCCTGATGCCAATCCGCTTCTAATTTTTCAAAATCTGTATCTTCGTCTGTATAAGGGGAATCCATCGTATTCGACACACCTGTGATAAAAAGTGCAATAAACAAGTAGCCGATTTGTACGAGTGAGATGGCCAGAATGATAATCATCATATATTTAGCTAGTAAAGATCGAAAAAAAGGTTTCATTGTTTCACCCGATAGCCAATTCCGCGTATTGTTTCGATGATGGTTGGCTGCGCCGGATTTTCTTCCAGTTTTTCTCGCAAATAGCGAATGTGAACCATTAATGTCTTGTCCCCCTCTAGGTAGGGCTCACCCCAAACGCCTTCATAAAGCTGTTCTTTCGTAAGGATTTGATTTAGGTGACGAATAAAAAATTGGAGCAAATGAAACTGCTTGCCGGTCAATTTTATTTCTTCCTCATTATGTTGATTGATAATCATCATCGATTTTGTATCAATGCGTAAGTGACCAATGTGTATGGTATCCTGATTTTTTTGAAATCTTCTGAGCAAAACTGCCACACGTGCAGATAATTCCTCAGGGTGAAAAGGTTTCGTTAAATAATCATCAGCAAAGCTGAGCCCTTCTATTTTATCTTCCACAGCTGAACGAGCCGAAAGCATTAAAATCGGTAAGTCCTGTGCCTTCTGTTTAATCCGTTTACCGATGGAGAAGCCGTCCAATCCTGGCAGCATAATATCTAAAATAGCAATATCAATATTGTTTATATGCGATTCCAGCCGATCACCAGACTCCAGCCAGGTCACATCGTAGCCTCTTTCTGTCAAGTCCTCTGTTACCCAGCTGCCTATCTCTTTTTCATCTTCTATGTATAAGATTTTAACCAATGGTTGACCTCCTTTTAGCAAGGTTTTCATTCCATTATTTTACACGTTTTGTTTGTAAGATACTATGCTCTCTGTGAAAATTTTTAATAAGAATGTGATCATGAAGGGGGAAAAACTACCATGCATGTTTTCCATCAACATCATTCATACTAAGCAATAGACCATGATACGGAGGTTTGCCAGTTGAAATTAGTAGATGTGTATCGTGTCAAAACATATGTCATACTAGAACATGTCGATCGAGTAGTCGAGGGAATTCTGTCGATTGACGAGTTGAAAGTTGGCAATTACAGAAACGTTATGTGGCAGTCGAGAGATGGTATGGAGCAGTTTTTTCCATCAGAAGAGGCTGTTCCTGCTAAGGGAGCAGCGGGGGCGAAAACGACGCTTACTTCCATTCGTATTGAATTTTCCATTCCAAGAGATGAAGCATTATTGAGAAAGGTGATTGAAGAGGGGATTTACCCGAATCACCCGTGGGATGAACCGGTAGTGCAAGCTTCAGAGGAGAAAGAGGCTAGAAAGCACCAGTAAGAAAAGATAGGATCCTTTAATAAGTGATCCTATCTTTTCGCTTTAAACAGCTTTCGCACTGATTTCCACGTCCATATTGCCATTCGTCGCTCTAGAATAAGGGCACACTTTGTGCGCAGCTTCTACTAATGCAGACGCTTCTTCTTGTGTTACTCCTTCAATTTCTGCATAAAGTTTGGCAGATAAACCAAAACCTCCTGCATCTTTACCAATGCTTACCTCAGCCGTTACTTTAGATGTGATTTTTTTCTTTTGTTGCATCGCGACCATTTGTAAGGCGCTGTCGAAGCAAGCTGCATAACCAGCAGAGAATAATTGCTCTGGATTGGTGGTACCTTCTGCTTCTGTTCCTCCAAGTCCCTTTGGCATGGAAAGGGAAAGATCTAATGTTCCATCTGAAGAAGTAACCTTCCCTTGACGTCCACCCTCAGCAGTTGATTTCGCCGTATAAAGTGCGTTTCCCATTTAAACAACCTCCTAATTATTATTTAAGTTGTTCACAATTAAATTGTACACAACTTAAATGAAGAAGTCAAAAGAAATAATTTTTGCTATAATGGCGATAGGAGTGATGAACGATGACAGATCAGATCATAAAATTAGAAGATCAATTATGCTTTTCGCTATATGCCACCACACGAGAGATGACGAAGCGATACCGTCCATTATTAGAAGAACTGCAAATCACGTATCCACAATATTTGGTTTTATTAGTGCTTTGGGAAAAAGATGGTATTTCCGTAAAAGAATTAGGAACGCGGCTTTATTTAGATTCAGGCACCCTTACCCCGATGCTGAAGCGGATGGAGGAAAGTCAATTACTCGCCCGTAAGCGATCTGCCACAGATGAGCGTAGGGTAGTGGTCACCTTAACCGATAAAGGGCACGAGGCAAAAGAAAAAGCAGCCTGCATCCCAGCACGCTTATTAGAAAATGTCGACGGAGATCCAGCTGAGGTTGAGCAATTGAAGCAAACGTTAATGAAAATGTTGGCATCCTTGCATGAATTGAATGAGAAAGGGTTGTGATAGTAACGTATTTGATATATCTGAATTTTTTCGCTGGTAGCCTTTCCGCTATTCCACATGATTTGAGGAAAAGTTTGGGTGGAATGCTCAAACGGACAAAACGGGCTGTGAGAGTAGCATAAACGTCCGAAAGAAGCGTTCAATCGGACAAAACAGAGTGTGAAAGCCGCGTAAATGTCCAATAGAAATACATTATCGAACAATTATATAAGCAACACTTCCCTACCCCATTAAAGAAAGCCGAACATATCACGAATAGTATACAAACTATTCATGGAATGTTCGGCTTTGTAGAGGTAAATCCTTCAAATCGTTATGTCGTTATCTCGTTATTCACATGATATCGCCCAATTGGTACGACAGATGGAGATCCGGACACAGGGTCATCGATTACCGTACAATGAAGCCTGAAGATATCTTTAATCATGGTACGTGTGATTACCTCGGAAGGTGTTCCCTCTGCTACCAGTTTTCCTTCATGAAGCGCATAAATATGATCCGCATAGCGCGCCGACAAGTTGATATCATGGAGGACCATGACGATCGTTGTGCCGAACTTTCGATTAAGGTCGGTTAATAGATCAAGAATGTCAACTTGATAGGTAATATCCAGGAAGGTCGTCGGTTCATCAAGAAACAGAATATCTGTTTGCTGTGCCAGTGCCATGGCAATCCAGACACGCTGCCGTTGACCGCCAGACAACTCGTCAATATTATGATTGGCAAAACGGGTGATATCCATCAGATCCATCGCTTCTGCTACAGCCTCATAATCCTTTTTTGTCCATCCAGTCATTAAAGATTGGTGGGGGAATCTTCCCCGTCCGACCAAATCGGCAACAGATATGCCCTCCGGAACAATTGGAGATTGTGGTAATAATCCTAAGACACGTGCCAGCTGTTTGGGCGGAATTTTGTTAAGCTGCTTGTCATCCAGGGTAATGTCACCAGATATTGGCTTAATAAGTCGTGCCAGTGTTTTTAGCAAGGTTGACTTACCACAGCCATTTGCTCCGATAATCACACTTATTTTATTACTGGGGATTTCAAGGCTGATATCATGAATGATCGCTTTTTTGTCATAGCCGGCAACGATTTGATCTGCCTTGAAAGTATGTGTTTGTTTCATTATAAATCTCCCTTTCGATTCATTCGGATTAGCAAGTAGATCAGGTAGGGAGCTCCGAGTAACCCGGTTATGATTCCTACAGGATACCTGACTTCAAATGCAAATTGGCCAACCAGATCTGACGCCAGCACCAGATTCACCCCAACAAGCCCCGCTGGAATAATGTTTGAAAAGCCGACACCAACCAGTCTTTTGGCAATGGGTCCAGAAAGAAAAGCGACAAAAGCGATTGGACCGGTGATCGATGTAGCCAATGCAATCATACAGACAGAACTCAGAATCAGCGCAATTCTTGTTTTGTCCGTATGGACGCCTAGAGAAGCAGCTGTTTGTTCTCCAAGCTCCAGCATACTGAGATGTTTTCCGAGCAAAATAATGATCGGAGAAAAAATCAAGACGGTTAACAAAAGGGGCGGAAGCTCATCCATTTGCGATCCATTCAGACTGCCGTTCAGCCAGCGGAGTGCAGCAGGTATATCCTGTTGATCACCGATTAATAGAACATAAGAAATAAAGGCGTTAAGCATGGCCTGAATACCGATTCCGACTAAGATTAAGCGACCAATCGAAAAAGACTTTCCTTTTGATAACAAGTAAATAATCAGCACGGTAATCAGCCCAGCCACAACTGACGCAATCGATACGACCGCATTGCTCGTATGCAGAACGACAATGCAAAAAACCGCCGCCGCACTGGAGCCAGCTGTGATTCCAATTACGTTCGGATTTGCCAGCGGGTTACGTAACATTGTTTGGAAAGTGTTCCCGGCAATCCCGAAGGCAAATCCGGCAAAAAGCCCTGCCAGCATGCGTGGCAGACGTATCGTATTTACTGCAAAAGACGCACCTTGTATGTCCTCACCAGACAGTACGCGAATCACGTCCTGAATCGGATAAATCGTATTTCCAAGTAAAAGCATAGCACATGCGAGCGCACATGCGAGAACAGCTAGGAAACTAGTAACAAGTATCCATCGGCGTCGTCTTTGTCGTATCCCTGACATAATAAATGTAATAGATTCATTCTTCATATTGCACGCACTTTCGCTTTCATAGCTAGAATTATCAGTATGGGCGCTCCGATAAAGGCGGTCACTACACCGACTTCAAGTTCTCCCGGACTGCCGAGAAGTCTGCCGCATACATCTGAAATGGTCAAAATAATCGCCCCTGTGAAAGCAGACATCGGTATAATATAACGTTGATCGCTGCCGAGTATTAATCGAATCACATGTGTCGATAACAGTCCGATGAATCCAATCGGACCTGCCAGTGCCGTTGTTGCCCCACACAACAATACTCCCGCGAAAGCAGCGATTAATCTAAGTACTCCCGTTCTGACACCCAATCCTGTTGCTACCTCATCTCCCAGTGCCAATGCGTTAAGAGCGGCGGCAGATACAATCCCGATCGTAATGCCAATGACGAGAAAAGGAATAAAGGTAGAAATGTTGCTCCAGCTAGATGAACCAACACTGCCAACTTGCCAGAACCGAAACTGATCCATGACATATGAACGTGGAATCATAATCGCAACGACGAGTGAAGAGAGGGCGGCACTTGTTGCGGCACCTGCCAAAACAAGCTTAAGAGGCGTAGCACCGCCACGCCCCATTGAACCAATTCCGAATACAAAAATCGCCGTAATGACTGCACCAGCTAAGGCAAACCAAATGTATTGATTTGCCGTAGTGATGTTAAAAAAGGCAATACCGCACACAACGAACAATGATGCTCCAGTGTTTACGCCAAGTATACTTGGATCTGCAATCGGATTACGTGTGACTGCTTGCATAAGTGCTCCAGAAACACCAAGCGCTGCCCCGCAGAACAAACTGAAAATGGTACGGGTAATGCGCTGGCGCACCACGTTGGCATCATAGGTGTCGACTTCTAGATGAAATAAACCATCGATCAGTTCGTTAAACCCCACCAATCGCGATCCGAGAGCAAGTGATAATACGATGCAGAAAGCGAGTAAAACAAAGCATAAAACGAGAACCTTTGTGAAGTGTTTCGGAATATATCGATTCAGCTCTTTTCCTTTTGTTTCTACTAGATTATTCATCGATCTTACGGATAGCTTCTCCAATTAATTCAAGATATTGGTCAATGGTATACTCGATGGAAAGTGGATTCGGGTTTCCGGACGCTGCTAAAGGAGTACCATTACCAATAAATACAACAGAGCCGCGTTCAATCGCTGGAATTTTGCCAAGCAGCGGGTCCGCTTTTACTGCTTCATATAAGTCTTCGCCACCATATCCAATAATAATATCGGCATCGTTAAGCACATCTGCATTTTCTGCGCTTAATTTTAATGAATAGCTAGATTCATCTTCGATTTGATTTGTGACACTTTCAGGGTACTCCATGCCTAACTCAATTAGGAAAGCACCACGTGGATCTGTTGGTGTATAAAGGTGCAGTTGTGACATGTCATCGGCTGAGAAGTTCACCCAGACCACTTTCTTACCGTCGATTTCAGGATATTCACTTGCTTTTTCCTCGATTAATTGTTCGGTATCAGCAATAAGTTGCTCTCCTTCTTCTTCCATGCCCATACCTTTTGCGTTTAACAGTACTTGTTCACGCCATGTTGTTACCCAAGGACCAGATTGATAGGCAACTACAGGAGCGATTTCACTTAGAATATCATAATCTTCCTGTGTAATCCCTGAATATGCAGCAAGGATTACATCCGGGTTCGTATCGGCAATCGCTTCAAAATCAAGTCCATCTGTATCTTGGAATATGTTAGGGTCTTCTGCACCTAATTCATCCAGTTTTTCTTTTGTCCAAGGCAGAAGTCCACTATCGTCCTGAACCCCATAATTAGCTGCTGAGAAACCTACCGGTACTACGCCAAGTGCAAGCGCCACATCGTGGTTCGCCCATTGAATAGTAGCAACACGTTCAGGCTTTTCTTCAATAACTGTTTCACCAAAAGCATGCTCGATGACGATAGGATATTCAGAAGCCGCTTCTTCGGTATCAGTAGATTCTGTTTCCGTTTCTTCTGCATTTGCTGTATTATCATCAGAATTAGCAGTCTCCTCATTATCAGATGAACAGCCGATTAACAAGAACATCATCATTGTAAAAAGTAATAAAGAACTAAGTGCGAGTTTTCTTTTCATTTACATCCCAACCTTTTATGTAATTAAGTTTTATAAGAAGATAGTTCGAACGTCACAACAAAATAAATACTATGCATTTCCTCCTTGATAGTAGTTTTGAATTATTTGATAATGATTATCATTGTTAATAGTATGCGAGCGCTTTATATTTGTCAATGAGAAATATTGTAAATAAAGATAAGAAATTAGTAGATAGAGCCTATGCTTATTATGGTTATTAAAATAGTTTACTATTAAACTATTTAGCGTTAAACTATATGAAAAAGTAGAGAGAAGGTGTGTGTACAATGGGAAGAGTAGAAGGTAAAGTAGCATTAGTAACCGGCGGAGCATCCGGAATAGGTTTGTCGAGTGCACGTCTTTTGGCAAAAGAAGGGGCAAGAGTTGTCATCGGTGATTACAATGTGGAGGGGGCCAAGGCTGCTGCGAAGGAAATCGAAGAAAACGGTGGCAGTGCATCCGCTATTTTTCTCGATGCTTCTCAGCAAGCATCTATTAAAGAAGCGGTAGAGTTTACCGTTAAGACCTATGGAAAAATAAACGTGCTGTTTAACAATGTTGGATTAACAAACTTACAAAAAGACCTGGATGTCGTCCACATCGATTTAGAGGAATGGGACCGTCTGATGGATGTGAATCTAAAAAGTGTTTTATTAGGAAGCCGCTATGCTATTCCTTACATGAAAGAGGCTGGCGGAGGTTCGATTATTAATACGGCCTCGATGGCTGGTTTTGCATCAGATGCGATTCGTTCCGCATATGGTGCAACGAAAGCGGCAGTTGTCAATTTAACATCGTATATCTCGACTCAATATGGTAAAGACCACATTCGTTGTAATGCAGTAGCTCCGGGGTTAATTTTGACACCTGCTGCTGAGAAGAACCTGCCACAGGAAGTACAGGATATTTTTCTGAAATTCAACGCGCTTCCGTATAATGGAGAGCCAGATGATATTGGTTATACGGTCTTGTTTTTAGCTTCAGATGAGTCGAAATACATTACGGGACAAACGATAAAAGTAGAAGGTGGCCACTATATCGCGAATCCGTCTATTGCGGATTTTAATCAATATATGCAGCAGGGGGAATAGACATTAGGCTGAGGTAATAGCTGGACAATAAAAAGCCGAAGCTAACACGTCGAACAAGATTCGTGCTAGCATCGGCTTTTCGGTTATGCCTAGCTGAGAAAGTTTTGTGCTGTAGCGTCCATTCGATCAAAAGGACCGTATGAGAAGCGCGTAATGAACGAAAGCGCGCGCCATACATCCACTAATACGCTACCTCAAAATGCATCATGATCACAAAGGTCTGCAAATTACATGCACACGATTAAAGCCATAAACTAAGGGCAAACTGTCCAAGCTTCCCTTTTTCCGATTTTTTCATAACTTTAGTATCCCTGCATCGTCTGATTCAATTCATCCGCTAATTCTGCAACCTTTGAGCCAACTTCTCCAATTTCCTGGAGGATTTGAATGAAGTTCAGCATTTCCTGGTTGTTGCGTTCGTTTTGCTCTTTATTGGTTAAGCTCGATGCGAGAATATCTTCAAAGTTTTGAATCGTTTCTTGTACATATTCATTTACACTCAGTGACTTAGCGTTGATCTCATTGATTCGTCCAACGAGATCTGCAATATGATCGGTCGTCGAATGGATCATAGTCGTAATATTGCTGGATGATGCTTTGGTTTGTTCCGCGAGCTTTCGTACTTCAGAAGCTACTACAGAGAAACCTTTACCGTGTTCGCCAGCTCTTGCTGCTTCAATCGCTGCATTTAGTGCTAAAAGGTTGGTTTGTTCCGCAATTTCGGTAATGACGGCCACGATGTCACCTATTTCTCTGGAGTTCGCTTCTAAGGAACTGAACCTTGTTTTGATCTCGTTGACACTAGAAGTTAGTGAATCCGTTTCTGCCATGACCTGATCAAGCTGTTTTCTACCGGTTTCCGCGGTTTCCTGTGTCGCATTGGACGAGGCCAGGCCTTCGCTTAAATCATGCTGAATACTGCCCGAGCGGTCAACAGCATCCTCAACAGAGGCACCGACTTCTTCGGACATCCCTGCTAATTCTTCAGTAATGGAGCCAATCGAGTGTTTGACACCTTGCTTCGCCTGATTTTCCTTATCAGCAGCAGCTTCTTGCTGCAGTTCCTGCAAGGCAGATAGACATAGCTGTAATTCCAAATTGAGAACTTTACTTACTACTTTCGTTGCGAGGGAATAACTTTCTAAATCTTCCTTATATACCTCTTTTAAAATATCAAAAATATGATTGGCCATAATTTGATTCGTACAGATATACCATCTGACTTCCACGCCAACTTTTAAATAATAGCTGCTGATTCGATAACGTTTCTCAGCAAATGCATCATTAATAATACCATCGAAAAAACTGATCACATAGTTTTGGCAGCCTTCTAAATCAATGCCGATTGCTGTCATATCGACTACTTTTCGGATTCCTTCCGAGCGATGGTAATAAATCGGGTTATAGATGTCCGCGATATGCTCCTGAATCAGTGGCTGAAGCGTTCTTGCCACAGCTAGATCCTCAAGTGTTAACTCAATAATTTCCATTTGTTCGAGCAATTGAGTATCCTTTTGTATGTCTATCTTTACATGTGGTCTCTCTTTTTCTGCTGCTGCTAATAATGTGGTTGTTTTTTGCTTTTTGGTAAAAATACTCATGATAAACTCCTTCAGTTACATAATCTTGTAGTATGATTATCGGAAAAAAAGCAGTAAATCTGAAGAGTAAGCAAAAAATTTCTAATAATTGGATTTGTTCTCTTGTGTGGTCTTCGTTAGAAATAAAGTGATAATAAGTATTAACTCAAAACCGTTGGTAATCGCTGCACTATTAATGGGGATATTTACTATGCTGCCCATGGACATGAGCAATACACCAGCAAACATCCACGGCCAGCGTCGGCGCATCCAAATGACCAAACTGGTAATCAATAGAACCATCGTAACGATTAAAATCATGAGCGGTGGACCATTGGAGTCCTCTATTGGTGCATAACGTAATACACCATACTCCCATTGCGGCTGTATAGATAGATGGAGAACCTCAAATCGAATCTCAAACAGAATTAAACAGGTCGTAACAGCAAGGAAGGCAACAAACAAAATTGTCCTGAGCCTGCCCTTTATTTGCAAAATGCCAAAACAGTATAGCACCAGTGTTGGAGTAAACAATGCATGACTCCAATAGCGCAGAAGGTTTAAGTTTTCTAATATCGGTCCTTCCCCAATAAATTTTCCAAAAGCTAAGACGACATTATCGAATACAAGGCCAATTATAACCAGGAACAAAAAAGAGCCCCATGACCAAATGCGGGCAGTGGGTGTAACTAGCAATCCGTAGATGAATAAGGCGGCATATACAACAGCGTACAAAAGATAGAGGTAATTATCCATATTTTCTCTCCTTGCCAGACAGTATTAGTGGTCATCTAACCAGCTTAATAGTACTTCGGATATGATATCTTGCTGCTCGGACACTGAAATAGAGGCTTGCTCATCCCCTTTTTGGGGACCATAAATGCCAAATTGAGCATGATTACCACCCTCTATCTCAACCAGTTTCGCTTCCTTCGATAATAAATCCTGTGTTTCATTGATTTTTTCTATAGTGGTTAAGCCATCGTTTTCTGCATAAATAGATAACATTGGTACTGATGTATCTGAGAAATCATTACTATTTGCAGGATACGATCCGAGAAAAAAGATACCAGTAATGATATCAGGATTTTCATCTGCAAACTTCGCCGCTGCAACCCCACCCAATGAATGGCCACCAATAAACCAATTATCAATGGCCGGGTATTGTGCGACTAAATCCGCCGCTTTATTTGTTTCTAGAATCGGGAAATTGAGTCGTATTTTAGGTATAGCAACGAAATAGCCCTCATTAGATATTGTTTGTCCATAGTAACTGTATGCTTCCGGCTCTACCTTGGCACCAGGGTATATTATGATCCCTTTTCTTGCTTCCTTAGAGGTGGGTTCAAAAAGCAGCCAATCTTCATCATATTGCAAGGAAGTGGTGTCTACAAGTTCATCAAGTGTCTCAGAAGGTGAATAGGTTTGCTGGGACCAATAATAAAAAAATGCCAAACCTGTAATAACGAATAAGGCAAGTAAAATTAACATTCTTTTCAACCATTTTTTCATATGAAATTCTCTCTCCATTTTTATAGTATGAGTTATCTATTATATTATGGTTAAAGGCAGCAAAAGAAAAGAAAAACGCGATATCATGGGTACTTGCAAATGATATCGCGTTACTTATACAGAATTTTTTACTTAAAGTCTACTGTTTTTGGCGTATCCAGCTCATCATCATTTAATAATTTGATTTCATTCGGTGTCATCTTCAATACGATTAGTTCCGGATCGTCTTTCGATTTGAAATAGGTCTTATCTTGATTTTCCCAGATCCAGTCAATTGTTTCTTGGTCCTCTACTATTTCAGCTCTTCCGGCAAATTCCACAAAACTGTGATTTTTCGTTTCTTCGTAGCCTAACAAAATATGCACATGTGGATTGCTTTCGATTTCATCCACTTTGAGAGAATCTTTACTTGTCTTCGTGTATAACACCTCTTCATCATTATAAAACATCATATAACGACTGTTTGGAAGGTTATCATGAATGGTGGACAGCACGCCTACTTTCGAAATATCCAGCACATCTTTGATGGCTTTGATTGCTTTTTCTTTACTCATCTATATCACCTCTGTAAGGAGTATTCCCTGAGAAAAAAGAAAAAAACGTTCATCTGTTATGGACATTGAAATACTTAAGGAAAACCTTGCTGTATCAATAATATGTTGAAGTGCAACTTTATTAATTTTTTCCCTGTAGTCCAATTAAATAAGAAAAATTTGTTGACATCGTTTTCTTTCCTTGCTATTATCTTTTTTAGATACAACTTAGATCTAAGTTAGATTTTATGGTGGTGAGTGAGATGAAAAGACATATTTTAGGGTTTTATGGTGACGATTTCACTGGATCCACGGATGCAATGGAAGCACTTAGCCAATATGGTTTGAAAACGATTCTTTTTTTGAAAGTTCCTGATCAAGAAAGACTGAACCAATTTCAACATGTGGATTGTATTGGTGTAGCAGGAACAGCTAGGGCAAAGGGATTCAAAGGTATGGAGGAGGAAATTTCTCCAGTGTTTGAATTTCTTAAAAAATGCAATCCATATTTTGTTCATTACAAAGTTTGTTCTACATTCGACTCCTCCCCAGAGGTTGGAAATATAGGATTCGCAAGTGATCTGGCGAGAAAATACTTCGCGGATGGAAGTTATCCATTATTGGTAGCAGCACCTAATTTAGGTAGATACACCGTGTTTGGGAATCATTTTGCCAAGTTTAAAGATGAAATTTATCGATTAGACAGGCACCCCGTTATGGCGAAGCATCCTGTGACTCCTATGGATGAAGCAGATTTAGTGAAACATTTATCAACACAAACGAATCAAAGAATTACTAATGTAAGTGTAATGGATTTAGAAGCGAAGTCAGCGTCAGAAATTAACCAGCAAGAGGCTAATAATGCAGAGGTTGTCCTCTATGACGCATTGAACCATTCACATATGAAGAAAGTATCTGAAATATTGTGGGAAAAACGAAAGGAAACGACTCAATTTGTCATAGGTTCTTCCGGTGTAGAGTATGCACTAGGAGATGCTATGCAACGTCATGGCCACATTGAAAGAGTGGAGCAAGAAGCCAAGCCCAATAACGTAAATAAGATTTTTGCAGTTTCCGGCAGTGTATCTGAGGTTACGAAGCAACAGTTGGACAATGCAGAAGAGGCTGGTTTCCGTTTGTTGCGAATACCGTATGAATTATTTACAGACGAAGAGAAGGTACAACCATTTTTATTAAATATTGCAAAACAAGTGGATCAACATAAAAAAGTGATTATTTACACAGCCAGAGGCGCAGATGATCCACATATTGCAAGGACTAGGGAGCATTTGTTCAAAAATGGTGTAAAGAAACAAGATATTGGTATTTATATTGGGGAGAAACTAGGGCGATGGACAAAGCAAATGCTTGATTTAGTGGATCTGCAACGAGTAATCATTTCTGGTGGCGATACTTCTGGGTTTGTGACATCAAATCTTGACATTTATGGCTTAGAAGTGATCGATTCTATTGCGCCGGGAGCACCTTTATGTTTAGCATATTCAGAGAGAGCTAAATTTGATGGACTGGAAATTTCGTTAAAGAGTGGTCAGCTAGGTGGTCCAGCGTTTTTTGAAAAGGTCTATCAATCTGGCTCTAAATAAATCTAAAGGATGGACATGATTATGCTATTAAAAGATGTTGCCTACCAAAAAATAAAAGCCAAAATTCTAGAAGAACACTATGAAGCAGGACAATTCTTATCAGAACGTACCTTAATCGATGAATTAGGAATGAGTAAAACGCCGATAAAAAATGCACTTGTACGCTTAGAATCAGAAGGGTTTGTTACGGTTTCTTCTAAACAAGGAATTATTGTAAATGATATTTCTATTGAGAGAATAAATGATATATACAGCTTACGAATTGCTTTGGAGACGTTTAATTGCCAAGATATATACCAAAGAATTTCAGATGAACAATTAAAAGAGTTACAAGATATTGTAGATGCTACCGAAAAAGCAGCAGAAGAAAAAGATGTAAAGCTTTTCGCGACATTAGATCATGAATTTCATTTGGCGATTAGTGAGTTTGCTGGAAATAATGAGATAACAAGAGTGCTATTAAATTATCAAGATCATTTACGACGTATTACGCTACGTCATTTGAAAAAGGACCCTTCAAGGGTACAGAAATTTTACACAGAGCATATGGAAATTCTACATGCATTAAAAAATAGAGATGAAACCTGCTCTGACTTAATGAAACGACATCTATTGGAATCGAAGATGATGTATTTTCAATAACATCAGCAGGAGATAAGGGAGAGATTTAACATGAAAGCGGTATTTGTAGAGGCTGCAGAACAAATTAGCATCAAGGATATAGAAGTCCCAACATTAAAAGCAGATGAAATGCTTATTAAAGTAGCAGTAGCTGGAATTTGTGGCTCGGACATTCACACGTATAAAGGATTACATCCGTTCCGTAAACCCCCAGTCGTTATTGGACACGAAGTAGCTGGTGAAGTAGTGAAGATTGGCGACTCTGTTACAAAATTCAAAGTCGGGGATCGTGTTACCGTAGAACCACAAATCGGTACAGGTGAGAGTGAAGGTATTATGACAGGCAATGTCAATTATTCTGATCAACGCTTGGCTCCTGGAATGGGGGATTGGTTAGGAACAATGGCTGAGTATTTCGTTTCTCCAGAAGCACAGGCAGTGAAATTGCCTGATTCTGTTAGCTATGACCAAGGAGTATTAGTGGAGCCGTTAGCAGTTGGTGTACACGCTGCTTATAAAGCAGATATCAAACCTACTGATCGTGTAGCTATTTTAGGTGCTGGCCCAATTGGGTTACTTACACTTATCGCAGTAAAGGCAAAAGGCGTAACAGATGTCGTGGTGACAGATGTACTAGATTACTCTTTAGATGTAGCGAAAGATATGGGTGCATCAAACGTTATTAATAGTAAAGACAATGCAGATTGGATTAACGAAGCAAAACAGACATTAGACAAAGGGTCTTTCGACAAAGTATTCATAACGGCAGGTGTTCCTGGAATTATAAATGATTCTTTAAATTTATTAAGAAAAGGTGGACGTGTTGTAACAGTTGCTATGTTCCATGGCCAACAGTCTGTTGATATTGAACAATTGCAACAAAATGAAAAAGAAGTAGTGGGTTGCATGACTTATAATCGTCCAGATACGGAGGAAGCATTAGAGATTATTGCTAAGGGCGACTTAGATGTGGAGAAAGTTATCTCACATAAATTGCATTATGAGCAAGCAGGTGAAGGATTTACAATGGTCAACAAAAAGCAAGACAATTCTGTGAAAGTACTCGTTTCATTTGAATAGGGGGACCAAAAATGAAATCAAAAATCATTCTTTTACTTTTATCGATTGTCGCTTTGGTGTTAACTGCTTGTAATCAAGGTACAGCTAGTGCAGAAGATCCAACGGTGTTGCGTTTGGGACACATTCAGAGTGAATCAAACGCATGGCATAAAGGTTCTGTTAAATTTGCTGAATTAGTCGCAGAAAAAACAAACGGAACAGTCAAAGTAGAGGTTTATCCAAGCTCTACTTTGGGTTCCGACCGTGATCTTGTAGAAGGAATGCAAATAGGATCAGTGGACTTTGCGTTAGTTGCTGGTGTCATGTCGAATTTTTATAAACCATATTCCATTCTGGAACTGCCGTATTTATTTGAAGATTTAGATCACCTTGAAGAGTTTGTATACGGCCCTAATGGTAAGCGATTGCAGGAAGACATGTTAGAGGCTACAGGAGTCCGTGGTTTGGAATTTTGGTTGCGTGGTCCTCGTGAATTAACGACGAATAAGTTAGTAGAATCTCCAGAGGATCTAAAGGGTGTGAAGATCCGTGTACCCAATATAGAAGCCTCTGTGGAAGGGTGGACAGCTATGGGAGCTAGCCCGACACCAATGAATTTCGGAGAGGTGTACTCGTCACTGCAAACAGGTGTCATTGATGCACAAGAGAATCCGATTGCGTTTACGGCAAGTGCTCGTATCCATGAAGTGCAGGATTATCTGGTGAAGACCGATCATGTATTTGGTTATGTACAGCTATTAATGAGTGAAAAGACCTTTCAAGGTTTAACGGAGACTGAAAGAGATGCTGTATTAGAAGCTGCGAAAGAGGCCAGAGAATACCAAAATGAACTCGTTTTCGCAGAAGAGGAAGCAGCACTTCAGGATATGCTGGACGAAGGTGTGGAAGTGATTGAAGTAGATCAGGAGCCGTTTAGAGAAGCGGTGCAAGAAGTAAATGAAAAGTTAGCAAATAAGTATGGTAGAGAACTTTATGACACCATTAAGGAAATGAGGGAGTGAAGCCAATGAATACGTATTTAAAAATCATCGACAACGTTAATAATTGGGTAAAAGTGTTGGTTTCATTCTTGTTAGTTATTCTAGCGGTATTGGTTGTATTGCAGGTCACTACTCGTTTTGTCATTAATGTACCACTTAGCTGGACAGAAGAGCTGGCGAAGTATCTGATGATTTATATTGTGTTTTTAGGTTCGGGATTAGCCATGAGACATAATCAGCACATTGCAATTGATTTTTTATTTGAGATTGTTCATGCAGCAAATAAGCGAAGATTACAAAAAATAGTTTTATGGATAAGCGGAGTTTTCAGCCTCTTATTAGCCTATTATGGTGCACATTTAACCTATATCGTTATTGGACAATCAACACCAACTTTACAATATTCCATGGCTTGGGCTTATGCTGCCATCCCATTGGGCTCTGTACTCATGCTTTGCAATGTTATTGCAGTATTGCTGAGTCCAGACCAAGATGATCCGGAAGAAACGGCAGGTGAGATCCTATGATATTTGTGTTGCTCCTATCATTAGTTATTTTATTTCTAATAGGTGTACCAGTGGCTATTTCATTAGGGCTATCGTCAAGTTTAGCGCTATTAGTGGCGGGGGACATTCCTTTGCTTACTTTAGCACAGCGAGCATTTGTGTCACTTGATTCATTTCCATTGTTAGCGATTCCGCTTTTTATTCTGGCAGGAGCGTTAATGGAATATGGAGGAATATCTCAGCGACTAATAAATCTGGCGAATGCAATTACAGGACATGTTCCAGGTGGATTAGCAATTGTAACGGTTGTAACAACGATGTTTTTTGCTGCTATATCTGGCTCGAGTGTTGCGGCAACAGCTGCACTTGGTGCGATTTTAATACCAGCTATGACGAAGCGTGGATATGATAAAGAGGTTGCATCTGGAGTTCAAGCCGTATCGGGAACGTTAGGTATCATCATTCCACCTAGTATTCCGTTGATTTTATATGGTACAGCTGTTGGTGCTTCTATTGGGGATTTGTTTATAGCTGGAATGGTGCCAGGTGTAATTATTGGAATCGGTCTTATTATTACCGTAGTTATACTAGCTAAAAAGCGAAATTATTTAAAAGAGCAGAAGAAATCAGGGAAAGAAATTTGGAGTGCATTTATAGAAGCAATACCTGCCATTATTATGCCTGTCATAATATTAGGTGGTATATACAGTGGTGTTTTTACCGCGACAGAAGCGGCAGGTGTAGCTGTTGCCTATGCATTTTTAATTAGTATAGTATTCTATAAAGCTATTAATAGAGATAATATTAAAGAAATATTAACACAGGCGTCTGTTACGACATCTACTATTATGTTTATTCTTGCTACAGCAGGCTTGTTTAGTTGGATTCTAACGATTGAGAATATACCGCAACAAGTTGCTAGTCTAATTACATCATTTTCAGATAGTCCAATGGTATTCTTAGGAATTGTCGTGATTGTTCTGCTATTAGTAGGGATGTTTATGGAGACAAATGCTTCTATTATTATCTTAGCTCCAATTCTTGTACCAGTTGCTGTAGAGCTTGGATTGGATCCCGTGCACTTTGGTATCGTAATGATTGTCACGCTAGCTATCGGAATGGTAACACCACCGCTTGGGCTAAATCTTTTTGTCGTATCGAAGATCGGAAAAGTGAGAATCGATCATCTAACGAAAGGTTTAATCCCATTCTATATTGCAATTCTCATATGTTTAATTATTATTACCTTTATTCCTTCTGTAACAATGAGTCTTGTTAATTGGTTGAAATAAATAAACACAATAGGCAGGAGTGGACAAAAATGGATAAACAACTAGTAAAAGATCTTCAGCGAACAGGAAAGTTTATGATGGATAAAGATTTAGCCTGGGGCACTGCCGGCAATATTAGTGCTAGACATGAGGATGGCTATCTCATATCTGCCACGGGAACCTATTTAGGCGAGTTAGAGATGGAGGATTTTTCTTATTGTGTAAAGGGAGAGCATCTGGATGGTAAAAAGCCATCAAAAGAATTCTTAATGCATGAAGGCATTTATCAAGAACGACCAGAAATTAATGCGGTATTGCATGCTTCACCTTTTTACAGTACATTAATAGCTAATTCGAACTTAGAGCTTCCTTCCAATTACTTTGTGGAATCTATGTATTATTTAGAGCGTATTACCAGAATTCCTTTTTATAACCCTGGCAGTAAAGATCTTGCTATAGCGGTAAAGGAACAAGCCAAAGAGGCAAATGTATTCTTATTAGAGAATCATGGGATAATCGTTTGTGATGTGAATTTAAAAGAAGCTCGTACGGCATTGCAAACGTTAGAGTATACGGCAAAAATGCATATAACAGCACTGGAAAAGAATATTTCGATGAATGGACTTAGTGAAGAGACGGTCTATAACTTCATTCATCATTCAGGGTATAAACCAGTTCGTAACTGGCATAAATAATTGGTTAAACCAAATAATGAAAAGAAAAGCCACCTTTCTGCATGGTAATAAATGCTTTAGTTCAGAAAGGTGGTTTTTCTGTATAAGAAAAAAGGTTCACTACATTTATACTATCTTCCTATTCAATATATGAAAAATATGTCGAAATATATACCATAGGCAATATTTTATATTTGAAAGGGGAAACTATGTTAAAACTACTAAAAAAGCAAACCGTTAGAAAAAAAATGATGACAACCTCCTTATTGTTATTGATTCTGCCATTGGTGATATTAGGATATCTAACTTTCCATCAAAGCCAGCATGCATTAAATGAGCTTGGCGAAACCAACTTGAAGAATAGTGTTGTGTTAACGTTGGAGATGATAGATTCCCTGAATAAAGAAGTCGAAGAAGGAAATTTAGACCTGGAAGCGGCACAAGAGCAAGTGAAAGAATCTATTTTGGGTGAAATGCAGGGAGATGGCACAAGACCGATTAACACGGATATCGACCTAGGAGATAATGGTTATATATTTATAACGGATGAAGAAGCCACTATGCTTGCCCATCCGAATTTAGAAGGTCAAAATTTTTGGGAGTCAAAAGATTCGACTGGTAATTTCTTTACACAGGAATATACGGAAAAAGCGTTAAATGGTGGCGGGTATACGTATTATGAATGGCCGTTGCCGAATGATGAAAATCAGCTGGAGGAGAAAGTAGTGTATTCCGCTTATGACGAAAATTGGGGATGGGTTGTAAGTTCGAGTACTTATTTAATAGATTTTAATGCACCAGCAAACACATTACTCTATCAAATCATTTTTATTACGGTATTATTTATTATTATTGGCATTATTCTAACTTGGCTTTTCTCTAACAGTATTACCAAACCTTTAGCACAGGTTACCAATCGGATGCGAGAATTGTCTGAGGGGAATTTATCTAACGATCCGGTTCGCGTAAAAACAAAGGACGAATTAAAGACATTAGCGACAGAGATGAATCATATGCAGGACAATTTACGCAGTATGATTACAAATATATCGCAAGCTTCTGTATCATTAAGCAATCAAAGTAATGCATTGACTAACTCTTCTAATGAAGTAAGAGAAGGCTCCGAACAGGTAACAACCACTATGCAGGAATTAGCGTCAGGTGCAGAAGTGCAGGCAGATCATGTAAGTACGTTGTCAGAAATGATGGAAAACTTCAAAGATATTGTAGCAGAAACGAATCGAGAAGGGCTGAATGTTGGCAATGCATCTAGGCAAGTATTAGATCAAGCTGAATCTGGAAGTGGCTTAATGCAATCATCTGCTAATCAAATGAAGAAAATTGATGACATTGTAAAAAATGCCGTAGAAAAAGTAAGAAGCTTAGATGCACAATCACAAGAAATTGGCAGATTAGTAGCAGTGATTCATGATATTGCCGAACAAACCAATTTATTAGCATTAAACGCTGCAATTGAAGCAGCAAGAGCTGGGGAGCAAGGAAAGGGATTTGCCGTGGTAGCGGATGAAGTTCGTAAGTTAGCGGAGCAAGTGTCGGAATCTGTGTCAGATATTACAGGCATTGTATCAAGAATACAATCGGAATCGACCGGTGTTTCCGACTCACTTGAAGAAGGGTACCAGGAAGTAGAAAAAGGAACCTCCCAAATTCTTATGACACAGGACACTTTTACAGAAATTAATGATTCTGTGAAAGATATGGCAGATCGCATGGAAAATATATCGAATAATTTAGCGAATGTTTCAAATCGAACAGCGGAAATGAATGAATCGATTCAAGAAATAGCGTCTACTGCCGAAGAGTCTGCGGCTGGTATTGAAGAAACCTCAGCTTCAGCGGAGCAATCAAGCAGTTCAATGGAAGAAGTGTCCAATCAAGCGAGAAAATTGGACGGCTTATCGACAGAATTAAAGAATATCGTTCATCGTTTTCAGTTAAAACAATAATAAGAAAGCTCGTTCCTATCTACAGGTACGAGCTTTTTTGTACAGTAAGAAAACTAAAATGGTATCAGCGTAGTAATTTTTTAACAAAAATATAAAAGGGGTTGTTTCCAACTAAGTAGTTCCGATAATGTGGAGAAAACTTACAAAAACATTGGAAATAACATACCAAAAGGCATTGCAAATCACACTAAAAATCGCATACAAAAAAGCTCGTCATATCGACGAGCCTTTTTTTTTTTTATTATTTATTATTCCAGTCTTTTGCTAATAAACTATACGTCACCAAGTCTTCATAATGGTCATATATCCATTGTCCATCTCTTGTGATACCTTCCTTAGAAAATCCTAACCTTTCTGGAACAGCTATGCTCTTAACGTTATTTACAGCACATTGGATTTCCACACGATTGATATTCATTTGTTCAAATAGATAAGTTAATAGGGATGATACCGACCTTGTTATAATACCTTGACCTTGTGCTTCTTCAGAGAGAAAATACCCAACACTTGTAGTGCTGTTTTTCCAATCTATATAGTGGAGTCCAATCATACCAACTAATTTTCCATTAAATCGAATTCCAGCGTCAAAGCCATTATTATCAGCGTAGTTTCTTATCCAAATCGGTATGATAGGTTCGAAATCTTCTGCTGACTTCCTTTTATCTACCCACAGTAGCCATTTTCTTAGATGCTCACGATTTGTGTCTATGAGGTCGTATAATTCTTCCTTATGATGTTGCTGTAATAATTCGATGGATACTTCTTCGTCTACTTTGAATGAAAACATCTAATTACCCCCTTATATATTTACAAAATTATACCATAGTTTTCTGAACATTTAAGGCTTATTTTCACTTTTATCTAAGGTAGATTATATCTCTTAAATCAAAAACTTTATCAGTAATACCTAATCGTTGTGCAGGAGTAAGTTCTTTTCCATCGGCTGATTTATAAGTCTCACAGAAGTTATAGAATGTCCTTAATATGGTTAAAGCGTATTGAGCATATTTAGGGTTAAAATTGGCGTAGATATAGCTTTTCCCATCGCCTCTTGCGGTCATCAATGGTCTTTCAAGAATAGATAATCTTCTTCGTATCTGTTGAATGAAACTATTTGTTGCATTGTCATTAACATTCATAACCATTTTCGCAATTTCCTTTGGTTCGTAAGAAGATAAATCCGTTCTGCAATCCACTTTATGAAAACCTTTATCCCTCGAAGCCAACGGGTGGATTATAGGATTTTCAGCCCAATCTTTATAAGTTTGTTTTGGTGTTGATATTTCCTTATGAAATTTATGATTTTCAAAATGCTCTTTTAACATAAAGTAGGCTAACTTACGTAAATTCTTTGTTTCGTATCCTTTGTGAAATCCCCAATCTAATAAATCAAGTTTCGCATCCTCAAACTCTTCTAAACATTGCTTTCTACTCTTGTTCTTATCAACCGAACAAATGAAATGGTGTGCATCAGATAATCTTACTTCCTTCGAGAACACTCGGAAAAATGCCGATTTTATGGACGGGTCATTATCACTTATCATTCTCCACTCATTAGCATTGACCATTTTTTTAATTAACCAAAAGTGAGCCATTGTCGTATAAGTTGGATTAACGTGAAGTCCATCTACATACTGCATTCTCTTATTGAATTCATTTAATTCCTCTCGAAATTGGTGTAGTTTTTGATTATCTTTTGGTGATGGTTCTTGAGGGTAATATGAAAAGTCCAATCGGTTATTTTTCTTGCTGAAATCGTTCAAATGGTCTTCTTTATAGATGACAGTATCGTACTTTAAATCCTCGACTGTCATTTCCCAATCATATGCGACATCCACTCTGAACACGTATCTTGAAATTGCATCCGCTGAAACTACCACATAGGTCTGCACTTGATTATCTTCCAGTCCTGCATACTTTTTGCCACCTTGACCTTTCTTTCGAACGTTATTGAGGTTATAGTGCATTTTATCGGTGTTTAGCCACATTTCTTCGAAAGATTGGTTATTTAAATGGGGAGTTTCATACTTGTCCAAGAATTCCAAACAACATCGGTATAGCCATTCTAATTTATGATAATAAGTGCTAACCCCGATTTCTAAAATATCACAAGTACGGTTGATAGGCATTTTATTCAAAAGCAATTTTGCAAACATTGGGAGAATATCATTTCGTTTTTGACGATAGGTTGTTGATTGTCGTTTATTCGGAAGAACACTTGTCTTTTTCTTACAGACTTTACATTGCCAACGTTGAGCATTATTTAACGTCTTGCCTTGCTTGTAAAACCTATAAGGATTATCAAATGGAGTAAAGTGTCCAACAACACAAGTATCCTTATGAAAGCTATACTTTGGCTCTACATCTTGTGTCTGATTGATACGAATTAGTCTCGAAATTTCTTCTGCAACCGACCAATTCGAAACAGCAGTCGAATAACAATTTAATGTCATACCTCTATTTGGGTGGATAGGGTCTGGATTACACACAAGCGACTTCTTACTACTCGTTCCACTGATTTTATATCGTGATGGTTTCCCTTTAACTGTTTCAAATTTAACTTGTTCCTGACCACACCATTTGCAGAAGGGGTTAGTGCAGAAATTGTATTGGATTTTGTGAGACTTGTCGTTCCAAGTAAATTCAACGGGGAGATAAAGCATATGATTATATCGAGTAGCAAACTGTTTGTCTGACAGTAGTAGATATTGCTCTTTTCTATCTTTTAACTCTTCTTCATTAACTGGATTATGAACAACAACGATGCCATCTTCTCTTGTAGCTAATCGCTGTAATTTAGCCAATTTTTTAGTCCTCCATTCTTTCTTCTAATCCCATTTTTTTAATCATTCGTTTGTTGTTTCTTATTCCATTAACCCAATCAATAAATTTCTTATCATCTATTAGATTTTTTAAGAACTTATCAACAACTTCACTTTCATCATACTCACAGTATTCAGCATAATTCTTCACTATCTCTCTAACTTGTTCAGATATCAACCAATCAACTTTATCAGCGTTTTTGTTTTTAGGCTCTATGAACTGCATTTTATCGCCTCCCAAGAAAATAGTAAAATCATCATAGTAATTAACGCCTATTTTAACACTATAATTTACACCTTGACAACAGTTATTGTCACTCTGTTATTTATTTTGTTATTTATAATGCTATTTTATATGTTAATTTAATCAAATTGTTGATATAACAATAAAAATGGCATATCAATTTACTTTGCGATTTGGTATGCCATTTCATATGCTATTTATACTGTTTCTCCACAAAAACGGAACTACTTAGTTTCCAACGGCTTCTTTATTTTTGGGCATAGGTTATCCCCAATTCATAAGCCTTCTCCATCCAATAGTCTGCATATCCCGGCTATCAATAATTTCTGTTTGATGACCTGCATCACGAAGTCCTTTGACAAACTGATAGGCAATCTGGAAGGTTAACGAATCTTCTCTGGGGTGAGTGACAATGGTTAATACTTTCATCTGATTTGCTCCTTTTTCGTTGTATCATACATTTAGTTTATAATAGATATATAATTCAGTAAAATTGATATTTTAGATATGTTAGTTCAATAAAAATGATAATGAGGTGATCGAAATGGAGCTGCGGCATTTGATAACGTTTAGAACAATCGTGGAAAAGGATGGCTTTAAAAGAGCAGCAGACGCATTAGGCTATGCGCAATCATCTGTTACCGGACATATTAGGGAATTGGAAGAAGAGTTAGGACACCCTTTGTTTGATCGGTTAGGTCGAAGTATATCATTAACACAAGCTGGAAAGAGCTTTTACCCTTACGCGCTGGAAATCATTAAGTTGTATGCACAATCTAAAGAGGTGATGCATGCATCCAATGAGCCATCAGGTCAATTGATCATTGGTGCTAGTGAATCGGTTATGATTCATTGGCTGCCAGCGATTATGATGGAGCTAATCGAAGAATATCCGAAAGTAGAATTAATCCTAAAATCAGTCGATTATAAGAACTTATCTACCCAACTAAAAAACGGGGAAATAGATGTGGCTATGTTAGTAGAAGCATCCAATTGGGAAAGGGAGGATTTACACATAAGAAAAATTCAAGAGGAGAAGCTTTCTCTTGTCCAGCAAACAAATACAGGAACGAACCCTCACCATACCAAAATGCTGGTGACGGAGTATGCCTGCAGCTGGCGCCCGGCTATAGATCAATATTTAAAAGAACAGGGGAGCTACAATAACTCTGTAATTGAATTGCCAAGTGTCGAAGCCATCAAGAAATGTGTACTGTGTGGATTGGGACAATCAATTCTCCCTTCTTTTGTCATCAAGGATGAAATAGAAAAAGGCCTGGTAGAAGAAAAAACGTTTAACGCAGACGACTATTCATTAAGTCTGTTTACTGCGATCCATAAAGATAAATGGATGTCACCAAATTTAAGTCTATTTTTACAGGCAGTAGAAGATAGACCTTTCGACACAGTATCATCTCTAAATTAATTCGAAAGTAGCCTTTAAAATGATCATGATTGGTAATAAACATCTAAGTTTACCTTTATTAAACATTTTTACTGGATTTTTAGTGGGTGTTTTCTTTACAATAGATAGTTAGAGGTATATAACTTTGTTGGCAGAGATACTTAGTTTAATAGAGAAAAAAATCTAAGGAGGTAAATAAAATGAAAAGCACTGGAATTGTGAGAAAGATTGATGAACTAGGTAGAGTGGTTTTACCGAAAGAGTTAAGAAAATCATTGAACATTCAAGAAAAAGACCCTATTGAAATTTTTGTGGATCAGGAAAGAATTATCCTGAGAAAGTATTCCTCCGCTTCTGCTTGTATGGTTACAGGAGAAGTGACGGATGAGAACTTCACCCTATTTGATGGCAAAATTACGCTTAGTCCAGAAGGGGCAAAGCAGATTGTAGACGAACTTCAGCAAACGAGTAAGTAACATAATAAAAGAAGTGCCTGTCGCAGTAGGACAGGCACTTCTTTTTATCAGTCAGGAAAGTATAAAAGTACAGTCACGGGAGAAATCATATGGAACATGAAGTTGATTTCCTATAATATGGATTATGTAAACTAAGCATTACTAGCCAAGCAGCCATATTGAGATATTTAATGTGCTGGGATACCGCTTCAGCCAACCACTCCGCGTCCTGCGGGGCACGGCTGGAGCTAACTTTGTGAAGGAGGGCACTTCACAAAGTGGATCTCCAGCACCTGCCTGATCCCGCGGGAGTCTCCGTGGTTAGCCTACGCTAGGATGGGGCTCTACAAATTTTGGAATTGCTAGCATATTGAATGCACCATAAATATCAGCTTTTGAATAACATAATGCCTAGAACTACTGCTTTTTGCTGTTCCATACGTTGTAGCACTTCCCTCAAGCGTAGGAAATAGGCGGAGACTCCCGTGGAATCAGCGCGAGCTGAAGATCCACTTCATTTGTGCCTGTGTCTTCTAGTATCGCTTCGAGGTAAGCTTCCTCGGCACAAGGCAGCACAGATGTATTTCAAGTAGTAGCCTAGCTGATGCCGTTCCCACAGGACGCGGAGCCTATTTCCGGAGCTTTGCTAAGCAGATAAAATATATCAAAATTACCACTATGTCAGACAGTTCTACTTTACATAATCCATATTATAGGAAGTTGTTTATTAATTAAATCAAATAGAACCGGGCGGGTTATGCCCGGTTTTTCCTATTCTATTTCTTTTCTAACTGTTCGATTCCCTTGGTAATCAATTCTCTGCCTGCAACAACAGTACTTCGTTTGAAGCTGTCGGGGAAACTGCTTAAGAACTTTTCAGGGAATTCACCATTTCTTTTGACTGCTTCGTTAATTTCATCTGTAAATAAATTAGCTCCTGAATTGAGTGCAGATACAAATACAGGTGTGACTTGTTCTCTTAATTCTTGAACGACGGCTTTGATCGTCTCTTTAGACATAGATGCCACCTCCTTTCATGTATCTTTTCTAAAAGCGCTTCAATTCGTGTTCTGTCGCACGTAATGTTCGTTTTACCAAATAAGTCATGGGATTTTCGCTATCTGCTGTATATTCAATGGCCGGCTTGCCGGCCAATTCCTTTAATCTCAGTCTGAGAAGGTAACGAAAGTCATCGTCTTCTGTCTTTTTTTCTAGCGACTGAAAACAATGCCGCGCATCCTCATTGCGGCCAATCCGGTTATAGACATTGCCAATCTGATACGACATTTCTACATATTTATAAGGTGGAAGAAAATCCTCCTCGTCTTCACTGTGATTAATCAAATAGGTGAAATCCCCAATAGCTGTAGTTCCGCGGTGAAAGTGCTTTTCAGGCAGGGTATAGGCTACTTTCCCTCTTAGCAACCGAATTTTGCTATCCTCCGGCGAGGCAGTGACTGCTTCATCTAGCAGCTTTAAGCCTTCTTTTGCCCACTTTAATCGCTCCATTACCTTCGTCTCATTCCGTGAAAATATCATCATCGTACTGCCGTGGTAGGCAGTTAACAGTGCATTGTTGGGCTGATTACTTCGTGCGGTTTCCAATAGAGCTGGTGTAATGCATTCCCTGATGCATCGTCACCATCATATGCCTTCTGGTGTAATGTTTTGATATGAGTTAGTAATTGGATCATATTCTTATCTTCTTCTGTTAACAACGTCCATCCTCCTCTTACTTAACTGCCAATTCTTTTAATTGTTGCAGGACATGTTTCGCCTGATCGGACTGTTCGATTTGAGCAAAAGCATTACGCAATTCCTGATGCATTTCTTTTAGCTGTTGCTTCGATAAATAGTTGGGATTTTTCTTGTATTGCTGGAGTAAATAGCTGTAGTCTTCGATTGCGATAGGCGAGCACTGAAAGAAAGAATCTGGCAGGTGCAAACAAACATTGGCTCGTAATAAGCGAATCTCTTTGTGATTAGGGTCCATCGAAATCGCCTTATTCAACGAATCAAGTCCTTCTTGTGCGAAGTCAGCTTTTTCAATAGGTTTGGTTGCATCCCGTCCTAATAGTGCCAATGTACTGCCATAATAGGCTTCTATCAATGCATTGCCCGCCGCCTCTCCACGAAGCGAGGAGAAAATCTCATGAGCGCGTTTGACCGCTTTTTTATCGCCATCAACGCTCTTCAATAAATAGCTTCTTCCTTCTTCTAACTGTGTCATTAACGATACTCCTTTCAAACCGGTGTATAAGTCTAGTAAAGATAGTCATCTATATCGGATGTAAATTACATGAATCTCGGATGCTAATTACCATATGTTCTTTTAATAGAAATCGCATGGATAAAATACCTTATTTTCAAAAAAATACATGATTGTCCGAGTCAAATGCTAGTTTTTTTGCATTTCATAAAACATAAAGGAAGGAGGATAGCGATAACTAGTTATGATTGTCTGATAGAGAAATGCCTAGTAGAGATAGATCCACTAGAAAAAAGGAATGGAGGATAATAATGAAGATGTTTCAAACCCATAAGATGACTGTTTCCGTTGATGAGCATTCATCTCATCTTGAACAATTTCAAGCTTTTTATCAGCAATTAGATGATGAAGGAAAAACAATTGAAAAACTTCCTCGTGAATTAATTGACGACTACCAGCTTAAAGCTGTTAATGCCACACTCGCCCATGTGTGGAAAAATAATGCCTATTACCGTTCGATGATGGAAGAGAAAGGTTTCACAACCCCGGAATTGGCGAGCCTTGATCAATTAGCATCCGTACCCATGCTGCAAAAAGATGTGATCAGAGGCGATAAAGAAAAAATCTTGAGTGTTGATCCAAAAGAAATCGGTCAAGTTCACCTCACCAGCGGAACATCAGGCAAACCAATTTATACCGCGTATACGTTAGCAGATCAATATGTATACGATTTACTGCCGAAGTATTTGGAACTGTTTAAAGAAAAAGACGATGATGTAGCGGCCGTTGCTTTACCTTACGAGTTCGCACTTCCTGGTCTTGGCTTCCAGCGATTATTCCAATTTGCCTTCGGTACAGCGATTTTATCCCTTGGAAAAGGCGGGTACATGGCGCCCGTAGATAAATCGCTGGAATTAATGAAGGAATATCAGGCAACAGTGCTTGCCACAACTCCTTCCTATGCTGCACTCCTAGCAGAAGAGAGCGAAAAGTACGGTATCAAAATCGGAGAAGATATTCCGATGAAGAAAATCTGGCTGACTGGTGAAGGGTGTTCGGCAACCTTTCGTGAACGGTTAGAAAAATGGTGGGGATGTGAAGTTTCCTTTTTCTACGGTTCGACCGAATGCGGTGTTATCGGGGTAGAATGCAGTCAGCACAATGGTTATCACATCATGGAAGGTCACGTGAAAGTCGAGATCATTGAGCCAGAAACCGGGGGTGTTATGCCATACGGTCGTACCGGCGAAATTGTTGTCACCACACTATTACGTGAAGGTATGCCGATGGTACGATACAAAACCGGGGATCTTGGTGCCTTGCAAAAGTCACGATGCAGCTGTGGCTTGGTAATGGATGTACTTCAATTGCGCGGAAGAATGGAGCACATGCTTCACATTGATGGGGAAGCGTATTCACCATTCATGATCGAGCATTTTTTAATGGAATTGCCAGAGGTAGGTTTATGGTATCATTTCCTGCTTGATCAGGGTTCGTTAACGATCGAAGCGGAGAAATTCCGTACAGATCTGAGTGATGATGAATTGGCAGCCAAAATCAAAAAGCACATGGCGGATCGGATCGGTATTACGTGTGATGTTGTGATCAGAGACGACATTCCACGAACATTCGGAAAAGCACAACGAGTTTTCATGTAACCATCAAGCAGTAGAGAGAGGAGGTGCCATCATGAGTGACATCGACAGAGAAAAAGCAGAAAAGTTTGCAAATATGTATACACGTATACAAAAAGCGCCGTTATACAAGAAGAAATTAGCTTCCTTTTCTAGCGAAGAGATGAGAATCGATCAGCTTTCCACACTCCCATTTACAACGAAGCAGGATCTGCGGGAGGCTGGTATTTTTGGTCATCTTGCGGTTGATAAGAAAGAGGTAGCCCAGTACCATGAGTCTACCGGAACAACAGGGGAACCGGCTGCCTCCTGGTTTACCCAGGAAGATTTAATAACAGGAGGAAAGCAGTTGAAGGATTGCGGGGTGCAGCTGACAGCGGACGATCTTGTGCTGATCCGCTTTCCTTATGCACTAGCTCTGCCAGCCTTTCTTATGCAGCAGGCAGCTTGGCAGACAGGCGCAGGTGTAGTACCTGCCAGTGGACGTACGGTCGTCACGCCTTATCCGCGCGTCATCAGCCTGATCAGAAAGCTTTCTGTTACCGTTCTGGCAGGTTTGCCACGGGAAATGGAGCTGTTAGCGGAGGCTGCACGTTTAGAAGGAGCAGATCCAATTAAAGACTTACCATCGTTGCGCGCGATCTGTGTAGCAGGTGAATTGATGAGCGAGCAGCGAAGGAAGCATATCGAAAAGTTGTGGGGTGTTCCTGTTTTTAATATGTACGGTTCCACGGAAACAGCTAATATTGCAACAATGTGTGAGCATGGCGTTATGCATATTGTTGAGGAAGATTTTCTTGTAGAGGTAGTATCGGAAGACGGAACAGAGTCCGTGCCACAAGGGAAAAAGGGCTTCGCGACGATTACCACGTTAACACATCAGGCCTCACCGCTTTTGCGTTATTTTAATGAAGATATTATTGCGGTGGAGCATGTCAGCTGTCCGTGTGGTCGATCCGGCGCGAAGCTGACGCATTACGGTCGCAGCCGAGAGCGTATCTATTGTCGTGACCAAGTAATAGAAGCGAGTGATTTGCAGGAAGCGATTTATTCACTGTCCCCGGTTCCGACAGGATGGAAAGTAATAGAGCAGGAAGATGGATTACACGTATTACTTGATTCAGACCAGGCAGATCAATGGCCGGAGGATGACATCCCCTCTCAGCTATCCTCTCAACTGCAAGTACCAGTCACCGTGGAGATCGCGCGCCTGCTCGATCGTGCCAGACTGATCGATAATACACCATCGACAAAACCGGTCTATATCCAAAAAAGAAAGGATGGTTAGCCTTGAGTGACAAACAAAAGAAATCAGCATTGCTCGTGAGCCGTGACCATAAGAGTGAAGATACCGTGATTAAGGTGAAGCAGACCGAAATTGGAGGCAAAAGCCATACGTTGATTGCGGGGCCATGCTCGGTTGAATCCAAAGAGCAGCTCGAACAGGTAGCATCCACATTAAAAAAAGCGGGCGTATCGGTCATGCGTGGCGGAGCATTCAAACCAAGATCTTCTCCTTACAGTTTTCAAGGATTAGGAGAAGATGGTCTAAAATTAATGAAAGAGGTAGCGGACGATCATGAATTAGTAACGATTAGCGAAATCATGACACCGAGCCAAATCGAGATTGCAGCGCCTTATATTGATATCTTCCAGATTGGTGCACGTAATATGCAAAACTTCGATTTATTAAAAGCGATCGGGGAATCCGGTAAGCCAGTCTTACTAAAGCGCGGACTCTCTGCAACAATTAATGAATTTATTTATGCAGCTGAATATCTATTGCATCATGGCAATGACCAGGTCATGTTAATCGAACGTGGCATTCGCACGTTTGAAACAGCAACGCGTAATACACTGGATATATCAGCTGTCCCGATTTTGAAACAAGAGACACATCTTCCGGTGTTCGTGGATGTCAGTCACGCCACAGGCAGAAAGGATATTTTCTTACCATGTGCGAAAGCAGCTCTGGCAGCTGGTGCAGACGGGGTGATGGTCGAGATTCATCCAGACCCTTCCCATGCACTTTCTGATAAGGAACAGCAATTGAATATGGAGGAGTTTCAAGCATTTTGGGATAGCCTTACCGACTCAGGATGGTACCAATAGTCCGCCACATTAAGCCTGGCACTGGCAAAATGGCTTTAATGGAGGTGAGAGTATGATAGATTCCCCATTTGATAAGGAAGCATGCCAATTATTACAGGGCTTATTACTCGATCTACTGTTAGTAACAGACGGCCGGACTACCGACTTACTGGAAGTATTGGTTAACGAGAAGATAGTCGTAGAAGTGATTCAGCAGGAAAAAGTGAAAGAGACGTATTATATACGTGAATCCGTATTAATTGGAGAGAAGAGTGGTTTTATTGTCTCACACAACATCGCACTAGTTCATGCCGAGCATGTGCCTGCAGAATTATTTGAGAGTATGGCAAATCGACAGGAAGGCATCGGTAAAGCGATGAATTCCCTCGGCTTGCGCTCCTTTCGTAAGGTAGAAGATGGAGGGTTTCTCAATAAAGCGGATGCACGAGATGTATTCCAGAAGCCGGTTTCGCTTCGTTTCAGGGACACCGAGGATAAGGTACCATACAAAAGGTACAACATGTATTTTGGTAGTGAACCAGGCATCGAAATGATTGAATATTATCATCCAAATTTGATTGAGCATCGTTTAGAACAAGAAATAAATAAAGAGAAATTAAATGACTAAGCAATGACTGGCTCAAAGTATACCTTCGAGTCAGTCAGAGGCTGTTTTTTTACATATTATGATTTATTCTTATGCTTCGAGTCTTCGATCATCGCGATGCCGAATTGTATCATTTGCTCTGCTGCATGGAGTACACCAAGCATGATGGCACTGAATAATTTTTTTGCCATGAATTCAACCGGCTGTTCTCGATCTTTTGCAATAGCCAGAACTTCTTCTTCCGCAACTGCTGCGCCATTTTTGACCGCTCTTATATACGCTTCTGCAAAAATCCTGGCACCTTGATGGAATTTCTTCAACATTTTCGAAAACGCCGGATTTTTCTTTCTAGCCAATTAATTCTCCCCCTCCCAGAATGCCAATAATGCCACGCCAACTCCGGCAGTAAGCACAAACAATAGTACACCGCACAACGTCATACCAAGAATAAATAAGATCCATTCGGGAATATCCATGTGATTGTGTTTCATCTATTATTCACTCCTACTTTTGTAGACTAATTCAGTATATGACGAGCGTTCCGAGATTCTATAGGTCATAGACTTGCATTCTATAAAATCCACTACAGTCTACACGGATAATGTGCGATGACATATATATAGGAATAAAATGAATTTTGTAAGGAGGTTCGAGTCATGGACGACACTATCAGGAAAGTAGATTCAAATCAGATGGCATCTTCTCTTGGAACCTTTGTTGAGAGGAGACCGGTTGAAGATAGGATTAGTTCAACAGTGGAAATATTGAAGAAAAGAGCGGATATTGGTGATTATCGGAAAGAACAAAAGAAAAACGATCAACGAAAAAGCGTAAGGAAAGAACTTAATATATATAAGACGATGAAGAAAGAACGGCGAAAAGCATTATACCAGAATATTTACCGATAGGGATGAATACAGATGGCAGAAACCTTATGGCGAAAACTGATCGCGTTACTAATATTTTCGACCTTTTTCCTCGTTCTTGTTGTGGATTATGGATGGCTGATCGGTTTGTGGGCGTTAGCTGCAGGTGCGTGCTCTTTTGATAAAACGATGAGGGGGTTTGCCGTAACGGTGGCAAGCTTCGGACTGGGATTTTATCTGTATCACACTATACATGTTCACTTGATTGCTGACATCTCCATCGCTGAAGTGCGAATTTTGCTGCAAAGATTTTCGCTGGTTGTCGTCGTACTGAGCATGGCTACGGTGACGCGTCCTTTAAGGAGTTTTTTGAAAAGACCACTATGGCAAGCGTCGGTATGGGTTCCTTTGATTTGGGCAGGGTTCCGTGAAACGACTGTACGCAGTTATCTCTTTATTGCCTTGCTGATAAGCGGGCTTGCTTTTTTGCTGCCTTTTATTCTTTTGCAAAACGTTCACTTTTCCTGGGAAATAGTGGCGTTCACGCTGAGCTTCTCCTTGGTGAATGCTTTGTTGGAAGAAATCATCTGGAGGGGAGCCCTGCTGAGTCGCTTCGTGACGAGCTTCGGTACACGCTGGGCCGTGCTGCTGACAAGTATCGGATTCGGACTGCAACATGCCTTGCTCGGTATGTCCTGGCTGAGCTGCTTAGCCTTCAGCATAGGCGGCTTCTTCTTCAGCGCCATCACCATTAACGCCAAAAGCATCCTGCCAGCGGTAATCTGGCATGGGTTTTTTAATGTTTTGATGGTGTTGGGTGGGGGGATTTTGTAGGGGGAGGTTAAGAGGGTTATGGATCAGAGCAAACGCTTGATGATGGTGGAAGTTCAGGAGGAAGAGGATGTTAGAAGAGAGCAAACAACCGAAGATGATGCAAGTTCAACCATAAGAAAAACCAGTAGCAGAAAAAACACTAAACACACGGTTATCAGAGCTAAAGAAAGTAGCTTCACTCGATGTCCCATCTCCTGTAGCAGTCAGTTCATACCAAACGAAGCAGTTTTTAATTCTCTATCTTCCATTTCTAATTAATCGTAGCATATATCCCTATGATTCCATTGGAAAATATAGTATATTATAATATGTGAAAAAAATTTGAATTGGAGGAATAAATGATGATTGTCAAGGAGAGGCAAATGCCCAATGAGTTAGTTATGTTAGAACTGCTTTCAAGGCGCAAGAAGTTGAGTTCAGAGGAGTTCAAACGGTATCAAAATTTATCGCGTGGGTTTGAAGGCGAATTACAATTTGATTCGATTGTTAGAAATTATGGAAATAACTTAACGGTGATAAATGATTTGCGCTTGAAAAATAATAATAAAAACTTCCAGATTGACTCCACTGTAATAACAAACGATACTATTTACCTTTTCGAAATAAAAAATTTCCTGGGCCAATATTATTTTGATAATGAAATCCTCTTTAAGCTTCCTAATATTGAGATCGAAAATCCAATCTACCAGCGCGATCGTGCAACCTCGTTGTTCCGCAGATATCTTCACTTGAAAGGTTTTGATATAACGATCAAGTCATATATAGTTTTTATTCACCCCGAATGCATCGTTTACCAAACCCCTCTATCACAAAAAATTTTATTCCATGCAAACATACGAACATTAATTTCTCGGTTAAATGAAAATTCGCATAGCAGTAAAAATGGACAAAATGTAGTTAATACACTTCTAGCTTCTCATTCGCAAGAGTTGCCTGTGAGTACTACATATACCTTTGACGAATTAGAAAAAGGTATACCATGTTGTCAATGCGGTTCAATGTCCACTTACGTAGAGGGGCGAATCATTATTTGTAACGAGTGTCACGTATATGAAAAAGCAGATGCATCGATAATTAGAAATATTGAAGCATTCCATCTTTTATTCCCAAATGAAAAATTAACAACAAAAGGAATTGCAGAATGGTGTGGGAAAGGCATTTCTGAAGATAGATGTAAACGCCAGTTACTGAAGCATTTCGTCAAGCAAGGAGTAACGAGCAACACCTATTTCACCAACAAAAAAGAAGTAAAATAAGCATTTTACTTCTCCCTCACTAAATAATAAGCCGTCACCGCTGCGGCGATTGGAATTACCAGTGCAACCCCCATTCCTGCGGTCAAAATCGTGATCATCTCACCGCTGAACACTTTGGAATTAACAATCTCTCCCATGGAATAGGACAAGTCCTTGAACCAGATAATCAGTCCCATATAACCGCCGAAAAAGGCGAAGAACAGCGTGTTACTGCTGGTGCCGAGGATATCTCGCCCAATGCGCATGCCTGACTTAAATAGATCTTTCCGTGAAATATCCGGATTTTGTTCGCGAATTTCCTGCATCGGTGACGTGATCGAAATCGCGGCATCGACAATGGCCCCGATCGTACTCATAATGATCACGGAAGTAGCCACTTTGATAAAATCAATGCCGATATAGACCGAGAACGTCACCAGGCTGTCGGATTCCTCTTCACTGAAGCCTTGAATCATCGACTTTTCGGTGATGATGAAGATAAAGAATAACAGTGCCAATGTCGTCAAGATCGTCGCCAGGAAAGCCATCTTTGTTTTGCTGTTGATTTCATTGATATAGAAAAGACTGACAGCGCTGATGATGCCACAAGCCACCAGTGTGAGCACAATTGGATTGGCATTTGGGTCGTTCATCATCAGGACCGTTCCAATCACGACAACAAAATTGATCAGAATCGCGATAAATGACTTGATTCCCTCTTTTCCACCGACAACGGCCATCAGTATAAAAAGAATTGCTGCTAATAAAACTAATGCATTCATTGTCTCGCCTGCTTTCTTTTAATAAAGAAAATAGAAATGTAGAGTGTAATCGGAATGGTTATCACAATCCCGATTCCTCCCGCCAATGCCCTTGCCAATTCAAGCGAAAGATTCATCGATAGCGTGAATCCAAGTGGCATGGCATTCATGAAATATAATAATAATGCTGGGATGGTTCCACTTACGTAAGCAAAAAACAAGATATTCGTCATCGTACCCATAATATCTTTTCCAATCTCCAGCCCTGATTGCCTTAACGTACTTATTTTGATCTTATTGTTTTTATCAAATAATTCGAACATAGACGATGTCATCGTGATCGCGACATCCATTACAGCACCAAGCGATCCGATCAGCAATCCACCCATGAAAATGAGATGAGGATTTCTGGTCAAAAAGGACATTTCTTCATAGCGAAGTCCCTGCTCGTCAGTGACCAGAAGCGCCAGATAGGCAATCAGTAACGATGCGAACGTGGCAATCAGCGTCGCGATAATCGCGGTCAGTGTTTTCTCGTTCCAGCCACTCGCCATAATTAACGACAATATCGTAAAAAGAATGATACTGATGCAACAAATGATCAGTAAGCTGTTATCAGAATTTCGTATGTAAATATCCAATGCTACAGACAATATCACAGCATTAACAGCAAGACTGACAACAGACCAGGCCCCTTGCTTGCGCCCAACCCATAACAAAACAAGCACAAATAACCATGCTACAAAAAGTAAGTATTTGTCCCGTTTAATCGTTCCCACACTTTCTCCGTCATTAGCAAGAAAGAATTCGGTTCCCTCTTTCAAACGAAAATGGATCGACTGTGATCCCGAATATTGATTTTCAACTTCCATGGTCTCGCCCTTGTCCGCCCCATTCAAAATGCGGGCAGTAATTTGCTGCGTCACCATATAATCTTCGTTATCGTTCTGGTCTTTTACTTCTGATTTATCGGATTCGGTAACATCCGTTACTTGGACGATCGTGCGGTCATAGAGCTCGTGATTGTTGTTGACGAAGATAATCGAAGCAACAAAACTGACGAGCACGAGCAAATAGATTAGATATTTTTTCATATGTTTCACTCCAGAAATTCATTGCGGTATCTGTTGTAAAGTATAGAAGAGGAAAAGGCGATTGTCTATTAAAGGGCTGTGAAGAAAAACGCGCAACTGTCACATAAAAGAGTTGCGCGCTTGCGTTAGAGCTATTCTTGTGGAACTCGAACCCACCAGGCACTTTCATCCTCGGCAGGTGCAGGTGGAAATGTTTCCCCTTCTGCTAATTCGATCGTGGTATCGTTGAAGTAATCCTCACTTTGATAATCACTTGTTAATTTTTCAACTTTGTATATGCCTGCTTCAGGTGCTTTTTCTCCTGTTTTAAAACGTTGCGCGTCTGTCAATGGTAGTCCTCCTGTAGTTAAGATTATATTTTCTATATTCTCTCAAATGGTAAAATTAAAACATACGATTTAAAAAAAATGCAATTGACAACGGAGAGCTTCTCCATTATGATAAGAAAGAAATAAATACCTGTGCGGAAGAGGTTCATAGCTGATACCCTCTATAAAAAACTATGGATCAACCATGTCCATTGGATGTGGTTTTTTTTCGTTGCTATGACACCTCTTCCGTGAACAACTATAGAAGAGGTGTCATCTTATGTTAAGAGTATTTTTATATTTAATTTCCATTGTCACTGCCAATGTGGTCACAGCGGCTTTTATGCCATTACAAATAGGGATTTTCCTTATTCCGATGGGGACGCTTTTTATTGGGGCAACCTTCATTTTTCGTGATTTGGTACAAAATAAATATGGACGTGGCAAAACCTATGCCTTCATTCTGACAGCACTGATTTTATCAGCATTCGTTTCCTTTTTACTCGGGGATACCTTGATGATCGTGGCAGCATCCGCACTTTCCTTTATCCTGTCCGAATCCGCCGATACCGAAATATACACCCGTCTAAAACTGCCAATCGCCTGGCGCGTTTTTTACAGTGGATTAGCGGGAGGTTTTCTCGACTCTGTCGTCTTCGTGCTTATCGGTTTAAGCCCAATCGGAGCAGGCATGTTGCCATGGGAAGCCGTACCAGCCGCGATCCTGGGACAGATCATCGCAAAAACGATGATCCAGCTGCTTGGTGCATTGGTGTTGAATCAGGTCTATCTGGTGAAACAAAAACGAGTAGCGGTAGAATAAGAAGGAAGAAGCTATTTTCTTGGGAGGATAGCTTCTTTTTTATTGATTGGGGAGGAGGATTGCGGTTCAAACGGACAAAATCCTGGAGGAGAAGCGCCCCAATGTCCGATAGCCCCCAATCACCCCAACACAAAAGAACTGTGGCAAAATCATCTGCCACAGTTCGATCGCAAAACTTACTTACTATTAATAAACACTTCCTCGAGTGACTGTTGTTCCATGCTGATTTCGTATAATTGAAAGCCGGATTGCATCAATTGCTGCGATAATCGGGGCAGGTCATCCTCACTGCTAACATGGACGACGGTGTAGGGTTTTTTCGATGCAACAAATGTCACATTAAAATCCCACGCTGCTGATAGCTCTGTTAATTTATCTGAGGTTAAAGCAGGCGCTGTCCGAATCGCGACACTGATTTCATTCACTTTGTTCACTTTCAATTCAGCAGGTGTGCCAAGCCTCGTTATTTTTCCGTTACTGATGATACCGACACGGTCACTGACTTTATCAATCTCGTCCAAGTTATGAGAGGTGAGCAGAATCGTTTTTCCTTGCTGCTGTAAATCGGCAATCAACTTGCGAATGTTAATCGCTGATTCCGGGTCTAGACCTGATGTTGGTTCATCCAGGATAATGAAGCTCGGATTGCCTAAAAGGGCCTGGGCAATACTAATTTTCTTTTTCATCCCAAATGAATAGGATTTTATTTTTTTCTTCTCGGCACCTTCTAATCCGACATCTTTCATTAGAGCCGCGTACTCCTGCTTGCTGCGGTGATCCCCAGCCAGTTTTCCCATATAGCTTAAGAACTGAATCCCACGCATTTGATCATATAAATTCGAAATATCGGGCATAACGCCAATTTTTGCTTTTACCTGATCAAGATCTTGGTCAGAAGCACCTAACATCTTGAAAGAACCACTGCTTTTATTGATGATCCCAGTTATTGTATTGATAAAAGTCGATTTACCAGCCCCGTTATGACCGATAAAACCAAATACTTCCCCTTCATAAATCGTTAAATCTATCCCACTCAGCACTTCTGTTGCACCGAATCGTTTGGTCAGATTGGTTACGTTCATCACTTCATTCATTTACAGATCCCTCCGTCTCATAATGAGGATACTTACACCTAGATAGACAACGCCGATCAGCAGCGGCACGAGCAGTTTAGCCGAGTTATCTTCTACATAATAATAAGGCAGCAGATACTTGAACGGTATCAAGTACCATTTTTCAGAGAGGACGCTGATAAATCCCACGATAGGGAGGGCAAGTCCAAGCAGAATCCCCAGAAACATTGTCAGTTTAGTCTTAGGAATAACGGTGGAAATGAACAGAACTAAGCCAATGGCATAGAACAAAAAAAGCAGAGTGCTGAAGTAATCGAGAAAGCTCCATTCTCCGGAAATGGCAAGCAGGATAGCGTATGAAATGGAGATGGTCACAATCCAAAACAGTAAGATCCCAAAGAATTTCCCGATCATGATCTGCCATCTTGGGATTTTGTTCACAAGTAAGCGGATGGTCCGCATTTCGATTTCTTTATTGATGACATCATGCGAAATGGCAAACACAAACAAAAAGCCGAACATGAGTACAATAAAGGAAATAGCCAGTGTATAAACGGATCCCTGATCACCGCCGTATGTAACGATTTCTTCTGCTAATAACGGATTATCTGCCAAAAAAACAGCTGATTGATAGGAAATAAACGTTACAAACAGGATAATGAGAATCGATCGAATGCTTTTAAAGGAATCTGTGAATTCCCGCCATAAAATATGTACCATGTGAAGTTTCCTCCTCTAATTTATATCATGCATTTTCATTTTTGCTAATTCTTTTTCCGTTTTCTCTTCCAAATACTTGCGGCCACTCTTCCATTCAGCGTACAGAATCAACCAGCCAATCGGCACTATAATGATACAGGTCACGATGTTATCAATGTCATTGGTTGTATACCGCCAAAGTATCCATCCTAAAAACAAGAAGGGAGCAATGAAGCCTAAGTATGGATTACCCCTTGTGGCAAGGTAATATTGAAGCGCCAGTATTGCTACTATAATGAATACAGGATAAAGATCATTCATCTTGATTCCCCCTTTCCATTGTTTTGTATTTCTCAATGATCAGCTTGGCATCTTCCACACTGATTCGGTCATCGATGGACAAGGTCTTGATGAAAGAAATGAATGCTTCTTTTTCTTCTGCATCATTCGCTTTTATTTTTTCAATTAACCGATTTAATTTGATCCTCACGGTTGGATAAGATACGTCATATATGTTCGATATCTCTTTAAGGGAGCCTGAATTAACTACAAAATTCTTAATAAATTCCAGATCTTCTTTTTCCAGGGCTAACAGCCAATTTGGAAATTCTTTCTCATCCATATATTACCTCCTTTATTTTATCTTGTTATAATTTAACATATAATTAAACAAAGTTAAAGTTATTTTTAATAAAATTAAATAAAACAACAAATAAATAATTAAATGTTCATTTACACAGAGCTTATAATGGGAATAAGTAAGGTTTCCGCTAAAGAGGAAAAAGTATAACTTAATAAAATGTAAGCACTTACTTATACTAAAAGCAGAAAGGAGCAAATGAAAATGAAGCTACAAAGTAAAAGAGAGGTAGAAATTCTTCATTTGTTACACAGTAGTAAGGGGGTGCAGACGGGTAAGAGTCTTTCCCTGCTGTTAGAGGTTACCACACGAACTATCAGAAATGACATTAAAAAAATGAATGCAATCTTATCGAAGCATGGTGCAGAGATTGTGTCACACAAAGGAAAAGGATACGAGCTGGAGATAAGCAAGGGGGAAGCTTTTCAAAAGTTATATGCCAATCACATCACAATCATTCAGAACCAAGCAACGGTAAACATGCACAGATCAGAAGGGAATGATGTCGAGGAACAAATTATTAGAAGCATCTTAATGAATTGTCTGACAGATACAAGTATTTATCAGGAAGAATTAGCTGAAGAGTTATTTATCAGTCTTTCTGCATTAAAAAGTTATCTTTCATCAGTAAAAGAGAAAATCTCCCGATATGGACTAGCGCTTGTTACGGATAGATTTAATGGAATAAAAGTTACAGGTAATGAAGATAAAATAAGGTTTTGCATTTCCCAATATCTGTTCAATCATCAAAGCATCGGTGTTTATAATGAACTATTTCCTGATAATGAAATAAAGCAATTAAAAGATATTATCTTGCAAGTATTGTTAAAAAATCAATTGAAACTAACGGATGTTGCGCTCGAAAATCTGATTATTCATATCGAAATAACGATAAGACGATATCTAAACAATAGACTATTAGATTATCAGATGAAGATCACAGAAAATTTAAAGGCTACCAAAGAATACAAGGTTGCCCATGACATTATACAAGAAATAAGGGTGACATTAGGCATCAACATCGAGCCGGAAATCTTTTATATTACACAACATCTTCTTGCAAGCAGCAGGTTCTATAGCAAAGACATTGATGACCAAGAATACAAAAGAATGGAAGGCATGCTAGCAGCAGTGCTCGAGGAAATTAATAAGAAAACATCCATTCAATTGAGTGGGGATCAAAAGCTGATAGAAGGGTTAATTATCCACCTAAGTATTTCTTTAAAGAGAATCGAGTATCAAATGAATATTCGAAATGAAGTGCTGAACAGTATCAAGAATAACTATCCGCTTGCATTTCAGCTTGCCGCTATAGCAAGCAATAAAATCAGTGAACTGACCAATTTAATAATAGATGAAAATGAAATAGGGTTTCTAGCTATTCATTTTGGGTTGGCTTTGGAGAAAAAAGGTTTAAACAATCAAAAGGTCAAAAAAATCATGATCGTTTGTGGTTCCGGCGTTGCTACTGCTTCCTTAATTAGAGAAAAATTACTTAATAACTATGGAAAGCAAGTAAGCGTAGTAGAAACGATCAGTTTATCAGAATTTGAGATATCCTTATTGGAACGTGTAGATATAGTCGTCTCCACTGTTCCAATTGACATAGAATCGGATAAAATTTTTACCGTTAGTCCTATTCTAAGTTATACCGATCTATCTCTTATTAAACGCAAAGTAATGGAAGATAAACTCGAATCAGATGTTACGGAGTTTAGCAATATATTCAAAAGAGACCTGTTTGTTAAAAATTTGGAGCTGCAAACGAAAGAAGATGTCTTGGACTATATGACAGATCTAATGTACACAAAAGAATACATCGATGAATCTACCAAACGATCAGTATATGAAAGGGAAAGAATGGCATCGACAGAACTGAGTAATCTGCTAGCGATTCCACACCCATTAGAAAATAATATGTCTGAAACGAGCATTGCTGTCTGTATTTTAAATAAACCAATTGTTTGGGATCGAGAAAAAGTACAGGTCATCATCGTATTAAGCGTCCCGAAGGAAAAACAAAAGACATGGGAAGTCATCTTTAAGCAGCTTTACCATTTCTTAATAGAAGAATTTGGCATCACTAAATTAATATCTAACTATAATTACGAGGATTTTATTAGAAATTTAAGCAAATACAAGGAGAAAAGCTTATGACAGAAACTTATTTCACCGAGGATAATGTTCAATTTAATGTGGAGGTAAAGGATTGGAAGGATGCGATATACAAAAGTGTTGCATTGTTAAGGAAGAATGGCCTTGTAACGCAGCATTATGCAGCAGAAGTCATTAATAATGTAAAAGAATTCGGACCATATATTGTCATATCTCCCGGTATTGCCATCCCTCATACCAGACCAGAAAACGGAGCATTAAAGGTGGGGATGAGTTTAATAACGTTGAAAACGCCAGTATATTTTAAGGACACGGCAGCGCCTGTCAAAATCATGATTAGTTTCTCAGCAACAGACGATGAGCAGCATTTAGAGATTATTAAAATAATTGTCAAGATCGTAGAAAATGGCTTGATCGATACAATATCCACGATGAATTCACTAGCCGACTTAAATGATTTGATAGGAGATGGTGTCTCATGAAAAAAGTCGCCCTTATTACAAGTGGTGGGGATGGGGCTGGTATCAATGCAACAATAGAGATGATGGCAAACCATCCACACATCGATTTATATGGCTTTTCCGGTGGATACAATGGTATTTCCATCAATGAACCTATTCATTTAACACCACAGTTTGTAGAGAATAAATCACTTGCTGGTATTCATTATGTGCAAACAGGTAGAAGTGATCTTCCCTATACGCAAGAGGGAAGAGATAAACTGCACCGAAAATTGAAGGCAGAAGGTTTTGAATGTTTGACCGTATGTGGTGGCAATGGTTCACAAAAAGCAGCACAATTACTTCATAAAGAAGGGACGAATACGATCTTTATACCGATGACGGTAGATAATGACGTAATTGGTAGCGATTACAGCATTGGCTTTGACACGGCGCTAAATAAATTAATGGATCTTTTATATGGACTGCATGATACAGCTGCTAACATGCCAGGAAGGATATTTATGGTCGAAGTGTTAGGTGGTAACTCAGGCAACCTTGCCTTGGAAAGTACCGTCGCAGGTGCGGGTGATCTAGCAATCGTACCAGAATATGTAACCCAAAAGCGTGCAATCACCAAAGTGGTAAAGGAAAAATTAAAACAAAAGCAATCATTAGTCATTGTATGTTCAGAATCTGCCTATGAAGATAAAAACTATCAATCTGGCAATCAAGGGGTATCTTTTGAAATTGCAGCAGCTATCGAAGAAGGGACGGGGATCAGAGTGAGAAAATCAATTGCAGGTTTTTATATTAGAGCAGGTCGACCAACATTTAAGGACGCATCCATTGCCGCAAAAATCGGAGCAAAAGTGGCGCAGTGTGTGAGCGATAACCAATTTGGTGTAATGGTCGGTGTAGGGAATGACCGAATTCAAGCACTCCCCTTTCAGCACTTAAGAAAACAATATAATAGTCTGCATCCCCAAACGATGGAAATAGCTAAACAATATAACAAGGTAATCTATTAAAGGAGGTGAGCGCATGTTACAAATATTAGTCGTATGTGGAGCAGGATTAGGCAGCAGTTTTGCTTGTCAGATGAGTGTGGAGAGTGTCCTCCAGGATATTGGTGTGAAGGCATCAGTGGACCACTCTGATATTTCATCTGCTGCCGGGACAAGAGCTGACATTATTATTTCAGGTAAAAATTTCGAATCACAATTTCAAAGATACGATCTTCCGATGGACCTGATTTTCTTAGATCGTCTAGTAGACAAAAAGGAAATTGAGGAAAAACTAGTTCCCGTTTTAAAGGCAAAAGGAGCGTTATAAATAAAGGGGGTTATCATAATGGCAGTCATTGATTTTATTATCAACAGTATCTTAACACAAGCTTCCATCACCATCGCATTAATTGCGTTTGCTGGACTTTTATTACAGCGTAAGCCTTTTGGTGAAGTGATGTCAGGCAGTTTCAAGACGATGTTAGGCTTTCTGGTTTTATCTGCGGGGTCCTCGATCATTGTTGGCTCGTTACTATATTTTGGCGACATCTTCTCTGAAGGCTTTGGAATGGAAGGGATTGTTCCATCTATTGAAGCCATAAATGGGCAAGCAATGAATGATTTAGGCTTAGCAAATCAAATTGCATTAACTTTCCTGGCCATATTTATTTTTAACATTCTATTAGCTAGATTAACAAGATGGAAATACATTTTTCTAACAGGTCAGGCGTTGTTGTGGATGGCTACGATGACCACGGTATTTGGAAGTGCAGCAGGCCTTAGTGGAATAGGATTAATTCTTGCCGGAGGTTTAGTAGGTGGTATTTTTGCCGTAGCGATGCCCGCTATTGCCCAGCCGATTGTGAAGAAAATTACGGGAACAGATGATATTGCACTTGGTCACTTTTGTACGATTGGCTATATGTTCGCAGCAGGAATCGCAAAAATGACCGGGAAAAATTCAGACTCTACTGAAAATATTAAATTTCCAAAAGGGTTAGGATTCCTATCTGATACGTATCTTTCTGTAGCGATTGTGATGGTCCCGTTATACGTTGTTACCTCCATCTTTGCCGGAGCTGAATTCGGAACAGAGTTATCTGGGGATGTCAATTATATCGTGTATGCCTTCTTACAAGCGGTTCAATTTGTTGTCGGTGTTTACGTATTACTTTCTGGTGTTCGCTTATTATTAGCTGAAATTGTACCAGCATTTAGAGGGATCGCATTAAAAGTCGTACCAGATGCAAAGCCGGCATTAGATTGTCCCGTATTGTTTCCATATGCCCCAAATGCAGTAACGGCAGGGTTCATTACGACAACAATAGGTACAGTCATCGCGATGTTTGTGCTTCCATGGTTTGGATTGGCTATGATCTTACCTGGGATGCTGACCAATTTCTTTGCTGGTGGAACAGCAGGAATCTTTATGAATGCCGTCGGAGGAAAGCGAGGCGTATTAATCGGTGGTATTGCGCATGGATTCTTTATTACGTTACTGCCAGCACTACTCGTACCTCATTTTAATAGTTTGGGGTTTGTCAATACAACGGCAACCGATGTGGATACTGTAACAGCTGGTCTATTATTTGAATGGTTGATTCATCCGATCATGAATTTATTTGCCTAAAGGAGAGACACGATGCTATTTTTTAAAAGGAAAAGGAAAGAAAAAGATGCAAAGTCAGAAATGCAGCAGGAAGTGAAAAAAGAGCATCTCTCAGAACAAATAGAAGAATATTTATCGAAACTGGAGAATGCTGAAAAGGAAGATGAGATTCCTATTTTAAATATGTTAGGCAGTTTATATTTTGAAATGGAAGATTACGATCATGCGATTACGTATTATGAGAAAAGTATTGATCAAAATAAAGCCTTAGGAAAAGCTTTTACCGATTTAGTGAAACTTTACAACATGAAACGAAAAGAAGCTTCTAAAGCGGGAGATAGGGAAGCTGTTCAAGTATATTTGCAAAAATCGGATGATCTTATGAAACTTACAAAAGATACCATAAGGGGAAACATGTAGAGAGGGGAATAATCATGTTAAAAAGTTTGGATCAATTATTTGAAAAATACGAAGGTAAACGAGCAATAGGCTCTTTTAATGTCCATTGTCTGGAAATGCTGCCAGCCATGTTAGAAGGTGCAAAGGAACTAAATGCACCGATTATTATTCAGACATCACCTGGAACAGCTGAATATATTGGACTTGATTTATTAGTATCAAGTATGGAGACTTTATCCGACAGATTGGAGGTAGATGTTTGCCTGCACATGGATCATTGTAAGTCTATCGAGGTTCTAAAAAAAGCAATCGATGCAGGATATACTTCGGTGATGTATGATGGTTCCAGTCTAGACCTTGAGGAGAATATTAACAACACCAAAATAATAACCGATTATGCCAGATCTAAAAATGTGTCAGTCGAAGGTGAAGTGGGAACCATCGGTGGGGCAGAAGATGGTTTGGTGGTAGCAGAAGAAGACGCTATTTATACCCACCCTGAGGATGCATATCAATTCGTAAGAGAGACCGGTGTGGATGCCATCGCGGTGGCAATAGGAACAACACATGGTCAGTATAAATCAAAAGCAAAATTAAATTTTGAATTACTAGCAGAGCTTTCCACTAATATGAAAGATGTTGGGTTGGTACTCCATGGAGGAACAGGTGTATCGGATGAAGACATGAGAAAATGTGTGTCTCAAGGAATGAAAAAAGTAAATGTTGGAACAGAATTGAACAAATCTTATATTGAAGAAGTCAATAAAACATTCTCTCAGGCAACGCCATTGACTTCCTTACGAAAACTTCTATTACCTGCCAATAATAGAATAAAAGAAATTGTGATGGAGAAATCAAAACTGTTCCAACTGATGTAAAGGTTAGTATATCATGAAATTCAAATTATTTACAGTAGGAAAAGCAACCTATTTACAATAAGTAGGTTGCCTTTTTTGTGATTCGAAAGTAATAAGACAGGTCTATTATATTAGTAAAATCCAACCATTTTTATACAAATCCTCCATTTTCACTGGATTAATTTTCAATATTCTCTTTATAATGAGTAGTTGAATGAACTTTTCTGGGAAGAATTAAATGAACATAGCCCAGATGATGAAAATCAATATATTAGAGGAGTTGTTTTAATATTTTTCTAAAGAAATCAAATGTTTCAGAAGAAGCTGTAAACGGTCATCCTTTTTTGTGACATAAGTGCTAATACGAATAAGACTTTTGGTTTGCACGAAATGATACACATGTTATGTCTTACTATTTGCTTCTGCGGGCATGAAGAAGAAAGGTAGGGCGTCTACTGGAAAGACAGAAAAATCACAGTTATTTCAAGTCTCACCGTAACATCCATACTTACACACTTACACTCATAGATGCTTCCATTACTCCAATACATAAACAACTTAGAGGAAGAGAAAAAATGAATAAAAACAAGAAGAACTCAGTTATATCCAACTAAGTATTTTGTAATACACAAAATTCTTTGAAAGGAAATGTTTTACAAGGAAAGTGATGGGTATAACATAATAAGACGAAAAACCTAAACTCTTTGTAGGATAAGGAGAAACACGCATGATAGATTCGAAGAAAAGAGCCGGAATATTTTTTATTTTAGCATTTATTTTAGCGTTAATTGCTGGTTACCTAGTTTACGAGAAAGTCAAAGAATTAAATGCAGAATTAGGAGGGATGACCGAGATCTACGTTGCGAAAGGAGAGATTCCTTCGCGTTCGCTGTTACAAGAGAGTCAACTAACGGTAATGGAGATTCCGAATAAATTTGTTACAGAGTCCCACATAACAGATTTCTCGGAAATTGAAAATCGTGTTTCCGTTGTTCCCTTAAGTGAAGGGGACATTATTACGTCCAATATGATAAAACCGGTTTCCAACTTAAAAGATGAGAATCACCGATTAGTATCGATACATCGCCAGGAAAATATTCAGTTTGATCAAGTGATTGAAGCGTTGGACCGTGTAGATATCATCGTTTCATCTGAGGAAGAAACGTCCACTTTTCTTACAGACGTACCGGTAGTCTATGCGCAAGGAACGAATGAAGATTTCTCGGGTATTGCCGTAGAACTATCCAAAGAAGATGCTGAAAGATTAATTCATGAACAAAATTATGCCGAATACATTCGTATATTAAAGGCTAATGTTGGAAAAGGTGACGCAATGATGACGGAAGAAGAAGCTGCCAGCGAGGAATCAGAAGAGGCTTCAGAAGAGGAAGAATAAAAAAACTTCGAAATGGGAGAAGGTAGTCAAGGAGAGAAATAATGAGTGATCAATTTGATATTTTAATAGTTAGTGAAGAAGACTCGATTACGACGCAAGTACTAAATGCGATAGATCGAGACGAGAATAACGTAACTGTAATCGGATCGAAGGACGTATCACGTGAAATTAATCGTCAAACTAGAGACTTTGTAATTTTCATCCAGGAAAATACTGATTATGTGGTGGAACAGGTTCAGTATGTGAAATCGATACACTCCCCTACATACGTCATATTCCTCGCAACAGATTCTGATATCGGTTTACTGCGTAATATTATGCGCGCAGGTGCAGAGGAATTCTTTATCCTGCCTGATGAACTAAGCTTATTCTTTAGCCGTTTTCCCACTATGCAAAAAAATTATAAATTGCGTATGGAAACGGATAAAGATAATGCGGTCGTATTTGGACGAGGCAGAGGTCAAATTCATGCATTCTACAGTGGAAAAGGCGGCACAGGGAAAACCGTTATCTCTTCTACTTATGCGCAGACGATCAAGCTCGAATCAGCAGCAGAAGTGATATTAATTGATTTAAATGTTCAATTTGGCGGGATCGAAACGATTATGTCACTGGAAACGAATCGCTCGCTCATTGACCTGCAGCCTGTAATAAATGAATTAAATGAAAGTCACATTCGCAATGTCTCTCAAACAGAGCAGCACTCGAAATTGGAAGTTCTAATAAGTCCGACTGATGCTGGTGTCGCGGAAACGATAGATGGTGAGTTTATCAGTCGTTTACTACGTGCCTGCAGGCGTTCATTTGATTTTTGTATCATTGATCTGCCATCTTTTGTTAATGAGAATACCGTAACAGCTATCGAAGAAGCGGACAAAATTTATTATGTCTTACAACCCGATACCCCTTCTTTGAAAGTATTAAAACATTTTGAAGAAATAAGTGAACGGTTAGGTATTGATTTAAAAACGAGTATGCAAATCATCCTTAATAACATGTCGAAGGAAATGGAATTAAAAGAAAAAGATGTAAAGGATTTAGTGCGGTATCCTATTGCAGCCACGGTAAGAAGGGATTACAAAAAGCTGCAAACCTTTATTAACAAGGGAGATACCATAAGAAAAGCACAAAAGGAAAAGCTGATTCCTTTTTCCAAAGATATTCGCAAATTTGCGAAGTCGGTATTGAGTTAGGAGGTGGTACTAATGGCTTCGTTATTTGACCGGAGAGTGAATCAGGCATCAAAGGCAAATGCAGTAAGTAACGAACATAACCAGTATATCGAAGGGTTAGTTGAGCATTACAAAAGTCGGTTGTTGCGTGATACAAATCTGGAAGCATTGACCAGTTTGAGTCAAGGTGAGATGAGACTAAAGATCGAACAGTTAGTCTCACAATTTATGTCAGAAGAAAAAGTAATCATCCCAAGACAGGAGAAAGATTTACTAATCAGTCGGATCCTGGATGAATCGGTTGGTTTTGGACCATTAGAGCCACTTATTTCTGATGAATCGATTACAGAAATATTGATTAATGGCCATGATGAAGTGTATATCGAGCGCTTTGGGAAGCTGGAGCTTAGCAGTATTTCTTTTCGCGATGATGATCATGTAAGACATGTGGTCGACCGAATTGTGGCACCTATTGGCCGGAGAATTGATGAGAGCTCCCCAATGGTCGATGCCAGATTGCCAGATGGAAGCCGTGTGAATGCGGTAATCCCTCCTGTCAGTCTCAATGGTACGCTAGTTTCGATCCGTAAGTTCCGTAAAGAACCATTTCAAATGGACGATATGCTGAAGTTCCAGACGCTAGATGATAAAATGGCAACCTTTTTACAGGCGGTGACCAAATCGAAATTAAACACCTTAATATCCGGAGGTACAGGTTCGGGTAAAACCACGTTATTGAATGTGTTAGCCGCAGACATCCCTCACGGTGAACGGGTGATCACGATTGAAGATTCAGCAGAGCTTCGGTTAGACCGTCCCAATGTAATTGGCATGGAAGCAAGATCGGAAAACGTCGAAGGACAGGGTGAAATAACGATTCGGCAGCTTGTCCGAAATGCGTTGCGGATGCGTCCTGACAGAATCATAGTTGGTGAGGTTCGTAGTGGGGAAGCATTTGATATGCTGCAGGCGATGAATACAGGTCACGAAGGCTCCATTACGACGGTACACGCTAACTCCACGGATGATGCATTACGACGTGTCGAAGCGATGGTTGTCATGGCAGGCCTGGAACTGCCAGCAAGAATTATACGTGAATATATCGTAGGGGCACTTGATATCATTATTCAAGTCACACGTCTTACAGATGGTACAAGAAAAATTGTAGCTATTTCAGAAGTAGTGCAAGATGATGATGGTGAACATCAGATCAAGGAAATTTTTAGATTTAAACGGACGAATATGACTGATAAAGGTGAAATTGAGGGCTATTATACGCCAACAGGCTATGTGCCTAGATGTTTAAACAGGTTGAATACCTTTGGTCATCGAATCTCTGACTCGCTCTTTATACCAGCTGAAGAGGAGGTGCATTTATGATTGCGACGATTATGACGATCTTGGCGACACTTTGCTTTATCCTCTTTCTGGCCTACTGGTTAGATTACCGTAGAGCTAAGCGTAATTGGCGTAAGAGTACAGAAGACTTCTATAAACCGGATCAGGAACGAAAAAGTTTTATTGTTTTAATAGGCGATCGCTATGACCACTCTGAAACGGCACAACCGATGTTTGAAAAGCTAAAGCAAGCCAACATTCCGTTCACTCCTTCAGAATTTATTGCAGCACAGTTTGTAGCATTCATGGGTATTATTTTATTGCTGGTCAATATGTTTAATCTGAAATTATTGATAAGTGCGTTTCTTGCATTGCTTTTACTTGAAGGTGGGAAGCGGATTATGTTTGCTGTTCGTAAGAATAAGATGCATGAAAGGTTAGTCGATCAGCTTCCTGAAATATGCAGGATTTTAGCGAATTCTACTCGGTCAGGTATGACTTTAAATCAAGGGATTCAGATGGTTGCACAGGAAATCGCTGCACCTGCCAAGACAGAGTTTAAACAATTAGCACACGAATTATCATTAGGGATTCCTTTTGACATAGCCATTAAGAAGATGGAATCACGTATTGATAACAAGGAGTTCAAACTATTTGTTGCCACCGTGTTAATTCAAAAGAAGGCCGGTGGGAATATTTCATCTATTCTGGATGAAATGAGCCAGACATTAGAAGATCGCAAACTATTAAAGCAGGAAATCAAGACGATGACAGCGGAGCAGCGTTATGTAGCGATTCTGGTCCCGATTATACCGATATTCCTTGTTTTAATGATGAATAATATTATTGATGGTTTTTTGGATCCTTTATTCACAGGGATCGGGATACTGTTACTGTTGTTTTTTATTCTTGGAACCGGCCTGACGTTCTGGTTAGTGCGTAAGGTTACCAATATAAGGGTGTGAGCAAATGGATGGATTAATTGTATTATTTTTATTACTCACTCTCTTTTTCACAGGATTAGCTCTTCGATATACCTATGTATATGTTGTGTACAAGAGCGAATTGAAGAAACAAGCGAAAGAGGATCATTATAAAGAGGATATCTTCGAGAAGAAGCAAACACGTAAAGAAAAGGTGTTATCGAAAGTATTCCACTATGCAGATGATTTTTCAACAATCGGTCAACGAATCAATTTTTATAGTGAAGATCACGATGTAGAGAAATGGTTAACAGAGGCAGGTCATCCTTACCGTCTGACAACGGCGAGGTTACAGGGGCTGAAAATATTCTTTATGATCGTCGGTTTGATTATTGGCGGTATTTCCATGATACTCAGACTTCCTTTCAGTGAGCTTACTGTCATTATCTATCCGATTGTTGGCTATCTGGCTGTTGTTTTTTGGATCAAATCCAAAGCAAAAAAGCGTCAGGAAGAATTGACCTATCAATTGCCGGATTTCCTCGATACGATGAGTGTGACGTTAAAAGCAGGTGTCAGCTTAGATCAGGCATTACGAGATATCGTCCCTTATTTTGAAGGTCCTGTTCAAGAAGAGTTTGGTCGCTTTATCCAGGAAATCCAGGTTGGGGTGCCAAGATCTTCTGCGTATGAAATGCTGCTGAAGAGAAATACGAGCAAAGAATTTCAGCTTTTGATTAAGGCCCTTATTCAAGGGGAAAAACTGGGGATTCCCATTTCAAAAACGTTCCACCAGCAATCATTAGAAATGCGCAAAATTAAGAAGGAACTAATTAAAGAACAAGCAGCAAAGGCATCTCCAAAGGTTACCTTGATCACGACTTTCGTAGTATTGCCCTCTGCATTAGTGTTAATTGGTGGCTTGATGGTAATGAATATGTTCAGTCAGAACAGTAATATATTTGAATTGTTTCAATAGAGATTAAAACAATGGCTAAACAGCCGTTTTAATAAAATAATTTTTAAAAATAAAAGGAGAGATTTCAATATGAAAAAGTTAACAGAATTTTATGTGAAGGCTACTCAGCAGTTGAATAACGAGAAAGGTGCACAGTCATTAGAATGGTTAGGTATAGCGGCGTTGTTGATTTTGGTGTTGGGGATTGTTTCTTCGGCGATAAGTGATCAGAGTGATGGGATTGGTAAAATTATATCGGATATTATTACTAAAATTTCTAATATGGTAGGGTAAGTAAGTTAATACAAGCACGGCTAACAAGGGGGGTTCTGGTTGAGGAAATTATTAGTCATGGGTTTACTGCTTTGTACTCTTTTAGTAGCATGTTCAGAGCAACCAAATAACGAGAATGAATCAGATGAATCGATGGAGGCAGGAACTGTTATAACACCAAGTGATGAAGGAGACCATCAGGAATCGGAGAAAACAGAAAATACAGAAGAGGAAAAAAGCCAACCAACTAATGACGAGAATGCTACGCAACAGTTTGAAACAGATCCATTGCCCAAAACGGTAGAAGAACTAACAGCTATAGAGCAAGGGAAATTTGCGAGAGAAATTTTTACTAGAAAAGATGGGGCAGAACGTGAAGGTTCTGAATTACTTAATTTCCTTGGAGATGACTTGCCTGAATTAAGTGATAACCCCAGCGAAGCAGAGCTCCATTATTTTTATCGAGAAACTTTAAAATTGGTTCAGGATGATTATGTAGGTGAAGAAGAAATCTTGAAAGAATTAAAGTTTCAGTTATTAGGCTCTCCTGAAATAGAGGATCCTAGATACCAATTTAAGGAACAATTAAACATAGCAATTCTATTAGATGCATCTGGTAGTATGGCGCAACAAATAGATGGTAAATCCAAAATGGCTGCTGCAAAAGAGTCAATTACTACCTTTATGGAAGAATTACCAGAAGAAACCAATGTTGCACTAAGGGTCTATGGTCATAAAGGTACAGGGGCAGACAGTGATAAAGAATTATCCTGTAGCAGTTCTGAGATAATTTACGGATATAGTCCCTATGAAGAAGCAGCGTTTTCTGATGCTTTGAATTCCGTTCAACCAGCAGGCTGGACTCCGAATGGATTAGCTTTATCAAAAGCACAAGAAGATTTGGCTGAATTTAAAGGGGAGGAAAACACAAATATTGTTTACTTGGTGAGTGATGGTATAGAAACGTGTGAAACAGAGCCTGTGAAGGTAGCTAAACAATTTTATGATTCCAATATTCAGCCTATCATCAATGTGATTGGTTTTGATGTAGATAGTGAGGGACAGAATCATCTAAAAGAGATTGCAAATGCCGCAGAAGGACTTTATCAAACGGTGCAAGATGAAAATGAACTGGCAAATGAGTTTGATAAAATCAGAGAGATGGCAGAAGCTTGGGAAAAATGGAAGGTACAAGGGGAACAAGCAATTGATTTGAAAGAATCGCAAAATAATGTCGATATTTTTGTTTATACAACTACTAACCTAGAACGTCTTTCTGAAGAAGATGCATCTATAGACTATATTATTGAAGCATTAGAATCAACCGGGAAAATCAGCAAGGAAACATACTTACAATTAGATGCGTTAAATTCTGAATACCATAATGATATGAATGCTGAAGTTGAAAAGCTTGAGGATAAGCTTGATGATTGGAACGAAAACTCTTATAAAGAAGCCTTACAAAAGCTAGAAGACAAATACCAAGAAAACCAAACAAATTAAATTCATCAATATTTTAAATCATTGAAGTACTGGCGAGGGGATGGCATGGGAAGAAGACAATACACTTGGCGTTGTATAGCGTTATTTGGCTGGATTCTGTTTCTTCTTCTTTTATTAGCAGCATGTTCTGGAGAAACAAAAGAAGAAGAATCTCTGGAAGCGGGAAAGGTGATCACACCTAGTGAGGAAGAAGAGCCACCAGAAGAACAACCAGAACCGACAGATGAAAAAGAGGAAAGCGTAAGCGAAACAAACTATTCTGAAGAGTTCGACACGGATCCGTTACCAACAACAGTGGAAGAATTAGCAGCATTGGAAAAAGGGAAATATGCACGGAAAATATTTAATAATAAAGATGGTGCAGAACGAGAGGGATCTGAATTATTAGACCACCTCGGTGAAGATATGCCGGAAATTAGTAATAATCCTAGTGAAGCAGAGCTTGATTATTTTTTTAGAGAAACCTTGAAACTGGTGCAAGATGATTATTCTGGAGAAGAGGAAATCCTTAAAGCGTTAAAGTTTCAATTATTAGGAAGTCCTGAAGTAGAGGATCCTAGATATCAATTCAAGGAACATTTGAACATCGCAGTATTACTTGACGCATCAGGCAGTATGGCACAAGAAATCAATGGCAAAACCAAAATGGAAGCAGCCAAAGAAACCATTACAGCCTTTTTAGAAGAATTACCGGAAGAAACCAATGTTGCCCTTCGTGTCTATGGTCAGGAAGGAACAAGTGCTGATTCAGATAAAGAACTATCCTGCAGTAGCTCAGAGATCATTTATGGATACAGTCCCTATGAGGAAGCAACATTCTCAGAGGCTTTGAATTCCGTTCAACCAGCAGGCTGGACACCTAATGGATTAGCTTTATCCAAAGCCCAAGAAGATTTAGCTGAATTTAAAGGGGAGGAAAATACAAATATTGTATATCTTGTGAGTGACGGTATTGAGACATGTGATACAAAACCAGTGGAGGTAGCGAAACAATTTTATGACTCCAATATACAGCCCATTATCAATGTGATTGGTTTTGATGTCGATAGTGAAGGTCAGAATCATTTGAAAGAAATTGCGAATGCGGCTGAAGGTCTTTATCAAACAGTGCAGGATGAAGATGAATTAGCGAATGAATTAAATAAAATTAATGAGATGGCAGAAGCGTGGAATGAGTGGAAAGAAAAAGGAGAGCAGGCATTTGATTTAAAAGAAACGCAAAATAGTATAGATATTTTTGTTTATACAACACAAAATCTAGCTAAATTATCTGAGGAGAAAGAATCAGTAGAATATATTTTAGAAGCATTGCTTGCAACTGATAAAGTTTCAGACGATATATTCTATCAACTTAAAGAAATAAATTCTAACTATCATACAGAAATGAGAACTCAAGTTGAGCAGCAAAAGGATAGATTAGAAGAATGGAACGAAAACTCTTATAAAGAAGCCTTACAAATGCTAGAAGACAAATACCAAGAAAACAAAGAGTAATAAAAGAAGATTTAACACCATGTCCGTTTTCATCTAATATATGGAGAGGATAAGCAATGAAAAGAGTGAAATGGAATCGGCGGATCTCTATTGCGTTAATCGGTATTATTCTGTTCTGGAATATACTGCCTGTAGCGGCTGTGGCGGCGAATTTCATTACTCCTGGTCAGGCAATCACTCCGGGAGAGTCGATAACTCCTGGAGACCCGATTACAGGTGGCGAGTTTATTGCTCCCGGGGAGGTATACGACTACGGAGAAGCCTATAATGATGGAACTGCTGCCGAATCTGGTGACAGTTTAAATTCAGGTGAACCTATTATCGAAGGGGATCCCGTAACAAATGGTCAATTTATCGCTCCAAATGCACCTCCATCTTTTTCGATCATAATTACTGGGGATGCAATTCATCCAGGGGAGAATATTCAAAGTGGTAATCAAATCGATGCAGGCAATGCAGGATCCGCTGGTAATGCAGTGGAAGGTGGATCAGCCGGCAACAGTGGAAATAATCCTTCCAATGGTTCTACTATTAATGGTGGCAATACAAATGCCAACGGATCTCCAATAGAATCTGGTCAGTCCGGTTCAAATGGATCTAATGTAGTCGGCGGTCGAGCAATTAATGACGGAGATGGTGCCAATGCAGGTAATGTCGATGCCAATGGCAATCCCGTAGTTGGTGGAAATAGTAACGCTAACGGAAATGCGGCAAATGGTAACAATTCAAATGCCAGTGGAAATACAATTAATGGTGGCGATGGTGCCAACACAGGCAACGTCGATGCTAATGGAAACCCCGTAAATGGTGGAAGTAATAATACCAATGGAAATGCAGCAGAAGGTAACAACCCCAATGCTAGCGGTAACGGTTTTAACAATGGATACGGATTCGGTAACAACCTTTTTGGTGGTAATACCTTGCTTGGCGAAGGATCAGCTAATGGCGGTGCAAGTTTTGGCAATGGTTCTCCGGGAGGAGGTAATGGATCCTCAGGAAATGATTTACAACCTGGGGAGAGTGGTCAGGGAAATTCTTCCGGTGAAAATACTAATACGATTGATAGAGTTATTGGTGCTGTGAATGAATTTAAAAAATATGGATTAGGTTTAGGAGATAAATTAGCTCAATCTGCGGCAGCAGCATATGCAGGTTTTGATTTTGATAATGTTAAAAATGTTGACTTTTGGCACACTGGGGAGAGAAGACTTAAAAATCCAATTGGTAACTGGTTCTATGAACGATACAAACAATATGATCTTGATGGCAAAAAAGTTACATTAACCTCGGGAGTGTTTGATAAACAAAATTATAATGCTTTTATGCAATCAAAAGGATTGGGTGGAAGCGGAAATGTATTTCAAAATGCATGGAAATCAACTAAATCTGCTTTATCTAGTTCTTGGGACGCTTCTTCGAAAAGTTTCTGGAAGCCATCCACATTAGGAAAATTGAGTGGTCCTATTGGTCTAGGGCTAACCTTTACTAGTTCCATTTCCAAGCACTCTGATGGTTATGAAGACTTAAGTGGTTTAAAATCTACTGCTTTTGCTGCTGATTTAACTACGGATGTTGCGGTTGGAGCAGCTACAACGGCAGTTGGAAGCTTTGCTGGTAGTATGGCAGTTGGTGCTACTATTGGTTCTGCTGTGCCAGTTGCAGGTACAATTCTAGGAGCAGCTGTAGGGTTAGCTGTAGGAGTATTAGTTAATGAAACAGCTTGGGGCAGAAGAGGTAAAAAAGCTATTTCAAAAGGTATTAAAAAGGTGTATGACGCAGGAATAAAAGGCGGAAAGGCAGTTATAGATGGAGCAATAAAAGGTGGAAAAACAGCTATAAGTGGGATTAAGTCAAGTATATCAAAGATTGGGAATTTATTTGGCGGATAAATTTTAATTTCCCATTGCTAAAATGTTTATAATACAGGGTGTTTAAAATATGAATGAAGGTTTGATAAAAATATGACTACAGAAGTAACATCTAAACAAAATCGTATTATTGGAACGACATTGTTGTTGATATTTACAGGATTCTTAACAGGATCTATGCCTACCATAAATATGGTACTAGTAATATCAAATATTTTATTAGCTGTCATATCTAGTTTTTTGTTCTATATCATTTGGAAAAAAACCAAACATGATAGTAAGCGATACTTTTCACTTTTTTCATATGTAATGTTCAATTGTATGGCTATTCATTTCGCCACTCCATTTTTGCGGCTAAGTTTTTTGACTATTAACTTCTGGGTAGCGATTCTTGTGTTGTTATTAATGGTAACAATACCTTACATCTTTTCTCGAAAAATAGTGTTTGGTATACAGAAGCCCAATAAATCTAAGTTAGGAAAAATCTATTTATTATTTGTATTTCTATTCCTTGCTTTTGGTTCAGTAATGTATACAAATTCTGTCTATTATGATGGTCAGAATGCAATGGGAGCAAGTATTTTGGGGATATCGCTTTCTTTACTAATATTATTTATTACGCCTGTTATGCTAATTAAACCAAAAGAAGTGAAAGAAATAACCAAAAGAGATTATTAAAATTACTCTAACATTGAGTGTGCTTCAAAATATTATAGAACAAAGAAAATAACAATCAACAATACACGCCCTACACACCAAGATCAAAGCGTGTATAGAGAGGAGATGGCATGAAAAAAAGAAAAAACAATCGGCGGATATCCATTGTATTGATTGCTGTTATCTTGTTTTGGAATGTACTGCCTGTTGTTGGAGTGGCTGCGAATTTTATCACTCCTGGCCAGGCCATCACGCCAGGTGAGTCGATCACTCCTGGAGACCCGATCTCTGGTGGTGAGTTTATTGCACCAGGAGAGGTCTATGATTATGGGGAAGCTTATAATGATGGAACTCCAGCGGAAGCAGGTGGCGGATTAAGTTCCGGTGAACCTATTATCGAAGGGGATCCTTCTTCAAATGGACAATTTATTGCTCCGAATGCGCCACCCTCTTTTTCCATAATTGTTGCGGGGGATGCTATTCAACCCGGCGACAGTATCCAAAGTGGTAATCAGAATGGTGCGGGTAATGCGGGATCTAATGGCAATGCAGTGGAAGGTGGCTCGGGCAGCGACAGTGGAGAAGCTGGATCCAATGGGTCTGGTATCAATGGCGGCGACGGAAATTCCACTGGTTCTGCAATAGAATCGGGTCAATCCGGTTCAAACGGATCTAATACAGAAGGCGGCCAAGCAATTAATGGTGGCGATGGTACCAGCTCTGGCAGTGGTGATGCCAATGGCAATGCAGTCGATGGTAACAATTCAAACTCCAACGGAAATGGTAATGGATCCGGAGACGCCCTGAACGGTGGCAATGCTGCTAATGGTAATGCCGTTGATGGCAACAGCTCATCTGGTGGCGATGCAGTTTCAGGAAATGGTACACAGGGTGGTAATGGAACGAATGGTAATGCAACAGAGGACGGTGAACCGCCGTCTGTGTTAAATTTATTATTTGGATCTACAAAAGACAGTGACAGTATCATTGATACGGTTTCCAATGTTGCAGGTGACGTGAAGAAATACGTGCTTAGTTTTGGCGATAGTGTGGCACAGGGATTGATTGCAACGGGTGCCGGATTCAAATTTAAAGAATTGGCAGATGGAAAGTATGCTGTCTATGGAAAAAATAGTTTGAACAGTTCGATCGGAAATTGGTTCTATGAACGGTATAAATCCTATAATTTTAATGGAAGCAATGCGGAGTTTGGGCCGAACGCTCGTCGAGTAGGTGAGGCCAGATACAATGCATTTATGCAATCGAAAAATTTAAGAGGAACTGGTGGATTATTAGGAACAGTAGGCAGTGCCACCAAATCTTCTCTAAATAGTTCATGGAACGCATTTTCCAAAAGCTTTTATAAACCTTCTAATATGTTGAAATTAGGAGGACCAGTCGGAGTCGCACTAACGTCTGTTAGCTCGGTTTCTAAATTCTCTGATGGTTTTACTGATTTTAGCGGATTGGCATCTACAGATTTTGCTGCCTCGTTAACAACTGATGTGGGAATCGGTGTAGCCTCTACTGCGATAGGTAGTGTAGCTTCTAGTGCTGCGGCAGGTGCTTTGGCAGGTTCTGTTGTTCCTGGACTGGGTACAGTAATTGGTGCAGGTGTAGGTTTGTTTGCCGGATTTGCTACAACTTATCTGATCAACGGTACAGCAACCGGCAGGAAAATCAAATCAGCCGTTACAAATACCATTAAGAAAGGGTATGACGGAATAGTGAAAGGTGCCAATGCGATCAAAGATGGCATTTCCTCTGGTATTTCAAAATTAGGGAGTCTTTTTGGAGGATAAATTTATCCTCCTCTCCTCTTGTTCTTTGAATAAAAAAGGGATGTCTTGATATTCCCAAAAAAATGATGAAGGGGAGATACTTTATGAATAAAGAAGTAACATTTAAAGAAAGTCGAATCATCGGGACAACTATTTTATTATTAGGGATCGGGTTCTTAGCAAGTGTGATTCCTGAAGGTAACATCCCGCTATTGTTGTTCAATATAGTATTAGCATTCATTTCTAGTGCACTATTTTATTATTTCTGGAAAACGACTAAGCATCAAAGTAAACGGTATTTTTCATTGCTATCATTTGTCATGGTAAATGTATTAGCGATTTATTTATCTATCCCGCTATTAAGAATGTACTTTTTAACAGTGACTTTTTGGATTGGGATTGTCATGTTACTTATTATGGTAACCTTACCTTACTTCTATTCCAGAGAGATTGCCCTTGGTGTCCAGAAGCCTGCTAAATCAAAGTTAGGAAAAATTTATTCCGTTTACACAGTATTAGTAATCGTGTTTGGTGCGACTGCATTTATGGGTTCTTTAGCTACTTCAAATCCGGATGCGATTGTTTTAGCTGTTTTAGCATTTCTTTTAGCCATCTTGTTTTTCTTCGTAGCTCCCGTTTTGTTAATTAAACCAGCCGAAATGGATGAAATAACGAATGGCTGACAGATAATAATGGAGGTTCATATGTTTAGTTTTAGAGGTTTTATTCAAACAATTGGTGTAAGTCTTCTTATTATCATTGCTTATACCTTTATAATAGGTTTCTTTAATGTCTTGTCAGTTGAGTGGGTCATCTTTACGACATTCATTGTTTCGTATGGAAGTGTTGGTATTTTGGCTCCATTATGGAATAAACAAACACCGTATTCTGCTGCATTTCTGTCGGCTATCGTGATGTCTGTGATTAATATAATGTTTTCGATGATCGTTTTGCAGATTCCGGTTCTGATTGAACCAAATACGATAAACGAGAATTTATTTTCCAGTACGGTCTTCTCATTAGTGACTGCATTTTTGTTTTTGCAAATAAATAAAAGAATTGGGCGAGAAAAAGATGATTAAAAATAGTTTTGAAATTTACAACAGACACCTTTTGAAGATCATGACGATTAGTCTGGTGATCGTGATACCCATATCTTTATTCCTGTATTTTGCAACGTTCTATGTCTATGACTCTTTAGAAACAAATCAATATCCCAACTTATATATGCTGTTTTTCATCATAATGAATTTTGTCTGCATTATACCGATGTATCGTAAATTAGCACAAAGTGATGTCGAGGACGAAGAAGAACCAACCATTTGGGAGTTAATGAAAGAGTTTATCAAACACTTTGGAATGGTCCTTGTTATTAGTCTGCCACTCTATGTTATTGCATTATTTGGAGCGCCTTTGGCATTTATTCCGACAGCTATATGTGGTGCAATTATGCTGGTATTTCCTTTTTGTGTGCATAATGTCGATTTAAAAAAAGTCCTGGCAAAAACAGGCGGCATATTGAAAAGAGAAAATATATTTATCTTGTTCGATCTAGTCGTAGTGGTATCATCACAAATTTTAATTTACAGTGTGCTCATGCAAGCCTTTGTCAATTTTGACAATAATTTTTATGTATACAGCATTACTAGGGCGATTGTGAATGCTGCTATATTTCCCTTTTTGATTTTTTACCTGACACAACGTTATATAATTGATGAATAAAGGACGGAGAACAGATGACGGAAGTATTAAAAAAGAAGAAGTTATGGATAGTGATATTGCTCTCAATTGTCACATTGGGCATATATGTTGGTTATTGGTTTCTATCTGCAAAGTCTTCATTTCAATTGATAAATAAGAAAAACTATATACCGTTTAAATGGTGGATCGTCGCAACAATTTATTTGTCCCTTTCACTAATTATCAGTGTTATTGGTGAGTTTGTATTAACCATTTACGGGTTGTATATGCTTGATTCGATGGATCTGATTCTTACTTATTTCTATCTTGCTTTACTATATTACTCTATTTATCGAGTGAAAGAATTGCTCGAAGAATACGATGATGAAATAGAATTGAATAAATATTTGTTGTTTTTCTTTCATATCTGGTACATCCAATACAAAATGAACCAGGCGGTAAACAGGGGGTTGGCAAATGAAAAAACAGCTTAAAAATGAAAAAGGTGCGCTAAGCATTGAATTTTTAGGTATTTTGCCATTCTTCTTTATGTTCTTCCTCTTATTATGGCAGGTAGTCGCTTCCGGATATGCCTTGCATACAGTGAAAATGGCGACTAATGCAGGTGCGAAAACATATGCAGCAACGACGGATATTGATGAAGCAAAAGATACCATTACAGAAGCGATCGGAAGTTCCTCGGTTATCGATTATCAGAGTATGAATGTGGTGCCGCTTAATAACGGTAAGTTTGAACTGAATCTGGAGGTAAGTCATTCATTAATTTTTGTTCCGGATGAGTGGAAACCGAGTACTTCGATTACTTTAGATGAGAAAGTAGTGAGTCAGGTGTTAGTAGAATGAGAGAGCAATTTACTAATGAACGAGGCAATGCAGCATTATACTTGGTATGGTTGTTAAGTATCATTGCAATTATATTTTTAATTGTCATTAATATATCGAATGTTTTTGTCACCGGCGCCCAGTCTTCCAATGCAGCAGAACAAGCCGCCATTGCAGGTACATCCGTCGTCGTTAATGAGACCAAAGAAGCGATCAGGCAATATGACAATGATCCTTTGTCAATTACAGAAAGACTACACCATGACATGAAGACCATGACAGAAGTAATTGAAGATAAGCAACATGATTATCAGGCAGACGGCGACTCGGCAGATCAAGCCTATATTAAAGCCCTGAATCAAGTGTTACCAGGTGAAATTCAAGCACACCCATTATTAAAGTCAACGATTCAGGATCATTTTAGCAGCATAGGTTTAACGAATAAAATTAATGCGGCAGCTAGATCTATTATCGAAGAAAATCACGGGAATGGAGCAGATACTATCGTGAGTTTTTCCTATGACTGGCAAATCGAAGTGAAATCCACAGTCGATTTTAACAGTATATCAGATAATAAGTATATCCCTGAATTCACAGAAAAAATTGATGGAGAAGGCTTGGGGCCAGCGCTTGAATATTTGAGCTCTGTTGATTACTAATGTGTATTTTGAACGAAAGCGTTGCATATTCGGTCCAAATGGTATCGCAGGAATGGAGAAATGAACGAAAGCAGTTCGCATAGAAAAGCGCAAACGGAAAAAAGGGAGTCGGAGAATCGCTCAAGTGTCCGATAGATAGGACTTTCGTCAGCACCTAGCAGAGCATCCTCGCTCACACTGACTTAATCCCCGCTCCACACAACGGTATAATGACCTTTTCCCCAGGTGCCTGCTTATATTTCAAGTAGCCAGCATAGTTTACAGCTGAGGTCATTTCCACATAATAGCCTTTCGCGCTAAGTTGAGCACGCGCGTTGACAATCTCTTCTTCTTCAATCTCCATAAACGTACCATTGGTATGGCGGACAGCTTCTAAGATTTGTTGCGAACGTGCTGGTGCCGCAATCGCTATTCCTTCCGCTAAAGTACCGCTATTCGTAACAGGCTGTGCCAATTCCTCCCCGGTTCGGTAAGCATGCGCAAGAGGTGCACAGTTCTTGGCTTGAATGGCAACGATTTTCGGAATGTTAGTAATTAATCCATTTTCAACTAATTCTTTAAATCCATAATACACACCCAGAAGAAGCGTCCCATTGCCAACTGGCACAATGATAGTATCTGGTGCAGCCTTTAATTGTTCATATAGTTCATAGGCATATGTTTTCGTTCCTTCATAAAAATAAGGGTTGTACACATGACTTGCGTAGAAAACGTGTTCCTCGTCCACTGCTTTTTGTGCAGCAGCAGCAATGTCCTCTCGTGTACCTCGTATTTCTTTTATCGTTGCCCCATGTGCTTTTATTTGCGCTATCTTTTTTGGTGACGTTTGATCACTTAAATAGATATCACAGGCAATATGACAACGTGCTGCATAAGCCGCGATCGCGGTTCCTGCATTACCACTGCTATCCGCAATCACTTTCGATACGCCTAATTCTTTTGCCTTTGTCATCAAAACAGCGGCACCACGATCTTTAAAGGATAACGTCGGCATCATATAATCCACTTTTACATACGTAGTAGGCTCGGCAGGATCCAGCATGATCAGAGCGGATTGACCTTCTCCCATTGTCACCGATTCCCATGTTTTAGAACCTTTAGCAAAAGGCATCGTCTCCACATAACGCCATATGGAGTTTGGATAGTTATTCCATGCTGTAACATCGATAATTGGTGTATCTTTTACTATATTCAACACCCCGCCACATTCACATTTCCACCGCGTTGGTGTTATATCATATGTTTTGCCACAACTTTTACAAATAAATTGCTTCATCCTGTATCCACCCCTTTGACGAATGTCTAAGAATACTGCTTACAGTTTAGCATAACTCCTAGCTAGGAAAAATTAGATAGACTTATGTCTCATCCAAAATTGCCAATGTGCGCAGGATTCATTTTGCAGTTCCGAATGTTAGACATGACTGCTAAACAACATCAGCCAAAAGATATTTCAAATTTATTATGTTATGTGGTACTCTATTATTGTTAACCAAAAAAAATAAAAGTTAACAATAAGGTGTGAAGTTCGATTAAGCTATCGTGTAAGCAAATGTAAATAAGGCTTGCTCACTTGCAGCCTAAGGTTAGGAAGGAGAAACGAATATGGATTACAGTAAATTGGCAACAGATGTTTTAAATGGTTATGAACTGACAGATGAAGAAGCACTAAGCATATTGGAGTCGCCTGATGAGAGTCTTTTGCTGCTGTTAAACGGCGCCTATCAGATTCGCAAGCACTACTATGGCAACAAAGTAAAGTTGAACATGATCATCAATACCAAATCAGGCAACTGCTCGGAAAACTGTGGCTACTGTGCCCAATCGCGGGATTCGAGCGCCCCAATTGACACGTACCGGATGCTGGACAAGACAGCCATTGTTGCTGGTGCGGAGAAAGCAGAGCAGATGCGTGCCGGTACATATTGTATCGTAGCCAGCGGCAGAGGCCCGACAAATCGGGAGCTGGATCATGTCGTGGAAGCAGTTAAGGAAATCCGAGCAAAACATGACGTCAAAATTTGTGCATGCCTCGGCATTTTGAAGGAGGGCCAGGCGGTGCGACTAAAGGAGGCGGGAGTGCACCGTTATAACCACAACATCAACACCTCAGAAAATCATCATGATACGATTACCACAAGTCATTCCTATCAGGACCGCTTACGAACGGTAAACGAAGCCAAGAGGGCTGGGATTTCACCGTGCTCAGGTGTTATTGTCGGCATGAAGGAAACGAGACAGGATGTGGTACAAATGGCAAAAGCGTTAAAAGAATTAGATGCAGATTCGATTCCGGTTAATTTCCTCCATGCAATCGATGGCACCTTGCTGGAAGGCACCGATGAGCTCAATCCGTTATATTGCCTAAAGGTGCTCGCGATGTTCCGCTACGTTAACCCTACAAAAGAAATACGCATCTCAGGCGGTCGCGAAGTAAATCTGAAGAGTCTGCAACCGCTTGGACTGTATCCCGCCAATTCAATCTTCATCGGCGATTATTTAACAACGCTAGGTCAGGAGGATACAGAAGATCATCGAATGCTGCGTGACCTCGGTTTTGAAGCGGATGTGATGTAAATGCTACATGGAAGGATTTGTAGATTATGTCATATGGCTGAAAAGATGTTCCATCACGTAGAAGGTATCATGGAAAAAGCCCCGAAACTTTGGGGCTTTCGCATGTGAATCTTTCTTACTTATGTTGACTAAGTTCCCACAATTCAGGGATTGTAACAAATTGATACCCGTGTTTTTTTAGCGTGGGAATAAGTTTATTTACCGAATCAACCGTGCCACTTAAATCTTGTGTCCAGTGGCCCGCACTATGCATTAAGATAATTGCTCCGGGATGAACATGATTAATGACTTGATTCGTTATCGCACTTTCCCCTGGGCTCTTCCAATCCTCTGTATCAAGTGACCAGCCAATGCCTTTGTACCCGAGGCTTCCAAGCATTAATACCTGCTTTTCGTTTAATGCGCCATATGGGGCTCTAAACCATGACGATTCTTGACCGGTCACATGTAATATTTGTGTGCTGGTTTTACGAATTTCCCATTGCATTTTCTGTATATCTGATTCCGCTAAGTTAGGGTGCCAGAAGGTATGATTTCCAATAGCATGTCCTTCCGATACAATCCGTTTGGCTATCTCTGCATGTTTTTCTACCCGCGTTCCCACTAAGAAAAAAGTAGCCTTCACTTGGTTTTTCTTTAAAATATCCAAAATTTCTGGTGTGTATCGCTGGTCTGGGCCGTCATCGAACGTGAGAGCAATGATCTTCTCATCTACTTCACCTTCATACAACATGAGATTAGGGAATTTAGCTTGTAACGGATACTTGGTTGATTGGGCATGAGAGGTTATAGCGAAATGACATGTTAGAAGTAGTGTAATTCCTAATAAGATAAAAATTCGAGGCAACATGGACAGCACTCCTTCCTTTTTTCATCCTTATGTATTTTTTAACTATTTCCAGTAAAATATGCAGAGTATCCTATGTCTAGCGCTTTGTACAATATCAAAGGCGTTCATCATGAAATATCCTGTCTGCATTACTTAATAGCAAATGGCTGTAGCAATCAGAGGGATGGCATGGAGCAAAAATAACATGCCATCCTATCTTGCCAATATGTTTTGCCTCATTTATGCCACTTTACATGCTGTTCCCCATAAAAATTTTTCAATATATACGCACTCGCAGGCACGCGTAAGGTCTGAAAGGCTAATAAGAAATCTTTGTTGTCATAGGCTACTTCCTTGAAGGAAATGTCCATTTGCCCTTCATTTCCGATCTGTATTGTTGCGTAGGGCGCAAAGGGGTGGTGGTTGCAGCCTAAAGCACCAGGATTCAGGTAGAGCTTTTTATTGGATTGGAAGTGATGAATGACATGATGGTGTCCGAAACAAATCACATCAGCCTTTGAGTGCTGATAGAGCGTATCAAGCTTCTCGGCAGAAGGATGACAATCAATCGGTGAGAATTGCTTCTTCTCCTGTATGTGATAATGCAGGAATAAAAAATGCTTTCCGTTAATGGTTTGCTCTCTGGTCATCGGCATATGTAATAAAGCGGGAACGAATGCTTTGTCTAAGCGCTCGGCAATCCAATAATGATGTTTTCGTTCTTCCCCTGTACTGAGCGGCTCCTTGCCCTCGAGAATTCGCAATACAGACTCTTCATGGTTGCCTCTGATAAAAGAAATATCTGTACGTGACAATAACAAATCCAATACCTCATTGGTTTGATGACCTATTCCGATTAAATCACCGAGACAATAAATGTGTGCAACTTGTTTATCTTGATCAATATCATCCAAAACCGTTTGTAAGGCTGCAGCATTACCGTGGATATCGGTGATTATTGCTATTTTGCTGGTCAAGAAAATCACATCCTCATGTTAAAAGTCATCAAGCACAAACATCGAAAAAATGATAAACATAACGATCAGAGAAATTATGCTGATCAAATTGCTGTATTTTAGTATGCTGGTCTCATCTCTTTAAAATACAAGAACAGTAAAAACAGAAAATAACGTTAGGATAAAGGTCTGTTCGGAATGCTTATCTTTCCATGCGTCTTCCTCCCGAAAAGAATTGCCATTTGGATCATAATATAATGAGGTGGGATAATTCTCAAGTTCAACCATACATAAAAGAATAACTCCCAATCATGTGTTAAAATGTATCGATACGACACGTTTATGATAGTGAGGCCGTGCCAGCAAGCCGTGTCGTGTTAGCGTACCAAAAAAGTGTAGAAGGTGCGCAGACTGGCCAAAGTTATGAAGTGTATTAAAGCGTAAGTACCCATCTATAAGTTGAATTCATGCATGTTTATCAACCTTCTGTGTTATAGTACTCAAGTATAATACATACAACAGGAGGTTTTATCATATGGAAAAAAGCAAATACCAGCAAGGCCTAGATAAATTAATGGAATACACACTTGAAGGCAATGATGAAGTGTCCACGCACCTGAAAATTTCAGAGGATCTGGAAGATATCGCCCCAGATGTCGGCAAGTATATCATCGAGTTTGCATACGGTGACATCTATTCCCGTGATGGACTGGAGAACAAACAACGTGCACTTGTGACGATCGCATCCCTTGTTACACAAGGAACCGAGCCACAAATCGAGCTACATATTAACACAGGGCTTTCAGCAGGATTAACGAAAAAGGAAATTGTCGAGAGCATTATTCAGCTGATACCATACACAGGCTTTCCACGTGTCTTAAATGCCCTGACTATTGCGAAAAAGGTGTTCGAGGTAAGAGAGGAAGAAAGTGCTGAATAAGCTGAATCATGTCTGAAAAAAGATGTATCATATGGTGATTACGTTTGTAATTGGTCAATAGACGAAGGGGTTTTCCAAAAAAACGGTATTGATTTTTGGGATCACATTATACTTAATTAGTAGGGCAGGGGAAGGACTCGTTAAATTTGTATTAGGAATTTTAAGAGCGGTAGTCGAATATTAGCATTGGGGGTTAAAATTATGCAAAAGGTAGTTGAGAGAATAAATCATTGGATAAAAACATTACCAGAAGTGTATAACACGATGTCTGAGGAAGAAGTTTCAAGTCGACCATTGCCAAATAAATGGTCTAAAAAAGAAATAGTAGGACATTTGTGTGACTCTGCAATATTGAATATGGAGAGGTTTATAAAAATTCAATACGAAGAAAGTGTTTATATTGTTGAATCATATGATCAAGACCAATGGGTAGCAGTACAGAATTATCAAGATACAAAACTCGGCGAAATAGTTAACCTTTTTCAAACCCTAAATAATCAAATATTAAATATTGTTCAACATATTCCTAATGATAAGTTATCCAACCTTTGCGACATAGGAAACAATCAACATAGGACACTAGAATGGTTAATACAAGACTATCTTGAACATATGGAACACCACATTTACAATCAAATCTTAATACAAAATAAAAACGAATAATTTTAAATCAGTTTTAACTAAGAGGCGCGCATATTTAACATGGCGTCTTTTTTGTACGGTAGGAAAGCACTCCTGTAATAAAGACTATCATGCATTATAAACAAAATGAGAAGATATTACAACTATCAGAGTAAACATTAAACGTTGAGGTAGATATTGCCAAAGAAAGGCATGTTGCCCGCGCTCAGGATTATCGAGGTATACAATTTGTGAAGCCATTGTATTTTAATAATAGTTTGGAAGGATCCAACGATTTGTGTGTTGGGGAGAAGCGTTAACGTTACAACATAATAAAAGTGATTGGATCATCGGTATGGAATCTACTGGCCACCATTTGCCTATTGGTTAATGGAAAAGCAATATAAAGTTGTAGTTGTTAATCCTGCACATGTGAAGAGGTCAAAAAAGCTGGATGATCATTCGCCAACGAAGAATGATATAAAATGGCGTTGACAAAAAGGACAGGCCTCATAACCATTACTCTTTTTGAATAAAATCAACTAAGACAGTAAGCAAAGGATGATGTACATGCCTCGAGCCAGAAGTAAAAAAACCAAACAAAAAGGAATCGTTTACCTAATATTATTCTTGATCGTTGCTGTGGTTGCGTTCTTTATGTACTTTACACAACAGCCAACAGAAAACGATCAAACGCAGGAAGACATAACAAATACTCCTGAAACAGAAAAACCAGCAAAGAATACTGATCAAATCGCTAACACGATCGAACAAATCCATTCCGCAGCTGGAAAAGGAACCGTTCCTAATATCCCATTTGTTGCAGGAGAGACAAGTTATCAGCAAGTGCAGGATGAATGGGGAGATCCTGATCAATCATCGCAAGTGAATGGTGCAACCTATGCAGTGTTTGCAGACAAAACAATTGGCTATCAGTATGAGGTGGTCTTTGACATTCGCTCTGCGGCAGGGTCCATCCAAACTATTACGTATCAAGCGATTACCAAAACATTAGGAGAACCGACCGATACGCGTTATTTTCAGGATGATACGCATAATCAAGTTATCTTAGTCTACCACACAGAATCCGGATACGAGCTGAAATGGATTTTACCTCAACCCTCTGAATCAAACGAAGATCCGACGGTTGATCATATATCCGTTTATAAGGAGCCATCAGCACCCAGTAATGAGAAAGCTAGTATTTCGGATGTAGTTGCGGAGATGAGCCTGCATGAAAAAATAGGACAAATGATTCTCGCTGGAGTTTCTGGAACAACACTTGATGCAGATACCCAGAACCTGATCACAGAACAACAAATCGGCGGTTTTATTTTTTATGCGAATAATTTAGAGACACCAAAGCAAACGGTGCAGTTGATCAATCAGATAAAAAGGAAAAATGAGAGTAATCGACTTCCACTATTTCTAAGTGTCGATCAGGAGGGTGGAGAGATTGAGCGGCTGCCAGGAGAGCTAATCCCTTTTCCTACTAATCAGGAGATTGGCGAGAGCAATAATAAACAGTTCTCCTATCAAGTCGGTGTTCTGTTAGGGCAGGAGTTAAACGCATTCGGATTCAATCTCGATTTCGCCCCGGTCATGGACGTCAACAGTAACCCGGACAATCCGATTATCGGCAACAGATCGTTCGGCGATAATCCAGAGGTCGTCAGTAAGCTTGGGGTGGAGACGATGAAAGGAATCCAGTCACAGGACATTATTTCTGTGATCAAACATTTCCCGGGACATGGCGATACCTCTGTCGATTCCCATTTGCAGCTTCCAACCGTTAATAAAGAGATGGCCGAATTAGAACAATTGGAGTTAGTGCCTTTTGAACGGGCAATTGCAAACGGGGCAGACGTAGTGATGGCGGCACACATTTTATTACCTGCGATCGATCCGGAATATCCGTCATCGATGTCCCGAGCAGTGATCACAGACATGTTGCGGGAAAAATTAGCATTCGACGGTGTCATCATGACAGATGATATGACGATGAAGGCAATCACCGACAACTATTCAATTGGAGAGGCAGCGGTCCAATCAGTGAAAGCGGGCAATGATATGCTGCTGATTGCGCACGGATATAATAACGTTGTGGAAGCGATTGAGCAGGTAACCGAGGCCGTTCAACAAGGCGACATATCCGAGGAAAGAATAAATGAAAGTGTAAAAAGAGTGATCCAATTAAAAAGGAAATACGAACTCAAGAACGAAAAAGTCGATACAGTAGATATCGATAAGTTGAATCAATCGATTGAAAAGGTACTTGATTAAATCGCGAGTTTGTATCGTTCGCGAAAGGTAGTCTATCGGACAATCTTTGTTTAAAAAGGAGAGAGGGCGTCCGATAGCCCCCCACTCGGCCAAAAGTACACGAGAAAAGCCCCCACGCACCAAAGTCCCAGCAGCAATCCCGCCCACGCCGTTCCACGCAAAAAAAACGGACGAAGAGTAAATCATTCCTCTCCGTCCGGCTTCTCACCCATCAACTTACTAAAACAGGTCCAACCAAAAACTCTGGTTTATTCCCGAGTGCGAGCTTGCAGATGTTGTCATAACTGATTTGTTTGTGATCTGATAGCAGCTGGCGTACTTCGGAAAATTCGGCGTCTTTTTTCAGCTTTTCCATTTCGCGTTCGTAGATGGAAAGGACGTAGCTGATTTGTGCTTGTGGCAAGAAGCGGTACGCGTCCTCTCCCATGATTAAGCATCCCATATATTGAAAGCCATATTGCAACTGTCTCGTTAATTTGATGGCATTGATGAATTTCGTAAACTGATTTGGATAATTATTTTGTAACTTGGCTAAATCTGTCTTTACTACATGCAGATCCTGAAAACTTGATGTAACAATCATTGTTTATACCTCCTATTAGTCCCAAGGTTTTTCTAGTGACATCTTCTGAATTAACGCAATGTTCTGCTCGCGCTTGGCATTTCGGATTTGGACACGTTCACTGCTGGTCTCATGCAAATACTGTTCCTCCGGTGTGTCCGGTATAACGGGAGGGACGCTTGTCGGCTTGCGATTATAATCTAAGGCAACAAAAGTGAAAAAAGCTGTCGCAGCAAAACGGCGTTCACCTGTTTCCAGATTTTCTGCGATGACCTTGCAGAAGATTTCCATCGAGCTTTTTCCTGTGTTGGTCACAAACGATTCGATACAAACCGAATCAGATTGCAGAATTGGTTCGATGAAGTTAACCGAATCGGTCGATGCCGTCACACATTCCTTTACTCGGGAATGTCTTCTCGCCGACAAGGTGGCACATGCATCCATCTTCTTCATTAATACGCCGCCGAAAAGGGAATTATAATTATTTAAATCATTTATAAGAACTTGATCTGTTTGCACAACTCGAGTATCTTTCATTTTCATTGCTTCCACAATCATTCATCTCCTGCTTATTAGGTTAGACAAGATAGTCAATACGAGCGTCCTGTTGCGCTGTTTCCATGGACGCTTCGTGCTTTGTTTGCTTCGACTAAATTATAACGCCAGCTTTCCGCATAAGTACAATGCCAATCTTTCATGGTATATATAACAAAAATGTATGGAAGCGAACACAAAAAAATCTGCTATCGATGCGGGTAATCGATAGCAGATTTACACCAATCTATCCTTGGCGTAGGAGATAAAGGTTTTATTCGTTTGTGAAATATAGGTATCTTTTTTCCAGATGAATGCTAAGTTCCATTCCACGACAGGCTGTGAGATCGGGAGGCTTTGGACATTCCCGGACAATGCATTACTGGTACTTTCCGGTAATAAGGTAATGCCCAGCTCAGAGGCGACCATTTCTTCGATGAAATCCAATTGCGATGTTTCGGATGTGATTTTTGGCTGGAATCCTACTTGGTTGCAGGCATCGAGTATAATATTACGTAATTCAAAATCCTGATTAAACATAATGAAGGCATCGTCTTTCAATTCATCTAACCGTATATGCTCGCGACCTGCCAGCGGATGAGACGGATGCACGACCGCGGATAAAGGTTCAGCGACAAAAGATACACAGTCGATCGCATGATTTTTCCCATTTAATACGATGACACCGCAATCCAGCTGTCCGTTCATGACCTTTTCTTCGATAATTTTCGAGCCGTTCTCTTCCAACTGAAAGGTAATCGCAGGATATTCGAGATGAAAAGCGCCTATTAATTTCGAGAAGAAAAAAGAATGAATGAACGTCGGGAGTCCGATGCGGATATGCCCGGTATGAACAGTGTTGAGAGAGTGGAGATCTTCCTCCAGCCTGTCCATTTTCTCTACAATCGGAACGGCGTGGTTCTGTAATAATTCCCCGGCATCGGTTAACAGAATCTTCTTCCTCGTTCGAATAAACAGGGAGTTCTGCAATTCCGCTTCCAGTGATTTAATCGCACGGCTGAGAGCGGGCTGTGTGATGTATAAGTTCTCGGCAGCCTGTGTGAAGCTTCTCGTCTTCGCTATTTCTAAAAAATATTTAAGGTGTTTAATATCCATTGGATGACCTCCCTTTCAGATGACGTTGTGTTATAACCATCATAGTCACTTTCCATAGCGTGAGCAAGTAAATTTTTTGAAAATAGTACATTGTTCCACATGAATCATCAAATTCCGAGTGTTTTTGACAAAATATGATTCTAGCGAGCTCTATTTTGCTTCCGCATCGCTACAATAATCCAGCAAATCCCCAAGGACCACGCTGTAAAAATGAAATTCCAAGCTGTTAAATGAAACGATGGCTCAGGATAATAAAACAGGCCACACCACACTTCATATAAAACATTTATTAGCAAGGTTACGGCTGGTCCGAGCAGTATCTTGTTTGTCCATACCGTTATCATAACGCCTGTACCAATAACCACCAGCGGCACAATGACGAGCTGTATTACAAAAGGATCGATACGTTGACGCTAATTCCAATTATTAACAGTAGTCTATCGTTATCATATAAGAGGGTCTCTGCAAAAAGCAACCCTATCTTATGACAGCCAGTTAACAGATAAAGTAAACCATAATAGTAATTAAATCAGCGAAAATTTTGTTACTTATTAATCATTTTATTTTTTAACAGTTAAAATATTGAGTTAATTATATATTTATAGTAATCTTATTTTAGAAAGCTTTGTAAGCGATTTACTAACTTGTCACAGTAAAAAAGGAGGCATGCTTATAGCGTGAACAAAAAGCATAACAAACAGGCTGATCGCTAGGTGAATACGGTACATGGCGTATCTGGCAAAATAAGAAAAATGAACACGCTCTCATAACAAGGGACGAGCGAAAGGAGAAGAATGGAATGATCAAGAGTTGGAAAAAAGTATCTATTATCGGTCTATTATTAATCTTAACCATTCCGGTAACCGTGCTTGGAGACGAGCAAACAGAGCCAATCAATTTTGACCGTGCTTCTGTACACGATCCATCTATTATTAAGGCGGATAATGGCAAGTATTACGTGTTTGGTTCCCATATCGCCGTTGCAGAATCCAATGATTTAATCAACTGGAATTCGACTATGGATCAGGAATACCAAATGCCTGAGAATAACCCGATCTATGGCAACTTATCTAAAAATCTCGCGGAATCATTCGAATGGGCAGGGGAAGATGACGCTGACAGTACAGGCGGTTATGCGGTCTGGGCACCGGATATTTTCTGGAACAAAGACTATGTCTGGGAGAATGGTGACACGGGTGCGTACATGCTCTATTACAGCGTGTCTTCCACTTATATCCGCTCCGCTATCGGTATCGCGGTATCCAAAGATATCGATGGACCGTTTAAATATACCGACACGATTATGTACTCCGGTTTTACCAACTATGAAACCTATGACAATAATAGTGATGTGAACAAGCATTATGAAAATACCAACATCGCTGATCTGATTGAGGATGGTACGATCGAGGAAGCCAATCCGGATTGGTTTACCGAAGATGGCAACTTCAACAACGCGCTATACACGAATGCGATCGATGCCAATATTCTCTATGATGAGAATGGTGACTTGTATATGACGTACGGCTCCTGGTCAGGCGGTACCTATATTTTAGAATTGGATAAAGAAACAGGTACACCGATCTATCCAGGCGAAGATGGCACAACGGAAGACGGCAGAATGATCGATCGCTATTTTGGTACGAAAATTGCGGGTGGCTACGGACGCTCCGGCGAGGGAACCTATGCCGTTTATGATGATGAAACCGGCTATTATTACCTTTACATCACGTATGGCGGACTAGCTTCTGATGGCGGTTATCAAATGCGCCAGTTCCGATCAGAAAGCATTGACGGTCCTTACCTAGATGCTGCAGGAAACGAAGCTGTTTTTCCTGAAGAATTCGATATTGGTGTAGGTAATTTCCCAGGGAATGATGATCACAAAAATATTGGGAATAAGATGATGGGGAACTTCCTGTTTAAGCGTGACTATGGGGAAGAAGGTACAGGAATCGGTACCGGCTATATGGCGCCTGGTCACAACTCATATTTAATTGATGAAGAGCTAGGAAAAGAATTTATCGTGACCCACACACGTTTTCCAGAACAAGGGGAAATGCATCAGGTCCGCGTGCACCAAACATTTAAAAACAGTGATGACTGGCCAGTACCAACGCCATATCACTACGCAGGTGAAGAAATCGAAGCAGTTTCCGAATCAGATGTTACCGGTGACTATAAATATATCAACCATGGCAAAGAAATCACCGGTGAGTTAACCGAATCGACATGGGTGCAATTAGAGGAAGACCATAAGGTGACGGGGGCGGTTACCGGTACATGGAAGCTCTATGATGACTACCGTGTGGAAATCACTGCCGACGAGAAAACGTACGATGGTGTCTTCATTCGCCAGTATGATCCGACAGCCGAGCAATGGGTGATGACGTTCAGTGCGATGTCTGACGAAGGTGTCGTGATCTGGGGAAGCAGAACGGAAAGTAAACCCGATCAGGAAGTAGTGGACGGCATTAAGCAAGAACTAAGCGAAAGCCTTCCGGAACGTGCTATTTCCGACATCAACCTGCCAACAATGGCAACACAGGGAACGGAAATTACATGGAAATCATCGCATCCGGAAATTATCTCAGCAGAAGGTGTTGTCAATCGACCGTCGGCTGGATCGGATGACGCCAATGTAGAATTGACAGCGACCATTACGTTAGGCGAGGTGACAGAAACCTTTACGGTAACAGTAACTGTCCCAGCTAGAGAAGAAGGCGGCTTGTCCGCTTATTATGATTTCAGTGATAACTTTTCTGATCGATCAGGAAATCAGGAAGACGCTACTGTCACAGGTGATCGCATCCATAACACCGGCGGAGAAATTACTTTTGCAGAAGGTATTGCCGGTCAGGCAGCGAAATTTGATGGTACATCCGGATTAAAGCTCGCGAATGGGTTAATTTCCGGTGATCAATATTCGATCTCGCTATGGATGAAACCAGAAGAAATCACGGAATTCACGACCACCTTTTTCGGTGCAAGAACGGAAAATAACTGGATCAGTGTGGTACCGAATGCACAGAGCATTACCAAGGTATGGTCTCATAACGGCGATGACTGGTATGATGCCGCATCCGATGCAATTATTCCAGCAGGAGAGTGGACCCATTTTGCTTTCACAGTCGATCAAGGCCAAGCAACCGTCTATATTAACGGCGAAGAGAAGTTTTCCGGTGACAATTTCCCGGATGTTTTTACAACAGAAAATGTCCAATTCAGTCTAGGCGTCAACTACTGGGATACACCATTTAAAGGGTTGATGGACGAGGTTCGTGTTTATGATGGTTTAGTACTTCCAGCAGAAGACGTGCAGGATCTCTATCAAAACCCTGAAACAGATGAAGACGGAGATGACAACGGTGGCCAGCAAGAAGACACTACCGTAATCGGCAAGTTAGATGATCTAGAAAAAGAGGAGAACAGCTACCAAGCGCAAGTCGATAATAACAAGACGATTATCAAAAAAGAGGTAGTCGATCAGCTGCAGGATAGCGATTATATTGTTCTGCAATTCGAGAACGTCCAAGTGAAAATCCCGGTATCGATTTTAAAAGGGAAAGGTGATATTGCCTTCGAATTAGGTGAGGTATCAGATACGGTTCAAGCGAAATATGACCATGCTGTCAGTGACTTGTATGACTTCACGCTGACCGCCAATGGCGAAGCAATCAGCCTCGATTCACCAGTAACGCTGACATTCACCGTCGATCAGGAAAAAGTGTCCGACTGGGATAACCTGCAAGTAGCGTATATCGATGAGAATGGCGAACAAAAAGAAGAAATCGCGCCAACCAGCGTGAATAAAGATACGGCTGAGGTAGTGGCAGATGTCGAGCAATTCAGTATTTATGGCGTATTGCAAGTAGACGATGATGGCACAAATACTGGCGGAGGTTCCACAGGAGATGGAGACGAAGGTGGAAGTGATGGCTCAGAGTCTGATGGTGACGAAACTGAGGATAATGGAGCCACAGAAACTGGTGATGACACAGGCGACAACGGCCAATCCACCGGTGGAGAAACACTGCCAGAGACAGCGACGAATCAATATAACTTGCTGATAGCAGGACTACTGTTCATTGCAGCAGGTGCTGGTGTGTTTTTCATGGTAAGAAAAAGAAAACATATGACGAATTAATGGCGAAAACCCCTTCATAGCAGAGGGGGTTTTTTGCTGTGTGCAGGGAGTGAAAGCCGTTTGCGTTTAGGAGTTTAAAAGAATAGACGATAATGAGAATAAAAAAGCCGAATTCGTGACAAACTAATAATAGTAAGTAATTCACGCCACAGGGGCATCCTGCAATTGCTGAATGAACACATAAAAAAGAGACTCAGCACCTTACTTTCTATTACGGACTTATCATCATATCTGAAATGAATGGGCATGTAAAAAGGCTAACAACCACAGTGCTACTACTAGATAACTCTCCTATTCTTGTACTTATAACAGGTAATACCCCTCCCCCTTTGCGAAAGGATTACTTACATAAATAGAGCGCAATATCGAGATGAGAAAATAAAGCAGGACATTAGCCTATCCATGCGAATTGCCGGGGAACAATCGGGACGATCCATCCTGTGTAACTGTAATCACGACAAATACAAAAGTAAAAATCATCCTACAATTGGCGCAAAAGATACAGACGAGGACGAAATACGCGTTGCAACGGAATACGTATCTGATCCACTGGATAGGCCAGCACTTTTAAGACTTTCAAAGGAAGGAGAGCTGGCAAATATGATGACAACGTATGAGGCTCTGATGTTAACGATCTCTTTTGGAGCTTTAATTGTAGCGATTTTATCTTTTGCGCACAGAAAGTAAAGGTAAGATTTTCCTTTGATACCCGTTAGAAAAGAAAGAGAGAACACATATGGAGACAAATTGTTAAGGTTTATGAAACCAATTTGTTAACCATGTGTGTTTTTTTATTGGAAACAGAGGGCATTCGAACATAAGGGAGGATAGAAGGAAGTCTAGTGAACGAAAGTGGGTGCTATTTGATCATGATGAACGGGTTTATCATGCAAGGCATAAGTGAAATCTTAACTATACTTGATGCTAAAAACTAAGAATCTTATAAACTGTTTGGGTAACATTTTATTAATGATGGAAAAGTGTTAGGATATGCGTATACCTTAGCATCAGAACAGGCTGAATTTCCTGAAAGATTACTAACAAAGAGTATTCGACTATTACAGAGAGCACGGAAAATATGTCATGCTAACTAATTCCTAAGAAGGGAGGATAAAATGATTGAGTCAGGCTGGGATATACGAGAGGTTAAGCGTTTGAAAAAAATAAAATTAGTCCAAACTAATCTGCTCCTGCTGTTTTGTTTCGCCTTGTATATAAGTATAGTCGAAATGGGAGGAAATTCCCATTTTGTGTTTGGATCTTTAAGTGTAAGTGGCTGGGTCGTAACAGCAATGATGTTATATACCTTAAAAACGGGAAAGACAATCGGAACCAAGGTGGTGAAGCGTGTATCGGCCTTTGATAAAGATTTTCGCGGCGAGGAGCGCTGGAGGCGGCGAACAATGATAGAAACAGTCATAGTAGGGGGAATGAGTGTTGCTTTCACCGTTTGCTTGTTTGTTCTGGATTTCGGCGGTACGGAGTTAGACTATCCTAGCGATATTCTGCCCTTGATCGGGTGCTGGGTTGGCCATAATATTGGTGAGATCGTTAGATTGCTTGAATTGTGAAGAAGGAGTAAGTGTATGGACTATTTAGGAAGTATTGGCGGAAGGGAATAGCCATTCTGCCGATAAAAAGGGGGAATATAGGTGAAGCGTACTCTTGTCGGGATTTCATTACTATTCATTGCTGCCGTTATATACGCAAGTAAGTTAATCAGCACCGCAATATTAGTTGCAAGCAATGACATCGCAACCTCAGGAAATTGGATAGCTATGCTTGATATGGCTCCAGTCACCATTGATATTGTGATCTGGATTTCTCTAATATTGGGAATTTTATTCATTGTCTTAGAAGCGTTTCGCAATCAAAAACGTTAAGAAAGCATCTTTACAAGAAGATGCTTTCAGAGCGATCCGCTACAGTGATGCTTGGATCCTTTCATTTCCCAAAGCATTCCTGGCACAAAATATCGCTTTCCTTCTTTAAATAAGCTTTAATCTCCACCATGATTTTATGTTTGGGAGCCTTCATTTTTGCATAGATGTCTTCTCCAGCTTCTATTTCTTTATTACAATCGGAACAATACAGCTTTCGTTCAAGCATGTCCATCCTCCTAAGCGTTTTTACTGAGATTTTATCCAACAACACCTTCATTTTAAAATAATTCCCATTATTTATCAGTAATTACTACAATTTTTTTCCTATATTATGTACACTAAACATGGAATAATGATCACGTCATACTGTAAGCTTGGAGGCTGCTATTGTGAAAATTCGAAATCTCCTTATCTTTGTTGTCTTAACTGTTTTTTTAGGAGGCTGTCAAATGACAAATAATCAAAATGCGAAACCATCTGAAATGAATGCAACGGATTTACCTGATGTGCCAGCATTTCAGGATGAATTTACACGGGGATTTATGGAATCAACTGAACCAACGGAAGAAGGCTATTATTCTTTTGTCTCCAAGACCGGGGCATATCAAATGAACTTTCCCGAAGATATGACGATCAGTGAGAAAAGTTATAATATTGGCCCGGATAATCGCAGTGAGTTAGTAAATATGGAAACAAAAAACTTTGAAAATATATATGTAGGTCACCAGGTAGAATACTATAGCTTCTTATCCGACGCAGCGCATGGTAAAGAAGATATAACGTCAAGGATGGGTGTCGATTTAAGCTTTGAAGAAATTCCTTCTGCGTTTCAAGATCAGCATGTAGAAATTGCAGAATATAAATATGATGATGTTACGGAACTTGCTACATTAATTCGGAAAGAAGAGCAGGGACAACAAATTCACATTTTTACAGATATAAGATGCTCGAAAGAACTAGGCGCTAAAGCGTGTGAAGAAAAACGGATTGCCAAAAAAGAAGAAATAGTCGAATGGTTAAAAAATATTCAGTTGTTTGATAAAGAAGGTGGGTGATGGTAATGGAGAAAGATATTATCTCTAGCCCGGCATTTAAAATGAGATTGATTGATATCGGATATCAGGATCTTTCACCGGAAGAGTTAGAGAATAAAATCAGACAAATTTATTTAGAAGAATTCTACCAATTAATTGATTCCATCATTGTGAATGAAGATCAAAAAGGGGAGATCATCGATTCGATGCTTGAGCAAACACAACGGCTCAAACAGCATAATTTGCAGATTCTGGAGGATACGGATCAACAAATCAGCAAGATGGTTACCAATATAAATGACCAGGTAGAAGATATAAACGAGCAACAGATGACGTTGACTTATCGGGATAATATTTGATGTAAAAATGACACAAGGAGCATCCGATGAAACTAAAAAGAATCTACGACCAACCAACCAAAACCGATAACATACGCATACTAGTCGACCGCGTCTGGCCAAGAGGCGTCTCCAAAAAGGCTGCAAAGCTGGACTTATGGCTGAAAGAAATTGGCCCGTCGCCCAGTCTCCGTAAATGGTTCGGCCATGATCCAGAGAAGTTTGCCACATTTCGAACCGAATATCTGCAGGAATTAAGAGATGACGGGGAGAAGAGAGAAGCGTTGGCGAAGTTAAAGGACTGTTACGAGGAGCATAATGGAGAGATCACGCTCCTTTTTGCCACGAAAGAGCTGGAGTATAATCATGTGATGATCTTGAAGGAGCTGCTCGAAACATAAGCAGCAGGCATTCACAAAGAATCCAATCTGTGTCATAATATGTATATAAAATACATGTTTTGCAAAATACGGTGTGGAGGGGATTTTCTGTGAAAAAGGCAGGTATTGTAGGCGGGCTTGGCCCAGAATCAACCGTGGACTACTATCAAACATTTATCGCAAAATATCAAGACAAGTTGAACAGCAAACAGGTGCTGCCAGAGCTGTTCATCAACAGTATTAATATGTATAACATTTTTGCTTGTATTAGTGAAAACAGATTGAATGACTTGACCGAATACGTAGGGGAAGCAGTACAAAAACTGGAAGCAATAGGCGCAGACTTTATCGTGATCTCGGCCAACACCCCGCATATTGTCTTTGAGGAAGTCAGCCAGCTAACAAAGGTACCGATGATCAGCATCGTGGAGGCAACTTATGAAAAAGCCGCAGAACAAGGACTAAAGAAAGTAGGACTGCTCGGTACCAAATTCACGATGGAGCATGACTTCTTTAAAAAGCCATTCCTGGAAAACGGAAAAGAAATCGTCGTTCCAAGTGAACAGGACCAGCTCTTCCTACATGAGAAAATTGTCGAAGAGCTAGAAAATGGCATCGTTAACCCGGAGACGAAGCAGTCTTTTCTGGCAATTATCCAGAAGATGATAGCGGAAGAACATATCGATAGTCTCATTCTGGGGTGCACGGAACTGCCGATGATACTGAAAGAAGGCGACGTTGATCTTGCGCTGTTAAATACGACCGAGATCCATCTTGATAAAATGTTGGAACAGGTTTTCTTGTAATTCTCTTAACCCTGCTATTACGTTGAATAGCAGGGTTTTTTCTGGGTGAATGTCAGTCTAGTCCGTTTAAATCGATGTGGCGGAGGATAGCAGATTGTTTCTGTCCGGATATGATTTGTTATGTCATAGCGCATCAGATAAAATAAAAGTAGAGCAGAATCATGTCGAAAAAAAAGCAAACAAGGAGATAGCAATGAATTGGCAATTTTGGCGTAAGAATTCAGACGAAAAAGAAAATAAGCATGACGAACTGGAACGTCTGCAACAACAAGTGGATGAGTTACAGGAGCATGTGTTGAAAGTGACCGATCAATTGAAAAAATTGTCCAGACACCAGGTGAAAACGAGCAAGAACATCGAAGAAAAACTGGACAACTTACCATCTGTCCTGTCTATACAGACGGAACGTGACAAGCTATCAAATGAAAATAACCAGTATCAACATCGGCAAAAGCAACAGATAGAATCCCATTTGGCGATGATTGATGAAATGGATCACGTATCATCGGGAATTAAGGAAGCAGATAAACAATGGGAAGAAATGCTCAAGCATTGGATACAAACTATGCTCACTGACCTGAAGAACATAGGCGTATATGAAGTGGAAGTCTTGGGGAAAGGCTTTGATCCACAGCTAGCAGAATCCATGCAAACGGTTGCCAAATCAGAACTGGCTAGTACACCAAGCGTTCCATATCAAGTAGTCGAGGTGCTGAAAAGAGGGTTTGTTAACGAGCAAGGCAAAGTGATCCGCAAGGCACAGGTCATAACAGTAGAGGGGGATGTACATGAGTAAGGAAGATAAAAATCAGGGGTTTCGTCCGATCGTCGGGATTGACTTAGGTACTACGAACTCAGCGGTGGCTCATATTCATCAAGGTAAACCAGAAATAATCCCCGCTAAAGATGGCAGTGAGATTGTTCCGTCCGTTGTGCTGATCGATCCTAATCAGAATGTGATCGTGGGGGAAGATGCCCGCGCCGCCCTGATAGGGATGCCAGACAGAACGAAGGCCACCGTGAAACGGGAAATGGGTGAAACAGCCAGCATCCCGATTTCCGGCAAAAACTACTTACCGGAAGAAGTGTCGGCAATGATCCTGCAGAGCTTGAAGGAGCAGGTAGATGAGCGATTAGGTGAAGGAGAGAAAGAGGCAGTCATTACCGTACCAGCCTACTTCACCGACGAACAACGAAAAGCAACGAAAAAAGCAGGAGAACTGGCAGGTTTCATCGTGGAACGAATTATCAATGAACCAACGGCTGCTGCGCTAGCTTATGGATTGCAGAACCTAGAGGAAAATCGTCACATACTCGTTTATGACTTAGGTGGCGGGACGTTCGATGTCTCCGTCGTGGAAATGATGGATGGTATCCTGGAGGTAAAAGCATCGACCGGAAATAGCAAGCTGGGCGGGGAAGATTTTGATTGGCTGTTAGTAGAATGGCTGGCAGAAGCGATGCTGTCAGAACATGGCGTAGACCCGCGTCAGGATGTTCGCGGAAAGGCTTTGTTGAAAGAGGAAGCAGAAAAAATAAAAAAGCAGCTGTCTGCTGAAGAGCAAGTTGATATCGCCATCCCGGTTGTCGTAATGAAGAACGAGAAGCCATTAGGATTATACAAAACCATAACTCGTGATAGCTTTGTCACCTTGATCTCCCCATTACTTGATGAAACGATGGCCAAGGTGGAAGATGTGTTAACAGATGCAGAACTGGCTGCAGATGGAATTGATAACGTATTACTGGTCGGCGGCTCGACAAGGATTCCGAAAGTACATGCCTTAATTGAGGACTATTTCCAACAATCGCCGCAGAGCAATATCGATCCGGACCTGACCGTTGCTTATGGTGCTGCTGTCCAGGGTGGATTGAAATCTGGTGCATTGTCGGACAGTGGGATGATTGTGACGGATGTAGCCCCATTTTCCATGGGTATCGCGGTGATCGAAGACGTCATGGATGAACTGTTAAGTTACAAGGCCATTATTCCGAGAAATACAACCATTCCGGTAACGCGTTCGGAATCATTCTGTACAGTGGTGGACCATCAGACAGAAGTGCATATCCAAATTTTCCAGGGCGAACACGAGTTAGCCAGAGACAATCACTTTTTAAATGAATTTGTATTAAAAGGACTGCCAGCTAGTCCCGCTGGTGCGGAGGCAGTGGAAGTCACTTTCCGTTATAATCTGAACGGTATTTTAGAAGTAACAGCTGCCAGTGTATCGACAGGTGAATCGATGACAGTAACGCTGCAGGATGCGATGGACCGCAGTTCGGAAGAAGCATTACAACAGAGCAAGGAAAAAGTAGAAGCAGCCTATCAAGGAGAGGACGAGCTGCCGGAATTTGATCAGCCGGACTTATTTGATCTGCTGGATGAGGATGCCGAGCTGGAGGAGTTGCTTAAAGAGGCAAAACAATGGAAGAACCGTTGCAAGGAAGCTGAAAAAACGTTATCCGGTGAGGACAAGGTACAAGTCCAGCATTGTTTAGATGATCTAAATGAGGCCATAGCCGTAGTCGACGAGGTGTTATTAGAAGAGGCTATTGATGAGGTAACAGACTTATTTATGGATCTTGAGTTATAAGGAGGTTGTCGAAAATGGCGAAAGAAAAAATCGAAAATTATTATAAAATTCTAGGAACCACTGCCAATATTGGACAGGGCAGAATTAAAGAGAAATATATTAAGGCAGTGAAAGAGCATCCACCCGAAACAGACCCAGAAGGCTTCGAAAAGGTGCGAAAAGCGTATGAAACGCTAAAAGATCCGATCAAACGAAAAGAATATGACTTCTTACGCAAATACGGAGGCAAGGAAGAGGATTTGCTGGAAAATGCTCTATCCGCAATCGAGCAGGGTGATGCCAAGAAAGCAGAAGATCTGCTTCAACGGGCAGACAAGCTAACTTCTAACAATTTAATCGTGAAGGCCGGATTTATGCAATTAGCCGGCTTAAAAAACGACCTGGAGGAAGTAGAAAGCATATTTACGGATATCTTAACCTCTGTTTCCGATCCTGAAGAAGTGGCAATTATGCACTCGGTAAAAGTAAAAGTGTTAACCGATATGGAATGTATGGAGGAAGCGATTGAAACGCTGCATCAAGGTATGGAGCGGGTTCCAGAGTACACGCCGGTTTTGGCGATGTCTCTTGCGGTCCTTTATGCTGAAATAGGGAAATTTAAGAACGCGATGAAAACGATGGAGAATTCCGTTTCGGAGGACGGTACCGACACAATAAATGACGGTCCCATTTATCTCTTATGGCTGGAAATGGTCGTCGTGTCCAGAGAGTGGTCAGCCTTATCGAAAGTACAGAGTAAATTTAAAAAACATATGAAAAATATCACCAATCAAGAAGACAGAGATGAGTTGTACGAGCAGTTAATGGCTAGTTTTAGCGGGCATTATCAGCTTGCGGAATATAGAGAAGCGGAAGTCTATATTAACTTGCTTACATTCTTATCAGATAAGAACGATCCTGAACTGAAACAATTACAATTTGAAGTAAAGAACAACGCACGGGCCCAGAAGGAATTAGACAGACTTGGCGGGGATGAAGACATGTTTCCGCTGCTTTATCTGAAAGGATTCCAATGGTTTTATGCCGACAAATTGCCAGCAGAGGAAGTAGCGTCCGTACTTGATGGCATCCCACTGTCTGTTGTAGCAGAATTTGAAGAAGAGAAAGAAGACTTCGCAGCCGGAATCATTAAGCTGCGCAAAAAATATCCGGTACTGTATAAGCAGTTCAAAGATAGTTGGGATAGCTTGTTTGATGAGTTAACGGAAGGGTTTAACCGGCAAATGAAACGCGATTTGAAGAAGGTTAAATAGTGTTAGGTGCCTGTCACCACAAAAAGACAAATTGCAGGTTATGTCCAGCCGGGGAGTACAGTGTAAATGAAGATACTTGTAGGAAGATCATTTATTGAAATGTTCTCACACAGAGGACAAATTAGTGGTTTTGTCTTTTTAGGGTGCCTGGCACCTGTGCACAATTATGTTAAAGTAAGAATATAGAGATAACTAAAAAAAGAAATGTACAATAAAAACTAATTTTTATTATAGATCTTGAGGAATTATTATATCTAGCCACGACAGCTAACACTATAAAATATAATACTGATATAAACAAGGTCATGAAAATATAAATAATCCACCTTTGATGTTCTACTAAAATAAAAAGATCTCCAGTAACTCCAAATGAAAGAAACAGGATAATTAGTAATATTTCTATTATTGTAAAAATAAAAGGTGCTTTATTCCAAAAATTATGATTAAAGAGATGTTTGTGTTTCTGGATTTGAAAAAAAAACATTAGGTAATTAAATCCTAAAAGTACCAATATAATTAATGCTACACTTATTTGTATTCCTATCCTATGGTCAGATGATACAAAAGAAAGAAAAAAATCATGACCTTTAGTTTCTACAAAAAAGAAAAAACTACCTAAACATATTATGCTTATTATTTGATATACACACCATTTATTAATAAATTACACCTTCTTTGTTTTTGTTTAATTCTTCAAGGGATGTAATTCAAGAATCCCTTGATATGATGTTGGAAATGGTTTTTGTTTTTGTATCAGTGCTCTGATATCTGCAAGAATATTTTCTTCTCTATTATTAGTAACCATAATATATTGCCGCATATCTTGAGCGTACATATCATTAATAACTTTGTCGCTTATAGAAATATAGTTTTCTTTATTTTTTTCAACAGACACATTTTCTTTTATTAATGATGAATTACCATATTCATCAAAAAGTAATATATCAACCTTTGTACTATATGGTATTGCATCTAATTTAATACCTTTCACAGGTCTCTTACTAAAGAACTCGCCCTTGTCTGATATAAATTTTATGTCATTTTTGTTTTCATCAAACCAAGTAGGTGTTGGTAGAAGATTTTTTAAAGAATTAATTTCATTATCATTTAATTTGAATGATTGTTCTTCTAAGGATTTATTCTTTATCGTAACATCATCTAGTTGTAAGAAAAAACGAGAATTAGTAATCGTTTCATTACCTAACTTTTGGTCACTCGGTACTTTTTCTATTGGTATAAATGAGAACTCTTGAAAACTTTCTTTATCAATTGTGATTTCGACATTGAGACTAATAGAGGTTTTCGAGGGAACTTGAAAATTCAAGGATCTTGACCACTCTACTGCTTCTTTAGGCCTCACTTTAACAGAATTATTGCCTTGCATGAAAATTACTTGAAGTTCAATATCTTCATTCTTAGCGTTTTCAACCACGATTTCTCCAGTGATACTATTTCTACCATTTGGGACTTTAAGATAAGTAAAGCTCTCCCCCTTTTGTATAGTTATCTTATTTACAAACTCATCATCTGGAAAAAAGGCTTTTGCTACTGTAAAAGGGACAGAGGAAGTAGCCATCTGATCCGATTGATTTAATAATTCTAGTTTTTCTGACCTGTTTAATACATCACTCTTGCTAGATAAGAATTTCACATCACTATCACTATACTGTTTGTTTAATTCATTATTAGAACAACCTATAGTCAAAAAAGTAATACTTATTAATATGATTAGTGTTTTTTTCAATATATTTATCCTTTCTAACTAAATTGCACTAAGCAAGAATTGCTTAGTGCAATTTTCAATACTATTATTTCAAATATTTCATAAATGCGTCAAAGAATCCGCCGTTCTAGCTTCATATAAAATTCCGGAATCTGTAGCAGTATGAATAGTTAAACCCCAATAAGAATTTAAAGAAATAGCCGGAATTGTAGCTGTGGATTCTGCTGTAAACTTAGCTATCGCAGTACTTTTATCACCGTTTACTGAAACTCCAGTATTAACGTCTTTTACACTAGTAGTAGCTGAAGTAACTGTAGTGAGAACTTTACCTTTTGATGTACCAGTGCTAGTTACCGTGTTATTCACATAGTCAGAAGAAGTATTTGTTTTCCCGGTAGATAAGGATCCCCAACTTCGAGAAGAGACTTGTCCACCGCTACCAGAAACACTTCCAAACTCAATTGAACTGTCTAAATCACCTTTGCTATTCCATTCTGTTTCCCAATTGATTTGGTGTTCTTCTGTTAATTTTTCATTTTCATTTGTGTCTGCGCTTACACCCGTAGAAAATAATGTGAGTGATACGAAGGCGATTCCAATTGAAGAAATGATTTTGCTTCTTTTCATAAATTATTACAGTCCTATCCAAAATTTGTATAATAATACCGTAACATGTTTTTTTTTTTTTTGTCAATGTGCATTTTCGAATCTTTCACATGAGAAAATTGTCGAAGAGTTAGAAAATGCATCGTCAACCCAGAAACGAAGCAGTCATTTTTTGGTATTTATCCGTATGATGATGGAGGACGAACATATCGACAGCTCATTCTAAGGGGTAGGGAACTTCTGATGATTCTTTAAGAAGGTGATGTTAAACTTGTTCTGTTAAATACAACAGGTAATCATATTAATAAAATGGAGGAAAAGTTTTATATAATTCCTTCCTCCTGTTATTACCATTGAATAGTAGGGTGTTTTGGGAAATTTCAGCATATCTAGAGTTTAAATGTTTATTCCAGTGATAATAGAATGGTAGAATACCTCTTTTGTTAGTAAATGATTGGTGGATAAGTCCAACATCATTTACTGCCATTGCAGGTATGGATTTTGTGTTATAAGGAGGTTCTCAAAAGTGACGAAAGAAACAATCGAAAATCATTATGAAATCCTTGGAATCAACGCTAATATTGACGAGAGTAGCATTAGTGAGAAATATAGGAAGGCAATACAAGAGTATTCGCCCGAAACAGACCCAGAAGGATTGGAAAAGCTACAGAAAGCATATGAAATATTAAAAGATCCAATCAAACGGAAGGAATACGATATCTACCGTAAGTACGGAGATAAGGAAGGGTCTTTGATAGAGAATGCGCTATCCGCGATCCAGCATAATGACAGCAAGAAAGCTGAAGACCTGCTTCAACAAGCAGACCCTGACAATTTAGTAGTGAAGGCTGGATTGATGCAAGTAGCCGGCTTGAGAAAAGACAGACAGGAAGTAGAAAGCTGGTTTGCGGATATTTTCACAACTGTTTTATATCCGGAAGAAGCGGCCATTATGTTCTCCATAAAGGCAAATGTTTTATTTGGGATGGGAGATATAAAGGAAGCGATTGAAACGTTACAGCAAGGAATGGAGAGTATTCCAGAGCACACGCCGGTTTTTGCGATCACCCTTGCAAACCTTTATGATGAAATAGGAGAAAGTGAGAAGGCGCTGGAAACGCTGGAACATTCCGTTTCAGTGGATGGTAATGATACGTTAAATAATGGTCCCCTTTATATATTATGGTTGGAAATGGTCATCATGTATAAAGAGTGGTCTGCCTTATCAAACGTACAGCGTACATTCGAAAAATTTATAAAACATGTAACGCGTCAAGAGGACAGAGATGATCTGTACCATCAGTTAATGTTGAAATGCAGCGAGCATCATAAGCAGGAGAAATATCGAGAAGCGGAAGTCTACTTGAACTTGCTTACATTCTTAACAGATAAAAACGATCCGGAGATCAAGCAGTTACAAGATGATATAAAAAACAACGCACGGATCCAAAAAGAGCTAGGGAAAGTTGCCGGTGATGAAGATATCTTTCCGATGGTTCATATAAAGGCAGCGGAATGGTTTTACTCGTATAAATGTCTGCCAGAGCACATAGCAGACTTGCTGAATGAAGAATCACCATCTACTATAGAAGACTTTGAAACACATAAAGCAGAATATGCCGCTGGAATTGTAAAGCTGCGCAAGAAATATCCGCTTCTTTATAAACAGTACAAGGAAAAGTGGGATAGTATATTTGCTGAGTTAACAGCAGATTTTAACCGGAAACTGCGCCGGGATTTGTTGAAGGTTAAATAGTCACTTGTACCTGTGGCCCTGCGTTGATGAGTGGAAGCAAAAATCCGATACATGCAGTAACTAAAAATCTTGCTGCTGTTTATAATGGGAACGGGACCAATGGCACTATTGCTATAAGAAAAGCAAAACACCAAAAGAAGCCGACGTCTCAAAGAAATGGAGCCATTATTCATCTGCAAAAAGACAAAGTAATAATGGATCGTTTATAATCAACATGTCATAATGGAAGTTGAATCTATCTATTAATGCTTGTGTAGGTTCATTGTTACATTTGTGTAAGACGAATGGGTCTGTCCCAATTGCCTGAATGGGAAAAGATCGACTATGTAGAATAGGAGGTCCATCATTGAATTTAAATGATTTTGAACAATATAGTAACGAAGTAATTGTGTCGCGAGGCAAGGACTATTATGAATGGCAACATGTAAATGCTGTTCAAGAGTCAAGGCCGGGCCATTATACCGCTATAGTCAACGGTTCTGAAGAGTATCATATTGAGGTAAAAATGGATGAAGCGGAAAACATACAATATTCCAGCTGCAACTGCCCGTATGATGTTGGTGATATATGTAAGCATGAGGCAGCTGTTTTCTTTGCATTGCGAAATAGAAATGCTTCTTTTGCTTATGGTAAAGATAGGAAGGAACCAGCATTACAAGATCTCTTACAAGGTTTGACGAAGCAAGACTTAATTCAAATAGTAGTGGAATATGCTGATCGTAATGCTGAAATGGAACAAGAGCTGCGTCTTCACTATGGACCTCAGAAGAGTGGAGTATCAGCATCTAAGGAATTAATTCAGCAATATATTGAACTGGCTGAAGTAGATGGATTTGTTCATTTTCGAAATGCCAGTCGTGCAGTAAAAGGTGCAGAATTGGTACTAGAAAAAATGGAAGAAAGTATAGATGATGAGGAAATCAAAATGGCGGTTCTACTTGGTGAGACCGTCTTGTCTGAAATGATAGATTTATTGCAATATTGTGATGATTCCGGTGGTGATGTCGGTATGGTCATTGAAGAGGCACTAGATAAGATAGATATCGCAATATTGCGAGGCGAAGATATTCTGAGCGATTCTGAAAAAAGAGAGATCGTTCAAAAGCTGATAGAAGTAGCAAGACAGGATAAGTACAAAGGCTGGAATGATTGGCGGTTTACCTTACTTCAATGTTGTGTCCCGTTTTGTCATCTTACAGACTGCCGGACCATGCTGGAAGAAGAGCTTGAAACGATTTTAACTGAAAAAAACAGCGACAACTGGAGTGCTTCTTTTGATCGTGAACAGATAAAACTTATTCAGTTGGATTTAATTGAACAATTTGATCCAGTAGAAAAACGGGAGGCATTCCTGGAAAGCAACATAGATTCATCTAAATTCAGAAAGCGTGTGATCCATGATAATGTTGATCAAGCAAACTATGAAAAAGTAGTAGCGTTATGCTTAGACGGTGAAGAGAGAGACAAGCAATATCCTGGCCTTGAACGTCAATGGCAGGAATATCGTTATCAGGCATATGAAGCGTTGCATGATGAACCCAATCAAAAATCATTAGGTATGTCATTATTACTGAATGGAGATTATGACTACTTTCTAAAGATAAAGCAGTTATACAGCGAGAAAGAATGGCCGCAAGTCCTAGAGTATATCACGGACCATTTATCGCAAACGGGTTTTAATGGTAACGTCTATGTCCGTATTTTAAAAGAAGAAGGGTTAACCGAAAAGCTTTTAGCGTATTGCCAGAATCACCCTGGTACTATTGCAGATCTCTATCCTCATCTACAAAAGGAGTATCCAGAACACGTAACTGATATTTTTATAGAATTTATACATGTAATGGCTGAAAGATCCTCAAACAGGAAAGGATACCGAGATGTGTGCAGGGTCATAAAAACATTCAGAAAAGCATGTGGGCAAGAAAAAGCTAATGTTATCATCAAGGAGCTAGAAAGCAAATATTATAGAAAACCAGCATTTTTGGATGAATTGGCACGGGTGTGATGGAACGTTCACTCTAGTGTTTGGTGCCTGTCACTGAGTGGGAGATCGGTGACAGGCATTTTTTAATGACTCTACATTTCTTTCAGATTTGAAGAAATCTCCGCCACATGTAGTAGCTCAAAATCTTGCTGCTGATGCATGTAGTTGTCAAAGAAGCTTGATTCAATACCTGTTATCCGGTGTAAGAACGTTATATCTACCATCCAATCTCTTTCAAGCATCTCGCGGATGTCAATCAATTTCTTTTTCACTACTAGATCAATAATCGATTTCATCTTTTGTGGCTTTTGGATCGGTATTGTTTCATCGAGAGGTTCTCTCTTGAGATAGCCTTTACGATGAAGTGCTGCATAAAAGTTGCGATGTTTTTTGGCATCTAAGATTTTTAAATGAACGGCTCGGTAGCCTAATACCTGCAGTGACGTTTTCCATTTCTGCTTAAGATCGATATAGGCATCAGGATTGGTAACAGAGACGATGTGTTGCATGTCTTCTGCAAATGCCTCCTCAGGTAATAAGAAAGCCCCGGCAAACATATTAGCTTCTTGCTCCAAAGCTTTGTGCTCTTTGCGATCTAAGGTGGTAAATTCAACTTTGTAGTGAAGTAATAAGTGACCAAGTTCATGTGCCAGATCGAAATTTCTACGAACTGCTGACCGTTTTAAACTTCCTAAAATAATGAATGGCCGATCTTGCTTTGTCCACAAACTATACGCATCAATTTCCTCACCAATCGCCTTTTCAAAAATAAATATTCCGCTCTTTTCTAAATGAAACAACAAATTATCATTTGTATCATTACGAAGACTTAATCGTTGGCGTGTAAGCTTAGCGACTTTATTTATTTGTGATTCTCGATCCTCATTAGAAGTATTTAAATAGTGAATGACTTCTTCTCTTAATTGGATAATCTGTTGTGATGGTAATGATAAATGAGCCGTTATATAGTTTACAAAACTGTCTACATATTCAAGGTGTTTTGCTTCTGCTTGTGTTCTAGATAAGACATTTATGATCTTTGACCCGTAGGCAATATTCATAACAGGTATAGTATCTAATGCTACGTAACGATTTAAGATATCTTTTTGATAATAATATTTACTTTTAACATGGAAAATCGTTTTTAAATCATTTACTATTTGCATTTTTGGAGATGTGTAATTATTTTCGTACTGCCATACTGCTTGTTCTGTAACGTTTAACATGTCAGAGAGCTGTTTGCGTGAATAGCCATGCATGATACGAAGATTAGTTAAATTTTCACCGATAAACATGTTGCTCCCCCTCTGTAATCCATCAAGCTTTAATTGTTATCTTCTTTTATGTTGAAAACCGCAGGAAATCTCCTCTAATAGTTAACAATATTCTCTTATATCTATAATCAAGGAAAGTCCAGAATAAGATAGGTTCTCTTTCAATTATTTCTGAGAAAGCTAGCTGATACATAACTGCGAAGTACGATGAATAGAAGCGAGGAAAGTCAGTGATGCATATTGGCTTATTAAAAAAGTGATTTCTCAAGAAGTCGATAAAGTTCCATATCAACCACCATACAAACAGGAAGAAGATTATTTTGCCTACTGTAGAGAAATTACTGTATAGAAGCAAAAGACCGATAAATGGAAGAATCATAAATCCGTAGTAGTTCTTCCACCAGATTATAAAATGGTGCATGAAATCATGCCCTTTATGCTTATTTATCCATTGTACTGGTAAAAATTGAATAATACAACAAATGTACCAAACTACAAAGACAAAAGTCCTAATCAAATGTTACAATTACTTAAAGCCTATGCTATTATTCTAACAAAAAAGGAAGATATTTGATGAGTAAATTAAGTAATTGCCTGCAAATGATTCAAATTCTGATGGCGCGGCCAAAGATGAAAATTGATGATTTGGCAAAAGAGCTAGATGTGAAACCGAGAATGATACGTCATTACCGTGATGAATTAGAAAAGGCCGGTATTTACATAGAGAGTGAACGTGGAGTAAATGGTGGATATTCTTTGGACAAAAGATCGATTCTACCGATTCGAAACTTTAATTCTACCGAAGTGCAGGAGCTGCAAATTGCAATCAAAGCTTATATATCCAGACAGCCTGAAGAGGACGGGACATTAAGTAATGCATTAGAAAAGATCAAGGCAGGTCAGCGTGATCAGTCATTAAGCAGCAAGCATTTCTATTTTGCCAATGACTATTTGATTAATACGGAAGTGGGAAATGAATCAGAGCATTATAAGAAATTATATCAAGCGTTCTACAATCGTCAGAAGGTGATGATTACATATGAAGCAGCATCGACGAATAAAGTAACGGAGCGCATGATAAATCCCTATGCTTTTGTTGTATATGATGAGAATATCTACTGTGTGGCATATTGTGAGCACAAGTTAGATATGCGGACATTCAAGATTATTCGTATTCATCAGGTCGAAGCCTTGGAGGATACATATGATATACCGGCAGATTTCGATATTCGTGAGCAGTTCCCGCAGCTAGGGTTTATCCGGGAACCTATGGAAGTGGAGCTGGTGATTGAGACACCTTTCTCCAATCAGGTCAAAGAATCGATTTACAGTGAAAATCAAGTGATTGAGGAGCTGCCCAATAATGCTATACGATTCAAGGCGACATTGAATGGTTCCCACTCAATCAAGAGATGGATCCTAGGCATGGGACCGAAAGCAACCGTCATTGGCCCCGATGATTTAAGAAAAGAAATTGAGTTGGAAGTGGAACAGATGTTACAGCAATATAAAAGATAGCTTCATCTAAGCATGTAATGCCCTTGATATGGGGTGATTGCATGCTTTTTTATATCCCGCTCTGCACCGCCTGATAGCCTGGTCAAATTATCACCATGCAAAAAGTCTCAATAAATTTGAAAAAGTTTACTAACTGACATCAATAGTACCTCAATAGCTCCTATACTGATATTTGTATTGCTAATACGCAAGAAAAGGGGCATGCAATCCATGTTTGAAAAATTGGTATACTCACGAATGGTTCATCCAGAAATGCATGCGGGAGTGGATGTCGTTGTCCATCAGGATGGCAGTGCTGAAATAGCGAATAGCTTGTATAACAAGCATCATGGAAAGACTCAATTTGAGGTGAATCAGCAGCAAATGATCCAACTAGATCAGCTGCAACAAGCCTTTGATTTCCGTGACTTCATCTATCCCGTTTGTAAGACGTTTCAGACAGATCAACCGTGGTGCTTTATTTCCATTATATATCAAGATGGATTTGTGAAAGAGGTGACCCATAACCTCGGAGATTCAGCAGAAGAAGGGACAGATACACATAGAAAAATTCTATCTCTTAAGCATTTTGAGTATCAAATCGAACGCATTCTTGGATTGCAACAGTTTACTGATTAAAAAAATTCATGAGGAGGAGATGTAAATGAAGATTTGGGTAGCAGTACTATCCATCTTAGGTGGGCTATCAGGTATTGTCAGCGGGTTTATGGTAACAGCAGGAGGTGCACTGTTCGATGATGCTTCGATGGCTAATGATGGATCTGCCGTGTTCTGGCTGTCTGTCATTGCGATATTCTTAGGGTTTTTAGCTTGGAAATGGAACAAAGTCAGTGGCGCCGGATTATTGATTATTGCACTTTATGGTTTTTACGCAAATGGTTTATTTTTCACGATTGCATTTATCTTTTTACTAATTGCAGGAATTCTGGCGTTCAGAATGAAACCGAAAGCACAACAACAGGAAGCATACTAAAAAGGAGGAATTAGAGATGAAAGGTTTTTTAAAATGGGGAGCGATTATTGTTATTGGACTTATTGTATTAGGGGCATTATTTGATACGGGTGATGGTGAAGGCGATGGAGTAGAAGTAACCTCGGGCGATGCAGATGTTGAAGTGAAGGCAGAAACAGAAGACAGGGGAGCGGAAGAAGAGGCTGAGTCTGAAGCTGTCAAACGAGCTGGTGTTGGTGATACAGCGACGATAGCGGATGTGTCGTTCACAGTAAATTCAGTGGATACGACGAATGAAATAAGTGCTGGGAATGAGTTTATCGAACCAGCTACCACAAGTGGGCAATTTGTTATGGTTGATGTAACGATCAAAAATGACAAAAAGGAAAGCATTACGATTGATTCCTCTTTCTTTCAGCTCCTAGCAGCAGACGGTACAGAATATGACCCGTCAACAGATGGCAATGTGATGATGAATACCGATCCGGAGTCCGATTTCTTCCTGACACAGCTTAATCCTGGGATTGAGAAGTCTGGCACGGTTGTGTTTGAAGTTGGGGCGGATTTTAATGTGGGAGAGGCTGCTCTTAAGGCTCAGACAGGGTTTTGGGGGACGGAGAGTATTGAGATTGGGTTGGAATAGGGGAAAAGGCCGTTTGTGACGGCCTTTTTTGAGTATATCGGTATATTTTTGATCTAATGCTATTTACGTCTTCTATTATTTAGTACAATAGTATTATATGTAATTAGTGTTTGTAATGAATTGTATTTTTTATTTTCTTTGAAAGGATGTTATTAATGAACTATTGGATATTCCAAGGTAATCCAAAACGTTTCTTTATAGATGAGGATCGTTTCCCTGACATTCATAATATTAATGAGTACGTGGAAAGTGGTAAAGTAATTGATTGGAGCGTTCGACAAAAACATCATGAACCCGAAATGGGGGTAGGTGACAAAATCTTCATTTGGCGATCTGATGGAGGAGAGAAGGGGACTGGTGGAATTATTGCGCATGGGGAAATTGTTAAAGCTCCTTATGAAACAGATTCCCCTTATCCAAAAGTAGACTTAAAAATTGACAAAGCCCGACTAAATGAAGAAAGTGGAATAATTTTGAGGCATCATCTTAAAGCATTACCTGAGATGGGAAACCTTCTAATTATGCGTCTTGCACAGTTAACTAATTATAAAATAACGGAAGAGGAATACCAATTATTACTGGCGTATTGGAATTCTCCTGAACTACTACACAATAAAGTCAATAAATCCAAATTAGAATTATACTTAGAATTCTATAAAAATAATGTAGAACATTTTGAGACTGATTTTGAATACATCCATAAAAGCTATCAATATTTTTCGGATTTTCGAGACCCTTCATTTATAAGCTCTATGGAATGGAGCGACTTTCAAAAAATCGGTGAACATGTAAATGCTTATAGAATGGCGATTGCGAGAAGTAGAGCACTAGGTAATATGAATGCCCCGATTGATAAGTACCGGGAAAGTTTTGTGTATCTTTTACACGGTGAAGACCAAGCACCTATTGAAAAACGGATTGATCAGTTTTTAAATAATCCAGAGTATAAATTATTCGGTATTGGAATAAATGCAGTAAGTGAAATTCTTGGTTGTGTGTTCCCGGAAAAGTATTGTTTTTATAATCAACGAGATAGAGTAGCTTTAGAGAATGTCTTAGAAATTAATCCCGATTATCAACGAGGTGACAGTTTAGGGGTTAGATACATTAAATTTCAAAAGACCATACAAGAACATAACGTAGCTAACTTTTATCTAGAAATTATAGGAAAGCAAACGGACCTGCCGTTATTGTTTGAAGTTGATCAATTTTTTAGTTTTATTTATGAAAATGTTCAAGGAGCACAAGGTGAAGAAGATGAGTTAGAATCGGAAATAAATTATTGGACGATAGCAGCTGGTGAAAATGGGGTCCTATGGCCAAAATTTAAAGAAGACAATCAAATTTCCATTGGATGGCGAGAATTAGGTAATTTAATGGATTATAATACTGAGAATGAAATAAAAAATGAGTTAAAGAAAATATATGAATATGAACATCAGCCACATAATGATGCACTTGCCAATTATCAATTTGCGCATGAAATAAAAGAAGGGGATCTTGTATATGTAAAATACGGCACTAGTAAAATCTTGGGCTTAGCCAGAATTACTTCTCCCTATAAATATAGTGAATCAAATGGTGAGCACTATTCCTATCGAGATGTAGAATAGATAACCACTGGTGACTGGGATATATCGGATAGCAACATTAACACGAAGACATTAACAGATGTTTCAGAATATGCTGAATGGTTACAAAAGATGGAGCAACGTATTGTTAGTAAAGAACCAAGTGCTGAGTATCAAATTGAAAGCAATGTTAAAACAATTGATTACGGTATAGAAGATATTCAAAAGGATCTATTTATGTCTTCAGAAAAAATAGAAGATGCAAAAGATGCGCTAGACTATAAACAAAACATAATCCTGCAAGGACCACCAGGAGCTGGGAAAACATTTGTTGCTAAACGGTTAGCATATTATCATTTAGGTGAGAAAAGGCCAGAAAATGTAGAAATGATTCAATTTCACCCTTCTTACTCATATGAAGAGTTTATCCAAGGCTTTAAGCCAAATAGTGATGGTAAATTTGTTTTGCAAAATGGTGTCTTCTATCGTTTCTGCGAAAAAGCAAGAAAGAAACCAGAGGAAAATTTTTATTTTATTATTGATGAAATTAACCGGGGTAATCTATCTAAAATCTTTGGTGAAGTTATGATGCTAATAGAAAAAGATAAACGTGGAAACGAGTTTGGTATTCAAACAACCTATATGAAAGGTGACGATCGTTTCTATATACCTAAAAATTTATACCTTATTGGTACCATGAATACAGCAGATCGATCATTAGCAATGGTAGATTATGCATTAAGACGGAGATTCGCATTTATTGACGTCGAGCCTGGGTTCGAATCAGACACATTTAATGAGTTCTTGCAATCCAAAGGGGTTAGTCATGGTTTTATCCAAGAAATTTGTAATTTAATGAAGGAAGTAAATAATGAGATCATCAATGATAGCATGCAATTAGGCAAAGGATATGAAGTTGGTCATAGTTATTTCTGTCCTAATGAAAAAGTAACAGATGAGAGTAGCTGGTTTGAACGAGTAATTCGAATGGAAATAGAACCCTTACTCCGCGAATATTGGTTTGATCAGGAGGATAAAGTAAATGAACTCCTACGGAAGTACATCTAATATCCCTATTAAAAATATATTCTATATGTTGGTTTATGCATGGGAACACCCACAAGAGAAAAGGATGATCCCGGTTAATCAAAAAGATGAAAAGGATCTAATTAATATTCTTGCGCGTGTTTTGATAGATAAGATACAGTCGCTTGTTAAACGTGGGTTTTATCGAGAGTATAAAGATTTTCAAGAGGAATCCGGTATCATTAGAGGAAAAGTAAAATTCAAAGAATCGTTAAATAGTTTTTCTTTTCAAAGAGGTAAAGCTCATATTGAGTATGAAGAATTATCCTATGATATCTTACATAATCAAATTATCAAGGTTACCCTTTTACGATTGCTTCGTTATCATAATTTAAGTAAGGAAAATCAAGCAGCTATTCAAGTGCTATTAAAATATTTTCAGGGTATTTCTGAGGTGAGTTTAACTGCCTCATTGTTTAAGGAAGTCCAAATTCATCGTAATAATTATCACTACAAATTTATTATTTCCGTTTGTAAATTTATTTTTGAACAATCGTTATTACATGAAGATGAAAAAGAGTTATCATTTAGTGACTTCTCTCGTGACCATATGAAATTAGCCCAGTTATTTGAAAAGTTTGTGAAGAAATTTTATTACTATGAATTCCCAGGTTCAAAAGCTAGAAGTGAACTATTAGATTGGAATGCGGTCGGTGAGCACACCGAGGCATTACCAATAATGAAGACCGATATCTCAATGGAATTACAAGAACAAAAATTCATTATAGACACAAAGTTCTATCAACATGGATTAATTAATTTTTATGGGTCCGATAAAATAAGAAGCAACCATCTGTATCAATTGTATGCATACTTACAGAATGATTATAAGAAAAGAAAGGATAAAGCAATTGGTATTTTGCTATATCCGAGAGTTAACCAAAGCTATAGCTTTGCGTATGACATCCATCAATTCACGATAAGAGTTGAATCGATTGATCTTGATCAAAATTGGCAAAAGATTGAGGATAAGCTTAAGAGGATTATTTTCTTCTAGTAGGTTAAGTGCGTGTGATTTGTTTATTAATATTATTATGAAAATACTCTAATTCTGTCTGAAGGAGGTACTTCCTATCAATAAGTCTGAATTATTACAACGCATATCAAATTTAGCAGTGTGGAAAAAAGGAGACCAACGTGCCCCGCATAAACCACTGCTGATATTATATGCATTAGGTCAATGGCAGTTAACATGTCAGAAGCGTTTTTTATACGTCGATGCTAGACCGAAATTAGTAGAATTACTGATAGAATACGGTCCAAAGCGAAAATCTTATCATCCTGAACAACCTTTTGTCCGATTAGCACGTGATGGCATTTGGGAATTAGATAAGCCGATACTTATGAGTAGTTCCTTTAATAAAGCGTTGATAGACGATGGTGTATCTGGCGGATTTACCGAAGAGATCTATCAGCTTCTAGAAAAAGATGGTACTTTGGTTGATCAAATTGTTAATACATTATTAGAGCATCATTTTCCTGAAACGTTACATAATGAAATACTACAGGCGACTGGATTACAATTAACGTATTATCGTCGCAGAAAAAGAGATCCTGAATTTAGAGAAAGAGTTCTAAGTGCCTATCAACATCAATGTGCGATATGCGGGTTTCAAGTAAAGCTTAATCAACAGCTGATTGGTATTGAGGCGGCACACATTAAGTGGCACAATATTGGCGGTCCTGATAGAGAAGAGAATGGATTGGCGTTATGCTCTTTGCATCATCAATTATTTGACCGTGGTGTATTTGCTGTTTCACAGAATTATAGAATACATGTTTCAGAGCAAGCGGTGGGGAATGAGGCGTTTTATGATTATGTAAAGCGCTTTGATGAGCAATTGATTCATAAGCCGGTGCAGCAAATTTATTTGCCGAAGGAAGAATTTATTTATTGGCATGTGAAGGAAGTGTATAAGGGGGATGTTGGGGATTTTATATAAGCTTTGAAGAAATTTCAAAAACTCTAATCACAACAAGGAGAGTCTCAATGATCGACAAAAGACTAATTACAAATAACAATACTGGAAATCTGTTAAAAGAAATAGCACAAAGTATACAAGAATGTGAGCGGTTTTATTTCAGTGTGGCTTTTATTAATTTCAGTGGCCTTCAACTTCTTTTAGATCCGCTAAAACAAGCTAATAAAAGAGGAATAAAGGGTAAGATCATTACCTCTACTTATCTAAATTTTACGGATACCAAATCTTTAGAGAAAATAAATATATTTGAAAATATTGATCTAAAAGTATTTGTTACAGATGAAAGAGAAATAGGTTTTCATACGAAGGCTTATATTTTTGAATATAAGGATTTTTATAAAATTATTATTGGTTCGTCTAACATAACGCAAAGTGCATTAAAAAGTAATGTAGAGTGGAACGTGGAAATCATCTCTAAGCATAATGATGAGTTTGTGAAACAGGTATTAAAAGAATATGACTCTATATGGGAACAAAGTACAGTTGCAGATGTTGAATTTATAAAGCGTTATGAAGAGCTACTAGAAAGCATTGAACATATTGTGACAACGAAGCAGCAATTCGTCGCTGAAAAAGGGAGCTACATTGTACCCAACAATATGCAACGACGAGCTATCGAGAATTTAGAACGGCTGCGAAGCTTTGGCGAAAATAAAGCGTTGGTCATTGCAGCTACAGGTACTGGGAAAACCTATATGTCTGCTTTTGATGTGAAAAAGGTAAAGCCGAAACGATTGCTCTTTCTAGTACATAGAGAGGAAATACTTCGTAAAGCAAAAGAAACCTATGAAGCACTACTGCCAAACGAGAACCTAACATTCGGCTTATTGACAGGGACAAATAAAGATACAGTTGCTGACTATTTGTTTGCAAATATTAATACCATGTCTAAATCGTATCTAGCATTTGATCCCACTACTTTTGATTATATTGTTTATGATGAAGCGCATCATGCTACAAGCCCGAGTTACCAAAAAGTTATGGATCATTTTAAACCAAGCTTCACATTAGGTATGACAGCTACTCCAGAACGTGCCGATAATGAAAATGTATTCGATTTATTTGATAATAATGTAGGGTTAGAGGTTCGATTGCATGAAGCACTGGAAGAGGAATTAGTGATACCATTTCATTATTTTGGTGTAACAGATATTGATTCTATTGATCTTAGCGATGTGGATATTGATGATGTTGCTGAAATTACAAAAAGGTTAAAGCTGAATGAACGGATCGACTTCATTATCGAAAATATGGAGTTTTATGGTCATGACTCTGAGAAACGTAAATGTATCGGTTTTTGTGCGAGTCGGGAACATGCTACCTATATGGCAGAAGAGTTTAATAAAAGGGGCTATTATAGTATTGCTCTAGATGGAAATGATTCCAGTGAGAAACGAAACACATTTATTAGTAGGTTAGAAGATGATAACGATCCATTAACTGTGATCTTTACCGTAGATATTTTTAATGAAGGTGTAGACATTCCATCGATCAACACTGTGCTAATGCTAAGACCAACTAACTCGCCTATCGTTTTTATTCAGCAACTAGGAAGAGGTTTAAGAAAGCATCCACTAAAGAATTTCTTGACTGTTCTTGATTTCATTGGTAACCACAGTAAAACATTCTTAATCGCCTTAGCTTTAAATGGAAATCGCTATTATGACAAAGAAAGTATCAAGGTAGCTATATCTACCGGTTTTGCTAATATACCAGGTAATACTCATGTACAACTTGATGAAATCTCTCAGGAAAGAATCCTAGCTCAAATCGATCAAGAAAACTTCTATTCGATGAAGTATCTAAAGGAAGAATATTTTGAGTTCAAAAAGATGAACAGTGGTAGAGCACCATTATACCTGATGGATTATATAAAATTTGATGGTTCGCCTGATCCAGTTAAATTCATTGAAAACGCAAAGACGTACTTAGGTTTTGTTGCCAAGGTTGAAAAAGATGATCAATTAAAGTTACTTTTGTTTAATGAAGGTTTCGAAGGTGTACTAAAAGAGCTATCTAGTATGCTACCTTTAAAGCGAGTTTATGAGTTTGTCATTTTACGTTATTTGTTAACACATCATGAGATTTCGTTAGAAAGAGCTCAACATGAAATACAAAAAGAAATAGAGTATGTAGATGATGATAGTGTATTACATGCTTTCCAATGTTTAAATCAAGATTTTTATGATAGTGTGCAGATCAACAATCGCCCCAAATTATGTATGCATGAGAAACACATATTAAAGAGATCAGATCTTTTTCAAAGATTGATTACGGAAAACGAGCAAATGAGAAAATTCATAGAAGATGTTATTCACTATGGTATTTTCCGATACAGAAAAGAATTTCAAAATAAATATTATGGCGTGCCTTTCTTAAAGCTCTATGAACAATATAAAATGGTGGATACAGCAATATTATCGAATTTTCGAAAGATTCATAGTTCATTTAGGGGACAGGGTTTGCTAGCTAATGGAAGTGAGTTTTTCCTATTTATCGATTTACACAAAGAAGAAGATATAAAGGATAGTATTAAGTATAATGATAAGTTTATTGATCAGAAATATTTTCACTGGGAGACACAAAATAATACAAAGCAGTCCTCGGATCGTGGAAAAGATATTATTTTTAATCAAGAACGAGGGATTAATTTACATTTGTTTGTGCGAAAGTATAAGAATATTGAAAAAAGTAAAACAGAACCCTTCATTTACATTGGCAAAGGAAATACGGTAGATTATGAAGGAGAGCAACCTATTCAAGTAACGATTGAATTAGAGCAGGAAATACCAGCTAGACTATATACGGAATTCACAGAAAAAGTATAATATTCTCTCTGTGGGGAAAAATATTTACTTGAAAAGATAGCGTAACAGCAAAGAGCCATTCAATTACGAATGTGCTCTTTCTGTTTGTTTGATTAACGTTTCAACGGCTGGAATATCTGCAGGAGCCCAAATAACGGAATCAAGATTCTCCTTTGGTAACCAAATTAATTTGGCATGCTCGGTTGCTACTGGTGTTCCAGAGACAATATTGGCTTCCAGTGCAATTAAATTAATAATAAAGCTGTCATATTCATGTGTATGATCATAAATAACATTTTCCGCTTTAATATCACACCTCAACTCTTCCTGAATCTCACGCTCTAAAGCTTGTTGCAAATTCTCCCCTTCTTCTACCTTTCCACCAGGGAACTCCCATTTGTTTGGGATAGACATATCATGCGCTCTTAGTGCACAGAGTACTTCTTCTTGATTGTTTTCTATTACAGCTGCTACTACTTTTACTTTCTTTTTCATAGGAAACCTCCAACGTTTATGGTAGTAATTTAATTTTAGCATGGAAAGGGGAGATCGACTAGGGACATAGAATTTTCTTTATACTTATCTTAATGGTAATCTCATCTGCCATATTAATGAAAATTCGCTAATACGTGGTAAACTTGTGTTCTTATACATATTCTACTGTTAAATCTCTATCGGTTAATGAAAATGACTTTCTTAAAAAGTTAGCCCATATACTGTGTATAGCTTTGCCTCAACCACCATAAAAAATGCGTAATTTTCTACAAGACTACTTTAACGAATTGTTCATTTATAGAAGCGTATATCACAAACTTTAAAACAGTTTAACATCTTATGATGTAATCCACTTTAAACCAAAGTCACATCTCAAACCACTTTATTGGATTCCAAACGCATTCAACCCTACAATTAGGATAGAACCACTAATGAGGAGGATGTTTTGAATGGGACAAGAAATTAAAGAAAAAGTGGCCTACATTACTGGTGCAAGTAGCGGTATTGGCCGGGCTACTGCACTTGCTTTTGCTAAAGAAGGTATCCATGTAGGCTTAATGGCTCGAACGGAAAGCAAATTAAAAGAAGTGGCACAACAAGCAGAAGCGTTGGGTGTAAAAGTAGCAGTGGCACCAGTAGATGTAGCGGATATGGAAGCAGTAGACCAAGCTGTTACTGGGTTGGAAAAAGAGCTTGGACCAGCAGATATTTTAATCAACAATGCCGGAATGGGTTTAAAAGGAAGTTTACTGGAGATAGATCCTGCTGACTGGAAGCGTACGTTTGAAGTTAATGTGTATGGTACTTATCACGTGACACGTGCTGTATTACCACATATGGTTGCGAAAGATCGCGGAGACGTGATTAACATTTCGTCTAGTAATGGATTGAAGGCTACCGCGGGTTCCACCTCTTATAGTGCTAGTAAATTTGCTATTCAAGGCATGACAGAAGCATTGATGCAAGAAGTTCGTCGTAACAATATTCGTGTTTTCACCATGAACCCGAGCCTGGTTGCAACAGAAATGGGAATGGGTGACAAAGTCGAGGAATATGATAAAGAGAAATATATGCAACCAGAGGATCTTGCCGAATTTATGGTTGCTCAATTAAAACTTCATCAACGCATCTTCATTAAACAATCCTTGCAATGGGCGACAAACCCGTTCTAATAGAAGTATGGATTCGCAATACAGTACGTATCACCTCTTCAGATCGGAGAGGCGGTACGTACTTTTTTTTACTGCACAATTCTGGGCATAGTACCTCAATAAGAGAGATTCTAGACCCGGCTTGAGTGAACATGTGAGTGAAGATGTTTATAGCCCAAATAACATTCATTGATCTGTTTTCATATAGAGGATAAATTAGTGCTTATCTTTTTAACGTGTCTGTCACCTATGTTGCATTTTTAGAAAGTAATAAATATCTAGTGTGTTTCATTTATAGTTGGGACTCTCTGAGGTCTATACAATCGTTTGAATCAGGGATCAGACAATCAAATGTACTAAAATAAGAACCGCTGCACTCCTTCTCCATGTTTACCACAGCCCCAAAGCGGAAAAATATTAATATAGCATTAACAATCAAGGAGGAATTTCAATGAAGTCGCTAGAACAAGCACTTAAACATAAAGTAGGTCTCGGAACCGCACCATTAGGCAATATGTTCAGAAACGTTCCGGAAGAGGAAGCCCAGCAAACTATCCAAACTGCTTGGGATAAAGGAATTCGCTATTTTGATACGCTTTTCGTGTCTTAAGTCGCCTTCGTGAAGAAGGAGTGATTCAATCATGGGGACTTGGTGTCAATACAATAGAACCTATTGAACGAGTGATGGAATTGGAAGAAGCGCAGCCGGATGTATGCTTATCTGCTACACAATATACGCTTCTGCAACATGAGGATGCTTTACAGCGTATGCTGCCGAAAGCAGTGGGTAAAGGGATCGATATCATTGTAGGCAGTCCATTCAATTCTGGTGTGCTGCTCGGAGGAGATCATTATAATTATGCGAAAGCCGATAGTTATATAGTAAATAAAGTAAAACAACTCGAAGACATTGCGAAAAGTCATGATGTCAGCCTCAAAGCAGCAGCCTTACAATTCTCAACGGCACACTCAGCTGTGAAAGCTGTCATCCCAGGTTCCACACGACCGGAACATATTACAGAAGATGTAGAGATGATGAAGGAGGAGATCCCAGCATCCTTCTGGAATGAATTAGTGGAGAAAGGATTTATTTCAGCCCACGCGCCATTGCCAAGTAAATAACGGCAGGTTTTATTGCTCGAGACAGGTGCCGGACCCACCAAAAGACAGATGGTACCGATTTGTATAGGAGGAGAGAACAATGTAAGTGTAGTTGTTTTTTCTTCCTCAAGTTAAATGGATGAACGGTTTTCATACAGACGATAAAGTATTGCTTATGTCTTTTTAGAGGGTCTGCTCCCAATATGAATTAGAATATTTTTCTAATTTTATGTGTGCTTCTGAATAAACTGTAGTATAATATAAACAAAGTTGGCATAGCATATAAAAAACCGCAGACGCTCCAACGTCTACGGTTACAAGAGACCGAACCCCGATAAGAGGGGCGGGCGTTTAAGAGAATAACCCCTCAGAGCCGTGCAAAGCATATGAGGGGTTATTTTTTATTGTTTTTATCGGACATGATAAACGCCACCAGTGCTCCGAAAGAGTATTTCGACATCATTTTTAAATCGGTAATGCTTTAAGGGTCTGGCCCAATCTACTATAACCGCTTATTTCGCTTCGGATCCGGTCTAAACTTCTTCTTAATCGTCAAATAATTCTCCATCTCATACAATAAATGAAATAATGCCGATCGCACTTCAAACTCTCTTCTTGTATGCGGCAACTCCATTCCCCGAAATTCATCGGTCATTTCCTCTAACTTTTTCAAATAAGAGATGGCGGTATTGCCTGGATGAACGGCATGACTCAGTTCTTCCATAAATTCCGCTATTTTCTGACTTTGCATGACGGTGTAATCTAGCGTTGATATCAGCGGTAGCATGCGTTCCATAATGTCAAGCAGGCTTTCTCTCATTTTAAAATATTGATAAAAGTAATCATCATGGCGAAAGATATGGTTATCGGTTGCTCTTAATGCTTGTGCAAGTCCCTCATCAATTTTCTTAGAAGCGATGATGAGTTCCTCCCCGCTCCAATCGGTGCTATTTTCCCGTAAATAGCGTGCATATTCATACCAGACTTTTTGAAAACATTGCTCGATTTCTCCTTGGATGTTTCGCATTTGTTTTTCATTACTTGGCATATATGTATTCATGAGCAATGCCGCTCCAACCCCAATCACTAACAGCAGCATTTCATTGAGCAGAATGCTGACTGTCACATGTTCCAATGTGTATAGATGAAGGATGAATACCGTGCTTGTCACAATGCCTTTCTTTGCATTCACATACACGACGATCGGAATGAACAGCAGCAGTAACGCACAGAGCACGATCACGTTATAGCCGAGCAATTCGAACAGGACAGTCGCTAATGCCATTCCAATCACACAGGCAACGATTCTCTGCCAGGAAGCTAATAGAGAGTCTTTTCTTGTTACCGATATACAAAGTATTGCAGTAATACCTGCAGATACATAAAAATCAAGCTGCAGCTGCTCTGCGATGAATATGGCAAGTGCAGCACCTAGTGCCGTTTTTATGGTGCGATAACCAATGATGTTCAACATATGTACTTTCCTCTTTTCGTGAAATACAGTAGAGTTTTGTTTCTATTATAATTCAAATGAGGAAAAGTTTAAAACCGTTTAGAAAATGTATTGGGGTGACCGTTATTTTATTCTGCTCAAATAACGGACCACGGTATAAAGTAAAGGAAATGCTCTATCCACCGTAATGATTGTTGCATTATTTATTCTTCATCAGTCGAAGGGTACGCCTTGTCAACTAAATCGAGCCCGTAATCTTCCAACCTGCCATTAACGGCATTTATTGTCCAATCGCGAATGGACATATCTACATTTTCAAATTTGTTATGAAACTCAGGTGTTGCGATTATGGTATGCATGGTTAAATTTCGTGGATCGTCGTACCAAGGTAATCCATCCCAAATAAATAAATATGCCCCAGCTTGTTCTTTGAATTCCGGTATCGTTTCCTTTAACATCTGCTGATATATATCTGCTCTTTCTTCATCTGTCTCCATATTCCCTGTATCAAAATAATTTTGTACCTTTGCTAAATCTCCATCTCGGGTGGATGAGTCAAATAAAATAGTGACCTCATCTTCCCATTTTTCATGTAATGCAGTTAAACTGTCTAACGTGATATTATTAGATACTAATCTATCAGATAGATGTTTGGGTGATTGCCAAACATCTGTTGCAATACTATGCCAATCATTGCCAATCATCATTTAGAAGCAAAGATGAATCTGCTAAAACCGTCTTACTCTTTGCGTTTGGGAAATAATTGCTAAATACATCATCGGCAAGTAAAGATGCGCCAAATCCACCGGCACTGTAGCCTGTAACTAAAACCGAATCCGGATTATCGATACCGGCATGTTCCATAGCTTCTTTCATCGCACCTGTGAAATTGGTATATCCATTATGGTAGAGCGTTTTTTCATTTCCGTCTTTGTCTGTATACTTGAATTCTCCGGTTCCTGCATGAAAATCGCCTGTTGCATAAGGGAACGCAATAACAGTCCAGTCTTTAAAAGGATTATCATCTGTTGCGGTTGCGATTCCGCCCATGTTCATGGTGAAATTTGCCACAGCATCTATAAAGAATCGTTTTGTATTATAGGTTTCTTCCCTGGCCATTTCTTCATTAACGCTGACTCCGCCACCTGCGAAGTAAACCATCACTTTATTTTCACTGCCTTTTTTGAACAGTGCACGATACTTGCTTCCATCTGATGATTTCATTTCATCAGTTGTAATACGGTACCATTTGTCAACTTTTGGATCATTTTTTAATTCGGGATATTGCAAAACAAATAGATAAACACCCAACAAGACAACTAAAATGAGAGCCAGTATAACACTCAGGATTTTCAATACTTTTTTCATCATGATACCTCCAATAATTTTACAGGCATTATAGGTATCCAGATATTCTACTCCATACGTGCCTTTATTTCATTCCATACTTTTGTATATTGTTCTTTATCTGTGCTGATTGATAGTGCCTCCTGCATTGCAGAATCCATTTCTTCCAATGAATGATTTTCTACCCATGTACTTAGTTCATCAACGACTTCCTTCTGGTAGATGGCAAGAGAGCCATAGACCGTATCATCGATTCCCTTGTGTGCGGGCAACTGTTTGCTATTGCCTGCATACCTTTCTAATAACAAGAGCAGCTTCTCTGGAACTAGCTTTTCAGTATTTCTTAAAGTTTTATCCATCCTATCCTTTAAGTATGGCATGGTATCAAAGCCGCCTGTTGTAGTAGGTGCTGAATGACTTCCTTTTGCACTGATAGGACCGTCATCAATCACGTTGATGGTTAATAACTTTTCACTATATGGCATTTCGCCCGTTACTACGTTGTTCTCCAATTCATATTTATTAACGGACAATTCATTCGGGTCTGCTAATTCTTCAAGCGAAGAACTTAATATCCCCGGATAGTTGTCCTCTAGGCTGGCATTAAAACCTTTCGGCAATGTTCCGTCATTATCGTCATAGGTGTATTTCTTTGTTATTTGGTCGACAGGTACCAATATGTCAGCTGTATGATGGTTTATAACAACTGGACTGCTGAAGGCTTTCGCCATACTAACTGGAGATAATGCTTCCCATAAAGGGTCATTTTCATCTGTGAGAATGTTATTAATAGGCTGAAACGATTTTGATATCATGCCCTGAACAGGCATTCTGAAATCAAGTAATCCGGAGTTACGGTTAATCTCATCAGCCTTTGGAAAATAAACATGAGCATTAAAGTAAATATTTGCGATTGGTGCATTGGCAATCGAGGCAACCGTCCCCATGTGAAGTTGACTCAGCATTAAGGTCGTGTATCCTCCTGCGCTGCCTCCGACCATCGCTATTCTTTGCTTATCAATTCCATTCATAGTTCTCAGCGTATATAGTGCAGCATTATTGAAAACCAAATCATCTGTAGCTAATATTCCGTTATATTCATTCTTCACATTATACGGTGAAGCTGCAGCCCAGCCGTTTTTTATATAAGCTACAAAATCAGCAGTATTTTCATCTACTGCATAATGCGGAACAAATATAACGGGAACATCCCCTTGCGCATTTGCCGGCTTGTATAAAACAATCTGCCTTGTACCGATTTCGCCATTAGCTTTGATGTATTTAATATCAATGATTTCTTTTTGAATTTCATCGTCTGATAAAGTCTCGATGGCATCATTTCCTTGTAATGTAAATGCCGCAACCAGATCTTCACCAAAGATATCTTTGAATTTGGAAAAAGCAGATAATCCAAACACACAACAAAAAACAAACACACACAAAATAACCCATAAGAGCTTTTTCATAAAATTGCCCCCTTTATCACAGTGCTAACCGTCCGTAATACCCCCACTTCAAGATTCGAGAGATACATAAGAAGCTAAGTGGGGATAAACGGACGATAACTTCCTGATAAGTTTCACTAGCAATCAGTGGGGGTCAAAACCCCACTGATTGAAGTCTCACTTTATAGAAAAATGATTTTTAATAATGCTGGAACAGAGATTTGACCTAATATCCAAGCTGCTGCAATAATAACTGCCAATGTTACTATTGCTTTCTTTTTAGCCTGCAAAAACATTGTAACCTTATTCATGTTCAAGCTTGGCATCCTCCTTTAGCCTGTGCTCCCTTTTTAATTTATCGCGGCGCTAACCCGTCCATACTACCCTCTCATTTTATCGGCATATAAGTATCCAGATATTCTTCCACTGTCTCCATATACTTGACATACAGGTCATTATCATTTTGAAGTGCATGTCCTGAATGCGGAAATTCAATGTACTCATGCGGTACGTTGTTTTCTTCTAATGCATGGATCAAATGTTTCACTGTATCAAACGGGGCCACTTTGTCATATACACCATAGGCGGCGACAGTAGGTACCGAATTCTCATTTACCCACCTATATGCTGAAATTGGTTTGATTGCCTCTTCATAAGCTTCCGTGCCGAACATGTCCACCGTAATTTCAGTACCGGACATGACGGAAAATAAATCGGCTGCTGCTTCCGGATTCTGATCGAGACCGTATGGAGACCAGTCTTCCGGATAGAAACTCGACGGTCCTACAGCTTCAAACAGCATCTTCACTGGAATAGGTGATTCATCCGCATCACGGTATGCATAGAGCATTGCCAGTGTTCCACCTGCAGAGCCTCCGGATATTGCCATAGAATCGAGGTTGTATCCTAATTCTTCAGCTTTTTCGACAACAACGGGGATACTGCTTTTAATGTCCATGGACTGTGAATAAACACTAGCCTCAGGGTGCTCGTCATCGCGCAGTGTGTAATTGATTCCTGCTGCTACATAACCTTTAGAAGCAAGCCACTGCAGCATGCCGGCATCATCCGATTTATCACCCGTCGTGAACCCTCCCGCATGGAGGTATACGACAAGACCATATGTTTCTTTTGTATCATCAGCAGGTACATATAAATCGAATTTATTTGCTTCGCCGTCTCCGTAAGCAATATCGGTATAAGTCGTCCCGATCTCATCGTTCCAGTCTACCGAATATTCTTTTAATGCTGGTGAAGTATAGTTCATTTTGAAGATAGCTGATCCTGCAAAAGAAACGATAAACGCCCCTACACACAGCAGAATAAACATGCCTGCTTTGTTTCTTTTCTTTTTATCTTTTCTCATAGGAAATTGCCTCCGAACAATGATCCGCCGACCATCAGATTAATAAACATTCGTACGGCCATTCTTCCTAAAAGCAGGCCGGCAATAATTACTATAACGAGAATAATCTTTCGTTTCATCGTAAGAAAATTCATCATATGTTGCTCCTTTATCTCTTTATTTTCAAGTGGCATCATTGTCCCTTGACAAACGATTGCAACAAGTATACGTTAATGATGTAACAAATGTATCAGCTCTTTTCTGTAAGATCAATATCCACTAGAAAAATGGTACAAATAAGGAGGGAATGTACCATCATGAATAACGAAGAAAAAAATACGTTTGTAATGGACCAGATTACCGAAGCTACCATAAAACTATTAAAGGAATATCGACTTTCTCAAATAACAATAAGTCAAATAACCACCAAAGCGCAGGTGAGCAGAAATTCTTTCTACCGGAATTATGTCGATAAAGAGGATATCTTACTAAAACATATTAACCATCTAATTTCGAGGTGGGATGCGGATTATCAACTAGTAAATAATGAATCTAATGCAGAACTGTTTGGCAGCTTGTTTAAACACTTAAAAGAACATAGCGATTTTTATCTTATGTTAAAAAAACAAAATTTATTTCATCTGTTTTTAAGCGTTTTTATCGAGCTTTATGGTGCCAAAACCGAACATGACAATATGGCTGCCTATGTTACATCTTTTATAACCTATGGAACGTACGGCTGGATTGAAGAGTGGATTGGTCGAGGTATGCAAGAATCAGCCGAATCTATGTCGGCACTCCTTTCGTCACATGGGATGAAATAACCGGAAAATTCACCGGCTAGAATGGACACGCAGTATAATTTGATCATTAAAGGAAAATTTAAATGAAGTATTTATAAGGAGTGGTTAATAATGTTCAATAAAAAAGATGATAACCGTTTTGATGAAAAGTTGATACAAACTTCTCAACAGGGGAGCCTCATATCTATATGGGTTGATCGCCAAACAGGTGTTAACTATTTATACACATGGAGTGCGCAAGGGTGCGCTCTCACACCATTGTTAGATGAGAATGGTAAAGTAATAGTGGAACAGATAGAAGCTAATTAATGATTTTACGTCTAAAGCAACCATTCATTAAGTGAAAATTAAGAAGACGATTACGTTCATCAAGTGATCGTCTCTTTCTTCGTATTTGAGTAAATACGAAGAAGTAATAACGATTGGACGATTCACGTTAATTAGCAGACCATTTTGACACATTGTCTTCTTTAGCTAGTACCTCTCTTGCTGCTTCAATGAAAGATAATATAATCGGTGAAAGCCATTTGTCTTTATGCCATGCCATATGTGTATACACATCCAAGTTTGGAAACCGCCATGGAAGAGCAACAAGATCGCCACGTTCCACTTCGACTGCGGTTACTATTTTCGGAAGAAAGGCAATTCCGATTCCTGACATTGCGCATTGTTTAATGGCTTCTGCACTTTGAAACTCTAAAGGTGAAATACTATCAATGTCTCCATTATTAAACGTTCGATCAAACATTGTTCGATAGGGACAACCCTTTTCGTTAATCAGGAAGACTTCACCATAAAAATCTTCAAGCTGTAATGTCGTTTGGTTAGCAAGTGGATGGTCTGGAGCAACGAAAAAGCGAAAATTTTCTTCTGTCAATGGCTCCACTGCAAGTCCTGTTGATTTAATGTGTTCGTCGAGTATAAAGGTGACATCTGAGGTTCCCTCTAAGAGTGTTTGTTTGAGTTGCAGATTTGGAACTGAACGAAAGATAAGACGAACACCCGGATACCGCGAACGAAAAAGCTTAAAGACATCTGGAAGTCGATAGGCGCAAACAACTTCGTTAGCACTAATCGTTAAGGTACCACTTAAAATTTCATTGTCATGAACAACGCTGCGAGCTTCGTCCAATTTGTTTAGAATATCCTGGACGTGAGTTAAAAAACGTTTGCCCGCAGTTGTGAGAACAAGCTGCTTTCCCAAACGATCAAAGAGACGAACATCTAGTTCTTCCTCCAATGCTTTTATTTGCATCGTGACATTGGAGGGGACGTAGTTTAGTGCTTCAGCAGCTCGACTGAAATTTAATGTTGTTGCCACTGTGTTGAACGTATTCAGCTGGCGCAATTCCACCATCATTCACCCCTTCTTTTTACTTTCAATTATATTGAATGCTATGTTCTGTTTTCTTCACTTTTATTGAAAGTAACACGACTTTATACTTAATACAAGAAATGCATTCTTAAATGTTTGTGTTTCATTTAAAAAAGGAGGGACATACGCAATGGATCAGTATGAGATTTTTAATTTAGGTGATATAACCCTGCAACAAGGGAGGACGTTACCAAACGCATTCCTTGCTTACAAGACTTATGGGGAATTGAATGAAAGTAAAGATAATGTTGTCATTTACCACACCGCTTTTGGTGATCAGCATGTTAATAATGAATGGTTGATTGGAGACGGTATGGCACTAGATCCGCAAAAATATTTTATTATCGTTCCAAATCTAATAGGGAACGGCTTATCTTCGTCTCCAAGCAATACTCCTGCACCATTCGATAAAGCTAATTTTCCTCAGGTAACCATCTATGACAACGTTCAATTGCAATATCGGCTGGTGACTGAGAAATTCGGCATTCAGAAAATCGCTCTTGTAGTTGGATGGTCAATGGGAGGTCTTCAAGCCTTCCAATGGGGGACCAGTTATCCTGACATGGTGGATCGAATTGCCTCTTTCTGTGGAAATGCAAAGACTTGGCCGCAAACCTATGTGGTCCTCGATGGTATGAAGGCTGCGCTCATGGCTTCCATTGGCTCGGACCCTGCTAAAATAAATCAGTTGTCTTCTGAAGACATGCGTGCAGTGGGCCGTGTCTATGCCGGATGGGGATTATCACAAACCTTTTATAAAGAGGAGCTTTATCGTGAAATGGGATTCGAGGAATTGGAAGATTTTATGATCGGAGTTTGGGAAAATAGCTTTATGAATATGGATCCCCACAATGTTCTAGCCATGTTATGGACAGGCCAGCATGCAGATATTAGTGCAAACGCAGCATTTGATGGAGCGTTTGATGAGGCGCTCAAAAGCATTAAAGCGATTACCTGTATCATGCCAGGAAGTACCGATCTCTTCTGTACAGCAGAAAGTAATGAATATGAATCCAAGCTTGTGCCTAAAGCTGAATATCTACCTATCAAATCCGTATGGGGTCATTTTGCCGGTCGTGGAATTAACAGTACCGACAATGCATGTATTAATGAGAATCTAAAACGTTTATTGAAACAGGTAGGCTGTTTGTGATATGTCATAAATGTCGAGTGGATAACCGGAAATAAATTTATTCATTTTCAATGTAAGTAAAATAAAGAAATTTAATAACTACTCCCCAAGTCGAACATGATTCAGGGCTTATGGTATACTTTCGTTAAAATGTTGGCAGTTCCACTCTTGTAATTACATGTTAAAGTCAAAGTTACCCTACAAACAGGCGCTATCCTTGAATAAGGATAAGCGCTTATTTTTCATTATAGGGCCTGAATAAGAGAAGGCATTATTCTAAATAAAGCGTGTTATAGGTAAGATGAACTGAAGAAAATATATTCACCATCTTGACAGTTAACGATATATCGGTTATTCTGAATTAACGATATATCGCTATTTTAGAATAAAATCAACAGGAGGTTGTGAATATGTACAAAAGACCCGATATGCCCCAATATCCTTTTTTAAAAGGACAAGGTCATTTTTATCATCATGGTGTTTTTAAAGGCGACAGATTCGACGCGGAATTTGGGATGGAAAACGGTAATTTTGACGGGCAAGGCGGACCTCATATATTCGCAGGCAAAGAATCTGATGGGGATAATAGTGGTGAACGGTTTTTCGGGCGTGGTGATCTCAAGATTGTCTTATTAAAATTGTTACAAGAACAATCAAGACATGGATATGGATTAATTAAAGAGCTTGAGGAAAGGTTTAAGGGGTTTTATTCGCCTAGTCCTGGTTCCGTTTATCCTATTCTACAGATGCTTGAGGATCAAGATCTAGTTAATGTAATCAAAGAGGGGCGGAAAAAAGTTTATCATCTTACAGATGAGGGGCAAGCCTTTTTGAAAAAAAACCAAGATGAAGATCCTTTCACCTCAAGGATGAATTTGCTTGAAAATGTGAATCTAGACGAAATTCAGACTTTAAGATCTGACATTCAGGGTTTATTCCATGAATTTTTCAAGGTGGGCCGTCAAGCTATAGAAAAGCCTGAAAAAAAGGAACAACTACAAAAGCTTCTCGAAAAAACACGGGCAGAGCTTTTGAAAATAGGTGATGACGAAGAGAAAAACTCAGATGGACAATAATTCTTAAAAATATAAAAGGAGACTTTAAATTGACAATTACACTTGACCACACAGTGGTATTCGCTAAAGATAATGATAAAGCTGCACACGAATTTGCAGAGAATATGGGCCTTAAACTTGATGGTTATGAAGGGATAGACAATAAGTTTGCGGAAGTGCAAGTTAATGACGATCTTTCTGTTTTCTTTATGACAATCGAGGACGATACTCCACAACAGCATTTGGCTTTCAGTGTTGATGGACATACTTTTGACCAGATTCTTGACCGACTTTGTAAAAGGAATGTCGCCTTCGGGAACAGCCCGTTTGAAACAGACAATCAACGCACAGATCACCCTTTTGCTTCCCGTGGGGTGTTTTGGACAAATTTAGATGGTTGCCTATTTGAAGTTATGACTGATTAGCTATAACCAATGTTGATAAAAACGTTGAATATTGCGAATATGGACACTATGGTTCTGCCGCAATCGGGCGCGTTTGTTGAATAAGTAAGATGGTAAACAGGTGGAAGACAAGTGTATAAAACCGCGGCAACTGCTGGTAAAAGCACGATGTGTTACGTTCTTGTGGCTGTACTCTGACGGAATGCAAGGACCTTATCTAAGAGTAGCTATACTAATGACGCCTGTCACTCCCCAAAAATTGCTGATTTCCTTAATAAAAATCAACAAAATCAGGGAGTGACAGCCACTACCGCTTCACCGTCACCTCTTTTTCCCCCTTCTCCATCACCTCACCACAAACCGGGCACTGCTTTTCTTCCAGTAGGCTCTCTTCATGTGACGTAATCCGTACCCAGGCAGGACAGGAGGTACTTGTGCAATCCCATGCTAATACCGTTGCGGTTTGTTTCGTTACCGTACTCGTCGATTTATTCTCTTTCGGTGAGGCAGGCTTTTTGTTAATGGCCACCCTTTTTCTCTGAGCTTGTTGTTCCTGATTCGAGAATACTTCCTTCATAAATCTGGACACATCTGCTTTACCACCTCTATAGGTAGCGGGTGAACTGACATATAATACTTGTTCTGCTCTGGTGATGGCTACATAAGCAAGGCGCCGTTCTCCTTCGATGCCCTCGTCGTCCGTGACAGAGCTGTGTGGTAAGATTTTTTCAGAAGCGCCTATCAGATAGACAACAGGGAATTCTAATCCTTTCGCTTTATGAATCGTCATCAGTCGAATGGCGTCTGCTTCAGGGTCTTTGCGGATTTCTTCCATCCGCTTGTTCTTTGCGATAATTTCATCTACAAAGGCTAAAAAAGCGGCAATCGTGTCAAAACGTTTTGCTGCGGATTCGATTTCCAACAAGGTTTCCTTCAGCATTTCTTTATGAACGGTCATGTTCTTGCGCGGATTGGCTTCTATATACTTGTCATATACGGTACGGATTGCTCGGACTGCCTGCACGGGCTTCATCTCTTTCAATTTCTGGATAAGCTTGATCCGGTCAACAATCTGAGCCTTTTGAAATGCTTTTAAGTTTGGATAATCGATCGCATGCATTAATACCCTTTTCTTAGGATTTGCTTGTTCTTTTTGTTGAATAAAGCTGGTCACTCTCTCGCGATTCAAATAGAGAGAAGGTAACAATCCCTGGACCGCTTCGATATCTGTACCATCCATGGCTACTCGTAAGTGATCAATGACCGGCTTCACAATCGATTGTTCATAGAAAGTATTGGCATTCCCATACGTAATAAAAGGGATCTCCTTTAACACCAATTGATCAAAAATGGCACGGTTGTAACTATGGGTGCGGTAAAGGATCGCATAATCGCTGAATTGACGCTTTCCTTGTTGCACAGCAAGCAGCATGTTCTCGATAATAATTTCTGCCTCTTCATCCGATGAATCTGGCCGGATAAAGCTAGGGGCATGGCTGCTTTCTTTTGTTGCGGTTAACTTTTTTTGATACCGCTTGTTGTTAAACGCGATGACTTTGTTTGCTAGCCCGACAATACTGGTTGTCGAACGGTAATTGATAGGTAAATGAAACGTTTCTGCTTTCGGATAATCCTTCGTAAAGTTTAAAATGATCGAGGAATCGGCACCATTGAATTCATAGATGGTTTGATCATCATCCCCGACGACAAATAAATGATTCTGCGGCTTTGCGATCATCCGCACCAATTGATATTGGATAGGATTCGTGTCCTGCCATTCATCACATAATACAAAGGCGAATCTTTGTTGAAGCAATGATAGATAGTTAGGATGCTGTTGTAGAAAAAAATAAGCATCGAGCAGGATATCGTCAAAATCCATAAAGCCATTCGCTCGTTTCATTTGTTCATATCGTTGCAAGATATCTTTTACTTCCTTGTCATTGGCTGAATGAACCGGGATCTCCTCAACAGGAGTCATGTTATTTTTATGATGCGACAGGATTTCCAGTAAAGACTCTGGCTCATAGTCATCGATTCCCATTTCTTTCATTATGATTTTCAAGGAAGTGTGCTGGTGCTTTTCCGCTGTTATGATCCTTCTCGTATCTCCTTGACTTCTTAGTATTTTGAGGAAGATAGAATGATAGGTACCACTGGTCATCCTGCCTGCCATTGCTGGTGTAAGGCCAGGTAATCCCGACATTCTTTCTTTCATTTCCCCTGCCGCTTTTTTGGTAAAGGTCAGCAGCAAGATCTGTTTGGGATTGACCTTATGAACAGAAATCAAATAGCCAGCTCTTGTAGAAAGAACCCTAGTTTTACCACTTCCGGCCCCTGCTAAGACTAAACAGGAACCTTGAAAATGGCGAACCGCATCCAGCTGAGGCTGGTTCAACTTTATACCTTCCTGCTCGAGAGCCCTGAAATAATATCTGTCTGGTTCATCGTCTGCTACCAATTCTACCGTTGTTTTCGAATCGGCTATTGGTGCTTTTGCTATCTCTTTTTTACTGGCACCGACTGGAAAAGTAGGCAGCGAAGATGGTGTCCCGCTTGCTATCAGAGCGGACCACTTCTTTGCAATATGTGCAGCGATAGACTGGTTGTAATCTTTCGGATCTTGTTCTTGGATGGATGCCATTAACGCTACATCCTGTTCGGTAATCTCGTCTATGTTCAACGGTAACGCATGGATCGCCTTTAACGTGTATTGACGTACTTGAGACTTTTCCGATGATAGATTTTGCAAAAGAAAAGGAAGAGCCTGCTTACATGCAGTTGAAAATGGCTTGGCGAGCTTTTCAATCGCTGATGCTGCTAATCTCTTTTCATTGTCTTTTCCTTCTTGTAAATAGGTTAATAGAAAGGGAATCGCTTCCTGATCGTTCGTTTCTCCTAATTCATATGGTGTTAATGTAGAAAAATCTGGTGTGTTCAAGGTAATCCTCCTGGGACTTTAGGATATCATCCATATTAACACGATTTGTTGGTGACGGGATAGCTTCATTTGGTTAGGGGGGAGAATTTCTTTTTCTGGCTTTATTTGATACTTATCCTGTCATAAGTGTTTAAAAAATTTTGAAGATCAAGTATAGAAGAACCATTAATTAATATTGAAAAACGATTGAGAGTTTCAGCAGCATGCATATCAATACTATAAGAATCACTATCAAATTAATGAAAGTACAATTAAAGAACTCAACTTTCGCAGGCTAAAATAGGCAGGTAAGCCCTAATATAGTTGGATAAGCCTACAATTCAGTGTTGGACGTTGATTTTTGATTAGTTTGCTGTGTTTCAAGGCATCTTCAAGAAGCTCAATTACGAACGGCCGTGTAATTATTTTTGGAGTATGTATATGGAGGATAGGGAAGATGTATGTTTAATATTTTCTTTCATTTTTCATACTTTTTCTACAGAAGGCAAAAGGGGGAATGATAAATGACAATGACGAAAGATGAAGCCAAAAACTTGGCCAAAAAAGGGATAGAGCATAGCAAAAAATACGGAATACCGTTAAATAAGAAAAAATGAAGAAGGCTTAATGATTCTAAGTAAAAGATTATCCAATTTATTGTGTCGTTTTGAGAAAATGTGGTATAATATAAATAGAGTTGGCGTACCATATAAAAAACCGCAGACGCTCCAACGTCTACGGTGACAATAGACCGAACCCCATAAGAGGGGCGGCATTTCAGAGAGATAATCCCTCAGAGCCTGTCCAAAGCATATGAGGGGTTATTTTTTGTTGTTTTTGTCGGACATGATAAACGCCACCAATGCTCCGAAGGAAATCATCAGTGTTAATACGTTCTCGATATCCATAGGCGTCACCTCCCTCCCGGAAAGTCTCACGATAAGACTAACGGCAGGACAACAGTGCGCCACCCCTCATATGAAGTCGATCTATTGCTATGCCTATTATAGCATGTATATACGCTCAATAGAGTATTTCGACATAGTTTTTATTGTTATCATTAAATTATTTCTTATCGCTGTAGCAAAGACTGCCAGTTGAATCATGTTAAGCAAAGACCTGTGAGGACAACTGCACCTATTCCATATATCCTTCAACAAGCTCATAACATCTATCTTTTGTCAGATCTGCAAGAACCGTCACATACTCCAATTGCTCCATCGTACCACCCTCATACTTCAGTGACGCTTCCTTCGCCGTTTCATCTCTAACTGCTATCCAATCACGCTGTGCCTCTCTTAATTGTGTCATCTCTTCAGCAGCTAGCTGTTCTGCCAAAACGCCATAAATCTCGTTTAATAATTTATCCCACGTCTCATACTGTTTATGTGCGACATCCTTTAAAGCATAGGTAGAACTGTCCGTTGCTTCGATATTTTCTGTTTTTTTCGTTGTCTCGTTCAATTTGTTCAGGTATGTTTCTTTTAGCTGGCCCTCTGTATCGTCAGCCGGTGTTTGTTCCACTTCTTCTGATTCCTGATCGGCACTCTTATTCGTTTCTGTTGCATCTTCCTTACTAGCGATTTCTCTATTGGAACTATGATGTAATTGGCTGTCTCCATTATTACTCGCTTCGGCTGATGAATCATCGCAAGCTGCCAGCATCATCAGGCACACCAAAATAAAAATAGATGTATACTTTTTCATAGTTATTCCCCCTATTCTATTAACCTAATACTAACATAATTTTCCTTATGTGAGAATAAGCGCACCAGTATACATGGTTGATCGTATCGCTAAAACCTAGTAACCTATACGTATAACATCTTCCAAAATCCACCTTTTATAACCGTCATATTTTCCATTGCTAGTTAGTATAGTATAAATAGGTGTAAGTCAAATGCGCAATCAATTGTAAGCGCTTTTAAAAAATAAGGTTAGGGGAGGAATAAGTATGAAATACGAAGCACCCAATCAACCAGGTTCGCTAGTCAACTTCAAGGAAAAATACGACAATTATATTGGCGGGGAGTGGACGCCGCCGGTAAAAGGGCAATATTTTGAAAATGTCACACCGGTTACAGGACAAGTTTTTTGTGAGATTGCCCGTTCTACTGCTGAGGATGTCGAGCTTGCACTGGATGCTGCCCACAAAGCGGCTCCGGCATGGGGAAAAACATCGCCAGCGGAACGAGCCAATATGCTAAATAAAATAGCCGATCGTATCGAAGAAAACCTGGAAATGCTAGCTGTCGCAGAATCATGGGATAATGGAAAAGCAGTACGGGAAACGTTAGCGGCAGACATGCCATTGGCGGTTGATCATTTCCGTTATTTTGCTGCAACGATTCGGGCGCAAGAAGGCTCTATCAGTCAGCTCGATGAGGATACTGTCGCTTATCACTTTCATGAGCCCCTTGGCGTTGTCGGACAAATCATTCCGTGGAACTTTCCAATATTAATGGCAACGTGGAAACTTGCACCGGCACTTGCTGCAGGTAATGCGGTGGTCATCAAGCCGGCGGAACAAACTCCTGCATCGATTCATGTTTTACTGGAACTTGTCCACGATTTACTGCCGCCTGGTGTACTGAACGTTGTAAATGGATTTGGCTTGGAAGCAGGTAAACCGTTAGCGTCAAGCAGTCGTATTTCCAAAATTGCATTCACTGGTGAAACCACAACAGGACGCCTTATTATGCAATATGCTTCTGAGAACATTATTCCCGTAACATTAGAGCTAGGTGGAAAATCACCTAATATTTTCTTCAAAGACGTCATGGCAGAAGACGATGACTTTTTAGATAAAGCGATTGAAGGGATGGTCATGTTCGCCTTAAACCAAGGGGAAGTTTGTACATGTCCGTCGCGTGCGTTGATTCATGAGGATATTTATGAGGCATTTATCGAGCGAGCGACAGAGCGAGTGAAAGCGATAAAGATTGGCCACCCATTAGACACAGAAACGATGATGGGCGCGCAGGCATCGGCAGAGCAATTGGAAAAAATCTCATCCTATTTAGATATTGGGAAACAAGAAGGAGCAGAGGTGCTCATTGGCGGGGAACAGAACCAATTGGACGGAGAGCTTTCCAATGGCTATTATGTTCAGCCAACAATGTTCAAAGGTCATAATAAAATGAGAATTTTCCAAGAGGAGATTTTTGGTCCGGTTCTTGCTGTTTCCACCTTTAAAGATGACGAAGAAGTGCTGGATATTGCCAATGACACGTTATATGGATTAGGTGCAGGTATCTGGACACGTGATTTTCATAAGGCTTATCGCTTCGGTCGTGGTATTCAGGCGGGACGTGTATGGACCAATACCTATCACGATTACCCAGCACATGCTGCCTTTGGTGGTTATAAGAAATCAGGTATTGGAAGAGAAAATCATCTCATGATGCTATCTCATTATCAACAAACGAAGAACTTACTCGTAAGCTACAGTACGCAGCCAAAAGGATTCTTTTAATCACGGTGCTAACCGTCTGTAAGATTTCCACTTCAAGCTTCGAGTATCACAAGTAGGAGTAGTAAACAGACGCTAACACCCTGATAAGTTTCACTAATGATCAGTTGGGGTCAAAAACCCCCACTGATCAAAGTCTCACTTTATCCAAAGAAAGGAGGCGGGTGCATGACGCAACAGGAGAAAGTCTTAGCAACGGATGAAGCAGTGGCGTTAATGGATCTGTTAAAAGAGAAGCATGGTCCTTTAATGTTCCATCAGTCTGGTGGCTGCTGTGACGGAAGTTCGCCGATGTGCTATCCAAAGGGAGAATTTCGAACCGGTCAATCAGATGTTTTACTAGGCTATGTCAATGATGCCCCTTTCTACATGTCGAAGGATCAATATGAGTACTGGAAGCATACCCAGCTGATTATTGATGTGGTAGAAGGCCGCGGTGGGATGTTCTCGCTTGAAAATCCGGAGGGGAAGCGGTTTTTGATTCGATCGCGGGTGTTTGGGTAAGTTGGTTACGGGGAAATGGAGATGACTCGTTTCTTTAGAGGATGTTAAACCATAACATTTTTATATGCTGAATTGGAAAGCCATTGGTGTGAACTGGTGGCTTCTTTTTTTACATATCTACTTAAAATCAACGTTTCTTTTAAACGGAATATTTATTCACTAGTAAATTACAATAAAAGCTTACCAGTCAAGTTCAGCGTGCGAAAGTTGAATAATTACGAAACCTAACAAGTATAAAGGACGTCTATTATATAATTAATTACTTACCTATCCTAAGCCCTATTCACAGTTTTTTATGTTTGTTGCAGTGATTGGCAAAGCTTTTACGTTGCCATATTTTATTTCTTTAAAAAATACTAACTCAACTTTCGCAGCTAGAAAAAAGCACTCAATATAACTAGCTGCAAAGCTTATTACTGTTCAAATATGGTCATTGACAATCGAATTAGGTATAAAAAAACACCTCAACATTTGGTATAGTGTAATTGACGAGAAAACACTACCAATACAGAAGAGGTGTCTCCTATATGATAGCGAATAATGACCTAAATAAGCAACTACCAAATGAATTAAAATCAACATTTAGAGAATTGGACGTGTTTAAACATCTTAGAAAAGCTGGTATTACAAAGTCTGTAGGCTTTACTTGTGCCTATCTTTTTCAATTGATTTTTTGTTTGATCTTTGAAAATAAGAACTGGTATCAAGTACTTCAAAGTACCAAAGCGAATGATTGTCCAGAAAAGAATGCCGTCTATCGTTTTTTAAACAAGTCAACATTTGCTTGGAGAAGGTTTTTACTGTTTCTAAGTGCTCATACCATTGGAAAAGTAACCAACTTAACGAGTCATGATCGCCCGAAAGTATTGATTGTAGATGATTCTTCGTATGATCGTAATCGCAGTAAATCGGTTGAATTATTAGCGCGCTGTTTTGACCATGCATCCCAAAAAATGCGCTTCTATAAAGGGTTTCGTATGCTGACTCTTGGCTGGTCAGATGGTGCCACATTCATTCCAGTGGACTTTTCTTTATTGAGCTCGAAGAAAAGCCAAATTAATGGTATATCATCAAAAGTTGATAAGCGTAGTTCCGGTTATAAACGCAGAGTAGAAGCATTACAAACCGCACCTGAGCAACTACCAGGTATGGTTAAACGCGCAATGAATGCCGGTATTGATGCTTCCTATGTGCTGATGGACTCTTGGTTCACGTATCAGCCTCTCGTTAAGGAAATAAAAGAGCAAGGACTTGAGGTCATTGGCATGGTAAAGAACTTGAAGCAGCGTTACCTTGTGAATGGCCAACGTGTAAGCTTAAAGGAACTTTATCGTTTTGCGAAACCAACAGGTGGAAAGAAAAGCATTCTTCGTTCGATTCATACGACACAAGCGAATGGCGTGCCTATTAAAGTGGTCTTTGTGCGTAATCGAAATAAAAAAAGCGAATGGTTAGCTATTTTAAGCACCGACTGTACCCTAAGTGATCAAGAAATCATTCGTATTTATGGGATACGCTGGGACATTGAAGTTTTTTTCAAAACAACAAAGTCTCTTTTGAAACTCCAAAAAGAGTTCCAAAGTCGTTCATATGACGGCTTAATTAGTCATACGACCATCGTATTCGCACGATATATTATTCTCTCGTGGCAAAACCGATGTAGCACAGATGAGAGAACACTTGGCGGCATGTTTTATGAATTAAGTGATGAAGTTCATGATCTTGATTGGGCTGTGGCACTTCAGCAGTTGATCGAGCTTCTTGAAGATGCCTTGAAACAGAGCAACAAGAAGGTACAAAAATTAATCAAAAGTCAAGTCCAACACTGGATCGCAGGCTTACCCAACTATATCAGGGCTTACCTGCCTATTTCAGTGTGCGAAAGTTGAGATACTAAAATAAAGGTTGGAGCAATAGCGATATCATTTGTGTTAGGGTTTCTAATAATATTGTTTACTTCATTTAACATGTAAATCATAGTTTTATTTTGAACTTCCTTATACTATTATCTATAGTAAATGATATTTCAAATGATATAATGGGCGAGTTAGACAAAGAGTGGGTGATCCGTTTTTTACTTTATCGAAAGGAATGGATCTTAAATTGGTTTGGAGGGAGTGTAAAAGCATGAGTGAGAGACCGTTTGAGCTGTGGTTGATCTGGCAAAATGTGGAGACGCGACAACGATACCATATTGGCAGGTTGCTTCATGAAGATGGCGTCTATACATTTTCATATGAAACAAAAGGATATAGACGAAAATTGGCAGAGGCTATGGACAATGGCTATCGACCTCATTTAGCATTTCCGGATACCAATAGGACATATACTTCCAAAAATCTATTTGGTCCGTTTGCACGTCGTCTACCAGACTCGCGAAGGCCGGACTATTCATCGGTACTTGGGGAATTAGGCCTTTCGGCAGAGTGTACAGAAATGGATGTTCTACGTGTCACAGGCGGAATTTTAGCGACAGATTCTTATGAGTTTGTTTCACCAATCTTGATTGAGAACAACACATTTGATTTGGATTTCTTTGTTGCAGGATGGCGTTATTATAAGGGGGAACAGGTAGTTGACCAGCTCCAAGTTGGTGACATTGTAGAATTTTCTTTGGACCCCGAAAACGATCATGACAATAAAGCAATCGTAGTTAAGTCTGTTGATGGAGAGAAGCTAGGATTTATTCCGGCTTTTTATAGTGGTTGGATGTATGAAGTGATCGAGAGAAGATGTAACTATCAAGCGAAAGTATGGGCAGTTAATCCACAAGCGGTTCCGCATCGGAAAGTCAATATTACGATTGTTGGCGAGATAAATCAATTTATGGACATTCAGGAATTGTTAAATGATAAAGAAGAATTACGGCTAGTGATGTGTTAAAGAGATTGAATCATTCATAGAATCAAATATCAGATGAATTTATGAGACCTTCCTTTTTGGGGAAGGTCTTTTTATATTACCAATTTAACAATACTGCAGGCAGTAATCAGCACAATGAATATGTTAAAATAAAGCTAGAATCATAGGCAGAGGTGTAAATCATGTTTAAACGTGTAAAAGAAGCAACCTATTTAACCGCAGAGAAGGCTTGGAGCTATCGGGCAATTCTGCGTTATTTTTATATTCAGCATGAGCGGATGAGAGAATTCTTGTTCCCTGAAGAGATTTATGATTATCTAATTCAATCAGAAGAATTTAGCAATTATACATTGGAAATGCTCCACATTGACCTGGATGCACTTGTAAAGTGGGGGAATCTGATCGCACGTCAGGAGCTGGGGAAATCCAAAACAATTGATGAATTTAAGAAGAAACGCTTTCGTTATCAGTGCACACCCTACACGGTTGAATTCGAGCGAATGTTACTGGAGCTTGAAGGCATTGGCGAAACATTTGGCGGTTCACTTGAACGCACTCAATTTGAAAGGTTATACGAAGCTTTAGTCAAGATCGAACAAATCGCCTCTGGCAAAAGGAAAGAAAAGCGGGAAGAAAGTGCCCAGATCTGGGAGGATGTGCTTTTATACTTCCGCCAAATCACTCAGAACACCTCCGATTACATTGCTTATATTAACAGTGAGGATGTAGAAGAGCGAATGCAGACGGAAGCGTTCTTAGTATATAAAGATCAGTTCACCACGTATTTACGAGATTTTATTATCGCCTTGCAAGCGACGGCTCTGCAGATACAAGGATTAGTAGATAGTCTTAACAAGCAGTTGCTGCGTGGCTTTTTTGATCAGGTTATGCAACACGATCAGCAAGTGTTTCGTTTTGATGAAAAGGAAACAGCTGATCCATATTTGGAATATGAAGAAAAATGGAACAGCATGAAAGCTTGGTTTCTTGGAAATGAACATGGAACAAGTGAATATGAAATGCTCCAGCAGCGCACCAACGAATCGATTAGGCGGATCACACGAGTGGTACAGCGGTTAGGAGAGCGGCATCAGTTTTTTCGAAGTCGTAAGAAAGACTACCTCCATCTTGCCAAATGGTTTGATGCAATCGATACGGTTGAAGAGGCGCATCAGTTGTCTTCAGTAGCATTCGGAATCTTTCATACACGACATTTTCATGTTGACCATAGTCCGACAGACGATATTTATACGGATGTATGGGAAGAGGCGCCGATGGAGCACGAGACAAAACCGATTGTCCGCCATTACCGTGAGAAGGTAAGAGCAAGTGCAATGACGAATAATCAGGATAAGAAAGAGGAAATGAAACGACGCTATTTAGAAGAGCGCAGGCAGGAAAGAGCCAAGATTGAACAGTATATAAGGGATAATCAAATTGTTGTGTCAGAACTGGCGGTTGTAGAGACTTCAGTAAGGAAATTATTATTAGTCTGGTTAGGTAAAGCAATGGCAAGTAAGGATCGAACGGTTAAAACAGAACTAGGTAAACGAGTCCAGGTGATCATCGGAGATGGGCGTGTTACGTTGGAATCGGAAGATGGTTTTTTAGAAATGCCAAATGTCACTTTTCATTTCATAGAAGACGAGGTGTAAAGAATGGTTCAATCGGAATGGAACGAGCAGACACAGGAAGCACTATCGATCCTGTTTGAACAATTTTGGGTATTAAGGGCAGAGGATCCTTCGGCATACCAGCTGATCAGAGAGCGTGAAAAAGCACTGAAACGATATCTGTCAGATAAATTTGGTTTTGATTTAATTATTCATCAGCATTTTATTAAATTGGAGAAAATCCCGGTTGATCCTAAATCCTGGATGGGCATACAGGATTTTACCGAGCCAAGGGATTATGCGATCTTTTGCTGCGGTTTAGCATTTACAGAACAGAAATCAATCGATGAGCAGTTCCTTTTATCGGATATTGCAGAGGATATTCAGGACATATTCCCCGGGGAATTTTCGTTGGACTGGACGAATTATCAGCATCGGAAATCATTAGTCCGGACCTTGAAGAAAATGGTTGATCTTCGTCTGATTCATGCGATTGATGGCGATGTGGACTTGTTTGCAACAGATGAAGAGCAGGAAGTTTTATACGAAGTCACCGTCTATGCCCGTTATTTTATGCGTTCTTATCCTGATGACCTTTTCCGTTATCGGACAATGCGGGAGATATTGGACAGTGAATGGGAACGACATCGTGAAGACATGCGGAGAAAAAGGGTGTATCGCAAGCTGTTATTCTCGCCGGCTGTTTATCGCGAGAGTGAAGAAGATCCTGATTTCGCCTATATCCGTAATTATCGTAATCGACTGCGCGATGATTTAGAAGAGAATACGCCTTTTCAACTGGAGGTATTCAAAAATACAGCTATGCTGGTATTACCAGAGCGAAAGCAACGGTACACACTCTTCCCTGATCAGAAAGCAATCAGTCAAATTGCTTTGCATTTCCAGACATATTTACGGGATAATTTTCCGGCGGATAGCATTGATCCGATGGGTGAGGTGAAAGTAACCAATGCAGATTTTAAGCAAATGGTGGAAGAAATCAAATCCGTCTATGGGGAAGGCTGGGGTAAACGTTACCGCGATATGACTGCCGCGAGTATTGCCGCTGAACTATTGCAACTATACCAGGAATGGGAGCTGGCAGAAGTAGAACCCGATACAGGGATGCTTGTCTTAAAGCCGGCTATTGCACGAATGGTTGGGCATTATCCCGACGACTTTACTACGGAGGTGAATAACAAAGATGAATAAATGGAAAATGAATCGAGCAGGCTTGCTAAATTTCTGGTATTACGATGAAGAGACCTTCACGTTTGCAGACGGGAAACTTTTGCTGCGTGGAAGCAATGGATCAGGGAAATCTGTCACGATGCAAAGTTTCTTACCTGTTTTATTGGACGGGCGAACGTCACCAGACCGCTTGGATCCATTTGGGTCTAAGGCACGTCGCATGGAAGATTATTTGCTGGGCGAGAAGGAAATCGTCAATCGCGATGAGCGGACAGGTTACCTTTTTCTTGAATGCAAAAGAGAGGAAACCAATCAATATGTAACGGTCGGTATCGGACTGCAGGCGAAGCGGAACAAGCAAATGAAATTCTGGGGTTTTGTTATTACCGACAATCGAAGAATCGGAGAGGATATCTTTTTATATAAAGAAGAGAATAGTGCGGGGAAAAAGCAAAAGATTCCACTCTCCCGGATGGAACTCGAGAACCGTTTGGCTGACGGTGGACAAGTTGTGCAGACAAAAACAGAATATATGAAGTTAGTAAACAAATACTTATTTGGCTTTGAAACAACAGAGGCGTATGAAGATTTAATTAAGCTGCTCATTCAATTACGAAGCCCTAAGCTATCCAAGGATTTCCGGCCGACGGTTATTTATGACATTCTGGAAGCGGCATTACCGCCATTGACCGATGAAGATCTTCGGCATTTGTCGGATACCATTGAGCAGATGGATCAGACCAAACAACAGATCGAGCAATTAGATCGCGAAGTAAATGCCCTGAAGAGCTTAAACCATGTATATGATATGTATAATCAACGTATCTTGTATGACCAGGCAAGCGGTTATCTGTCATCTAACAGAAAAAGGAAACAGGAAGAGAGACAATTCGAGCAACAGAATGAGGAGCAGCAGCGATTACAACAAGACATTGATCAGCTTTATGCGGATACGCAGGATTTACAAATCAGGGAAGAAACGAATCGTAAACAAGAAGAACGCCTCCGATCGCATAAAGTCTGGAATCTGGAGAAAGAGCGCAGAAGTGAAGCAGACAAGCTGGCACAGCATCAGACAGCTTTTAACAAGAAAGAAGACCAATGGCAAGATCGTCGTCGCAAGGAGCAACGTCTTCTGTCTGACCAGCAAAAGCTCGAAGAACAGTTGCATGAGCGGGAGCAAATGATGGAAGACAGCTTAATGGATTTGGCTAATGACGCGGAAGAAGCAGCTTTTGCCGATACTCATGCTATCAACCAACAAGATTTTGTCCGCCATCAAAAACAACGATTTGACTTTCAAGTTTGGCAAAAAGAAACCGATCAGCATATTCACTCCCTGGAAGAGATAACCGAGGATTTACGAACGTTTGATCAGCTGAAAAGAAAATATCAGGACAAAGATAAAGAGTTAGCGGATGAAAATAAGCTGTTAGATGAAGCTAGCTATCAAGAGCAAGAATGGACGCGACTATTTGAAGAGGATAAAGAGAAGAAGCTGAACGAAATTCATACATGGATCCAGACAAATGAATGGCTGGAGATACCAGAAGAATTAAAGCAAGAAACAGCAAGGCAATTGCGCTCCTTATACGAACCAGTCATCTATGACCAGCTGAAAGAGCCTTATCGCACGGCTACATTTGCATTCGAACAATCGAAGGGGAAGCGGTTATCTCAACTAAATTTTGAAAAAGAGCAGCTTGATCATGCTTTAAATAAGAAAAAGGAGGAAATTTTCGAATGGAAGGCCAAAACGGACCCAGAGCCGTGGATGGATGAGCAAACGAAGACAGCCAGACAAGCATTAGCTGCAAAAGGGGTTACACATCTGCCTTTATATGCAGCCATTGAATTTCAGGAACATGTGAAGCCGGAGGTAAAAAGGCGGATAGAAGCTGCTTTGATTGACAGTCAGTTGCTCGATGCTTTAATTACAGAGGATGCGATTTCTGTTACACATGATCGCATTTTAATGCCACAGCCAAATATGATGGCACATACTTTAGCAGATTATGTCGATCCGGACGTACCAGATGACAGTACCATTTCTTCACAAGCAGTAGATGACATCTTACGCAGTATTGTCATGGGAGACGATGCGTCATCCTCTATGTCCATCACAGAAACTGGGGGTTATCAGCTTGGTTTATTAAAAGGGCATGCTGTGGAAATAGAAGAAGTTCGTTACGTCGGCAAGAATGCAAGAGCAAGATTCCGCGAAGAACAGATTGCTAGATTGGAGCAGGAATATCAGGATTTAACGGCGCAGCAAGAGGTAACCATCCAAGCTGTACGGGAGGTCAAAGAGGCCATCTCACAAGCGAAGGATGCCTTAGAGCAATTCCCGAATGATCATGATTTGCAAGAAAGCTTCCGCCAAATTCAGGGTCTCAGGTTTGATATTACTAAGCACCAATCTACCGTACAAAAGTTGTCTGATGAGCTGAAGCAGATTCATTTGGAATATAGCCAGATCAAACATCAGCTTGATCAAAAAACGCGGGAATATTCATTGGAATTATCTTTACAAGCTTACCAGACAGCAGTGTCGGTAATGAAAAGGTATGAGAAGGATTTATCAGGCTTAGAGAAAACACACCTGCAGTTTAGCCATGATCATGAACGCTTGACAGAAGTGAAGGAAAGATTGGCTGAAATAGAAGAAGAAATACTCGAATTTCAGGGAGAACTCAATGTGGAGGAAGCTCAGATCACGACACTGAAGCAGAATATTGCGCAGATTGAACAACAATTGGAGCAGGAAGGTGCTCAGGATATTCAGCAACAAATTGTGGAGGTACAGCATGAACTGGAAGAGCTTGCAAAAGAGTTAAAACAAAAAGAAAAGGAATTAACCAGAAAAGAGACCGAGACAGGTCATCTAAACGAACGATTAGTAGAAAGTCAAAAGAAATTGAATTTCTGGAAGCAGTTATCTAATATCTGGCGAGTTTCTTTGAAGGAAGAAGCGGAGCGTGGATTTGTGGTGAAAGAGGCTTACGAAGATATGGATATGTTAGCCAAACAAGTAACCGAATCCTATCATTCTTCAGGAAAAGATAAAGATCGCAGTAAACTGACTTCGCAATTGTCACAGGAATATTATAAACAGCTAAGCGACCTGATGGAATACAGTATGACGAGCTTTGTCGCTCCCTATCACATTCCTGAGTGGATGAACGAGATAGAGGAGGAAGATTTTAAGCCACATGTGGAGAGATGGCACCAAACGATGTCCCGACAAGTGATTGAAATGAATTTCCAAGGTAAACAGACTACACCTTATCTCGTACAAGAGCAGATTGAATTAGAACAAGCTCGACAGGAAAGCTTTTTGGATGAGCAGGATAAGTCATTGTATGAAGAAATACTGTTCCATTCGGTTGGACAGAAGCTGCGAGCGCGTATTCGCAGGGCCGAGCAATGGGTGAATAAAATGAAAGACTTAATGGAATCACGTGATACCTCATCGGGGCTATCTTTTTCGATCAAGTGGAAACCGCGTACAGCAGATACTGAGACAGAATTAGATACCATGGATTTAGTCAAATTATTACGTCAGGATCCGAAGTTGTTAAAAGAAGAAGACTTAGATAGCATCACCATGCATTTCCGAACCAAGATTCAGAAGGCGAAAGACATGATGGAGGGGAGTAATGAAATGCAGACATTACTCCAAGTATTAAAAGAAGTGCTGGATTATCGTAAATGGTTCTCTTTTGTTCTGTACTTTCAGCGGGAAGGTGAGCAAAAAAGGGAGTTAAACAACAACCAGTTTTATAAATTCAGTGGTGGTGAGAAAGCGATGGCGATGTACATCCCATTGTTTACGGCCTGCTATTCCAGATATTTAGAAGCCGATCCAGAGGCTCCATATATTATTTCGCTTGATGAAGCATTTGCGGGAGTTGATGAGCGAAATATTCGTCAAATGTTTGAAGTGGTGGAGCAACTGGGTTTCAATTATATTATGAACTCTCAGATACTGTGGGGAGACTATGATACCGTAAATAAGCTGGCGGTCAGTGAATTAATCCGACCAAAAAATGCCGATTATGTTAGTGTTCTTAACTATCGATGGAATGGTAAGAGCTGGCATGTAGAAAACCCCGTAGAATAGAGGAAGTGTTAATGTGAAAAGCGATGCAGTAAAATATTTTAAACAGGAGCCTGTGTACAATCAATTATTTGAATTGTTTAAGAAAAAATACGAATCTTTAGGGAGAATTGGTGGTACTGTAAAACTGAACCAATTCACGGCAGAGGATCTGGAAGTCATTGCGCGATTTTATGGACAAACCGCCGACTCGTTAAATAAAAAAGGAAAGCTGTCATTAGAAGCGTTTGAAATTCAGTTACAAAAAACCAGGTTTGCACCACTTGATTTGAAGACATTGCTCGAGGCTTTTTTTGATCAATTGCTAATTTCGAAAAAAGAACAGAAACAGCTGGACTATCACAACCAGCTTCGTGTATTAGAAGAATTGGAACGTACCTATCCTAATCTGGGAGATTGGCTGACTGCGCTCAAAGCAAAAACACCAGATACGTATTGGATCTATCGCTTGATTGGGCTGTCACATGAGGCGTTTAAACAGATGGCAGTCCCTCTCTCCACCGCATTAGCTAACATGCCGACGGAATATGAACGATTACCCATGTTCAGTCAGCGGGTTACTCGTAATCCGCATGCGTTTGATTTAAACACAAATGTTGGCAGGCTCTGGATCCACCTGCTGTCGGTACATTATGCAGTAGAGATGCCGTCAAGTACAGAGGCCATTAATGATCTGCTGTTAAAAGCGCACATCATGCGTGATGATATTACCAACTTTGTTACATGTGCTAATGTAATAGCAGAGACAGACAAAGGAATCCACCCAATGTGGCAGTCTGCGAATGAGGCCGGCAGTGTGATGAATGTTCCATTAAGAGAGCTTGTATCTCTGAAGAGCGTTTATCCTGCAGATAACAGGAAACAGGTCTATATTGTCGAGAATTCAGGTGTGTATTCCAGTATATTGGACAGGGTCCCGGATGCCCCGTTAATATGCACTCATGGACAGTTCAAACTGGCAGGGTTAATGTTATTCGATTTACTAGAAAAAGCAGGATGTACGCTTCATTATGCCGGTGATTTTGATCCGGAAGGGATAAAGATGGCACAGCGATTACTGGAACGACATCCCGATCATGCAAAACTTTGGAAAATGGATGTCTTTTCGTATCATAAGGCCTTGTCAATGGAATCTATGTTGTCAGAAGAAAGGTTGAACAAGCTGCAAGCTGATATGTCCGAACTATTTATTCCTGTGATTAAGATGATGAACAGGGTTAAGCGGGCAGGCTACCAGGAGGCGCTTGTAGATGACATGGTGCAGGAGCTAAAGGAAAGATAACGGCATATTCTTAATTCGAGGGATTCAATCATGTATTCAGTGGAAAGGTGGAGGGTCTTTTTATGAAAAGCATTATATTGTTTGTCCTATTAGCTGTATTAACCTTTTTATCCATAAAATATATTGATTTCGATGCTGCATATTTTCAAGGTATGATGTTTGTACTAGCAAGTTGTATTTATACATTTTTGCTTTTTAGAACAGGATTTAGTGGGCCAAAACTAGTGGTTGGCAGCTTAGTTCTGTTAGTGGTATTAATTTTAATTGCATTTACTACGGAGATAGAAATAGGAATTGTTGGATTAATTATATTTTTGCTTTTTTTTAGTGAGGGTATGAGGGCCAGATCCCGCAAGAATACAGCATGAGCGTGTAAGGGCAGTTTTATCAAGCTGCCCATTTTACTTTAGCAGTCACAAATTACAGTTAGACGATAAAAACTAAACGAGTACTATATTTTATGTTAGTCAAGGTGTCTGCGAAGGTTATTATAATTAGTTCTATATAAGAAATCCTTGTGTAACTTTTTATAAAGTTTTCACGTCATTTACATAGAAAATACTATTTACTAACAATCAATTTTTGGTGGAGCCATTAAAAAAGAACTGTATTAACTTTTTTAACTGTCTCTGGTAATGGGGGAGTAGTTCAATGAATGTAAGGTGGACCTCTTGTGAAAAAATCAATAGTTCTCGTTGGTGCACAGCACTGCAATAGAAAATGATCTTCCGCAATCGGGTGCAATTCCTAAATAGTGGGCAGCGCCTATATTGCATATAAGGGCTAGATTGCAAGGAGGGATTTTTTTGATTGGTTTATTAGAGAATATATATCAAATATCTGGTGTTGTGCTTCTCCTATGTGCCGTTTATTATTATTTTCATTTCAGAAGAATCAAGAGAAAAAGGAAATTAACAAAGGTTGAATTCTCCTTTTATATAATTACCCAAATAGCATTTTTACTTTGTGCAGGCAGTTATTTACTTATGATTTTAGATAAGGTTTCTTAAACAAAAGAGCGTTCTTCCCGACAAGGGCTGGCGCTACTATCGTGTAAGGGGTGAGGTAATTGAAATATATAAATGGATTGTATATATCGCTTGTATTGATCATGGCAGTTATTCTGATTAATACTACAGTATTTAACGATAAGTATTCAGGAATAGCAATGTTTGTTTCTTTGGGTATATTCATAGTTGGGAACGCATTTTTTATAAGTGCAAGACAGTTGAAAGGCAACGAAAAAGAAGAATAATACGAGGGATCTTCCTCATTTGTAGGTGTTAAAATCATAGTCCTATTCGCTACGCAGTACAAATATGCTATGCAATAGAATATCAAAAATATGTCCATTTAAGTGCGTTAATATCTTGGTGAAGCCAAAACATACATGATTTTATGCATTAAAATGTATATTTTGGCACTTTGTTATGTATCTTTAGGTACAAAGTGTATGACTATCACGTCAATAAGTTCAAGATAGGGAGATATTTGCTTTTACAAATTCATATGTCATCTCCGCAACTTTTTTATTACCTGCTTCTGAAAAACCATGGCCTTCTCCCGGGAAAACTTCCATTCTAGCATGTGGATATGCCATTTCTGCTCTCTTCCCATAATCAATGGATACTATTTCATCCTGATCTCCATGAAGAATCAGAACGTTTTTGTTGAATTGTCCAATATGATCGAAAATATCATAATCATGAATCGATTCAAAATATATTCTACCTAACCGAACTCCCCATAACTCATGTGTATCTGGGATGCTGTTAAGTGTTGGATACTTTTGATTCCAGTCATCTGCAATACATAAGGCTGGATAAAGCAATAAGAGCCCTTTAATATCCGTTATATATTCTTCTGCTACTAATGCGGATACTAATCCTCCTTGGCTGCCTCCAAATAAAAAGATTTGATCAGGATCAATATCTTTCCAATTTTTAATTGTTTCTATAACAGCAGACAGGTCATCTTTTTCTGTAAATATAGACATCTCTTCCGTCTTGAGATCACTCTTTGAATAGATCGAGCCACCACAAAAATCGAAGCAAACGGCGCCTATACCATGTTTGGCTAAATAGTCACTGTGCATAGCAAAGTCTTGATTCGTTCCATTAAAACCGTGGCTGAAGATGACGACAGGGTGCTTTCCCTCACGACCAGGCATGTAAGAGATACCATGAATTTCTCTCCCCTGATGTTTTATCTTCACCATTTCTTTTTGATAACTGCTCATTGTTAAACCTCCATGTTTTAGGAATTACATATCCGGTTAGCCAAACTGGATAACCTGAGCTTTATTTTATTCTGTATATGTTAATATCTAAACCGGACGCTGTTGATTGACCTTCTGCAACTAACATGTCATCATTCAAAAAAGCTAATGCCTTACTATTCGTTATGATTTTTGGATAGGATCTAAATAATCCGTTTAGCAACTTGTTGTTTATACTACCGTTATTCTCAATATATATTTTGCAAGGTTTCCCTGTATAATCCGTTCCTTCCAGCATATATCTGGCCGATAGCGTATGGCGATCATCAAACCTTCCGATGATCTGCGTGTCGACGCCTCCGTCAAGGATCTCTCCTTTAAAGTAATCGCCCGTTACATGGCCTTGAAACGTAATCATCGTGACGGAATCACCATCATTATTATTTAGTGCGATCGTATTCTCTATTTGAACATGTACCGTAAGTATTTCTTCGACATCCATTTTTCCAATCCTCCTTTGTAAACGTCACATTTTTTGAAATCTGATGTCGTGCCCCTTCACAAAACAAACGGCATGATTTGGTTTGTACGGGGGAAGAGGACGGTTAGAAGATAAATAGTTTAGATGGGTGTTCGGAATAATTTAATAGATTTAAGTTGCCTTACGATGAGATACTTTAATCTTACTAATAATTCCCCAAATAACAAGCAGAATACCTAAAAAGCCTGAGAGCGGTCCAAAGGTCCAATAGATAACTTTGAATAAAATAGGAGCAATAAACTCTGCTAGTTTAAGAACGAGGAAGATGAAGGTAAGTATACTACCCGTAATCATTTTCGTAATTGCTTGCTTGTTTTTCATAAACAAAATGAAAAACACACAAACCAGGATCGTAATAATAAGAATGGTCCCACCGAAGATCAGAAGGACTAGAGCACCAAGTGTCAGCAAGGAAAAGCTCCCCTTTCCTTAGTATGTATACAGGAATTATTGATTATTTAATTCTTAACAGATCGATTGAATGATGTCAATAATTTCCTGTTAAGTAGCTCTTCCTTCTATTCTTGATCACCTCCCTCTGTGGGAACCGCTACTCCATAATCCGTAGTGACCGCTGCGGGTTATTTTTGTGCATTTTTTACTGGAACTATAGCATAAACCGTATGGGAGGTTACACTTGCGAGAAAGGGACCAAAAGTGGAAAGCAGTAGCCAGAGATTTGTATCGTTTAGCAAGAAAGGAACCAAAAGTGGAAGGGAGCAGCCCAAGATTTGTATCGCTTAGCAAGAAAGGAACCAAAAGTGAAAAGCAGAAGCGAGAGATTTGTATCGTTTAGCGAGAAAGGGACCAAAAGTGAAAAGCAACAGCCCAAGATTTGTATCGTTTAAAAAGAAAGAAGACAAATGATGGTGTTCTCAGACTGGTTTCGTCTCCTTAAAGAGTCTGTACCATAGCGCGGACCGACACATTGACTCCCGCAGGACGAAAAAGTGATTGGATTTCAAGATGACCGCTATGGCCCACTTAACTACAGGTGTATCACGGCGCTAACCGTCCGTAATACCCCCCTTCAAGATTTGAGAGATAACTAAGAAGCTAAGTGGAGGATAAACGGACGATAACTTCCTGATAAGTTTAGCTAGCAATCATTGGGGGTCACAAAAACCCCAAATGATTGAAGTCTCACTTTATGTTAGAACCGGGTGCGCTTGGCTTCCCAAGCTCGTCTCATACCTAACGAACCTCTGCTTGATCGCCCTTCGTCTATCACTATGTCTCATTCATCATATGAAAAAAGTGTCACAAATATGGGCTATGTGCTTATAATGAAAAGACCTAAAAAGTTTCCTTGAAGAAATAAAATAATACTTACGAAAAACACTTGACAATAGGAAAGAATTGCGTTATTTTTTTGATATCACAAAAAAAGTTAGACGAGGGAAAACGAGAGGAGATTAGCAATGAAAAAAATAATGAGTTTTATTTTGGTTGTAGGTGTTGCACTCTTTTTAACAGCATGTGGCGCAAACGAGGGTTCGTCAAGTGAAGCAGACAGTAACGATAAAGTGAAAGTGGTAACAACTATTGCTCAAATAGGAGAACCATTATCTGTTATTGGTGGCGATCGTATCGAAGTAGAGAGTTTAATGGGGCCATCCGTAGATCCGCACTTATATAATCCGACCCAGAGTGATGTTGCGACGGTTGATGGGGCAGATGTTATCTTGTATAGTGGCTTACATTTAGAAGCAAATATGATCGAGATGTTTAATAAAATAAGCGAATCAAAGCCAGTTCTGGCAGTAGGTAGTGTAATACCAGAAGAATCATTATTAGCGGATGCGGAAGGTGTAGTAGATCCACATATTTGGTTTGATATCGATCTTTGGAAACAAGCCCTTGACGCTGCAGTAGAGGAATTAAAAGATTATTCCCCTGATGATGCAGATTATTTTGAAGAGAATAAACAAGCATATTTTGCGAAATTAGATGAATTGAAAGAAGAAGCAGAAGTACTGCAAGATATCCCGGAAGAGCAACGGGTTCTTGTAACAGCACATGATGCATTTGGTTATTTCGGTCAGATGCATAATATGGAGGTTATTGGACTGCAGGGGTTAAGTACAGAAGATGAAATTGGTGTTTCGGACATTAATGACACGATTGAAACGATACAAGAATATTCTGTCCCAGCGATATTTGTCGAAAGCAGTATTAATCCTGATTCGATCGAGGCGGTTATTGAAGGAGCACAGGATCAAGGGGTAGATGTATCATTAGGTGGAGAGCTTTATTCTGATGCAATGGGAGATCCAGACTCAGAAGAGGGGACCTATATTGGCATGTACCGTCATAATCTAGAGACTATTTATCAATCATTAACAGAAGGAGATGAGTAATGTGACAAAACCAGCACTGAAAATCGAGAATTTAGCCGCATCATACCGAAAAAATAATGTATTATACGATGTTAATTTCGATGTAGAAGCTGGATCATTAACAGGTGTTGTTGGTCCTAACGGTGCAGGTAAGTCTACATTAATCAAAACCATTCTAGATCTTCATCCAGCTTTAACAGGTAACGTCGAATTTTTTGGCTTACCATTTAAAAAGGCAAAGAAGAAAATTGGATATGTACCACAACGCGGTTCCGTTGATTGGGACTTTCCAACAAATGCGTTGGATGTAGTCACGATGGGCTTATATGGCAAAATCGGTTGGTTAAAACGTCCTTCTCGGAAGGATAAAGCAAAAGCCTTCGAATCCTTAGAAAAAATGGGAATGGAAGGCTATGCAGATCGTCAAATAAGTGAACTTTCCGGTGGCCAGCAACAACGGGTATTCTTAGCGCGGGCATTAGTGCAGGATGCTGCATTGTATTTTATGGATGAGCCATTAGCAGGTGTAGATGCAGCGACAGAAAAAGCAATCATGAACATTCTGCAGGAACTAAAAAGCTCCGGTAAAACAGTAATGGTTGTCCATCATGATCTGCAAACGGTGGAGGAATATTTTGACCATGTGCTTCTATTAAATAAGACCGTTAAGCACCATGGAAGAACAGAAACGACCTTTACCCCCGATCACATCGCAGATACTTACGGTGGAAATATGCGCTGGATTAACGCAAGAAAGGATGACAAACATGTGGTCGGCTCTGTTAACAAGTAATACACAATGGGTGCTTGTCAGTACGATGGTGTTAGGGATTGCGGCAGGTGCAATCGGATGTTTAGCTTATTGGAAGAAGCAGAGCTTAATGAGTGACTCGTTGGCTCATGCTTCCCTTCCAGGGGTGGTCATTGCCTATTTATTATTTGCAGAAAAAGATTTATATATTTTAATTGCAGGTGCTGCGGTTAGTGCATTAATTGGAGCGGTGTTTATTCAATGGATACGCCAAACGACAAGAATAACAGAAGATACGGCGATGGGGATGATTCTCTCCGTTTTCTATGGTCTTGGCATTATGCTGCTGACGATTGCGAATCGCTCAGCTGGAGGAAATCAGGCTGGCTTGGATAGTTTTATCTACGGGCAAGCAGCCGCAATGGTCCGTTCCGATGTCTGGACGATGCTTATTCTGGCACTTGTCTCCATTCTCATTGTCGTGATTGGTTTTAAAGAGTGGAAGCTGTATCTGTTTGATCCCGATTTTGCTAAAGGGATCGGTCTATCATTAAAAGGGATGAACATTTTATATACTGTAGCCCTCGTAACGACAATTGTTATTGGTATTCAAGCTGTCGGGGTTATTTTGATTGCTGCATTAATTATTATTCCTTCCGTAAGTGCCCGATATTGGACACAATCCTTTAGATTAATGATAATTCTGTCCGCGTTGTTCGGCGGAGTGGCAGGTGCAGCAGGGACTGCCATAAGTGTGGTAGGAAACGGCTGGCCAACAGGTCCGTTCATTGTCATTTGTGCTTCTGCACTGTTCATTATTTCCCTTGTCTTTGGTAAACAAAAAGGGATTTTAGTCCGTCATCTGCAATTTAAAAAACGTCAAAAGTTAGCGAAAATACAAAATAGCAATACGACAATGGAAATGCAGGGGGTGAGCAAATGACGTATACAGCATGGATCATCTTAACTGCTTGTCTGGTTGGTGCAACGTCGGGATTAATTGGGGTCTTTTTAATATTAAGAAAGATGGCAATGATGGCGGATGCGATTAGTCATACGGTTTTGTTAGGTATTGTTGTTGCTTTTATCATTACTCGTGAATTAAGTGGACCTCATATGCTAATTGGTGCAATAGTTGCCGGTTTATTGACGACATTCTTAGTACAATGGCTTCACACTCTGGACATAGAGCAACATGCTTCGATGGGAATAGTTTTCACAACCTTGTTTGCGATAGGGGTTATATTAAATGCTACGTCGATTGGAAATGCCCATCTGGATGTAAAACACTCGCTAATGGGAGAAATCACCTTTATTCCGTGGAATACGATGACATTGCCATTACTGGGAGATGTACCAGTGGCGACGACTATGCTGGGCTTTGCCTTTATTATTGTGCTATTTTTTATTATTGCTTTTTATAAGGAATGGAAAATTACTTCCTTTGATCCAGCCCTTGCAGCCAGTTTAGGTATTCCAGTGCTAGTTATGCATTATGTATTTATGAGTCTTGTGTCGATTACGACAGTTGCAGCTTTTGATGCGGTTGGAGCTATTATGGTGGTAGCAATGTTAATTACCCCAGCTGCTTCTGCTTATCTCTGGACAGATAAATTATCTGTCATGCTTCTTATCAGCAGTTTGATGGGGATTCTACCTGCTGTACTAGGTTACTTGATTGCGACCTGGATCGATACGTCGATATCAGGATCAATGGCTTTCGCGACAGGGATTATCTTTATTATCAGCTTTTTCTTTTCACCAAAACATGGCCTTATTTCAAAGTATTTAAAGCCGGCAAAAACGGATATATTGGCGAAGGATGTATAAGGGAGCAGATGTAACCGTGGAGTTGGGGTTTTTATGGAGTATGGGGAGTGAATGATTTTTCGTGCTATAAAAATAGACCTCCCTCATAATCATCTAAAGTAGTAGGAGAAGTCTAGCCTTTTGGTTAGCAGATTCCTTTGTGGGAATCGCTTATCTAACCCGTAGTTCCAGCTGCGGGTTTTTAGTATACGCATTTCTTACTGACATTATGGCATAAAATGAAAAAAAGTCACAATATCAGTTGGCTTTCTAGTGTTTATGTAGGTCTAGTCAAAGAGGTGCTGCTCATAGTCGTCAGCCTAAAATAGTATTTAAATCGTCTTACATGTTCTCTCCTATCGTATAATCCATTCTTATGGACAGTTGAGAAAGAAAAGAGTAAAAGTCGTCCATAAGAGTCAATTGTATGACCACCCAAGGATATCAAAGGGACTCTTGTGCTAATACTTGTGTAGTTTCGAAACCGACAATACTGCAAGGAATAGCTTTTATAAATGGTTTCCTATCTTTTGCCACGGCGCTAACCGTCCGTAATAGTCACACTGATTGAAGAAGCCTCACTTTACCAAACTCATAAAAAGTTCCCTGCCCATAGGTAATCTCTATTATTTTTAAAAAGCCTTAGTTTAACTTAAAGACTATAGGGGTGCTGCTTTAGTCCGTCACCATTATTACATAAAACTTAGAACAACAAATGAATCAAATAATGAAACCAAATAATGCTAAATTCGTCTTATCCTATAAAGGGAAGGAGTGCATCGAATGAAAAGAAAATTAATTACTGCTTTTACTGTTATCTTGTTCAGCATTTCAATCGCAGGGTGTGGCAATGCTGATATGGAAGGTATTATTTTAGAAGTAACAGAGAATGAGATAGTACTTTCAAAGAATCTTTCTCTGGACAAGTATGAAGAGATACAAGATAAATCCATTTCAGAGATACAGGAAGAGGAAAAAGGTATTTCTTTGATATTTTTAACATATGACCATGCAGAGGAATGGTCGAAAGGGGATGAAGTGAAAGTATGGATTGATGGAGATGTACTTGCTTCCTATCCTGAGCAAGCTAAGGCTAAGAAGGTCCAATCTAAATAATAAGCTTCTCTACATTCCCATTTGAAACAAAATGAAGCTCAGGATTCAGATCTGAGCTTTTTTGTGATGGTTATCTATAAATACGCTCTTTTTTAACAGGTGAAGTACATTTCGTTCTGTTTGAGCTCTCTCTCAAACCCTGGTGTGGTAACCAAATATGCAGCATAGATTTTTATTGTGAGAAACGCTTGAAAAAGGCATAATTGTTTGTATTTGTTATGTTATACTAAATATGGATAATGTTTTCAAGGAAAGGTCGACTAAATCCCCTTAACGGAAGGAATGATAGCTATGAGTCTAGCTGAAAGTTTTTCCCTATTATTTAGTTTTGGAGCTTTCTTGATCGCATTGCTCGCTTTGGTCATTTCTTTGGTGAAAAGGAAATAGATCATTCTTTTAAAAACTGCTTTTCTGTAGCCCGTGGTGTTTTGCTGCGGGTTACAGTGGCTTGTTTTTCTTGGGAGACAGTATTATAGAATGAAAAACCAATTACATACGCTATGTCTATTAACGTGCTTGCGGATGAAAAAGAGTTGTAACCGCTTAATAGATTAACGCAGTTTTTTGCTTGTTAATATGAGATACATTTTTTTCAGTTGCAATCATAATAATTATATTGGTGATAAGGTTGGAAAAAGCAATGAAGCGTGTATATGGCGTTATTTTTATGCCTATTTAAGGAGAAGTTTCTATTCATCAAACGGGCCATTTTGTGGCATAGTGGATAAAAAATATTAAAAGTGAGGGCTAACATGGATCAATTAACATTGCACGAGTTACAGAACTACCTAGCATTAAAATATAAAGAAGGACGTAATTCAACTGGGTTGTTTATAAAACTAGTAGAAGAAATTGGTGAGGTAGCAGAGGTGTTAAATAAATTGGAGGGACGAAAGAAAAATGCAGGAAATACTTCCTTAGAAAATGAGTTAGTCGACGTCATACATTATGCAGTGGCTATTGCAAGCATAAATAACATTGATTTAACAAAAGCCATTATTTATAAAGACAAACAAGCAGCAATCAAATATAATCAATCTCCCAATTTAGAGGAATTTATAACAGTTCAAAATAAAGAAGATTAGCCTTAAAAGTTCCGCAAACGGGCGCATACCCATAATAAAGAACAGCGCCCATCCTATATATAAGATCCATAGTATAGAGTATTTGAATGTATTTCTTTGAGGAGGAGCACTGGTGAAAATACTTAGAATCATTTTGGCTATTGTTGTAGTTTCTTTCTCCTGTTATGGTTTAATAGTTGGCGAAAATGGAAATGTATTGCCATTCACTTTACTTTTAGCAGGGTTAATGCTCTTTTTTGTGGGCGTTGTTGAATTTAAAGAACGAAAACCAATCGCTTTTACTACCTTTCTTGCAGCTGGATTTAGTCTTTTCGTTGGAATTTATACATTGTAAAGCTATCGGGTGATTTTCTTAAAAAGATCTGCGTATATATTAATATTGTGCATAGCCCATTTTGTGGGAAACGGAATGATAATGTTTTAATCAAGCAGTAAAAAAAGGAAGTGTTGATATCCTAAGCTTCATTATTTCAATTATTGTTGTATTGCTTGTAACTATTATTAGTTCAGTTATTTTCAAAGGAGAAAATAAAGTAGATAAAGGTTTTAAAATTAACTACTTCAGACTATCTTAACTGACGTACTGAAATCCGAATAGAAATAAATTAAAATAAAACCAAAAATTATCATGGGTAGACTTATTACGCAAAATTAAAAAATAAATAAACAAGTTACGGAAAAGCAAAGGAGTTGGAAGAATGGCTGTAAAGATTAAGTGGGGAATGTTTATTTTTGTTGTAGCTGCTGTATTAACGTTTGGGTTATCGTCGCACCACGTAGAATCATATAGTACAGAAAGCGCTATACAGTCTGTGTGGGAAAAGTATGATGTGCAAAGTACTATGATAGGTGAATCCGATTCTGTAATTTGGGTGGATGTTTACGATAAAAAAGAAATACCAGAAATTAAAGAGTACTTACAAAACCGATTATCAAAAAAAGATATGGAAAAATATAAAATAGAAGTGTTTTCTAATAAAGGAATAACTTATTAAATCCGTATTTCACAAGAGGGCAAATTGGGAGTTGTTCAGTACAATGAATCGCATTATGGTGATTGGAGTTTCAGCAGGTGTAGGGAAGTCTACATTTGCAGCTGATCAGAAGAAAATTGTAACTTTAGATCAATGGATTTTTGAGGGCAATTATAGTAATACATATGACATTCGAGTTCAGAATGCAAATATGATTATTTATTTGGAACTTCCTTTAAATCTATGTGGTAACGCGTTATTAAACGCTGGATTCTTAACATTGGGAAAACGAGATCTGACATGGGGAAAGGGTGCAAGGAAAAATTAGAATACAAATTTCTTAAGTTTATCTGTACTACTTACTATTCTCGCAAGAAAAAAATAATGAGAACCAGACTTCAAGGAATGAGTTCTCAAAAAAACATTATTAAATTGACGAATAAGAAAGAAATCCAATCGTATTTACAAGCTTTAACTAATTAAATTTTTTAATTCCCTAGAAAAAGGAAGGGGTCGGATTGTGGAGCTGGAATATATAAGAGACTATGCGATGTACACAGCGATTTTCGGTATGTTTAGTTTTGTTTGGTTCGGTTCGGTTGGGCTCAGGAGAATCCTAGAAAAAAATGGCGCAAGTATATTGGGATTGCTTCCGGAATGGCGATGTTAGTATGCTTGATTGGCGTATACTTAAGCGTGACACACTGGGATGCGGCTAGTACCTTGTCAGAAAAGGACACGTTCACTACCTACTTAATTGTTTTCTACACTGAAATTATTATAGCGGGCCTTGGTGCTTTTTTGTTGATCCGAATTAAAAAAAAGGATTATGTTGCGCCGTGGATTGCATTTATCGTAGGTACTCACTTTTTCTGGCTGGTAGATATCTTTAAAGATCCCAGTCTGTATATGTTAGCGATACTTATAATAGCAATTACGGTAATATCCCCATGGCTCTCCAAAAAATGGGGAGTTGCCAACAGTGCAATCACTGGTATAGGATCTGGCACGGTTTTATTTTGTTTTGCCATATTGGGACTGATTCGCTACTTATTGGCATCTTAGAGATTCAGGTTTACCTTCATCCATTGATTATAATATTCCATTAAATAAAAAGGGAGATGTTTTTCATCTCCCTTTTTATGCAAACGCAAATTTCGAACAAATTATTTTCAAAGATACATAAGAAAAAGGCTTTAAAAGCATGGTATATCAATAATGCAATCACAAGTTGACAATGTGCATTCGCTGCGTGATAGAAAGAAAAGAAATGCTTTTATACACTATAACTATCAAAATGAAAGGAGTTGAAATGAATGGAATTTGGTGAAAAACTTTTTAAGCTTAGAAAAGAAAAAGGATTCTCTCAAGAAATTTTAGCTGAAAAAATAAACACTTCAAGACAAGCAATAAGCAAATGGGAAAATGGTCAAGGATTTCCCGAAACAGAAAAGCTCTTAATGATTGGAAATATCTTTGAAGTATCTATTGATTACTTATTGAAGGATTCTGTTGAGAACAATGAAGGAAATGAAGAAGGTTATTATGTAAGCAGGGAAATGACAGAAGGCTTTTTGTTAAGTACACAAAAAACGGCTAAACATATTGGGTTAGGATTTGGGCTATTGGCATTGGCGTTTGAACCGTATTTAATTATGGGGACAAATTCAATGTTAGGGGTCCTCCTGATCATTGTCATTGCCACATTAGGGGTCATTTCTTTTGCTACATTAGGTTTTGATACAGGGCAATATACAATTCTCAAGAAAGAAGTATTATTGTTTGATTCAAATTACCTTAAAGAGCTAAAGATGAGATACGAGGGCTTTAAAAGAAAAAATTCAGGAATAATGGTAATTGGAGCTTGTTTACTGGCGGTGGGATTTTTAGCTTTTGCCCTGGAGAACAAAATAGAGATGGGAATCTTGGTTCCATATTATCCGATTTTTGTGCTTTTAATAGCTGTTGGTCTATATATGTCAGTGTATACTCTTACCATTCTATCTGCGTATCAACTGTTGGTAAATAATGATAATCATACAAGTCGATTTAGTTTTAGACTTAAGCAAAAGGTAATGAAAAAATTCGATGATTTTTAAAGATAAATATTTTCACAATATGGTATGTTCTGTGCCTTTTTTATTGGGCGCTATAGTTCAGTAACTCTACTATCTAAGAGGAGTCTTTTATATTGGCTCCTCGTTATTCCCTATTCACGTACGAAATTTAGATTAGGATTAATATATGGTAAAAGGCCGAAAAATGGAGGAATAGTTATGTGGATCATATTAGGAGTTATTGCAATAATAGTAACTTTTATAAATCTTTATATGTATACGGCAGGAAAGGATTATAAACTTGCAATGGCGCTGGGATTATCATTTACAGCATTAACACTTTGTGCAGAATACAGTCTTGTATCAGAATGGGCAATAAAGGAAGATTGGGCAGCTTTAAGAGAAGTACCTAACTACGAAAGGGTATTATGGTTTGTGACAATTGTTTCTATCCTGCTGAATATAGCACCTGTACTTTTAGAACGAAAAAGTAAAAAATAACAACTTATTGACACATCATTTATCACGCTTACAACCGTCCGTAATACCCCACTGATTGAAGTCTCACTTTATCTAGATATTTTCCTATTTGTTAAAATCTGACATCCTTGATTAAAAGGTGCGCGTCCTTAAGAGAATCCGAGTATGAAACCTTCTGGCAGATGTAAACGTATTAGTATAATGATAGCATTATTGAGGTGGATTAATATGAACATAGGAAACATTGACCGGGCTTTGTTTGCAGGTTTATTTGTAGCAACGATCATTTTTATTTCTGAATTCTTTTTTCCTGAAACCAATTCTTTTATATCAATATTAATAGGAGCACTAGCAGCATTGTTCGGCTATTTGATTGGAGATAAATTATTCCTAAAAGAAAAAGAGGAAAAGTAAGGAAACGAGATGCATAGAAAAAGGGAGCTACTCCGGAAAGGTCTTTTTTGTTTTCTAGCGCAATTTAGCGGTATAAATAGGAACTGATCAGTTTCTAGACCAAAAGAAAGAAGGTGAATGAAGTGACGTTGGCAATTATACAGCTGGTTATTTTTCAGTTGATTTTACCAATTATATTTATCCTTTCTCTGCTGAGAGGCAAATTTAAAGGGAAAACGGATTGGGCTTTGCAAGCTTTCATGTATAGCCTTTATATCTCTTGGGTGTTTTTCTCTGGAAGATGGGATTGGACCATTTATTATTTGCGTTTTTTGTGGCCGGTATTATTGATGATCGCCCTGTACATTAGTTGGCGCGGAATTCGGTCAAAACCATTGGAAAGGTCATATACAGGGAAAGACAAGTTGTCTTTTGCCTTCTGCTCCTTGCTGGCATTAGTATTTGCTTTCTACCATGTTCCGATTTTTGCAGGTTATTCCACGAATGATAAAGCAATTGAACTGGAATTCCCGTTGCAAAACGGCACTTTTTATGTTGGACACGGCGGGGCTTCCACGCAGATTAATTACCATCACGCACATCCAGAGCAGCAATACGCGGTGGATATGGTCCAATTGAACATGCTGGGTGTAAGAACGGCGGGAGTTTATCCTGAAGAGTTGGAGCGCTATGAAATCTATGGTGCAAAGTTGGTTAGCCCTTGTTCAGGAGAGGTGGTGGACGTACGAACGGATATGTCCGATTTGAATCCACCTGAAACAGATTCGGAACAGCCAAAGGGTAATTATGTTCAGATTCAGTGTGAGGAGGATGAGGTCAACGTCTTCATCGCTCACATGCAGGAAGACAGTGCAACCGTCGAGTCTGGCAATATGGTGGAGGCAGGCCAACCAATCGGTCTCGTAGGAAATTCAGGCAATACCTCAGAGCCTCACCTGCATATCCACGCAGTGAAAAATGGACAGGGTGTGCCTATTACATTTGACGGCCGGTTTCTTGTGCGGAATAGCTTAGTATGGAATTGAAGCAGATGGTGACCAAAATCGAAAAAGGAGGTAAAGAGTGAACAAATCAAAAAAGAAAATCCCTAAGTGGTTGAGTACTACATTGGGAGTTGTCCTTGGAATTGCTATTTATCAAATCGTAAAAAGTGTGTTTTTTTAAGGTGATAATCTACTATTCACCGATCAGGTGCCATTCTTGAATAATGATCACACTCAAATATACATCTAAACGGCGCTTTTACCTAATGCTACAAATCTTATTTACTAAGGGGAATAACAATGGATATAGAAAACAAATTATACGATTCAGCAGTTGAATTAATCAAAGAAAAATATCCTTCTGATTGGGGCGGTGCCGCAGCAGTTTCATTAGAAGATGGTACCATTCTAACAAGTATAGCACCTGAAGTCATTGTTGCTTCCTCTGAACTCTGTATAGAAACAGGTGCCATTCTTGAAGCACATAAAATAGGAAGAAAAGTAACACATTCAATATGCGTAGTACGTAATAATGAACATTCAGAATTCAAAGTATTGTCCCCGTGTGGAGTATGCCAGGAAAGGTTATTTTACTGGGGACCGAATGGATAGGCCCAAGCGGAAATGATTTTGTGTTGGAATGGAAAGAAACAAATATAATTGAAATTAACAATTTAACATCATCAATTCCTGCTCTTACATTAAATGTAAAACATGATAAATATGATTTTAGAGAAGGTCTTTTTTTAAATGGGACGGTTGAGGAGTAACTGCTACGCTTCAATTGCACAAGACTATGAATCAATTTATCCTTCTAAATTAGATATTTAAAATAAAAGATAAAGATAAAGTTGTAATATAAAGGTAATAAAGGAGGGGAGACAAATATGCCCCTGAAGCTCTTGGTATTATTGGTAAGCTCATTACTATTGCTAGCAGCCTGTGGTGTAAGTGACTCCACAATGTTTCGTTTTTCTGAAGAGACAGAAAACTGGTCCGCCCAATTAAAAGTTACTCAAACCAGTGATGATTATGAAACGCAGGATTTTGTACTTGAATACATGGGTGATGATGTTGACGCCATTGGAGAGATTACCTATAGCGTCGATAGTGTTGGAAGCTTTGCGAGAAGTGGTGTGTCATTAGCGGAAGATGGTACGCTCAGGGATAGTAATAAAACAAATACAACGAATGCAAAAGTTACCGAAAATACAGAAGTCAAGGTAACCGTGAAAAGAAATGGTAATACAGAAAGTTTTAAATTAGACATGGATGTGCAATCAGAAATTAGGCGAAAGAAGTAAGGTATGCGGTGTGTTTATTCTTACTTTATTATGTGGAACTAACGGACGCAGTGGGGGAGTGACAGACGCTCTTCAAAAAGGCCATTATATCGAGAAATAAAGGAGAGGAGTCAGATGTTTCAACCTAAAGCTTTATTTGAATCTGGTTTGAAAATTATCGGAGTTCTTACGATTATTTGGAGTTTCACTCAAATTACTCCAGTGGTTTTTCAATTTTTTTCTGTTTATAATCAACCAGATATGATGTCGAATAACAATCTGAGTTATTATCGATTTTCTCTTATCTTTCGAGTAGTGTATCCGATCATACTTTTTATTATTGGAATGTATTTGCTTAAAGGTGGAAAGGCCATTGTTGAATTGGCTTTCCGCGAAATGTATCCGAAAAATGAAGACAAGATGGGTTGGTTGTTCTTCTTATTTATGAAAATGGCAGGGTTAGTTTTAGTTATCTATGCCCTCCCAAAAGCATTTCAACTGATATCCAATATAATGTTCACTTCATCCGTTAACGCGATAGACACAAGTGAACAAACAAAATTTATTGTTCAGAATCTCGTTACAACCGTTATTAATTTAGTGTTAGGTTTCTATTTACTAACGAGCGGTAAGCTTTTTTACAAACTGGGATTCAGTAATACTAACGATGTAGAATGATGGGAGTCTAGGGCAAGGAACGGTCCCCTGTCCCATGTTTTTTAAAAAAAGATGAAAATGGGACACAAAAACCGTCCCCTGTCTCAAAACAGAAAGGTGGTTATTAGTTGAAACAAAAAACAGCAATCGTAACGGGAGCGAATTCAGGAATGGGTCTCTCAACGACCATGGAATTAGCGCAAAAAGGCTACCACGTCATCATGGCGTGCCGAAATAGTGAACGTGGGGAAAAAGCATTGCAGCATGTCAAACAGCAAAGCCAAACGAATAGTGTGGAATTAATGACATGTGATTTGGGATCTTTGGAGAATATTCGCAGCTTCGCCGATCAATTTAAGCAGCGTTATCAAACACTTGATGTGCTGGTCAATAATGCTGGGGTGGTCAGCCTGAAACGTGAAACCACGTCTGATGGATTTGAGAGTATGATCGGCGTTAATCATCTCGGTCACTTCCTTCTGACTAATCTGCTTCTGGAACCATTGAAAAATGCGGAACAAGGGAGAATTGTCACGGTTTCCTCAGGTGCCTACAAAGCAGGAAACATTCATTTTAAAGATCCTCATTTAACCAAAAGATTCAACGTGGTCAAGGGCTATAGTCAATCTAAGCTGGCAAACATTTTATTTACCCGTGAGCTAGCCGATCGTCTTCAAAACACATCAGTGACAGCAAATTGTCTTCACCCTGGTGCAGTGTCAACAGATCTGGGCGTTAATCGCAAGAACGGATTTGGTAAAACTGTTCATGCCATGTTACGGCCGTTTTTTCTCACCGCTGCAGAGGGCTCTGACACAGCTGTTTATCTAGCAACAAGCCCTGATGTGACCGATATCAGCGGGGAATATTTTTATAAAAGGCAAATCGCGTCCATCCCAGCGAAGGCAAAGGACAAAGCGCTTGCTGAAAAGCTTTGGAAGTGGAGCGAGCAGGAGGTTGGCGGGTTATCTTAAGAATTGAACGTGAATGCAAAAGTATTGTACTGAATCGGGCGAAATTATCGATAGAATTAGAGGGAGAGGGCGAGACAAAATGACTGCGGTAACGGAAACTAATAGTAATTCGACAATATCATTAACATTAGGTATACTTTCTATCGTGCTACCAGTTATTGGAATAATGCTTGGTGTTATCGGAATAGTATATGCTAGAAAAGCAAAAAGGGTCAATGTTAACACAAATGAGGGTGGTAAAGGATTGGCAACAGCTGGAATAATCTGTAGTGTGACAGGGATTAATATTCAACTTTTTATTCTGCTCCTTGTTATATCAAACATAATAGCCTCTTCTTTTCTATTTTCCTAATACCGCGTTAAGACGGTGGAGCTGTTAAAGGAGTGGGGGATTAATCAATCCATGAATGAAAAAACAAAGAACATAATCGGAATAACAATCTTCTCTATATGTATAATGGGAATTTTAATGGGGGTTTATTTCCTGGTAATAACCGGACTTTTTGAAATATTTAATGTCCAGTATTCATCAATCTGGTCATTACTTCTTTTTGTGATAAGTATCTGTATTTTGGGTTTGCCGGTTGATTTGATTTTTGGTGCTATGGCTGATATATCTGTTGAAAAAATGCGCGGAAAGGTTCCGGCATTTGTTATACAGTTCATTTTTGGATTTGTGACAAATTTACTCGTTATTTCTATAGTGGATGCATTTATGAGCGGCATTAATCTTTCACCCGGAGCAAAGTTTGTCATCATAATAATATTAACCTTAATTGAGTCGGTATTTGAAGATGGAAAAAATAAAGACAAAGAAGCAGCGGCTTGAGAAGTTTTTATGAATAACTGGCAAGGTTACCTATTAAGAAGCTTGAATCAAAAACAGGAGCTACATTGTTGAACAAACACGTTTCTTAGCTTGGATGAGGTAAATAAATGCTTAAAAATTTCTTGTTTTTCTTAGCAATATTAGTTGTTTTGTTGATCATGAACCTCACACTACCGTTCTATGATCAGTACATATTAGAGATATTAGGTATTTCAGTCATTGCTACATTTTTTAATTGGTTTATTAGATTGCCAGCTCTTAAGAAATCGGGGGGAAACTAATCGTTTTTCTAGACGCCCAATGCTGAAAAAGCCAAGGGCTAACTCTGGCTTTTCTTCAACGCTAATTCTATATTAACAAACTAATATTTGGATAAATATGTTAAAGTATAGGGGGGGATAATAGTTTCTTATTAGCCATCTTATAGAAGGAGATTTAATTTGAAGAGAATAATTTTTTTCGTCTTCCTATTGTTATTACTATTACTAACATATTGCACCCTGAATAAAGTGCCCCATAATGAAGAATTAAGGGAATCGGTTTTTTTTATAGTGAAAGATAAAAGTAATACTGAAATTAGTATGAATACTTTAACTGACTTTGACTGGGATAAAGGTTTTCTGATCCCGCCTTATAGTTCTCAAGAAAGCATAGATAAACAATTAGGTGTTCATTTTAGTGACCCAAGTAGTATAGATTTTAGAGATGATATATATTTGTTCGTTTTCATGAAAGATAATGAAGTTGTTCAATACGTAGAAATGGATGTTCAAGATGCTAAATTTACATTAGGGGGAAGGAAGTATCTTACACCTTTAGATGATGTAATCATTATTGAAAGGTATTAAACGTATCTTTGCTTAATCTACGATAAAAAGACGCTAATGAAAGTGAAACAATTTATTGAATTAGAGGTGATTTCAATGGAAAAACGTATAGTGAAAACTGGAATATATACTTTTATTGTTTCGTTCTTTTTGTTGTTTGCACTTAAACCGAGGAGCTGGAATACGACGGATGTAAATGGCATGACTTCGAGTGTAATTATTCCCTATCCTGAATTTTTCTTCACCATAACTCGTTATTCCATTATAATTTCGATTGTTGCAATTATCGTTATGTATTTTATTCAACGTTTTAACAAAGTTAAAGAATAGCAGATGTATGTAATTTGTTTCAGACTTAGGTGTTTTTTCTAAACAATTCAAGATTTCAAAGGTAGGGGATTGTATATTGTTGTTGAACATAATAATAGCCCTTTCGTCCATTGCAGTGATTTCCGGATCGATTTATAGTTTACTAGCTGGTGAATATGGAATTCAGCCTTATCTCAACTTACTTTTAGGTTTAACGATTTTAGCTTTGGGAATAAAAAATTTCCAAAAGAATAGGGCAATTGCTGCTTTTTGTTTTCTTGCAGCTGGATTTAGTCTATTCGTTGGCACTTATATGTTATAAAGCGTTAGGCGCGGTAACTGATTAATGGACGAACTGAATATCCATTTGTTTATGGGAGTGGTTAAGTGAATAAAAAAATCTTTCATATATTCGGCTGGGTCCTGCTTTTGGGAATGGCTGTGTCGTGGATAGGGTTTGGCTATTCCAGCTGGTACCTATTATTAATCCCGATGGCGTCTGTTTCTTTTTCCATTAACGATGGCAGCATTAAAAAAATACAGAAGATAAAACAAATGTCCATACGTCAAATGCTTCTAATCCTGTTTGCATTTGTTGTGTCAGTAGGCATCGCATTTACTCTTATTCAATTAGCTAATTATTTAATAAACGATCTCTTACACCTAACGGGAGGGATAAAGACATTCATCGCGTTTATTGCTGTGATTCTTTCCATATATCCTGTTAAGTTTACCTTCGGCAGTGTGGTTTATAAAGTAACAAGGGATTTGAACGTTATAAAATAGAAAAGTGTGACGTTTGAACGTCAGATACCCATGCGCAAGTGATCTCTCTTATCATCGATGCGATTATTATTTTGTTTATGGACCGTTTGGTAACACTTTTCATCTAACAAACGCGGGGGTGTGTCTATGTTGTTTGTAATTATTTTCTTTGGAATGTTTTTTGGACTAATCATTTTTGTTTTTACTTTGATTGCGTCTAAGAAAAAAGGTAAATTCTATTTAGCACCAATCGTTACCTTCTTAACTTGTCTAGGAGTAACAGCTTATGGGCTTATTAAAGTTGGCGGATTTGAAGGAATGGCTTACGGCATATTAGGAGCAGGTATTCTAATTATAGCAGTCATTGGAACCGTAGTCCTCCCATTTATCGTTAATAAAATAGGTGATAAACAATGGAACAAGAAAGATAAAGGGATTTTAGTCATAGCACCGGTGATTCTTTTTGCAACTATAGGATTGGTTTTATACACTGATGATAATTATTGGGTGGTTGATGAAGGCTTTACATCTAGTGAAAATCAATCTTTTGAGAGCTACTATAAAGTTTCCACCATATCTGAAGGTAAAAAACAAATTCACATTAATTTAGGTAAAGCGTTTACAGGAAAAGAAGTTGAAGTGGAAAATGTTGATACGATAGGAAGTACTGAAATCACTTTGGAAATAGTTGACGGTGGTGAAAGTAATCACATACCCTACATTCAAATAGGCGTCGATCAAATAGTTGAGCCATTAAAAGTCCAAACAACGGAAGGAGAAGTTATCGATTCTTATAATTAGAAACATTATCATAAGGACCTTCACGTACAATAACATCAGTGTGAAAGGGCATTGAAAAATCACTAGTTTTTATGACAGTCTGTTCCCCAAAATTCAGTAACAAGTTCCGCAAGCTTGCCAGGATTATCTGTGTTTAATTCGTGTCCCGCATCTTCTACCACGACAAAACGAGCACCTTCGATCGTTTGACTTAAATTTTTTGCTGCGCGTTTATTGGCGAAATCCTTTTCTCCACACATTATGAAGGAATCGCATTGTATATCTGCTAATCTATTGGTGAAATCCAATTGTTTCATAGATTTGATTAATCCGATAAATTGCTGCTTATTAGTCCCCATGTTAAGGAAAACAGATTTAGGTATAAAATAAAACATAAGGTTTTGGATGGTTAGTAGTAGCTTAGGCATTTTATATTGTGCAGCAATTAAGACCAGTGAGTTTACTTTATCTGGTCGATCGATCGCATAATGTAGAGATAGAATGGCACCTAAAGAAAGGCCGCATAAATTAATGGGGTCTTGGAAATTTTCGCAATATGCGTAAAAAGATTGATACAAGTTGTGATAGGTAGGCTCATCTGTACCTAGAAGAGAGAATAAATCTGGGCAGTACACGTTTGAAGCAAAATCCAAATGATCAGTGGTACTATTCCAACTCGACCAATTTTGACCAAGTCCATGGACAAATATATAATTCATTCGCAACACGCTCCGTCATTTATCACGGCGCTAACCGTCCGTAATACCCCCACTTCAAGTTTCGGAGAGATAAGTAAGATGCTAAGTGGGGATAAACGGCCGATAACTTCCTGATAAGTTTCGCTAGCAATCAGTGAGGGTCAAACCCCCCACTGATTGAAGTCTCACTTTATGAAATGATAGTTTTATTCTACCATAATAAGCTAAAAAAGGAGTACTCTCATGCCCGCACCACTTCGTCTGTTCTTACCCATATTAATCGTGCTTGAACTTCTTTATGCGAGTATACCTGCCATCATGATAATGAATCTTGATTTTCTACGAACTGTGATCGTTCAAAGCAAGCCCACACTTTCCAACAAAGATATCGAATTTGCTGTACCTATAGTAGGTATTTTCGTAGCAGGAATTCACACACTTTTTATAGGATTGACGATCTGGCTGTCTGTCATGATACGCAGTCGTGGCAAATGGGCTCGTGTTGGATTAACGTTGGTGCTGTTGATCGCCACACTGGGGAGTTTTGCTTCATGGACAGCTGGTCCGATGTTCTATGGCATTATTATAGTTACTAATATTGTTCATGTCATATTGGTTGGGCTGCTGTGGTTACCTCAGTCTGTGCGTAACTTTTTTTCTGCATGATGAGAACGGGTGGTAATGCAAGTTATATGATAAGGAGACAAAATCTATGAAAATGGAAACTAACATAGTTCTGGAAGGTAAATATATTTCTCTTGAGCCACTTGAATGGAAGCATAAGGATGTATTGTTTGAAGCGTTAAAAAGTCCAGAAGTATGGAATTATACCTGGAGAAACGTTAGAACAATAGATGATTTAGAACGAATAGTAACGGATGCTGTTAATAAGAAAAAGGAAAAGGAACAAATACCTTTTGTTGTTAAGGACAAACAGACAGGCAAAGTAATAGGAACAACTAGAATTGGTGATATTGATTTTGGTAATCGTAATGTGGAGATAGGCTGGACGTGGCTCTCACCATCAGTTTGGAAAACCAAGGTCAATACCGAATGTAAATTATTATTACTGCAGTATTGTTTTGAAGAACTGCAAGTCATTCGTGTCCAATTTTCAGTTAGTGGACAAAATTTACGTTCTCAACACGCGCTTGAACGGATCGGGGCGGTGAAAGAAGGAACTTTTCGTAAACATAGAGTCAAGGAGAGCGGTTCTATTCATGATAATATATTTTACAGTATTATTGACTCGGAATGGGAATCAGTAAAAGAGAGAGTGATCGCTTTATTAGAAAAAAGATATGGAGAAAGGAGATAAAAAATGCAAGCATTCATACAAACATTCTTGGAGGATGAAGTATCGGATCAGGAATTTTATGACGGTATCATTGATTTTATCTACTCTTTCAATATTAGGTGTGGAGAATATGAAGGTAATCGATTTGTTATAAAAAAGATGGACCACTTAAACTTTATTATTTATGATGAATATGAAATAGATGGAAAAAGAGAGATTCATCATTCCAAATCCATACATAAGAATACATTAATAAAGCTGGTCAATGATTATGCAAAGCGTCAAGGGATTATATTAACCCCTTTTTGTTAAACGATTGCGACTTATATGGAATAAGTGGCTCATTTTGCAGAAGAGTCCAATTAAAAATATAAAATGAAGGTAGGAGGAGCATCTTGAAACAATTATCTCTGATTCTATTCTTATCTATTTGTTTTTTACCATTGGTTTCCTGTCAATCGGCCAACGAGGAGATGACATTATTAGATAATGTTTCTTCGGTCTCCATCTCAGAATCTGATGGCTATGGCGGTTTGAATGAACATTATTTTACGACAATCGAGCAGGGAGAGCTTACGTCGGAATTTGAAGAAGTAATAAAACATGCAAACAGCCAAACACAAGCTGTATCTAATCAACCAGACTACGACATATTGGTACGTTATGAGAACGGGGAGACGCACGGGTTACATCTTATACTTGGAAATGAAGGGCAGGAAAGTACTTTGATGTATATTGGTCATGAAAGCGAGGGCTATATTGTTTCTTCTGAAAGTACAGAAGTGTTGAGAAAGATGCTAGATGAATTTAAGTAACAATAGTATGTATTTATGCAAGAATCGATGCCGTTTCGGACTGTAATGTCAGAGGATAGAAGGTGTGGAGCTGTGTCACAAACGGGGACAGCTTAATTATATACCGATCATATGTTCGTTTATCATTATTTTGCAACTATTTTGAGATTCGTACGTAAATAGATATATGAACGAACATGAGGAGGAAACGGTATGAAAGTAAATCCTGAGAATTTTATCGCACTTTGGCATGAAGACGAATACATATCAATATAATGAGGCGACATCAGAGGAGTTTAAAGGACTCGTCACTATAGAGCAGTTCACTGAAATGGGGGAAAGATTTTAACGAAGGGGTTGAAAGATACTTCTAAGGCTCATTTCCAGGGATTAACTCGAACGGTAAGATGGAATTAAAAAAGAAAGCGGGCCATAGGAAATAATGAAGAAAACAAAAAAGAAATATTTAAGTCCAGAAATTTTTTTACCGAATTTACATTGGACTCGTTATAAGGAAATAAGCAAAGAGGTTAGTGAACTTACAGAATCATTTGCTACTGGTCAATAACATAAATGGGAAACCCCTCCTCTTCAATTAACGGGCGCAAAAATGGAATGCGAAGTACGCCCGTCGTGCATTCATTGGGCTATATTGTAAGCTAGCACTTGAAGAAAAAAACGGTATTTGTCGATAATATGGTTAAGGATTTGTAATGAAGATAAGGGATGTTTAGTTGAAGAGCTGTGTTTATTTAAGCCCTACAATAAGTCCATTTTTTTTTGGAAAAAGTAAAGTTATAATAGAAAAGGAATAGTACCTGTATACGAAACTTTATCACGGCGCTAACCGTCCGTAATACCCCCACTTTAAGATTCGAGAGACAAATAAGAAGCTAAGTGGGGGATAAACGGACGATAACTTCCTGATAAGTTTCGCTAGCAATCAATGGGGGTCAAACCCCCCACTGATTGAAGTCTCACTTTATTTAGGGGTGTAAATATGAAGAATATTTCCATATTAATTGCTGATGATGAGGAGGAAATTGCTGATCTAATTGCTTTTCATTTGGAAAAAGAAGGGTACCAGTGTCTTAAAGCATCGAATGGACAAGAGGCTGTTCGTATTGTCGGGAATCAGGTCATTGAATTGCTGATTTTGGATATTATGATGCCAAAAATGGATGGTTATGAAGTTGCCCGTCGCATTCGCGAACAGCATAATATGCCTATCATATTTTTGAGTGCTAAAACTTCTGATTTTGATAAAGTACAGGGTCTGGTAATTGGAGCAGATGATTATATGACTAAACCATTCACCCCGATTGAATTGGTTGCTCGAGTAAATGCTCAATTGCGACGCTTTCTAAACCTTAATCAACCCCAAAAGGATAATAAAACGCAACTGGATTTTGGCGGATTAGTGATTTCCCCTGATCAACGCACGGTTACACTATATGATGAGGACATTGAGCTAACGCCAAAAGAGTTTGATATTTTGTATCTGCTGGCCAGTCATCCCAAGAAGGTTTACAGTGTGGAAAATATTTTTCAGCAGGTGTGGGACGAAGCATATTTTGAGGATGGGAATACCGTTATGGTCCATGTTCGTACAATAAGAAAAAAGCTAAAAGAGGATAAACGAACACACAAATGGATTAAAACTGTGTGGGGCGTGGGGTATTCATTCAATGGTTAAATTCACAAAAAGTTTTCGTTCCAAAATGATTATAACACTAGGCTTAAGTATGCTTCTGTCGGGTTCTATCACGTATATCATTTATAAAACTCTTCAATATTTTTATTACAAGGTTGTTGATTATAAAAGTCCATTAGCCAATTTCCGTCAAATTATTAGAGAAATTGGAGACATTAACTTTTTTTTACTAATATTTATCCCACTTTCGATATTGTTTTTCTTTTTACTCACGAAGCGCTACGTGACCTATTTTAATAATATTTCTACCGGAATTCACCATCTTGCACAAGGCGACTTTAATCACCGTGTTCAAATCCTTTCAGATGATGAATTCAGCGATATTGCGCAGGATATTAATTTAGCTAGTGAAAAATTGAAACAGGCAACTGAAAAAGGGGAATTCTCGGAAAGCAGTAAAGATCAGTTAGTTGTCAATTTAGCTCATGATCTGCGTACACCGCTCACCTCTGTATTAGGCTATTTGGATTTAATCCTTAAGGATGAAAATTTGACGAATGAGCAAGTTAAACATTTTTTAACAATTGCTTTTACCAAATCTCAACGTTTAGAAGGTCTTGTTGATGAATTATTTGAAATAACGAGAATGAACTACGGCATGCTGCCAATTGATCAAAATAACATTAATTTACGTGACCTTCTTAATCAATTGAAAGAAGAATTATATCCTGTCTTCACAAAAAATGATTTGATCGCTCGCATGAATATGACTCCTAACTTACCTATTACCGGTGACGGAGAGCTGCTAGCACGTGTGTTTGAGAATCTTTTGATCAATGCGGCTCGGCATGGATACGATGGTCAGTTTGTAGATGTTAACGGCTATATGGAGTCGGGGGAAGTGGTTGTACAAGTTGTGAATTATGGAGATAGTATTCCTCCGAAAGAACTCCCACATCTCTTTGATATGTTCTATACTGGAGACAAAGCAAGAACTCTACAGAAAAATAGCACTGGCCTTGGATTGTTCATTGCGAAGAATATTGTGGAGCAACACAGTGGATCAATTACTGCTCAAAGCAGTCTACTACAGACAGTATTTGAAGTTCGATTACCAAAGAGAGGTGAAACTTAACGAAATAATGAAGATAGAATAACTTCAGATACTTGATTTAAGAAAAATTTAAAATTTACCCCACTCTTTTTTTAAGAAGTTTTCGCTATTCTTTTAAGCAAAGAGAAATAAATAGGAGGAAGCTAAATAATGAAGAAGTGGGGATGTTTAATTTTATTACTAGTGAGCTTGTGTGTCGTTTTCGTAAATAGAGGTTCTTTTGAATCAAGAGAAGATATACCAAGCGTAGAAGTACAAGGGTATGATCAGGAAGAGGATAGAAGTGCTTATGATAATATCCAAAAACTTAAAGTTATCGAAGAACAAATCTATCAAGGTAATCTGCTTTTAGTCAATAGTGAATATCCTGTTCGCCAAGAAGGTGTTAAATCAGATGTCGTCAATCTTTTTAAGCACAATGAATTGGTAAAGGGATACGGATTGTTATATAACGATACGTATTTGTCAGAGGATATAGCACGTGAATTTTCGGAATTGGTTGCTGCTGCAGACAAAGGTGGAGTTGATAATTTCTGGATTACCAGTGGCTATCGGGACTTTGATGAGCAAAGGCAGCTTTATCAAGAAAAGGGCTCTGGTACAGCTTTGCCAGCAGGATATAGCGAACATAATTTGGGCTTATCGCTTGATGTAGGAAACACTCAAACACCGATGGCTAAAGCACCTGAAGGGGAGTGGATAGAAGAAAATGCTTGGGAATACGGGTTCATTTTACGCTATCCAGAGGATAAAACGGACATTACTGGCATTCAATATGAACCGTGGCATATCCGCTATGTTGGTTTGCCGCACAGTGCGATTATGAAAGAAAAGAATTTCGTTCTAGAAGAATATTTGGATTACTTAAAAGAAGAAAAAGTCATTTCTGTTAGTGTGAAAGGGAAAAAATATCAGATCTCTTATTATGCTGTTCATAAAAATATGACCATTCAGGTACCTTCCAAACTTCATTATGAGATATCAGGCAACAATATGGATGGTGTGATTGTGACAGTGTTTCTCTGATAGGCGTGCAATAGTAACGGCACTAAGTTGATTTCAATATCAATCACCATCTTTATTTAATTATATCAGATTGGTGGTGGAGTTATAATATTTATTGCCTTTCCATCAGAGTTCATCAAACGGGTGCTTATCTGGAATAAGAGGCGCCCTTTTCCTTGTAAAGTATTATCAATATCAAAGAAAGTTTGCACCCAAAAAAGGAAAGTTTATTTGTTTGTCGAACTCTTTTCTAATGAGCATACTTAAAGGAGTGGATGTCTGTATGAATAGAATTAATCTCATTACTTTAGGCGTAAGAGATATTAGAAAATCACTTAAATTTTACCGCGACATCGGTTTTGAAGGATCGGTCACAGGTGATGAGGAAAAACCCGTTATTGTGTTCTTTAATAATGAGGGATCAAAGTTAGAGTTATTTCCAATCGAAGAATTGGCAAAGGATATCAATGAGGAAAATCCTCCCGAATTATCAAAAGGAGGCTTCTCGGGTATGACTCTTGCTTATAATGCGAAATCTGAAACGGAGGTTGATGATATTCTTCAATCAGTTAAAAAAATTGGTGCCCAGGTTGTTAAGGAACCGCAAAAACTCTCATGGGGAGGGTATGGAGGATATTTCATTGATCCTGATGGGTATTATTGGGAGGTTGCTTACGGATCGAATTGGGAATTCGATGACTCAAACATGTTGATCATTTAAGCTTCAATTAAAGGGCGCTTTAACGGAACATCGGTGCTCCAGAATATGAGTTATTTTATAGAACAAGAAGAGGTGAAAAATGCCTACCTGCGAAATTTGCAATAATATATGGAGTTGGAAACAAACAGTTAAAAAGACATCTACCTTGAACCCAGCGATGATTTGCCAATAATGTGGAAAAAAGCAATATCAAACGCAGAAGTCAAAAAATAAAGGTGGTCTTTTAACGGCCATTGTTACTTTTTTTATGATTTTCATACCCAATATATTTGATTTATCCTTAACAGCAGCGCTTTGTTTATTGCCTGTTCTGATTGCTATTCTTTTACTTATCTATCCGCTTTTAGTGAAGTTGAGTAGCACAGAGGAATATATAAACTTTTTTAAAGACAAGTAAGGTTGAAGAAAAGAGTATTACAGAATCAGACGAAGTTGCCAAGGGCCGGATAAAGTTAGGAGTTAAATGTGTAATGATGAAAGAAATAGATGAACTTGTTAGCGAAGAACAATTGAAAAAGTATGCAGAACTTGCTGTACGAGCTGGTGTCAATGTGCAAAAGAATCAATTAGTGATTATCCATAGTGATATAAAAAATGTAATGTTTGCCCGTCTCGTTCAAACGGCAGCCTATGAGGCGGGGGCCTCCAATGTAGTTATCGATTGGACAGATGAACAGTCTACCAAAGAATTTTATTTGCATGCAGCAGAGGAGGCCATCGATCACGTTCCTGACTGGCAGAATGCTCGCTTTAAGGAGTGGGACGATGAGGGTGCTGCTTACATCCATATTATTTCTGAGAATTTAGATGTCTTTAAGGATGTTTCCACAGAACGGATAAGCCGATTTCAAAAGGCTTCCCGCAGCAAATTGAAGGTTCATCATGCAAAGATTAGATCTCACGAGGTACGCTGGTGTCTTCTAGCTGTTCCGTATTTCGCATGGGCAACCAACGTATTTCCTGATTTAAGTAAAGAAGAAGCGCTGCAAGCATTATGGCAATTAATTTTACGTGGAGCGCGGGCAGACGGAGAAAATCCTATAAAAGACTGGGAAGCTCATGACAGAGCCTTCGAGTCCCGGAAAAAGTTTCTAAACGACAGCCAGTTTGAAGCCCTGCATTTTACAAATAGCCGAGGAACGGATTTATTAATCGGCATGCCTAAGAATCACTGCTATATCGGCGGGGGTGTTACAGACAAAATGGGAATACCATTCTTTCCGAACATTCCCACGGAAGAAATATTTTCTGCTCCCCATAAAAATAAGGTGAATGGCAAATTAGTTGCCACTAAACCGCTAATCTATGGGGAAGTGTTATCGATGATTTTTACTTAACCTTTAAAGAGGGACGGATTACTGATTATGATGCCGCCACAGGGCAAGAAGCGTTACAAAGTCTCATCGAAACAGACGAAGGTTCACATTATCTAGGTGAAATTGCTTTGGTCTCCAACGATTCCCCTCTTTCTCAGACGGATACGCTCTTTTACAACACCTTATTTGATGAAAATACGGCCTGCCATATTGGGATCGGAAACGCCTCTCCTTCCAACCTTCAACATGGCAGCGACCTGTCGGTAAAAGAGTTGATGGAAGCAGGACTCAATACTTCCCTCCTGTTAGTCAATGTGACTTTTGGCACCGAAGATATGAACGTAGTAGGTATCAAAGAAGGTGGGACGAAAGTCCTGTTAATGGAAAATGGTGAATTCCTATTCTAATGAAGAGGAGATGCATGAACAGTGAAACAGAATAAATATGATAATCCAGCTTTCTTCTCTGCGTATGAACAAATGCCACGTTCTGTTAAAGGACTTGAAGGCGCTGGAGAATGGCATATATTAAAAGAACTACTGCCGAAATTAAAAGGTAAAGAGGTACTTGATTTAGGTTGTGGTTTTGGTTGGCATTGTCGATACGCACGTGAACAGCAAGCGAGTTCTGTCGTAGGTGTAGATATATCCGAAAATATGATACAAAGAGCCCAGGAAATAACAAGTGATTCCTTCATTTCATACGTCAAAGCACCTATCGAGGACTTTGCTTTTCCAGAATCCCAATATGATGTAGTAATCAGCTCGCTTGCTTTTCACTATATAGAGTCATTTAAGTCCATTTGTGAAAAAGTTTATCATTCTTTAAGGCCTGGGGGAGCTTTGTTTTTTCTGTTGAGCATCCCATTTTTACGTCACGGAAAGAACAAGATTGGTACTATGACGAACACAATAATCGTCTGCATTGGCCAGTGGATCATTATCAAAAAGAAGGAGTTCGTGATGCATTATTTCTAAATGAAAATGTTTTAAAATACCATCGTACGATTGCAACATATATGAATGACTTAATTGACTCCGGCTTCATTATTGGTACAGTGAAAGAATCATTTCCTTCTGATGGAATGGTAAAAAATGATCCTCAAATGGAGGATGAAAATAGAAGACCGATGTTTTTACTGATAGCAGCAAGCAAATAACGAAAGTCAATCTTCTGTTATAGGACGCAGTTGTTTGTAGCAATTTGTCATATTAGTATAATTTGTATGGTTCATTTGCTATAATCAATAATAAGAATTACTTATTACAATAACGTTACATGTCAAGGAGGTGAGTAAGTATGTTTTTTGAGATAATACAAAGTATCTTTTTTGATACCACTTTCTTTTATCTGTATTTAGGGCTAGCTATGATTACATTTGTAGTCATTTTAGTTAACCAGCTTTACAGTAATCATTTCATGGAAAGTAAACATTTGATTGGTGATAAGTACGAAACGACAAAGGTCAATCTTGGAATGATAGAGAGGCCATTGATCATTAATCATTCTTTTGTCAATTGGTTAATCATTGCCTTTAAAAGAATAGACGAAAAAGATGATAAAGAAGACAGTTTCTCCTCTTATTTTAAAAGTGAGTTTAAAATAAGAGGAGGAGAAAGATGGAACAAAAAAACATACTTACAGCCTTACGAAAATATAGATTTATAGTATTAATTATAAGTGTTTTATTAGTTACGGGTTGTAGTGGGGACTATACAGATATCGATGCATCAACCCCAGGTTTTTTTAATGAATATATGGTTTATCCATTTTCTTTATTAATTAAATGGATTGCGGAGGAACTCAGCGGAAGTTACGGTTTATCCATTATTGTTATTACCATCGCTTTAAGACTGGTTATACTGCCATTTATGGTGAAACAGCAAAAACAGGGCCAAGAAACGCAAGAAATGATGAAAATAATAAAGCCCGAGATGGACGCAATTCAAGAAAAATATAAAGACAAACAGGATAGCGATAAACAATTGAAAATGCAGAAGGAATTAAGTGAGCTTTATAAGAAATATAATGTTAACCCAATAAAATCGATGGCAGGATGTTTTCCGATGCTTATTCAAATGCCGTTTTTAATTGGCTTTTATTATGCGATTCGCCGGACACCTGAAATTGCCGAACATTCGTTTTTATGGTTTAATTTGGGAGAAGTTAATATATTAATCGCTCTGATTGCTGTACTAACTTATTATCTTCAAGGACGTGTGGGTTTGATTGGTAGTAATCAAACGAATAAAGGCCCGATGTCGCTGATGCTGTATGTATCACCGATTATGATCGGGATGATGTCATTTGTTATGCCAGCAGCACTTCCTTTATATTGGACAATAGGCGGTCTGTTTATGATTGTACAAACCGTCATTACTAAAAAATACATCTTAACAACGTAACTGTTAACCAGTAATCTCTTCTTAGACACGCTAATGTGAATGAGGAGAGATTTTTTTAAAGAATTGTTAATACTGAGGAACGGTCCCAAGTACATAAACTTACATGAGAGCCTGTCCCTCACCTCCATCATTTGGATTCATTTCATGTGAGATGCCGTGTGAACCTTTTAATAATTCATCGACATACGTTTTCTTATCTCGAATCCCTATTGCGACAAGGTTTAGTTCATCTGAAGATATCCTCCTCATTGTGAAGAAAGGGTGCTTAAACTAACGAGGAGGGGGTGTAAAAGGAGAATGGCTTAGTAGGAAATTAAAATCTAAAGAGTGAGAGCGGTGAGGAAAGTGAATGGGATGAAAAATTATAAAATGAAAGACATAATCATAAGGATTGCTGCAGTGTTGGCTTCTGCTATTATCATTTGGAATTTTATAACCTACCTTAGTGACACGTTTATCAGTCAAGAATATAGTTCTCTTAGCCACTTCGTAATAGCTCTAATCACAACTGTTTTAACCATAATTCTTTTACAAGTTGCACTTAAAATTGACAACACTTCATGGAACCAGCTTGGGCAAGCAACTGTAAAAAAGAATATTCTTTCCTTTCTCTTTGGCTTTTTTCTCTGGACAATTCCTGCAGCTATTGGTATATATATTTGTTTAATGCTCGGGTGGGTGGAATTAAAAGTTTATACAGATTTGAGTTACCTATTGTTAAGTATGTTGATTTTATTTATAACTGTATTTTTTATAGAAGCCTTGCCCGAAGAACTTATTTTTAGGGGATATATTTATCGTTATTTAAATGCGTTATTCCCTCATTGGGGCACCATCCTTTTACAAGCATTGTTGTTCTCGTTATTTGCCTATTTTATAGGGGCGATATATTCTGTTGAACAGCTTCAATTTATCCCTGGTTTTGCAATTATTCTAGGTGTGTTTAGGGCGATATCGGGAAGTATGTGGACATCAATTGGATTCCATGCTGCAATTATGACAGCAACGCAAATATTAGGACCGATTCATGGACATTTTGACGTGGCGGGGATGTTCACACTTCAATTTTTCTCCTTTATTTTGCTGCCAAGTGTTGTCGGAGCGACTGTACTGTCCTTTATTTATGCAAACCACGATTGGAGAAGAAAAATACCTTTTCATTAAAAGGTGTTTTTCTTCAACTATCGGGCGCCTATCTAAGAATAGCTTTCTGCGATAGATCGTTTATTTCCTTTGTAGATAAAATAAACAGCAATAATCATAAATAGTAGTGCAACAAGCCGCTTCCAGTCTAAAGGTATTACTAAACTATCAAACCAGCCAAAGTGATCAATAATCATACTAATCGACAGCTGTCCGCTAATAACTGCAACATTGGTCGCTATGACGCCAATTTTTGGAACAGCTATGACAGAGAGAAGTAAGAACCCCGTACCTAAAAATGCAGCGCTTAACTGCCATGATGGTGCCGAAAGGACCCCAAGTACATCACCTTTACCGAAAAATATAATAATAATTGTCAGAAACACTAACCCAGTTAGCATGGTTAAAAATGTCGTTTCAATTGTTCCAGCTTTGCGGCTGAAGGTTCCGTGGACGGATGATTGTGCACTTAATGTGATACCACCTAATAAGGTGAAAAAAATCATTAATATATCCATTAGTAGACCTCCTAATTAATTAGTATAAGGGCAATTGCCATGGAAATAATTGCAAATACTTTTTCTTTATTAATTTTGGTTTGTGTACTACCAAGCCAACCATAGTGTTCAATAACCATACTCATAATCAATTGGCCGATAATTACTGTAACCATCGTTATACCAACACCTACAAAAGGTACACTGATAACGATAGCTGTTAAATAGATGACTCCTAAGATTCCTCCAAGTAGTGACCATTTTGGTGCTTCCACCGCATAGGAAAGCTTCTCCCTTTACCAAAGAATAACCATAACAATCCCATGATGAGAGTGCCCATAAAGAAGTTATAAAAACTGGTTTCTAGCTCTCCTATTGTTTCCCCAAGTTGACCGTATATTGCGCTTTCGAAGCTAAGTGCTGTTCCTGCTAACACCGCTAAAATATATGCCAAGTAACGCATGAAATAACAACCTCCTACATTATGATATTTAAATATCTAGAATAACCGATATAATAATGTGTTAAAAAAACAGAAATCAACAATCAATTTAGATTTCTGTTTTAAAATATTCAACTAACTGAGAAAGGGTTTCTTCGTTTCGTCTATAATAAGTCCATTGACCATAACGGACAGATTCCAGTAGACCTGCATTCTGCATCATATTAAGGTATTGGGAAACCGTAGATTGAGAAGCTTTAGCTTTTTCCTGAATATCGCCTACACATACTCCTCCTTTGATACTTACCCCTTTTGGTAGATGAGCGCCTTGTTTAGGGAAATGCTTCTCGGGTTCCTTTAACCATTTTAGAATGTTAAGTCGAGTTTCATTTGATAACGCCTTAAATACATCAATCGGTTCCATGGCTATCATTATATCGAGATTTTACGATATGTCAACCGTTTTGTGTGAAAATGTATGAAGTGAAAAAATGTACGTTAACTAATGGTATCCGCTTTGTTGAATAAACTTTTTTACCACCCAAAAGTCGTTGGTTTTCAATTATACAGGCTTTTCTATAAGAAGGATGAAACTGACAGTCTTTTTTCTATAAATGGACAAATTTCCGGAAAAAAGATTATGCTTTTACTATCATTGAAAGTGATTAGGTTAAAATAAGAAAAAGGCTTCAAAGGTCTTTTTTACAAAATACAAAGGAGGAACTATCCATATGATCACAAGAAATGAGATCTTCCAACACGCCCAAGAAAAATACGGTACCTCACCTGATTATCCATTTCAAAAATTCCCAACCTACGCCGCCTTAAGACATGCCTCTAGTAAAAAATGGTACGCTCTGATCATGAATGTTCTCCCTGAAAAAGTGGGACTGGAAGGCACGGAGGAAATTGATATTATAAATCTGAAATGCCCTCCTGAAATCAGTGCCAGTTTAAGAAATGAAGATAATATTTTACCTGGATACCATATGAATAAAGAAAACTGGATCTCCGTAGTGTTGCATCGTACGGATCCAGAGGGAGATATGTATAACTTGATGGAACAGAGTTATGATTTGACGAAGTAGTAATAGATGGTTCGTCAAGTCATAATAGTCATACTCTCGGAAGGCATGATTCGTCGAGCATAAATCACGTTGATTGAGCCAGACTATCAGCGTGGAGGTGATAAGGATGGGTAAAGAGCGCAAAAAAAGGCGAGAAACTGCTGCGAGTGATGAACAGGCTGTCCGAAAAGATATGTCCAGGAATTTTGATCATGAATTTGCCAATGAACCACTGACTCCAGCTGAAAGAGCGAACAACAAGAAGACGAAAAAACGTCAGTAATGAAAACATAAAGTATGATTTGTACTGAAGGTGAGAACAGTGCAAATCATGCTATTTTTTTGCCGGAAACCTAGAATCCCTTTTCATCGTAAAAGGAGCATGTTAAAATCCAAAGAAAAGAAGGACTATTTGTCATGGTTGTAGAAATGATTAGTAACAGGAGGGAGGAGAAGAATGAAAGTCAAACGAATCGTAGCCAATGTCGAAGCAAGGGATATCTCCAAGGCTAAGTATTTCTATGGCGAGGTGCTCGGACTTGATCTATTAATGAATCTTGATTTTATCACAGCGCTAACCGTCCGTAATACCCCCACTTCAAGATTAGAGAGATAACTAAGAAGCTAAGTGGGGGATAAACGGACGATAACTTCCTGATAAGTTTCGCTAGCAATCAGTGGGGGTCAAAACCCCCACTGATTGAAGTCTCACTTTATTGCAACCTACGGATCACATGAGAAAATGGAGACGCAAATTAATTTCCTTTCTGAAGGTGGATCGGGGACACCGGTACCTGATTTGTCTATAGAAGTGGATGATCTTGACCATGCACTCGAACGCATCGAAAATGCGGGAATTCCGATTGAATATGGACCAGCAGAGGAACCATGGGGTGTACGGCGGTTTTTCGTTAGAGATCCGTTTGGAAGGCTTATTAATATTTTGGTTCATCTGTAAATGAATGCGTTGACAGGGGAATGTAAGGAGTAAGGGACTAGCAGAATCTCGGCGTTGTGCTGCCTGTTTTTTCAAAGGAGCGGAGGTTGTTTCATGATAAGATATAGAAGATAGGAACAGAATTTAAAAAATAGGGTGTGAGTATAGATGTCAATCAGGAAAAAAACAGAAACTGTATTTCTGTATTGATGAAGGATTTCCAGTCTTTTCTCTACTTCAGAGGTTCTCTTTTATGCTTTTTCTTATCCAGATTTATCTATACTATCACACGTTATTTGACCTGTTTTATGGAATTGGTTATAATGTTATTGATCAATAAATAAATAAGTGGGTGTCCGTCATGGCTAGGTCTAGTAAGGAAAATCGCAAAGAAGAGATTCTTGAAGCTGGATTAGAAGTATTTGCAAAAAGAGGTTACTACAATACAACTACCGCACACATTGCAGAAAAAGCAGGCATATCACAGCCATATGTCTTTCGATTTTTTAAAACAAAGGAAGAATTGTTTATTGCAGCTTTAGAGCGAGCATTTGAAAGGATTCTTCAAACTTTTAAAAATGTGGATGCTGCTCCTGAACAACTTGTTGAAGAGATGATTGCAGCATATGAAGAGCTTTCTGCATTATATCCTAATGAAATCGCATTACAGGTAATAGGAATATCTGTAACAGAAAACGCTGTCCGTAGTGCAACGAAAAAAGGATTGTCGAGTATCCAAAGCTATACCGTTGATCGATTTAAAGCAGCAGGGATCGAGAATGTGGAAAGGGAAGTTACTACATTTCTAGCAAGAGGGATATTATGTAATATTTCGTATTTTATAGATCTCCCTGAGCTGATTGATGATCAAAAAAATAAATAATCGAGTTGTTGATTATTTATTTTTTTGATCATTATTTATTGATCAATCACTAAATAATGAAAGGAGGTTAAAATATGAGATTAGCCAAGGTGGACTACGTTACAATTGGCATAATTGTGGTTTGTATCATTAGTTGGTGGGACTAAATTTAAATGGGAGGTGTTACAGATGAATAAAAATAGTAAGGAGAATTCTATTTCCCCATTTTCCATGTTATTAGGGGTTATAGCTATTGTGGTCGTATTGTTCACATGTTGGGATTAAGATACATTAATTTTTATTATTTTTGTTATTGATTGATCACTAACTAAAGGAGTGTTGGAAATGAAATCAGCGATTGTATTAGGAGCAACTGGCGGGACAGGACAGGTTATTGTTTCAGAATTATTGGATAGAGGAATAGAAGTTATTGCTTTCGGCCGATCCCAAAGTAAATTGAATACACTGATGGCGGAACATGATCATAATCCCAGATTAACGTATAAACTGGGGGATATATTCGATTATCAGACAATTATTAAAGCGGCTGAAGACGCAGAAGTCATTTTTCAATGTGCGAATGTAAAGTACCAAGAGATGAAGGATAAACTCCTGCTACTTGGAGAAAGTGTGATGAAAGCAGCAAATACTCTAGGGAAGAAGATCGTTATTGTAGATGGAATTTATGTGTATGGACATCAGGTCGCAAAGGGAGATGAAAGTCATCCGCACCAGCCACATACCAAAAAAGGTAGAATAAGAGTGGAATTCGAGCAGTTGATATTCAGTCCCAAATGGAACAGAGCGAAAGCATTAATTGTCCGGTTACCGGATTATTATGGTCCTACTTCACAAAATTCTTATTTGCAGCCTACTCTAGAAGGAATGGCAGCCAATAAAATTTCGATTTTTATTGGAAACCTGAAAACACCTCGGGAATACGTCTATTTGCCAGATGCAGCTAGAATGATTGTAAATATAGCTGTGGAAGACGATTCTTATGGGGAGAATTGGAATATACCAGGCACAGCATTGATTTCTGGTAACGAAATTATCAAAATTGCTCGTCAAGTAACAGGAAGTCGAAAGCCTATCATTCCACTGACTAAAAGTGCTATTCGCTTCATTGGCTTGTTCGATGTATTTATGAGAGAAATTGTTGAAATTATGTACCTCACTAAAGAAGGGTTTATTCTGAGTGGCGAAAAATATGAAAAACGAATCGGACCCATTCCAACAACATCTTTTAAAAAAGGACTCGAAGAAACATTAACACGATTGATGCGTGAAGATTAATTGAGCTGTACTGTACTATCTTCAGAATGAAGGTTATCCTATAGATAGGGAGTAAAACCCTCTGTATCGACAATTGTCTATTCAGAGGGCCATCCAATATTCCGATTAACCAATTTAGTATACATATCAAGGATATCATTACACGAAACGTTTGTTCATTTGTGTTTGTATCTCGAAGTGAATTAAATAACTTTGAAAGTAGGTGGGTTTACAATGAAGATTGACACACCCAAGATACCTGAAGAGCTGAAGGATAGAAGATTTACAGATCTTTTTTACGAAGAAGATCCAGAATTTGAAATGTGTATGGTTACCGATTCAGATTTTGCCAACGAAGCACTGGATCGAGTGCGACTATATAAAACCGTGATTAGGAATTGTAATTTCACAAATACGGATTTTAAACGAATTGACCTTACCGATGTGGTTTTTGAGAATTGTGATTTATCTAATGCTGATTTGGGGAATGCCTCCATGAATCGAGTTGAGTTTCGTAATTGTAAGTTGTTAGGTAGCAACCTGACAGAGTCTTATATCGGAAATACAAGATTTAAAGAATCCATTCTTAATATGGTTGCGTTCGGGGACTCAAAACTTGAAAAGGTGATTTTTGATGGGGCTGCGTTAGAAAGCGCCGACTTTTTTGACTGTAAGCTTAAAAAAGTAGAATTTCTTACATGCAATCTTAATGGCGCGAGCTTTGAAGATACACCATTAAAAGGAATTGATATCAGCTCATCCAATTTTGATTCTTTAATTGTTTCTATAGAAAACTTAAATGGATGTACAGTATCAACGTCTCAAGCGATCCAATTTGCAGCGTTATTAGGTCTGAAAATTAAACAGTAGTAATATCGTTTAATCCCCTTTAACTTCGTACATTGATTTTAAGTGGTTTTGTGCAAAGTCTTATATATGCTGTTTTACCAGCAATGTCAGAATTCCCTCTCACGACGAAAGCGCTGATAACCAGGCATAAATCGCGATGATTATGTCAGACTTATCAGCGTGGAGGTGATAACGATAGGTAAAGAGCGAACAATAAGAAGACGAAAAAACGTCAGTGATCTGTCAGTTGCTTAGGAGACCATCCTGCAAAAAAACAGTATGATGTTGTACGGAAGCGCAAATCATACTGTTTTTTTGTAATCGTTGTAGAAATAAATAGTGGTAATTGAAGAAAATGTTTGGATTGGTGCAGGTGCCTTTATCTTACCTGGGGTGCGTATTGGGGCGAATACAGTAATCGGTGCTGGCAGTTTCGTAACCAAGGATATTCCAGATAACGTAATCACAATAGGAAGCCCTTGCAGGGTAATGCGGGAAATTAACGAGAACGACATGAAGTACTATTATAAAGACATGAAAATTGAGGAAGAGGATTTATATTAAATTTGAACAGGTCTTAAAGGCGTGTTTTTAGTAAATGCCAAGGAATAATGGCAAACATAGTTATCTTGAAAAGCGTGAATAACGGGTACACGTTGAGCTCAACACCCTAATCCCTCAATAAAATGATGAAGGGATTAGGTTTTCTTACTAATAAGAGAACATACTAACTCCTTCTAATAGCAGCGAGATGCCCTTGCTCTGCTTTCTTCCTATCCTCAACACCCATAAAAGCTCTCCTGCAAGACAAAAGAACAAAATAAGCCCCGATACAGCAGCTTACAAATATAGTAGCAGGATGGATGAAAAATAACACCGCCACTCCAGCAACAATACAAAGGTTCAAAACAGAATAAGGAAGGAACCCTAGAGCATAAAACAAAGCATTTCTAAATAATGTCATCCTCTTTACGTGATGTGTAATCTGTATGGGAAAAACAAATGTCATCATGGCAAATAGTAACAAGCCAAGCAAGGAAAAACCAGTTAGAAATAGAACGTTTTCGGTTCCTGCGATAACCATAAAGTTTACAATCAATGCAAAGGCAAGAAATGACAGAACAAGCCCAACAAATAGGCTTGACTTAAAAGATTTCTTAAAGTAACTGAAATAGGGTCTTGCGACGCTTGTTTCCTTGTTCTCTACATAATGAAGTAATACTTGATACATAGCATGAGTGGCCGGACCTATCGTAATAATGGGAATCGAACATAACAACCAAAGCCCATTTAGTATGATAATATTGATGACTAATTCTATTATCTTATATACTTTGCTCTCTAATATGTTCACAATACTGCACCCTTTCTACCTAAGTTTTTGCGTCTTTCGATATTGGTTAGGGCTTACCCCAATAACCTGTTTGAATTTGTCACGAAAGTTTTGCGCATCATGATAACCACATTGCTGGGCAACATCTTTAATTTTAATACGTGTATCTTTCAATAATGCTTTTGCTTTTTCCATGCGTAATCGGGATACATATTTACTAAAGGCTTCACCGGTTTTCTCTTTAAAATAATCACTGAAATAGTTTGGGTTAAGGTGTACAGCATCAGAGACCTCCACGAGCGTTGGTGGTTTATGAAGGTTATCCTTAATATAACGCTTGGCGATATCTATTATCGTTTCCTCTTTGGTATTGGCCTGTAAAGTATCCATTAGCTGATGGGTAATCTGCACAGCCTGCATGGCATTTACTGGTTGATTCTGAAATAGATAATCAACGCCTGATATATTTCTCTTAATTGCAAATGAATTGATAATTCGCTGGAGTTCATGGCATAAGATACGCTTATCTTCCATCTCTTCATATATTTCTAAGATTAATGTCTCAATCGCTTGTTTATCGAGTGCTTCAAGCGAATTATGAATTCGGAATTCAAATTGTTCAAATGAGCTTCTAGTTGTTTCGGGGATTTCTTTGCCCTCGAGATAAACAGAGAAATCCAGGCATGAATGAACAATTGTCTTTAATTCTTCTCCATTTATCGGCTTAAGGATATAGTCGATTGCGCGATATTTTATGGCTTGTTGTACTAATGTAAATTCCTCTAATCCTGTCAGGAAAATAAAAGGTATTTGATAGTTTTTGCTTACTAGTTCCCTGGCAAAATCCATGCCGTCCATGACAGGCATCTTGATGTCAGAAATGATCAGATCAATTTTTTGAGACTCGACGACATCTAACGCAGTTTTTCCGTTATCTGCTAATAAACATTGGTGTCCCGGCAGTAATCTGTTTAACATAGCGTGAATACCTTCCCTGATTAATTTTTCATCATCAACAATTAGGACATGAGCCATACTTAATCTTCCTTTCCTGTTCATTCTCTTTGCTAGTATTCAAGGCATATATGGAATGGTAACAATCATGGTAGTGCCCTTATGCCATTCACTTTCAATCCGTAGTCCATATTGGTTTCCGTAAGTCATTTTAATACGAGAATCCACGTTATTTAAGCCGATACCTAATTGCTTATGGTTATAATTGTTTTCGGCTAAAGCATCGTTGATTTGTTTAACAAGTGATGCCTCCATGCCTTTTCCGTTATCTATTACTTTAATGATAAGGTCATGGTTCCTGAATGTACCCTCTATTGTAATGATTCTGTCATACAGCTTCTCCTCCAATCCGTGTTGGATAGCGTTTTCAACTAAAGGTTGTAAAATGAGCGGAATTGTTCTGCTGTTTAGAATAAAAGGTTCCAGGTTATAGCGAATATCTAGATTGCCGAATCGTCGCTGTTGAATGTTGATATAATTATTCACTTGGTTGAACTCATCTTTTAGGAAAACAAAATCATGACCTTGTTTGATACTATAACGAAGAAATGCCCCAAGTGACGAACTCATATCCACAATTTCCAAATTCCCCTTTATTTCAGCCAGTGCACGGATAGACTCTAGCGTATTATAAAGAAAGTGGGGGCGGATTTGGTATTTGAGGTTGTTTAACTCTGCTTCTTTCTGTTTATATCTGCCCTCTAATACTTGGTTAATTAACTCGTCCATATGGGATTGCATATCATTAAAAGTACTTGCTACATCACCAATCTCGTCATTCCGTATGTCTGTCATGGCGATACTATAATTGCCTTTTTTTACTTCCTTCATGAGCCTCTTTAAATGAGACAATGGCTGTGTAATGCGGTGGGACACAAAGATACAAGCACCGGTAATGAGTATGATCGTTACTATGGAGATAATTAAAATCAGTCGTTGGATTGTATTTAATTCAGAGAATATTTCTTGTTTGGAAACGACAGCAATGATCTTCCAGCCTGAGATATCAGACGTTGAATAAGCGGATATCATCGAGTCATTATCTAATTCCAGTTGCTGTACGGAAGGATTATGAAAGTTGATCTCATCCATTGCCTGCAGATATTGTTGATTCTTGCTCATAATTAGGTTATTATTTTCGTCAACGATTAGGATATTGGATTTTTGACCGATATCGACGGTATTAACTAAACTTTCGAGTCCGCTGAAATTAATGTCAATGACCATAGCTGCCATACTTGGCTCATCAAATAGATTGATCCCTTTTGCAACGGAAAATGCCCGGGAAGGCCTGTTATTGACGCCATCTCTATTTAATTCATTAATGAAAAATTCTGACTTTCTTAGTTTCATAATATGGTGGTACCAGTCACTATTTAAATAGTCTTTATTAGAGTCAATGGTAACTCTGTAACGTGATTTGGAAAAGGTGGTACCGTCATTCCTGTAGAAATAGACGCCTTGAATATCCTCTCTTAGTGTAGTAAGGATCGTATATAATTCTTCATCCATGATGGTATTCTGTTCGATTGGTGACAAATTTCCGTCATTCTCTAGAACGTTTAAGATACTATCATTATAGTAAGGACTCTCTGTCAAATGAATGATATCATTTAAATACGTATCCAAATGCAGGTTTACTTGTTTAAGTGTTTCATTTACTAGTCTTTCATAGGAGTTCTGGAGTGATTTGCTGTAAAGAACAAAAGCAGATGCTGAAATGATGAGTAAGGCAATAATGGTTAAAGGTATAAATGTTAAGATCATTTTCTTTTTTATAGTGTACCGCTTTTTTTGTATCACTTTAATACTTCCTCTCAAATATCTGTAGAAATACTACCCCTTCTGAATTATTACCTTCTTTTTATCTGAGATCTTGTTAGATACACTATAAATGTAAACGCTTCAACTTTCAGTAGGATTATGAAGGGGAGGAAATTGTAATGAATAGAAAAAAAGGTTTTATCGTTCTGATTGCTGGATTATTCTTATTTTTACTCATTGGTTGCAGTAATACCGACTCAAATGGATCAGCGGATAATGGTGAGGAGAGCTCAGATGTTGTCACGTTAAACTATTTTGATTGGTTTGATGAAGAGAACTATATGACAGAGGTTATCGCGAAATTCGAGGAAGAGAACCCAGATATAAAAATTAATGCTACATTTGTACCGACGAATGAATATGAACAGAAATTATTAGTGAATATGTCTTCTGGCGAGGGGATGGATGTATTCGCACTTGCTACTGCTGGTGCAATGTCTACGTATCAAAGCAAGGGGCAATTGCTTGAAATCAGCGAATATGTGGATACCGAAGCGTTAGATAACATTTCCAGTTTAATAGAGCAAGTGAAGATCGATGACGGCTTATACAGTCTGCCATATCGTTCGGGTGCATGGGCCTTATATTATAACAAAGATATCTTTGATGAGGCAGGGGTAGATTATCCTGATGAGACCTGGACGTGGGAAACGTATAGAGAGATGGCGAAGAAGCTGACTTACGAAGGGGAAAATGGTAAAGTGTGGGGCTCGTTAAATTATGAACCATCCTCAACCTGGTGGAGAATTCCGGCCAATACATCGGGTCATATTAATCCAAATGATCCAGAAGACTTGGCGAAATTTAAAGAAGCAGCTAAGTACAATTATGACCTAGCATATGAAGATCAAACACAAGAACCATACAGTGAACTGGTTGGCGAAGCCGGTAAGGACTATACTGGTCGATTCCTTCAAGGGAATTACGCAATGCTGTTCAACGGTGAGTGGTTAGTCGAAATGCTGAACAGTGCGATGGAAGATGGCGGTAATCAGGTCAATTATGATGTTGCGCCAATTCCTTATACGGAAGGAGAGGAACCAACATCAGTAGGAGCAATGGCAGTAGCAATGGTTTCAAAAAACACGGACCATCCAGAAGAAGCTGTGCGATTTCTTAGCTATTTAGCATCAGAAGAAGCCGGCGAAATTATGGCAAGTCATGGTGTGTTACCAGCTTGGCAATCCGATGCTACCACACAGGCCTTTGTGGAACGACTGGATCAGCCGGAGAATGCGGAAGTTTTCTTTGAACGCTCGATTATAAATCAAGTTCCTGTGGATGACCCATTGTATACGGAAGGAATGGAGATTATGAAAGAGGAAGCTTCCCTGTATTTGTTGAAGGAGAAAGAGTTGGATGAAACATTTAATACAATACAGGAACGGATTGATGCAGAAGTGTTAGATAAATAGCTTGTGCAACAACATGTAAGAAAGGAGTGAAGTGATGGGCATATTGAAAAAGAAATACCTGGTTGCGTTTATGTTCCTTTTGCCGAGCTTGATTGGATTAACGATATTTGTTCTGTATCCGATCGTTTCATCCTTTGTGATGAGTTTTACGAATTGGGATGGACTGTCGCCAATGGCGTTTAAGGGATTAGATAATTATATTCAATTATGGAGTGACGAAACGTTCAGAATCTCGCTTCTTAACAATTTCTATTACACGGGAGTATCAGTTCCATTAACGATTATTTTCTCGATACTGTTAGCGGTGATGATGAATGTCAAAATAAATGGCATTGGCTTTTTTCGAGTGCTGTACTTCCTTCCGAATGTAACAGCAGCTATAGCTGTCGGTGTTATTTGGTCGTCGATGTTTACAAGAGAAGGTCCGGTTAATCAGCTGATGACTTTCATAGTGGAAGATCCGCCTAATTGGCTTGGATCTTCTCTATGGGCTATGCCTGCGATTATCATTGTGTCAGTGTGGAAAGGAGTTGGCTATTTCGCTATTATTCTGCTTGCCGGTTTGCAGGGGATACCTCATCATTTGTATGAAGCAGCGACCATTGATGGCGCCAATCGATGGAAACAATTCATTCATGTGACGATTCCTGTGCTATCTCCTGTTATCTTCTTTTGTACCATCATGGCCATGATTAGTTCGTTCCAGGTATTTGATACGATTGTAGCCATGACAGAAGGCGGACCTGGTCGCTCTACAAATGTATTAGTCTACCATATCTATAATACTGCTTTTATGGATTTTGAGTTTGGTTATGCATCGGCTATGTCTTATATTTTGTTCATCATTATCTTGATAGTTACGATTATTCAATTCCGTAGCCAGAAACGATGGGTACATTTCTAGGGAGGTGTGACAGAAAATGAAAGGAACGAACGCAATAGAAAATAAGATGGTATCTGCCAAAGCAAAAGATATCAAAATGAAAAAATCATTGTTCACGATTTTTACGTACGTGATGCTCATTCTGGTTGCTATGGTGATGGTCATGCCTTTCGTTTGGATGGTATCTGGCTCGTTGAAGGATGCGGCGACAATTTTTCAGGACAGCATGAACATCATTCCAGAGAATCCGAATTGGGATAATTATCCGAAGGTGTGGGGCAGTGTTCCTTTTGCGATGTTTTATTGGAATACAACGAAGGTTGCGGTTCTGACTACGCTGGGCACGGTGTTAACTTCTGCGCTAGCAGCGTATGCATTCGCGAAGTTAGAATTCCCGGGACGTGAGAAAATTTTCTTTTTGTATATTGCGACAATGATGATACCAGATCAAGTAACGATGATTCCTCAGTTTGTATTGATGAGGGATCTTGGGTTACTGAATACACATACTGCACTGATTCTTGTGAAATTGTTTCACCCTTTCGGTGTCTTCTTGTTAAGACAGTTTTTCCTAACGATTCCAAATGAATTAAGTGACTCAGCACGGATAGATGGTTGTTCAGAGTTCCGAATATTTTGGAATATCATATTGCCTTTATCGAAGGCAGCGCTCGGCACACTGGTTATTTTTACATTATTAAATAGCTGGAATGACTTTATCAATCCACTTATTTACTTAAGTGAACAGTCTTTATTTACATTACAAATTGGGATTCGTTATTTCCAACAGTTATATGGTGCGGATTATCATTTGATTATGGCAGCCACAACGCTTTCATTAATTCCAATTGTAATCGTTTATTTATTTGCCCAAAAATATTTTATCGAAGGTATTTCTACAACTGGACTGAAAGGATAAAATTAATAGAAAAGGCGGGAGTATTATGGATATTGTAAGAAATATCATGGACTTTGATAAGAATTGGCTTTTTCATAAAGGAGATACAGCTGATGCATATCAAGTATCTTATGATGATGCCAATTGGAGACGATTAAACGTTCCGCATGATTGGAGTGTGGAAGGGGATATTGCCAGAGATAACGAGAGTGGACAAAGTGGTGGATTCGTTCCAACTGGCATTGGCTGGTACCGAAAGTATTTTCAAACAACAGATGTAAACAAAAAAGTATACATCTATTTTGATGGTGTCTATCAAAATAGTGAAGTGTGGTGTAATGGTCATTATCTAGCTAAACATCCCTATGGATTTACTCCTTTTTATTATGATATCACGCCCTATGTTATCGATGGCCAAGAGAATGTGATTGCGGTAAGAGTTGATAACTCAGATCAGCCAAATTGTAGATGGTATACAGGTTCAGGGATATATAGACATGTAACGTTAATGATGTGCAATTTATTACATGTTGATCATTGCGGTACGTATGTGACAACAAATATAACATCAGCGGAGAGAGCGGATGTGAATATCGAAACAACGGTGGTTAATGATCATACTTCTGATCAAGCTTTTTATCTGGAGACAGTGATTTTGGATGAACACGACAGAGAGCTGGTGGAAGATAGACAAGAGGTCTTTTTGAAAGAACATGCAAAGTCGGTGATTCACCAGACACTTCAAGTAGATGATCCACAATTATGGTCACCAGACTCCCCTAAATTATACAAAGCCAAAAGCAGAATCATCTGTGAGGGGCAGCAGGTAGATGAATACGATACCACATTTGGTATTAGAGAAATTACATTATCTAATAAAAATGGCATGCAAGTAAATGGCGAATCCATTCAGTTAAAAGGAGTAAATCTACATCATGATGCCGGCAGTGTAGGTGCTGCTGTTCCAGATAACCTGTTAAGAAGCAGATTGGAAACGTTGAAAGAGGTGGGCTGTAATGCGATTAGGTGTAGTCATAACCCCCCTGCAATAGAATTGCTAGACATGTGTGATGAAATGGGCTTCCTTGTTATTGATGAAGTGTTTGATAAATGGTGGTCAGGCAGTTATGGCAAGATCTTTGAGAATTGGTGGCAAAAGGATCTGGAGACAATGATACTAAGAGATCGTAATCATCCGTCTATTTTTATGTGGAGTGTAGGAAATGAAGTTGAAGATCAAGGTTCTAAGCGCACACTTGAAACGTTAGAAATGCTGGTTGAACATACACGAGAACTAGAGCCGACCAGACCGATAACTTGTGCTATTCGTCCACCAGGAGAAGTGGATGGTATAACAGATTTAGAAGAAAAACTAGATGTGATTATCAGTATGGTGGAACTGATGGATGTAGCCAGCTTAAATTATCAGGAGCAATGGTACGAGGATATTAAAAATCGCAAACCAGATGTGATCATTATTGGAAGTGAAACCTATCCTTTTTTTAGAGGTGATCGGGACTTTTTCAAAGGTTATAAACCAATTAATCCATGGTTTGACGTGGAAGAGAATGATTATGTAATTGGCCAATTTATCTGGGCGGGTATCGATTACCTGGGTGAAAGCATGAGGTGGCCAAGCAAGGGATGGGCCGCTTGTTTAATTGATACGAGTGGAGTACGCAAACCGATTTCCTATTTACAACAAAGCTTGTGGACAAATGAGCCTATGGTTCAGATTGCTGTATTTGATGATGCTAAGAGAGAGCCCTCTACGAAAATGCACTGGAATGCGCCGAAAATGGCATCACATTGGACATTCCCGCATTACGAAAATGAGCTGATCAGATTTGTGACGTTTACCAATTGTGAAAAGGTAGAGATCTACATGAATGATCAATTAAAGGGATACCATTATTTATCCGAATTCCCGGATAAAATGATGGTTTGGTATATGCCGTATGAAGCTGGGAAGATCAAGGCAGTTGGCTATAATCATGGGACCAAAGTGTGTGAGCAGGAACTCTGTACGGCAGGTGCTCCCGAGAAGCTTGAACTAGTTCCGTTACGTGCGGAAATTACGGCAGATGGTAAGGATATTTCCATAGTAGATGTGCAGATCACAGATGAGAATGGTGTACTCGTTCCGAACGCGGATCGAACGATTAGCTTTGAAATGGAAGGGCAAGGCTCTATCATTGGAGTAGATAATGGTGATTTAGATAGTCCGGAGCCTTATAAAGCGAAGAAAAGAGCAACCTTTCACGGAAGGTGCAGAGTGATTGTGCAAAGTACGGAGCAGGAAGGGACTGTGCTGCTAACAGCGAAGTCGCAGGGATTAGGCAAAGGTATTGCTGAAATACGAACGGTTCATCAGGATTTGTATGTTTATAATGGTGTGTGAAGAGTTTATTTTTGAATAATAGGAGTTTGCTGTAAAATACAATGACGTATCAAAAAATCGCTACCTTTATGTAAGGTAGCGATTTATATCATTGAAAACAGGAACTTGGTATGTCATCGCACTCCCATATTTTCGAAAAAAGAAAATGCAGTAATTAAATAATACTATTCATAAAGCTTCAACTGATGATACTGATAAAACAAACTTAAATATGTTCTTCGATAAAAAAGCGCAAGTATAATTTTAATTATCATTTTAACCACATGCATAATAGCGTCTGTTTACATTAGTATTTGCGATATTAGCATCACAAATTGCGTGTCTACCTCTACGCTACCTTTAAACCAAAATATATTTACCACTGGTGGATAATTGGTCCTTTATAATCACTCCTTATATACAATCCAAATGATATATACTTATTTGTTTGTGTTTTGATTGGTTTCTCCTTTAGTCCCGATTGGGAGGTAGTAATTGCGGTATTACAGTATTTGTTATGTTATACTAAAAATGTTTAATATTGTTTTTGTGGGGCGACTAATCGAATTAAAGAAATGATATTTATGAATCTGGCTAAAACTTTGCTTACGGAAATGTGAAAAATTATATGCGTGTATCTGTCAATGCTTATGTTTAGATGGGCATATTGCATTTGGGTTGGTGACGTTGAATCAAACATTATGAAGGTAAATCATCATTGGAGGGATATAGTTGAAGAAAAAATTTATATTAGTTTCAACAATATTTTTAAGTATTTTGTTCATTAGTGCTTGCGGTAATTCAACAGAAGATGAAGAGGTAAGCGAAGCCCTTGATCCAGAGGAAACCACGACTGCCTCTTCAGAAAGTGAAGATAAAGCGGAAAATGACAATAGTGACAGTTTATTCGGAGACCTTGATTTACCTGAAGATCAGCTTGGATTATCTATTGGCGATACGGCTCATTATAAATATGGTTATCAGGACATTATAAGAGAATTTGAAATCACATTAAATTCTGTTGAGATTTCGGATACTGCGGGAGACCAGCCAAGTGAGGAAGGAAACTATGTCATCGTGAATGTAACACTAAAAAACTTAAGTGAAGTGCCAGTTATCGCTGAAGATGGATTAAGCCTTAGTTTAGAAAATGAAAACGTCGGCAGTTTACCTTGGTTCTACATAGAAGGTGTTGCGGAAGAGTGGCCAGGTGAGATTGAACCTGATGAATCCCAGACAGGGGTACTATTATACGATTCACCTGTTGGCACTTCTTATTCATTAATTAGTGGTGATTCCTCCGCTAATGCAAATACCATTTCATTTGAATTCGCAGAGGATGAGGCCGAATAGGAGGGGGGGCAGACCCCGCAAATCATGCTGTTTTTTTAGTAGGGGTTTTGTGGTGCTACATCTATAAGTGGAAGTTGCCGACCTGCTAAATTTCATTGAACTGTACGTAAATAGAACGAAAGGAAAGCGTTTTGCCACTTTATGGGGTCTGGCCCTTTACCATTAGTTAGTCTACAATGATTTCCCCATTAAAGTCTTATGAGAGAGTTGGGAGGTAAATGTTAAATTCAAACTTCTCATTAGAATTTGAAACAGAAACAGTTCCTTGATGTCGTTTCACAATTTCCTTGGCGATAGCTAATTACTCGGGCGACCATTTCTATTGGAATAAATAGTTTTGTAATGTAATCATCTGCCCCAAGAGTTAGTCTGGTAATTTTATCGGTCTCCTCTATCATTGCTGTAAGCATTATAACAGGATAATGATAATTTTCCCTGATTCGCTGGCATAAGGTAAAGCCATCTGCTTCTAAAAGCATAATATCTATTAATGCTATATCAAAAGCAGTAGTCTGAATGCACTTTAATGCATCTTTTCCTATGATGTTCTATCAATGTCAAACCCTTCATTTGTAAGGTATACTTCAATTAAACTTGCAATTTCCTCTATAAGAAAAGATACTGTTTTTTCCACGATTATTTTTCCGGGATAGACCAAATAACATGTTGTGGAGAGACACTCTTGGATATAATAGATTAACAAAAAGGGAATGTAAGTTCGTGTTTGCTGTGTTATACTAGAGAAGGATAACGTTCTTTTAGGGCAAGGTCGGCTAATCCCCTTAATGGAAGGGGGTGATGCCTATGAGTATGTATGAGAGTTTTATGGTACTATTTAGTTTTGGTACTTTCTTAATTGCATTGCTCGCTTTGATCGTTTCTCTGATCAAACGAAAATAGACCTCCCTATTTGCCCTAAGAAGTAATTAGGAGAGGTCTACCACCTTGTGATAGCCGATCCCTCTGGGGGAACCGCTTATCCATAACCCGTAGTTAGTGCTACGGGTTATTATTATATGCATTTCTTATTGAAATTATATCATAAAAGGGGATTTAAGTCACTTATCGATGGCAGTATCATATCCTCCAAGTTAAAATTTACTTTTTGATAAGCGCATGTTATATTAAAAGTAGATTTCAATGAAAGTAACGATAAATAAATAAGAGGTGCTTTTTGTGAGTGCGATAGGTTCTAAATAGGAAAAATATCTAACAGAATAAAGATGTTGTCTAAAAAAGGGAATGATGTCCTTTTATTTGTTATGTCTTATTCTGAAACCTATGAAGATACCTACAGAGCAATTACAAAGCGTGTAATGGCAAGGAAATTATTTTTGCTGCCTGTTACACGTATCTTGTGAATGTGAAAAACTGCGGTATCCCCGCAGTTTTTTTATTTATTTTTGTCGAAGTTTCATTGAAATCTAATCGGTAGGTATCTTCTATTATGAAAAAATCATAATGAGGAGCATCCAAAAATGAATGAAACAACGTACGAGAAGATTCAATATAATGAATTAAAACAAATAATAAAATCCTATTGTGTAAGTGGATTAGGTAAACAATTATTAGATAAATTAAAACCAAGTACAGATCTGAACGTAGTAAGAAACCGTTTGAATGAAACAACAGAAGCACGAACCATCTTAGATGCAGGGAGCCGTGTACCATTTTTAGGCGTATCTAATATCGACAATATGATACAAAATCTTGAAAAAGGTATCATGCTGGATCCAAGCGAATTAACCAGTGTAGCAGACTTTTTAAGAGGCTGCAGAAAAATTAAAAAGTTTATGAACGAGAAAGGATTTTTCGCACCGGTACTAGCTTCGTATGCCAATTCAATGACCGAATTTCACCATTTGGAAGAGGAAATTGATTTTTCGATTAAAGGGAACAAAGTAGCTTCCGCTGCAAGTAAAGAATTAAGAAGAATCCGCAATAGCATTCAAGCAACCGAGGAAAAAATAAATGACCGATTAAATAAATTTTTAAATAACGGTACAAATAAGAAGTATATCCAGGAGTACTTTATTAGTAAGAAGGATGACCGCTTTACGATTCCGGTTAAGGCTTCTTACAAAAATCAGGTGCCAGGTACTATCATCGAGGTTTCTTCTAAAGGCTCCACCGTGTTTATCGAACCAGCTGCCGTTACAAAATTAGGTGGGGAGCTTGCCAGTCTGAAAGCGGAAGAGGCGATGGAAGAATACCAGATATTAGCTGCATTAACAGGAATGCTTTTAGAGAACCTCTATGACATCAAGATAAACATGGAGCTCATTAGCCAATATGATATGGTATTTGCAAAAGCGAAATTTAGTAAACAAATTGGCGGTATCGAACCGAAGTTAAACGATTATGGCTATATAAAATTAGTGAGTTGTAAGCATCCGCTTTTAACAGGGGACGCTGTACCACTTGATTTTGAAATAGGAAACGATTATCGAAGCTTAATTATTACGGGACCTAATGCTGGCGGGAAAACCATTGTATTAAAAACAATCGGATTATTAACGTTAGCAGCTATGTCAGGTTTTCATATTATCGCAAATAAGGAAACAGAAATCTCCGTATTTGAGAACATCTTCGTCGATATCGGGGATAACCAAAGTATAGAGAATGCACTAAGTACATTTTCCTCTCATATGAAAAATATCTCAGAGATTATGCGTTCCTCCAATAATAATACCCTTTTGCTATTTGATGAAATAGGAAGTGGTACAGAACCGAATGAAGGAGCGGCACTTGCCATTTCGATTTTAGAGGAATTTTACTACATGGGATGTATGACAGTAGCGACAACCCATTACGGTGAAATCAAACGTTTTTCAGAAATGCATGAGGACTTTATGAATGCAGCCATGCAATTCGACAGTAATACATTGGAACCTATGTATCAATTAGTGATAGGGGAATCAGGCGAAAGTAACGCTCTTTGGATTTCTGAAAAAATGAATGTTCGGGAGCATGTACTGCAACGGGCGAAGCAATATATGGAGCATAAAGGATACCGGATGGAACGTGTTCATGAGAGTAAAATACGGAAACCTAAGCTAAAAAAAGCGGAACGTATGTCGTACCATGATTATAAAAAAGGCGATCGTGTCAAACTGTTGGACCGCGATGACGTTGGGATTGTCTATAGAGAAATGGATAATTTTTATAATGTTGAGGTGTTCTATGATGGAGATATTGAGCAGATAAATGTAAAAAGAATTTCCTTGGAAATATCCGCGCAGGAATTATATCCAGCGGGGTACGATATCGATTCATTGTTTACAGATTTCAAAACTCGAAAAATGCAGCATGATATCGAGCGCGGTTCCAAAAAAGCACTACGAAACATACAAAAAGAAATGAAAAAGAATAGAGAATGAACTAACAAGCATCCATTTTGAAAATTAATCACAATGGATGCTTTTTTTATTATCAGTTAAGAAAAGTGCAGCTACAGAAGTAATCATATGGGGCATGAAGTTGAGTTCCTATAATATGGATGATGTTAACTAAAGCTGTATGGCAAAACGGTCATTTTGAAATATTTTATCTGCATTGCAAAGCTCCGGAAATAGGCTCCGCGTCCTGTGGGCACGGCTTCAGCTAGGCTACTACTTGAAAATGCTTCTTTGCTGCCTTGTGCCGAGGAAGCTTACTTCAAAGAGATACTGGCAGACGCAGGCACAAACCAAGTGGATCTTCAGCTCGCGCTGATTCCACGGGAGTCTCCGCCTATTTCCTACGCTGAATGGAAGTGTTACAACGTATGGAACAGCAAAAAGCAGTGGTTCTAAGCATTTTTCAATAGCTATTATATATGCATAAGATCAATATACTAGCTATTACAAAAATTGTAGAGCCCCCATCTTAGCGTAGGCCAACCACGGAGACTCCCGCGGGATTGTGCAGGTGCTGGAGCTAACTTTGTGAAGCGTTCTTCTTCACAAAGTTAGCTCCAGCCGTGCCCCGCAGGACGCGGAGTGGTTGGACGGAGCGGTATCCTAGCACATTAAATATCTCAATATGAATGCTTGGCTAGCGATGACATAATCCATATTTATAGGAAGTTACTAGAAGCCTTACAAAAGCTAGCGTCATTAAAAAATATCAATTCCCACCAATAAATTCTGCCATTTTAGGCAAAGTTAATAGTAAATGGATCGGGAGAGGTGTATATGCTAAACGTTGAGAAAATAAAAGTGGTGACGTTCGATGGTGACCGGCTGAACGAAACCGAAGATAATGCCGCGGTGGAATATCCGCTGACCATACAATTGGACGGGGAAGAGTTTGCGACGATGGTTTGCTCACCGGATTACTTGAAAGAGCTGGTCATCGGCTTCCTGGCTTCTGAAGGAATCATCCGCTCTATCAACCAATTGGCGGCATTACATATCGATCAGGACAAGGGTTTTGCTTATGTTGAATTAAAAAACAAAGAAATCAGGAATAAAAACACGGTTTCCAAACGGTTTATTGGTTCATGCTGTGGAAAGAGCAGACAATTTTACTTCCAGAATGATGTACTGACAGCAAAGACGATTATGACTGACATGCAAGTATCTGTGAAGCAATGCTTGGACTTAATGAATCAGATGCAGGAACAATCCACTCTTTTCCGTTTAACAGGTGGTTTTCACAACGCAGCCCTTGGGACAAAAGAACAACTGCTACTCTCCCGTACCGATATCGGCAGGCACAATGCGTTAGACAAAATCTATGGACATTGCCTTGAAAATCGCATTCCATTGGCAGATAAGGTGATTGTCTTTAGTGGCAGAATCTCATCTGAAATTGTCTTAAAAGTTGCTAAAATTGGTGTCGGCCTGCTCTTATCAAAATCAGCCCCGACATCATTAGCTTTGAAACTTGCAGATGACTTAGGGATTACTGCAGTTGGTTTTATTCGAAATGAACGATTAAATATTTACACACACCCGCAACGTATTACGCAAAGCGAAACATAACAGAAAGCAGGTGAGATAATGGCATTCCATGCACCGAGAAAAACAGCACAAATAGCGATGGAAAATGGAGAAAAAAAGGTACACCTGCCCCTTACGACTACGATTATCTTAGGTTTTTTAGCAGGCGCTTTTATTTCATTTGGTTTTTTGCTCGACATAAGAGTAACAGGAAATCTACCTGAAGAAATCTGGGGATCGATGTCTGCCTTGATTGGTGGAGCTGTGTTCCCAGTCGGACTCGTCTTTGTCTTAATTGCCGGGGGCGAACTGCTGACAGGAAACATGATGGCCGTAGCAACCGCCAGATTTGCTGGCAAAATTAAGACCATTCATATCGTGAAAAACTGGTCGATCGTTACGGTCAGTAATTTTATCGGTTCGATCTTTGTTGCCTATTTTTTTGGACATTATTTAGGATTAACGGAAACAGGAGCGTACTTAGAAAGGACCGTTGCCATTGCAGAACATAAAGTGGATGCTTCGTTTTCAGAAGCCTTTGTCTCTGGCATCGGAGCAAACTGGCTCGTATGTTTAGCCGTTTGGCTCTGCTACAGTGCCGATGATGTTGCAGGCAAAATTCTGGGCATCTGGTTTCCGATTATGGCGTTTGTAGCCATTGGCTTTCAGCACGTTGTAGCAAACATGTTTGTGATCCCAGCCGCTATCTTTGCCGGTTACTTTAGCTGGTGGGAATACGTTGTGAATTTTGTTGCCGTATTCCTTGGAAACGCTGTTGGGGGAGCCATCTTTGTCGGTCTCTTCTACTGGATGGCCTATTTGCGGGAAAAAGTATAGGACTACTATATCAAAGAAAGAACCGAACAGCCTCTTGCTGTTCGGTTCTTGTTTTTATGGCCACTTTTCGCGTCTTTATGGCCACTTTTGTGCATTTAATGGTCACTTTTATTGTTTTTATGGCCACTTTCGCATCTTTAATGGCCACTTTTTACACTTTTATGGCCACTTCAGCAAATTCACAGCTTCTGGTGTTACTCCTCAATCTGCTGTACGACATGTTGCGTACAGTCTTCGCAAACGTCAAGGATATCGTAGACGAGTTGTTCTTCTTCCCTATCCTCTTGACGTCCGCATACCTCACAGATTCTTGCCATAGAAACACCCTCCTTTATCACGGGGCTAACCGTCCGTAATAACCCGCTGATTGAATCAGTCGCCTTTTGGTACATGGGCATCATATCCAACGTCTTTGATGGCTTGCTGGAAGTCGTGTAATGCACCGGCATTCTCATTGTAAGAAACAATTGCTTCCTGGGTGTGTACGTTAATGTCTACACTTTGCACTCCCCATACATCATGCAATGCTTCGGATATTTTTGCTTCGTCTTCTTTTTTTAGATTTGGAATCGACAGTTTACGGGTATTCATTGCTTCACATCCTGACTTTCTGCTAATCCTTCACCCATGCCATGCAAAAATTGAATCATCATGTTTAGTGACCTTTTGACATTGGGGTCATTCGTCGCCTTCATTAACCCGAACAGACCGATGTCTTCGTTGTGTTCTGTACTTTTCGCTGCTTTTTCAATTCCTTGGTTTAATCCTCCAGTCAGCTGATCTAACTTGGCGGTGTCGATTGCTGCGAGCAGCTGCAGCATGGCCATACCATTTTTGATAATGTTATGCATGCCTGGTTGATTAAGTTGTTCGACAGCGAGGACACCTACTTCTTGCCTTGTTTTTAAAAAGGACTTAAGCGCTGGCAGTACCTCCGCTTTGTGAAGCTCCTCAACAATGATTAAACATTCTTCAATGGCTTCTCGATTGTCCGCAACCTTGGTCAAAATGGCGGACAGATCATCCGCCTTTATTTCTTCGGCACTACGTTCGATTCGCTCAATTTGTTTGATCGCTCGGCCCATGGTAAACCCCCTCGTTTTTTAATGTTTCCGGAACCGGAGTGAAATTAGGACGTTTCCATTTTTTCTCCACTTCAACCCCAATATGTGGCTGTGGGTTGCCGAATCGGAAATTGTGGCGTGGTAACGGTGACTCCCCTTTTTGTTCCAACGGCTCCATTTTTACTTTTGCCTCTTTATAGTTTGGTGTATGCGTATCTTTGTCATAATAACTGCTTGTTAATTTATTTACTGCCTTCTCATTATCGACCGTATTCATTGGCAGGTATAATTCTTTTCCTGTCACTCTGTCTGTGACAAGCACACGAATTTTCACTTTGCCATAAGGAGACAGTAAACGAACAAGTGAACCAGTCTCGAGGTTGCGTTCCTCTGCTAATTGTTCGGAAACCTCTAACCATGGACCTGGAGCGATGTGGTGGATTCCCTCCGAGCGATCCGTCATATTGCCTTCATGGAATTGTTCGAGCAGTCGTCCATTGTTTAAATGCAGGTCAAATTCGTCATCATAGGCCATTGGTGGAGTCCAGTCAACAGGGAATAGTCTGGCTTTTCCGTCTAAAAAATTAAATTTTTCTTTGTATAAAAGTGGTGCATCTTCACCGTTTGCTTTTACTGGCCAGACTTGACTGTTCCAACCTTCTAATCGGTCATAATTGACACCAGCAAAGAACGGAGCAAGTTTTGCCACTTCATCCATAATTTCTGATGGATGATCATACTGCCAGTTAGCACCCAGCTTATTCGCAAAGTCACGGAATATCTCCCAATCAGGTTTGCTATCCCCAAGTGGCTCCAATGCTTTGTAAAAACGTTGGATTCTTCGTTCTGTATTGGTAAATGTACCTTCTTTCTCTAAACTTGGTGCTGCTGGTAAGACAACATCTGCAAATTGTGCTGTCTTGGAAAAGAAGATGTCCTGGACCACGAAGAATTCAAGCTTTTCAAAGGCTTCGTGGACATAGTTGATATTAGAGTCAACAAGTCCCATCTCTTCGCCGAAAAGATACATTCCTTTTACTTGTCCATCGGTAATGGCTTCGACGATTTGGTGATTGTTTAATCCCGGTTTTTTCGGAATCGTCGTATTCCAGGCTTTTTCATATCTTGAACGAATTTCATCATTCTCAACCGGTTGATACCCTGGCAGCCAGTTAGGCATTGTTCCGAAATCACTTGCTCCTTGGACATTGTTATGGCCACGAAGCGGAAAGGCACCGGCACCTAGTTTTCCGAAATTACCTGTTACTAACAGCAGGTTACTGATCGCCGTACTGGTGTCTGTTCCACCTATGTGCTGGGTGACACCCATCGCCCAAAGAATACATGTCCCATTAGATTCGTGGATCATTTCTGCCACTTGGATCAGTGTATCTTTGGATAATCCGGATACTTCTTCTGCGTAGTCTAATGTGAACTTCTCCAATGATTGCTTGTATTCTTCTACTTGATTCACACGATCCTGGAGAAATCTCTCATCCTCCCAGCCTTGGTCCAAAATATATTTGGTTACAGCGGATAACCAAACGAGATCGGTACCAGGGTTAGGGTGAATAAATAAATCAGCACGCTCTGCCAGGTCATGTTTGCGCAGATCGGATACAAGTAACTTTTGGCCATGAAGCTTGTGTGCGCGTCTAATTCTGGTGGACAGGACCGGGTGTGATTCGGCAGGATTAGCCCCTACTACCATGATCAGTTCCGCAGTCGCAATATCCTCCATGGTGCCGGAATCCCCGCCAATTCCAACCGTTCGCATTAAACCAGCTGATGCCGGTGTTTGGCAGTACCTTGAACAGTTGTCAATGTTATTCGTCTGGAATACTGAACGGGCAAGCTTTTGAAATAAATAATTCTCTTCATTTGAACACTTAGAGGAGGCGATAAAACCAAGGGAATCTGCTCCCTCTCTTTCTTTAATGTCCATGAATTTTTCCGCCATCAGGTTAAGAGCTTCCTCCCATGTCGCTTCATAGAATTTGTCTCCTTTTCGTATCAGTGGCTTCGTCAATCGGTCCTCACTATTAACAAAATCCCAGCCGAATTTCCCTTTGACACAGGTGGAAATTCCATTAACAGGTGCATCTTTTTGTGGTTGGACACGCAAAATATCTCTCCCTTTCGTCCAAACTTCAAAGCTGCATCCAACCCCGCAATAGGTACAGACGGTTTTAGTTTTTTCAATTCGATCTTCACGCATCGTCGCTTCTACATTGGAAATGGCAAATATCTCCTTATAGCCAGGCTCCACCTCTTTGGTGACATCTATCAATGGTTCGAGCATGTTTTTTGCCATGCCTGTCAGGAATCCAGCCTCCCCAATCATTGATTTTTCCATCAGGGCATTACATGGGCACACGGTTACACAATGCCCGCAGGACACACAGGATGATTCATCGATTGGGACATCGTTATCCCAAATAACTCTTGGTTCCTCCCGCTCCCAGTCAATACTCAGCACCTCACTAACTTGCAGGTCCTGACAGGCTTCGACACACAGTCCACAGAGGATACATTGATCAGGCTCATAGCGGTAAAAGGGGTGAGAGTTGTCCGGCGGGTACGGTTTAGCTGTAAATTCGTATTTCTGATGCTCAATCTCTAAATATTCTGCCGTGTTATGTACGACACAGTTCCCGTTGTTATTGTCACACACCGTACAATAGAGCTCATGGTTTTCCAGAATCCGCGACATCCCTTCCAATTGCGCCTCTCTGGCCACATCAGAAACGGAATTGACGACCATATCAGGTTTCGCAGGCGTCGAACAAGCCCGCTTCAATTCCCCGTCCACCTCGACATAACAGGTGTCACAGGTTTGGATAACGCCAATTCCCAGATCAGGCTGTGTGGAACAAATTCCTGGAATGTAGACGTCACTTGCTAAAGCAGCTTCTAAAATGGTCTGGCCTTGCTTTGCCTGAATATCATTGTCATTCACCTTGAGGGTAAAGCTTGTCTCTTGCATGCTCCCCCACCTCCTTAAATATTGGATATATTATAAGTATTGACTATTAAGCCAACTGTATTACATATTATTGTAAAATTTTCTTGGAGAGCTTTTTTTAAGCAATGAAGGGAGGTGGGTTCAATTTCTGGTTTATTTATCATCAGCGGTTGTTTGAACGCATTCCTGCAAAAAGTTGAAACGATGAACTCGGTTGATACGTATGTATATTAATACCAAATTTTTTGGGAAAGGGGCACTGCTATGGATTCGTCGAAATTCAGGTTTAGTCGGCTGCTTTGCTACTTTGTACTCGTATCATTATTTCTGTTTGTATCAGGCAATCTTGGACAATATTTGATAGAAAATCAAGGTGCGAATCGACAAATAGCGATGCTGTTACAAGGAGTAATCTTTACTGGTGCAACGCTTTTTGTACTTTTTATTCTTAATAAAAGAAATCCGGGAATTATTAGAAATATTGGACTGAAGGGGTCAAACTCATCAGCTAAACGAATCGTCGGCATATCGTTACCTTTTATTTTACTTGTATCAGGTGTCTTAACAGCTTATGTAGCTGGTGGAATTGAAAATGTCAGCTTACATGTAACTCCAAGTGTGATAATAGCCATTTTAATCAACACATTGACAGCTTTTATGTATGAAGCTTTTCCAGAAGAAATCTTTATCCGTGGACTTATAGTTGATGAGCTGCAAAAGAAATATCGCTTTATTATTTCGCTGTTTCTGCAGCCATTCATCTTTATTTGTGTGCCCATTACGGTAATGTCATTGGAGTCAATATTCTTTAGTAAGCCATTTGCGTTAACTATCGATTACTTTATATTGCTTTTCGCCTTTGGGATAGCTCTGCAGCTTTATAGAAAATATACAGGGACATTGTGGATGAGCATTATCTTCCATATTGTTTATCTTGAAGTAGCTAGATATATTTCCATGGGCGGTGTGTATGATCCGGATGTGGCAATTTTAACATTTGATGAGATGTTTGCAGGGTTTATGTCGCTATACTTGTCATTTCTGTTCATTGTAGTCTTGAGTATTGTGGTGTTGTCTGTTTTATTAATAATTGATAAAAGAAAAAATTAATCATTTTGTTGAGAAGTATAATTCTTCAGCACTAATCGGAAAGTAGACTGTGTAAAAATAGTGAAAAATCCACCCATTTAATTGAGAATTGTTATCACTTACTGTATAATAGCTAGTAACGATACTAAATTAGGGTAAGGAGAATGATTCATGCAAATTTACTGGACAAAGATAAATAAGATTATTGATGAAACGCCTGAGGTTAAAACATACATGCTCGACTGTCCGAAAGACTTTACATGGGAAGAAGGCTCCCACACGCACTTCGCAATGGAAGGCTTCAATGCCGGAGAAAAGCCAAACCGCAGCCTGGTTCGCCACATGTCGATCTCCACTTTGCCACATGAAGATTCTATCGGTATCACAACGCGTATTAAAGAGCAGTGCTCGGAGTTCAAAACGATTTTACGCAACCTGGAGGTCGGCAGTGACGTTGCATTATTTAAAACCCATTCGAATGTACCATTGAAACGAGAAGACAAAAATGTTTATCTGCTGTCATCCGGCGTCGGCCTGGCAACATTCAGACCACTTGTGCTGGATTATCTCGATCGTGCCGATAACGTCAATCAAATTCATTCCTTGAACATCGATTCCTCAAAGGATTTCTTATTCACGGATGTCTTTGCATCAGCACCTGATAAAAAGTTCACTTCGCAGTTTGTCGATAATCGTAAAGACTACTATAAAGAAGTAGAAAATCTTGCGGCAGACAAGGACGGCCTTTTTTACGTTGTTGGCAGTGACGAGTTCCTCGTTCAAAATATCGCCGTACTGCGCGAGCAAGGGGTGAAGCCGGAACAGATTATGCTCGACAAGCATCCACATATGATGCCTGAGTTTTTATCTGTTGATGTGGTAAAGTAAATGGAAGCTTTGCAGCGTTATAGGGCGATGGATTGTGTTGGATGAAGGGTAGAGCGACGAATGGAGATTTGTCTCATTTAAGCAGGAAAGGGAACAAAAAAGGTCAGCGGTGCCCAGAGATTTGTCTCGTTTAAGCGGAAAAGGGAACAAAAGAGGTCAGCAGTACCATGGGATTTGTCTCGTTAAGCGGAAAAGGGAACAAAAGAGGTCAGCGGTGCCCAGAGATTTGTCTCGTTTAGCAGAGAAGGGAACAAAAGTGTTTAGCAGTACCCAAAGATTTGTCTTGTTTAAGCAGTAAAGGAAACAAAAGCGGTCAGCACTGCATCGAGATTTGTATCATTTAAAAGAAAGAAGATAAATAAAAGGTGCCCCAGCCAGCATACCCACTATATTAAAATGGTCGCGATATTAAAGGAGCTTATCTACATAGAAAACCGGGCGAGTCTATGCCCGGTTTTCTAATTGTTTGCTGTACTCGGCCTGCTGATAGTATCGATAAAATAATAGAATCAGTCAGCCAACCTTCACCAAAAGGTAAAAACAGGATTTTCAAAACTCTACATAGTTGAATAAAAAGAAAAACACCGGTATACTAATTCATAATATATCAAACGTTCGAACTGACGAACATAAAGGAAGATGCGCAATGAGTCAACGCACGATGGAGCTTTTAAGAGAATGTACTCCGGTTTTCAATATTTTACGAGATACGAATAGGCAAGAGATTTTGATGCTGCTTTTTGATGAAGGGGCGATGTCGGTCAATCAGATTGCGGAGCGTTTAACACTTTCGAGGCCTGCTATCTCTCATCATTTAAAACATTTACTTGATGCAAAAGTAGTGACGGTAGAAAAGAGTGCTACGATAAGATATTATAATCTATCACTCGACAATTCGATTATGTTGTTACGGGAGCTTATCCAATCATTAGAGGTTGATCAGCATAATCAGGAAAAATCTTAACGCCTGTCTGGCAATAAGATTTTTTCTTCCTCTATATCACGGCGCTACCCGTCCGTAATACCACAGCTGATCGACGTCACACTTTATGTTCGAGTGTTCGAACGCTTTGATATTAATGAAAAACGTAGGAGGATATAACATTGACATATAATCAGCAAAAAGAATGGTGCGAAATCATGGAGAAACTACCTGAAACGTATCATTTCGCAGGAGATTATCATCCAGTTGAAGAGTGGTGGGACTGGAAAGGGCATCAAGTCCACCTCGATTGTTTCCGTAACGAAGCAGCGCCGGCTAAAGTGATTCTGCTTCATGGTGTCGGAACGAATGGCAGACAGATGTCTATGATTCTCGGGGGCCCTCTATCAAAGGATGGCTTGGAGACTATTGCAATTGACATGCCAACTTACGGGGTAACCAAGGTAAAGAATAGCGAAGTGGTAACGTATGATGACTGGGTTAATCTGGCTTGTGATTATATCGAGTATGAGTCAAAGCGCGATGATAGACCAATTGTCCTTTACGGATTAAGCGCAGGGGGAATGGAAGCCTATCATATAGCAAGCAAAACCAAGAATGTAAAAGGTATTATCGGGATGACATTTTTGGATCAACGAATTCAGCAGGTGCGGGATGAAACAACAAGAAATCTTTTTATGAGCCGTGTGGGGATTCCAATGGCAACTGTTGCTTGTAAAATAGGACTTGATCGCTTTAATATGAAAATGAGTATTGCCGCCAAAATGAGTGCCTTATGCAATGATAAAGATGTCATGGAAATATTCAATCGTGACACGACATCTGCTGCCAATAAGGCAAGTATGAAATTTTTAGATAGTTATTCTAATTACATTCCAGCGATGGAGCCAGAAGATTTTGATGTATGTCCAGTGCTTTTGACACAGCCGGCTGAAGATCGATGGACACCGTTACATTTGAGTAAATTAGTATTAGACAGAATGAAAAAAGTCGATGTAGAGATCGTTCATTTAGAGAATGGAAGTCATTATCCTGTTGAACAGCCAGCGTTAGATCAAATGCATGATGCTGTACTGGCGTTTATTAAGAAGGTTATTAAACAGTAAGGGTAATCAGCCTGCAGTAAGAGTCCCCCCATAGCGACCACTATGGGGGAACACAACTTATTTATGCTTCTTAACAGGGAGCCAAATTTCGCTGTAAGCATAGTCTTTTTTATCTGGATCCATCTTGGTAAAAGAAAAGGTAGGAGCATTGATGACTTCATAATCGGAAGCAGGCAGCCATTCTGAATAGGTTTTTGCCATTGTTTCTTGTAAAGTCGATGGAAACGGCCCTTCATTCGGAAAGATTGCCCAGGTATACGCTTCGACTGGAACAAGATCGAGCTGATCACTTACATGACTGTTCGTGGTTAATACACCAATCAAGTGAGTTAAATCGCCTTCTTCCTTTTCAAAATGAGCGTCCGCATTGTAGGACGCATTCACCACCTCAAAGGGTTCTATATTTTGCAACGCGTGCATTTCCACTTTTTGTTCCTTTGTAATGCTTTCGGCAAGTTTGACAATGTCGTTATTCACCCCTTCAAATTGCATGGGAACACGTTTACTGACACCTGCTAAATAAAAAGCGGGTTTTTCTTCAATTCTACATTCCATAGTCGTTCCTCCTTTAACAGTTATGACGAATGAAAGCTTGGGATAGGATTTTATCAACCCTTTTTTTACAACATCGGAGGGAAGGAATCCACTCCATTTTTTGAATGCCCGAGTAAAGCCATCCACCGATTGATACCCATATTTAAATGCAATATCTGTCACTTTCTCACCATTCAATAAATGCTTGTTCGCTTCTGCCATTTTTCGGTTCTTGATATATTCATTTAGCGTTAAGCCAGCAAGGTAAAAAAATATCTTCCGAAAGTGAAAGTCGGAAACGCCGGCATACTCGGAGATCTTTTCCAGAGACAGTTCATCTGTTAAATGATCTTCAATGTAGTCGATCACCAGGTTTAATTCCTTTAACAAACTACCCCTCCTTTCCATATCTTCATCTTTCTAATACCCCCACTGATGGGAGTCTCTCTTTATCATAGCAAAGCTTTTTTTACTATACTCGACATTTTTAATAGGAAATATATCGATTTTGACTCAAAAGATATCAAAAAAACGCTACCTTATGCCAGGTAACGTTTTTTAAATTATTCTCCACTATCATCCGGTTTTATAATCACTTTTCGAACAAACCAGACAGCTGCTGCTACAAATACTAATGTAGTGATGACAACCACCACGGCAAGCAGCGTTCCTTCCAGGTTTATCATCGTGTAAGTGTATAGCAGGGTTAAATAGATGATCGCGAGTAGCAGTAATTTTAACGCGTTATTTACCTTTTTTGATTTAAACATGTTACCACCTTTTTTTGATTGGTTTATTTCTGTTGATGTAAATAGGCTAGTGATACACTATTACCCTGATAGATGGAAGGTAAAACACGGATTGAACAATAGCTATAATGATGAGTATTCTCTTTATGATTATACAATGATGATGTTATACTGTTCACAGACATTCCTAATCAGAACGGAGTTTGTAAACATGTTAATCCATTCCACAAAAGCTTTGCAGAAATATTTAAAAGTAAATCCTGAGACAAAAGAGGAACAAGGCGAATCATCATCAGCATGGCATGCACACTTTAAAAAACTGAATCGCAAAAACACCATCATTCTTATGCATGACAGCAGTCTGTATACGGTCGTGTTGTATGGGGTGAGGCGAAAGATTTGAAGCATGTCGAGCAGTTCTTAAAGCAAGCGATCGTCGACACATTAATTGCGGATGGTTTTAATGAACAAGTCGTACGAGACGAGCTATTAGCTGATGAAATATCCTTTACTTCGACCATGGATCGTAAAACAGTCGGTAGTTTAAATCAGACAATACAAGAGATTGAGATTTTTATGGATAAGGCTAACGACAATTCCGTTATTCAATTAGGAGTAAGTAATAAAGCAAATCGTATGCTTAAAAAGTCACCACAGACAAGAGACTATATATGGCCAATAGAAGAAATGCAGTCTCTTTTGGAGGATAAGATTGGTCCAGGAGCTTTTCAACAAGCAGCCATTCAAATAAAAGTAAGCTTAAGACTGGAGACAGAGCAACCAGTATGGCGTCGACTGATTGTACCGTTGAATTGTACGTTTTTTGATCTGCACCACATTTTGCAAAAAGCCTTTAATTGGGAGGATTCGCATCTTCATGAGTTTCACCTTTATCAGCAAGAAACATCTCTATTAGATAATTATTATTTACCAAAGGCTGATTACCTGCTCGTATCCAATGAGGAAGCTTTTGATTATCAACAAGATGGACAACGTATGGAATGTGTCGATCAGGTTGTATTAGGAGAAGTCTTGGGACAATTTAAGAGCATTGCTTATAATTATGACTTAGGAGATGACTGGCAGCATATCATCGAAGTCGAAAAGCGGATTGAAGCGTTTGATTCTCGTTACCCAGTCTGTTTGGATGGTGAAGGAGCAGCACCTCCAGAAGATGTAGGTGGAATGCCTGGCTATAGTGAGTTTTTAGAAATAATCACGTCTGATGATCATCCGGACAAGGTAAGGATGTTAAGCTGGGCAGAATCTGCGGGGTATCGACCTTTTGAACAGCTTCATCAAGCTGGTAGAATTCGACAGGCTAATCCATTATGATGAGAAATTCTTATCAACGCTTTTATCAAGGCGCTAACTGTCCGTAATACCCCACTGATTGAAGTCTCACTTTATGTAACTAGAAGTGACAGTCATTTAATAAATGGAAATCAATTCTTTACTTTGAAAATAGGCTGAAGCGTTTGAAATCGATATTTTAATGAAGGGTGTTTCAAACGCTCAGTGATGGAGAAATAAGAATGTGGTACTGTGTTTAGTGAGTGAATGAACATTCACTATTTTAGTTGTTATGTTGTTGTTGTGACTTAAGCTTATATATTTCTTCATCATGCTTAAAAACTAGCTCTTTCAGATACTTGATATCATCGGATGAAGCCATATTCTTTAATCGAATGGTCGTTTCAGCGTGATATTCACTTAATTTCGCAGTTTGCTCTTGAACAGCATCTGTTTTTAACTCTAATTGACTTAAACGTTCATCAATGACTTTATAGTTCTCATCGATTTGATTAAAGCGATCATCAATAGCCACAAAGCGCTCATCGATTTGATCAAAGTGTTCATCAATTGCTATAAAACGTTCATCCATTCGATCAAGTCTTTGGTTTGTACTCTTCTGTTCATCTTTTAATCCGTGAATTTCATCTAAGATCTGCAATAAAAGTTTTTCGGACATTTAACAGCATCTCCTTAGTAATTATGATTTGATTATAGCATACAAAATCGATGTTTGGACACAGCATTCATGGAGTGATCTGGTATGATTGCTCTTTTTTTTTATGGTAGTCTAGGAAGTTTTTAGAGGGAAAACGAAGAAATTATAAAATGGCCTTGGCATCACCTTCTTTATAAAATGGTGACAATTAAAGGGAATGTATGTTCTTATTTTATTATACCTCCAACTACATCAAAGAGCAAGTATTTTCCTGTGAAAAGTACATGTTCAAAAAGTCAGATAACAGGAGATACATAAAGAAAAATCAAACGTTGCTGGCTGTAATGTATTAGTAGATCTTCAGACAGGGGTACATTGTTTAGTTGGGATCGTTATTCAGGCGGGCTAACTCCTATATTAGATCAGGATGGATCTGTTCTTGTTTAAAGAGTTGAATAAAGTGAGACTTCAATCAGTGGGGGGTATTACGGACGGTTATCGCCGTGATAAAAAGGCAACACAAACATCAAAAAACGCACTGGCTAAGTGAAATGGTTGTGGAGACAGAGAAGCCTTTAAGCATAGATCATTTCCTGAATTGAATATTAAAGGGTCCAGTGAATGTGCGTATCGGAGAAACTGTTGTCTATTATTATAGTTTCTCTGGCAACAACAGCAACCATAAGTCGCAAATAAAAAATAGACCTTGCTACATCCGGTAGTGAGGTCTATTATTATACAGAAAATGGAGGGCATCTTCATTCGTATAATCAAAAAACGTTCTGGCTAAGTGAAATAAAGGTATTTAAAAGAGGTGTAAGTTTTTTATCTTTATGCCATGAAAGAAAGTGGGAAATCTCATGATGTTTCACTTGTGATAATGGAATAATCTTTAATTCGTTGTTATCCACTTCTCTTTTCACTACTTCATAAGGTAGTAAAGCAATGCCTAGGTCTGACTTCACACAATTTTTTAAGGTTTCTATATTCGTGATTTCGAAAGTGGAGTTAAATTTAATTTGGGAGGTGTCAAGCATACCTTCTAATAAATTTCTGTATGAACATCCTTTTTCTGTTAAAATGAGCGTCTCTTCAATTAAGTCTTCCAGTTTAGGGTTTTCAATGTACGTGGCTTTATTGGTGGGAGAAGCTACTAAAACTAAGTGCCCCTTGGATAGTTTGGAAACCTGCATGTTATTTCTTTCCTCAATATCGTCTCCGAATATAAAAGCAAAATCCATTTCTCCAGATTGTAATTCAGACTGAATATCCGATAATTTATGAACTGGTTTGATGATTACCTTCACATTTGGAAATAACAATTTTAGTTCTTTTAGAACGTCAGGCATTTTATACGTACATTGACTTTCCGTTGCTCCTACAACGATAGTACTTGTCATGTTCTTATCGTAATTAATTTCTTCCATTGCTGACTGGTACTGGGTAATGATTGCATCCGAATACACTCTGAATCTCTCTCCAAATGGGGTTAACACTAATTTGTTTCCCAGGCGCTCAAATAGGTTAACACCGAGTTCTGTTTCTAAGCTTTTGATATGGGACGTTACACTTGATTGCGCATAATTTAAAATTTCAGCACTTTTGGTGAAATTTAACGTTTCACTGGCAACCTGAAATGTCGATAATTGCTTCATATCCATCGAATTTTCCCTCCTATCATCATTTCCGATTCATACCATCGATTTTTTCATCTGGTGTACAGATTCATATTACCATAAAATGTAGTTGCACACACAAAATGTGTAAAAATTAATAAAAAATAGGAGGAATGTACGATGAAGAATGCTAATTGTCTGGTATGTCAGTCTGCTATTGAGATCGAAAATGATGTGTTTGTGGGGGAAATTGTTGAATGCTCTGATTGTGGAGAAGAGCATGAAGTGATGGAAGCGAACGGATTGTTAACACTTGAGCTAGCGCCTGAAATTGAAGAATCATGGGGTGAATAATGACATGGAAATCTTAATGTGTGTGACGAGATTGAGAGAAGAAGAAAAATTAATGATCAGTGAATTAAACAGAAAAAATATAGAGGTCAAAGTAATCTTAGATTCTATGAGTCTGCCTTTGGACGATATATTCAACCAAAGGTACGATCTTGCTATTATCCGTTGTTTATCTCAAGTAGAAGCAAAGAAAAGGGCCCATATTTTAGAAAAAGCTGGATTAAAAACAATCAATACCTCTGCTTCCATCAATGTATGCACAGATAAGATTCTGCAAGCATTATTATTTCAAAAGCATGATATCCCTCAACCAAATTATAAAGTTGCCTTTCAGCCCAGAGATTTAACAGATAGTCATAATGGATTCGGTGATACTTTTTTAATTAAACCAGCAACGTCTTCTTGGGGAAGGGGTATTTGTCTGATCGAAAATCAAAGATGTTTAGATGCCTGGATAGCAGCACGAGAATCATTAGATGTCAAAAACAAAGAGTTTCCCGTGATTGTGCAAGAATTCATAAATAAAGGAAATTTTGATATAAGAGTAGTCATTATTGGATCTTTTCCTGTCGTTGCTTTTAAGAGAGTATCTAATGAATCTTGGAAAACGAATACACATTTAGGAGCATCTGTGGTACCGATAGCCATCGATAAAGAGATTTATGAAATAGTAACCAAAGTGATAAGTGCGATGGATTCAGGTGTATATGGATTAGATTTATTGTATGACTTTACGCATGAGAAATATTTAGTATGTGAAATTAATCAAAATCCGGAATTTGCTCAATCATTTAAAGAGCATAAAGTCAACATCCCGTATTTACTTGCTGGTTACGTAGAAGATGTTATTACCCAAGATCGAAAGGAGAAAGTATATGGATAAAAGCACTCGATTTCAAATCTCTTTTGTTTTATCTAGGGTCTTAAACTCTGGAATTATAATGAGTATCGAAAAGAATGAAAAGGAAATCAAAGGTCTCGAAAGCGCTATTACAAAAATCACGAAGTTGCCTTATGTATCCACCTTTAATAGTTATACAGGCGCTCTTCATGGAGCCTTGCAAGGTAACGATATTGGACATGGAGACTCTGTGACATTATCCAATACGACAGATCAGGAAGAAAAATTTATCGATTGGCTTGGTATAAGTAATCAATATGTAATAGAACAGGATAGCTTTGAACGATTTTCGGTAAATTGGCAGAATATCGGAAGCTTCGAAGAGGAACTTCAACAACCATCCACTTTAGTTTTGGATTTCACAGAATTAGGATTTGGACCGTGTGCGTTAATGGCAACGCAGGACAACAGAATTTGGGAGAAGGCGGAAAGATTAAAAATTTTCGGTGCTTTTGACCTGAGAACGATGTGGACACAAGAGGAGAGTCACCCTGATTTACAGCCTGGTATTCAGTTTAATTATCGAATTAGTCCGCTAGTAGCTGCCTGTGCTAAATTATCATTATTAAAAAGAGGTGAGATGGTTGAGAACAGATTTTTTGCAAAAACCACTTGATTTCCCGTCTGAAGAAATGGTTTTCGAGAGTCTGGCTTATTTTGGGGGTGAACCAGTATTACCGTATGATAATCGGAAGACTAACTTCCCGTACATTACGAAAGAAGATATGATGCAAATGCTAATCTCCATACAACATGATCCGAATAAAGTAATTAATGAGTTTGCAGAAAAGTATAGAAAGTACGTTGGCGCAAATTATGCCATTCCGACCGCAAGTGGAACTTCGAGCTTACACCTTGCTTTAGTTGGAGCTGGGGTGGAGCCGGGAGACGAAGTGATTATTCCTAATTTTACTTTCATCGCGACAGCGCAGGCTGTTTTAGCAGCTAAAGCTATACCAGTATTTACAGATATTGATCCGAATTCTTATTGCATGGATGTTTCTCAAGTAGAGGCACTCATAACTGATAGAACAAAGGTAATTATGCCTGTTCATGTTCACGGTCTGCCAGCTGATTTAGCTGCCTTGCAACAGATCTGTGATAAATATGAGTTGAAGCTTGTGGAAGATGCTTCTCATGCCCATTCTGCTTCGATCCACGATGAGATTTGTGGCTCCATAGGAGATGCAGCAGGACAAAGCTTAATGGCTGATAAGAATTTTCCTGTAGGAGGAGAAGGTGGTATTTCCTTCTTTAAAAAGGAAGAAGACTATCAGCGTGCTTTAGCATTTTTAGACGAATCTGGGATTGATTATAGCATGTCTTGGATTGCTGCTGCTTTTGGAATTAGTCAGTTAGAAAGATTGCCCTATTATGATGCAGTAAGAGCACGTAACGCAAAGTTTTTAAGTGACGCGTTAGCTGATACAGAATTATTCAGCCCTCCATATGTTCCGGAAGGTTGTAAACACAGCTATAATATGTATCGTATCAAGCTAAATCCTGCAATGAAAGGGTTGGATGATCTCGAAGATTATAAAGTAAAAGAAGCGATACAACAATTGATAATGGAGGAAGGTGTTTTTGCGAGAGAATGGCAAAATCGACCGATACCAGGTCATCTTCCGTTTCAAAATAAGAAAGGATTTGGAAATCAGTACCCATTCTGTCTAAATGATACAGATCGAAATTATCAGATCGAGGACTATCCGAATACGTTAGCTATGTTCAGAAACACCTTAACGATTTGTCGCGAGCTGCGATCCCCTATAGAGTATGAAAGAATTCAATCTTATGCATTAGCATTCCAAAAAATTGACAAAAATCCAGATAAGGTTAGAAAAGTTGTAGAAGAATTAGGTGCTATTCAACCTCCATATGAAAGGGATGCAAGGTTAGGATGAAAACGAAAATCAAAGTTGCTATTTTAGGTGGCAGTGGATTTGTTGGTATGGAAATCTATCGAATATTAAAAAATCAACCTGAAGTATCCATCGAATTTGTTTCTTCTGAATCTTTAGCTGGTCAATCGGTAGAGAAATATTATCGTGTTTTGAATGGTGAAAATCGACAGTTGAGATTTAAGCCTGTTCATGAACTTGAGAACGGATTTGATGTCATATTTTCGTGCCTACCAACTGGAGTATTACCTTCTTATATTGAAGACATCAAAGCCAAGGCTTTAGTCATTTTTAATGTAAGTGGAGATTTTAGACTGAAAGAGGTTCATCAACTTGAGAAGTATTATCCCCAATCACTTAAATCAGACAGTTATTTAGCATCACAATACTACATTCCTGAATTCCATAAAATAGATCGAACCGCAAAAATTATTAATTTGCCAGGCTGCATGGCCGTAGCGAGTATCTATTCTCTCTATCCTCTGGTGAAGCATCAATTAATTGAAAAGAGAGTAGTCATTGATGCGAAAACAGGATCAAGTGGAGGAGGTAAGAAATCCTCTGAAACGCATGCAGAGAGGGCACACAATATACGTCCTCATAAGGTTCATGGTCATAGGCACCAGCCTGAGATTGTTCATGCCTTTCGTGATATGTGCGGAGCAGATTTGGAACTGCAATTTTCTACATACAGCTTAGATTTACCTAGAGGAATCATGGTTACCGCATATTCACAATTAAGAGAGAATATTTCAGAATTAGATGTCAAACGGTCATTTTACCGTGATTTTAAGCAATTAACTTTTATCGATTATTTAAAAGAAAGCGGTGGACGATTTAATCCGATGATTAAGTCCACAGCCGGCACGAACAGAGTGGAAGTGGCAGCCTACGTAGATGGAAACAACTGTGTATCTATCTGTACGTTGGATAACATGATCAAAGGAGCTGCCGGACAGGCAATTCAAGCCTTCAATCAATATTTTGACTACCCAGAGTATCAATCACTTCATTTTCAGAATGAAGGGATGTGGCCATGATTAGTCCATTGTATGTCATAAAGATAGGAAGCAGTACTGTACTTTCTTCAGATCATGCAGTATACAAGGAAATCAGAAGACTATCAAAGAAAGGAAATAAGATTTTGCTTGTTGCAGGAGGAGCTAAAGGGATTGAGGAATACTATCAAACGATACAGAGAGAGGTCACTTTTTTAGATTTGAACAATGGAAGTCAAGCCAGATACTGTACCGCGGAAGAAATGGATCATATTTACAAAGCTTATCATCAAGTAATGATTCCAGCTCTAGCAAAAGGATTGCAAGAGGAAGGATTAAAAACTTTTGTACAATGTGCAGGTGAACAAGGTCTTGTCGTAGGGAAACAAGGACCTCCCCTTAAAGTGATAAAAGATGGGAAAAAAGGTATCGTGAGGGATTCCTTGTATGGCAGTTACCATTCTTGTGACGAGAAGTTGATTGAATCATTGCTAAGTCACTATGATGTCGTATGTGTAACACCGCCAATACAGAATGGAAGTCACTCTAAACAGTACCTCAATATTGATGCGGATATGCTTGCCGCTCATCTAGCTATAGAAATGAACGCCCATCATTTGCGTTTTGTTACAGGAACGAATGGATTACTTCGGGATGTAGAGGATCCTGATTCTACGGTTAAGGATATATATTTGAACGATCCTGTGGATTATGTACAAGGGAGAATGAAACAAAAAGTTAGAGCTGCTCAATCAGCTATCCATTTAGGTGTCTGTGATGTAGCGATAATGGGATCATCTATGTCACATGCTCAATCTTCATGGTTTTGGGATATGGGGGACGCCGATAATAGCTATGCTTTATTGAATAAAGTCGTTCAGATCCCTTCCGTGTCTCATAACGAAGAGGAGCTCACTAAATATTTATTGCAGCACATTCAAATTCCTGGTGTCACTAACACAGTAGATCCAGCAGGAAACATTGTCTTTGAAAAAGGGGACGGTGATCATACTCTGTTGTTATTAGGACACGTAGATACAGTTCCGCATATATGGAAGGTGAAAAGCGATGAGACAACGATCTCAGGAAGAGGGGTTGTTGACGCCAAGGGGTGTTTTGTGAATTTTGTGCACATGCTGAAGGATGTACAGGTTCCAAATAACTGCAAATTAAAAGTGATTGGCGCTGTTGAAGAAGAAGTATCCTCCTCAGCTGGTGCCTATTATGTGAGGGATCATCACGCAGCAGATGCCGTCATTATTGGTGAACCGAGCGGGCAAAATAATCTGACATTAGGCTACCATGGGTTGCTTAAGTTAGGAATCTCGATAAACAAGGGCCAAAAACATAGTGCTTCGAGAGATAATGTGAGTGTTGCAGATCAGTTTGTTCTGATTAAGAAAGAATTAGAAAGCAGGATGAAGGAAATAGATCCTGATCATGTGGCTACTACCACAAGGATTAACCAATATAAAGAAGAGGACAGGGATGTTTTAGAAGCGATTTTAAATTTCAGAATATCCCCAGGTGTACAAGAGGATTATGTCCGTCAATTGGATTTACTTGTTTCGGAAGAGGTTACGATAGATGTTCTTAGAGCAACACCAGGGTTTATGAACAAACGAAACTGCTCTTTAGTAAAAGCATTTACAAAGAGTTTTATCAGCCAAGAGGTAAGGTGTAAATATTTAAAGAAGACTGGAACCAGTGATATGAATACCCTTGCTACAACATGGACGGATGTACCGATCATAGCGTATGGACCTGGGGATTCTAATCTTGACCATACCAACCAAGAGTTTCAATCTTACAGTGAAATCGATCAATCCAGGGTTTTATTAAAAGGTGCAATAGAAAATTGGTTTACAAGCGTGATGGAGGTGGAGAAGCGTGCTCATCGACAAAGAGTTAGCCAATAATGTGTCCAAGACAGAAGAAAGGCTTGAGACTCTTTCGAAGAAGACGAGAGAAGCCATTATCGATATTGCTGCAACAGAAACGGGGTGTCATATAGGAGGAAGCTTATCAGTTACTGATCTGCTAATTGCACTATTTGAAAAGTATATAGGAGATAGTCGCAATCAAATTGTACTTAGCAAAGGGCATGCCGCTGCTGCATTGTATGCCGTTCTTTATGCACTTGGGATCATGGAAAAGAATCCGGCGGAGGGTTATGGAAGAAGTGATTCCTTATTAACAGGTCACCCTAACCATAAAATAAAGGGAATCCCTTACTCCACAGGGAGCCTCGGTCATGGTATTCCCTACGCTGCGGGGTGGGCATTGTCTCAGAAACTAAAAGGCTCTACAGGGATAGGGGTAGCTGTTTGTGGAGATGGCGAACTCCAGGAAGGTCTTTGCTGGGAAACATTCCAAGTTGTTCAAGCAAAACAGATTGATAATTTTTTATGTGTAGTTGATCGTAATGGCGGTCAAAATGATGGGTTCGTTCATCATATTTCACCGATAGATGATGTAAGAGCAAGGTTCGAATCATTTGGATTTCAAACTGTTGAAATTAATGGTCATGATTTCAAGGAGATAAGTGAGGCTTTACTTGGATTTGAGGCTTCCTCTAAGCCTTTTGCTATTATTGCCAATACGGTAAAAGGTAAAGGAGTACCGGATATTGAAGGAAATCCGAAGGCTCATTATGCCAAAATCCCAAATCGATTAAAAAATAAGTGGAAAAGGAGTATGGTATGACGTTATCAGGTCGTGATACTTACCGAGATGAATTGACCAAAATAGCAGAAGAAAATGATCGTATATTATGTTTAGAAGCAGACTTGGGAGGAAAGAACCACCAGTTTGAGTCTCAATTTCCGGATCGTTTTTTCAATATGGGGATTGCGGAAATGACTAGTATTGATATGGCTGCCGGATTGGCGGAAGCAGGGTTTATCCCTTTCTTCTCAACTTTTGCTACTTTTGCCTCTCTACGTTCAGCGGAAAGTATAAAGTTGGCAATGGGATATATGGAAAAGAACATTAAAATAATCGCTCCATACGGAGGTGTTTCCGGCGGCTGGTTTGGAACAACTCACCATTCATTAGAAGACATTGGCGTAGTAAGGACCTTTCCTAATATTAAGATTGCGTGCCCATATGGAGAAGCGGATACCAGACGGGTTATTCGGGAGGCTGTTCTTTCTCCTTCTCCTTATTATGTCCGGTTGTCACGAAATGAGTCTTTCGTAAGTTTGGATAGAGATGATGAGCAAGCTACTATGCCTCTCGTGAACCAGAAAGGAAACGGGAATCTTTGTTTACTATCTATTGGTGAACAAGGAACAGAATTATGTAAAAGCATACAGGAAGTATATCCTGAAATATCTCATGTCCATCTATGTTATATCGATCAAGAAAGTTTGAGAAATAGTATGGACCAGTTAGAAGAGCATGGAAAAACATTCTTAGTGGTGGAAGAACACCGATTGGCTGGTGGGACTGCTTCTTTACTAGCTATTCTGATGCCGAATAACCGTGTCTATTCTTTCGATTGTGGAGTAGAATGGCCGATTTATGGTGGATCGCATCAGGAAACACTAAAATATCTAGCGTTTGACTATGAAACGCTAGAGGAAAAAGTGAAAAATCTATTAAATGAAGGAGCTGAAGTGAATTGGTAGATCAAAAGGTGGTAGCTTTTGTAGAACCAAGCTTCTATGGAGTTGATTTTGTGGAGCGCACACACAGAAAAGGATGCAAAGTAATCGCAATAGGGTCATCTCTCGATAATCCTAAGAAATATAACTATGAAACTTTCTATGATGATTTTTTGATTGCGGATATTCGAGATCCGCAGTCGATTTATCAGGCTATCAAGCAATCGCCTTACTATGGGAAGCTAGATGCTTTGATTCCAGCGACTGACTATGCTTCTCACTACACAGCAGAAGTGGCGGAGTGGTTATCGTTACCAACGATTCCCTCCTTTGCTGCACACAATGCCAGAAATAAAGATTTAGCACGTAAAGCATATAGCGACAACCATGTGCCAAGCGCGCAATATGCTAAAGTAGCGAACTATGAAGAAGCGTGTCAAGCTGCTTCTCAAATTGGCTATCCTGTTGTCGTCAAGCCTACTAATTGTGCGAGTAGTCAGGGGGTCTTTTTTATTAACAAAGAAGAGGAATTCCTAACTGCTTTTCAGAAACTAAGAGCGTTCAAAAAAACGTATATGGGCTTTGATGTAAGTACGGACTATTTAGTAGAGGAATACCTAGAAGGACCTGAATTTAGTGTGGAGCTATTTCTGAAGGATAAAGAAGTGGTTTTTTCATCCGTCACAGAGAAAATTACTTCTGATTTACCTTATTTCGTGGAAATTTCCCATACCGCTCCTACTTCCAGTCAGGAGGACAAAGTAGATGAAATGATTAATGTGAGTGTTCAGGCTATGTTAGCAATCGGCATCGATAATGGCCCTAGTCATGTGGAGATAAGGTTAACTGATACAGGTCCAAAGATTATAGAGGTGAATGGCCGGCCAGGTGGTGATAATATCGCTTCTCAATTACTTTTTAACACATATGGCCTTGATATTTTTGAAGAAACGGTTAATTTTTATTTGAACTTACCAATTAAAGATGATTTCCCTGTCCAAAAGGCAACATCGATTGCATTTCTCACCTCAAGACAAAACGGACAAATCTCCTCAATAGAGGGAATCGAGATAATAAAGAATGACGACTCCGTCATTAAGTTCGACATTAGCGTAAATCCCGGGGACACAGTGAAAATTCCTGAAAGTTCAGATGATCGATTGGGTTATGTGATTACATCAGGAGAAGATGCGAAAGAGGCAAAAAGGAAGGCAATGGATTTAATTAATTCCATTCAATTAGTATATCAGTAGTGGTATCAAAACCCCAGAGAACGTGGGGTTTTTCTATTTTATGTTTCGTCCCCGATTTTCCATCGTATTTTCCGATGGTAGCGATTTGGATTTTCCGTTTTATGGAAGAGTTTGACTGTGATAGTATTTTTTATACGTTAGCAAAAGATAACGTTTCACAAACTAAATGAAGAGGTGATGAGATGTCGGTGTTATTTAGGAAAAGTTTCTTATTCTTTTTCCTGGCAGATGTTATATCTGGCTTTGGAGTAGGAATGAGTACAATCGGTGCAAATTGGTATCTCCTGGACGAAACTGGTTCTACAGGGGCTGTAGGCTTGATGTTAGCTCTTAATGTTGTTTCCGGTTTTTTAGTTTCACCACTAACAGGGATTCTGACCGACAAATTTAATAGAAAAGTGGTCATTCAATTAACATTTATTCTGAGAGCAGTGTCGATCGGATTGCTGACAGCTGTCTTTTTTGTTGATGGATTTGCGCTTGCGTATATTTATCTATTCGCGATCATTAATGGAATTGGATGGAGTATTTACATGTCAGCTTCGCGAAGTCTTATCCAAGAATTATTACCGGAAGATGAATTGTCAAAAGGGAATTCATTAATTGAAATCAGTTTACAAGTAGGGATGTTTATGGCAGGGGCAGCTTCGGGCTTCATATACAAGTTTGCTGGGTTTGAAACGATCCTGCTCATTAATTCCTCGATGTTTGTAATAAGTAGCCTATTAATGATTTTTGTGAAGTATCAATCTATCCTGTTAGAAGACAAAGGAGAAGGGTATGTTCAATCCTTTAAAAAAGGTATTCACTATTTAGCTTCTCATCGTTTAACGTTCCTCATTGGGTTAGTAGCCATTGTGCCGTTAGTAACAACCATGATTTTTAATGTCGTGCTTCCTGAATATGTAAGTGGTACATTGAAGGCAGATTCGATTGTTTTTGGATTTTCGGATATGGCTTATGGAATTGGAGGCTTAATGTCTGGATTTATAGCAGCCCCTCTTGCGAAAAAAATGACAGAAAACAAAACGATTACGCTTATTTTTGGCTTATCAGTAATCACGCTAATGGGGTTATCTATTAACGTATTTGTTATCTTTATATTTGTGGGTAGTTTCTTAATTGGTTTTTCCAATTCATCGATACGAATTATCATGAATACAATGCTTATGGAGATTGTTCCTAAGCCTTTAATGGGAAGAGCGATGTCAGTATGGATGGGGATTGCCTTATTACTACAAACTGTCTTTGCTGGAGGACTGGGCTTATTGATTGATATTTTTTCACCGAATGTAGGTTTCGTCTGTATGGGAAGTTTAATGCTTTGCGGATTAGTATTACACGTTAGTGTATCCAGAAGTAAAAAGAAAGAAAAATATAGCTATGAGGTGGTTTAAATGAAAGTTGGCGTTATCTACGGAAGTATGAGAGAGAACGGAAACACGGCACGTCTAACGGAAGAAGTCATTAAACAGGTACCAGATGTCACCACCGTTGATCTGAAAAATTATGATTTCAAAGATATTATTGATCAAAGGCATGACAAAGGCGGTTTTGACCGAGTCGATGATGACTATGATCGTATTATTGATCAAATCATTGATTGTGATGTGTTACTTTTTGCCACGCCGATTTATTGGTATGGCATGACTGCAGTGATGAAACGGTTTATTGATCGCTGGTCGCAAACGGTACGGGATGATAAGTATTCGGATTTCAAGGAGAAAATGGGGCAAAAACAGGCCTATATTATTGCGGTCGGAGGAGACAATCCCCGTGAGAAAGGTCTTCCACTCGTGCAGCAGTTTACGTATATCTGCCAATTTATCGGATTGCAGTATAAGGGATATTTGCTGGGAAAAGCTGCGAAGCCTGATGATATCCTGGAAGACGAGGAAGCGCTCGAGGATGCTCGGAAGCTGGGAGAGTTGTTGCGGAAGCGGGCTGAAGTAGGGAATTATTTATAAGATCGATGGAAAAACACAAGCGGATTAGCGTTTGTGTTTTTCTGTTAGTGCTTCGTTTTTCTCTTCTTCCTCTCCACATAAAAAACAACACCACAAACCCCAATAAAGCCAATTCCTCCCATAATGAGTGCGACGATATCCGGACTGGAAGGTTGAAAACTAAGAAGAAGGGTTATCATGTTTACCGATACGACAAATAATAAAATCCAGTGAATATTGCGAACGATGTTCAAGCGTAAGACCTCCCATACAGTATGTCATTATTTTCCTTAAAAACATGAGGATTGTCAAGGTTCTATGAACATAGTAGAATGGTAAATCTGATCAATAGAAATGACTGCCAAAATATCGTATGGTTATAATAGAGAATAAAATTGAAGCGCATCAAACTATTTAGCAGAAAGAAAGGATGAGAACAAATGATAGAAGATACACCTATTCGTAAACCAATCGAAAAAATGAGACAGCATGCTGATGAAATTCTTTCACCTTCCATGTCATTAGCAGAAATTCTGAACAAGTATCCTAAGAAGGATTTAGATAAAATAAGAAACAGCTGGAATTTGACGGGCCTCAGCCAATTGAAAAAAGGCGAATTAGTTGAGGTGTTAGCAGAAAAAATCCCGGAAATGTTCTGGCAGAAAGCTTATTCATGGGACGAGGACCTGATGAAGCGTTTGAAGAAAGTAATCACTTTTAAAGGAAAAAAAGATTTAGTGGGCATGCCATTTTTTGCAGAACGTTATCTCTGTACGCATGGGATTATTTTTCCTGAAGTAGTGAATGGGGAAGAAGTGCTTATCTTGCCGGAACAGCTGGAGCAATTCGTTGAAGCATTGCTTGTAGATCCTGAAATTCGTGAGATTCATAAGAGAAATAAAGAATGGCGACAACTCACATACGGTTTATTACATTTTTACGGTACATTAGATGCCGCGCAGCTGTATAAAATGCTGGAGAACTATACCAACACAAAGGTTGACGCTTATGAGCTGGTATCTGTTCTTCCAGAAATGAATGCCTTTCATGACGACTTCATTATGGATGAACATGGCTTGTCAGATATGCTGGTGCAGGATCCGGAGTGGGTGAAGGCAGAGCATAACAGGCGGCCAGATGTGGATTTCTATCCATTTTCCAAGGCGAAATTGATAGAGGCGAACAAACCATTCTATACGGAAACTAATCAAAGTTATCGCAAGTTTGTCAGTTTTATCACCAAACATTATGATATTGATAAATTAGATGCAGCTGAAATCGTTGATGAATGTGTCGTCCAAATCAATTATGGCAAGAGTCTCGGTGAAGTGATGGAGTTTTTATCTGAAGCTTTCGAATTTGAGGGCAGAGATTCCCTGCAATCATTCACCGCTCAAGTTGTGCAGCTGATGAACAACACGAGACAATGGATATTGAAAGGCCATACGCCGATGGAACTGCGGGGTAAAGATGACCCAACCATCATCCCTTTCTCTCAGAAAAAAGCAAAGAATAACAAAACAGTCACCAAAACGAAAGTAGGAAGAAATGACCCATGCCCATGCGGCAGTGGCAAAAAATATAAGAAGTGTTGTGGACGATAGAAATTCCGATCATCTTTTATGGGTGATCGGGATTTTTTTATAGGGGAGGAAAGCGTTTAGCGAGAAAGGAACCAAAAGTGGAGAGCGGTCATCAGGGATTTGTATCGTTTAGATTTATTCCAATAGTCATCCTAACTCGCCCCGCTTTAAAGCGCTGATTGGGATCCCGCAGACTTTTGCTATTGATTTCAGATTCCCCAATGATTTTACAGTGGAAGTGAATCTATTTTTCGATAGGAATGCGGCTTATAATTTTTTGCGCCGGTGAAGAGGTTGATTCTGATTTGGCTTGATGCATGCACCCTCTTAATGATGACACAAGCTGGTAAAAAGCTTATAATATAGTGAGATTTAGTAGTTTGGAGGCTTTCTTCTATGCATACCATTTTGAATGAGATCCAGCTTAAACATCAGACGTTGACTGAAACAGAGAAGAAGATTGCGGATTATGTGGTTCGTCACAACGAGCATTTACTCAATATACATATAAAAGAATTAGCCGGTCAAATTGATGTGTCTGTCGCAGCAATCACTCGATTTTGCAAAAAAATTGGCGTGGGTAGTTTTGTTGAATTTAAAATTCTGTTAAGGGATGCCGTCAAAGAAAAAGAGGAAGTACATGATGCGATTCATGAAGTACATCAAATATATAATTCCGTTATTAATTCCACCAATTCCTTAACGAACATTGCGGATTATCAGCTGGCTAGCGAATGGATTCTCGAAGCTAAAAGAATCCATGTTTATGGCTTGGGAAGTTCAGGTCTATCGGCGGAAGAACTGAAATTTCGCCTAAGTAGAATGGGGTTGAATATTAATACCCATCTTGATTCCCATTCGATGATCATTGCTTCTTCGATTTTGAATAAAGACGATGTGGTCATTGCCATTTCCAGTTCAGGACAGACGAAAGAAGTGGTGGATGCCATGGAATTGGCCAGCCGCAGAGAGGCAAAAATTATTTCGATTACGGATTATTCAGAATCCTCCTTAACGAAAAGCTCAGATCTGATGTTATACACGTCAAGTGTGAAATCGTATCATGCACAAGGATTTCTCAACAGCCAATTATCGATTCTGTACACGCTGGATATTCTCAGTATGCTTCTGGCGGAACATCAGCATTCTATGGAAACTTATCAGAAGACGCTGCAGGCTTTGGATGAGTATAAAAAAATATAGAACTGAAGGATTTCCTCCAGTTCTATTACTTAAAAGCGCTTGTTAATTGCATCTACAAATGTTTTGCCAATAAGCTGTGGCCGTGTGATGGCGCTGCCGACTACTGCAAAGTCTGCTCCAACTTCCAGCACTCTTGCTGCCTTTTCAGGTGTATCCACTCTTCCTTCCGCAATAACAGGAATCGAAACGGCTTCCTTGATTTTCTTCAGCACTGCAAAATCGTTATCAGCAAGGTTAGATCCTTTTGTTTCTTTTGTATAGCCAATAAGCGTGGTCGACACACAGTCAAACCCTAGTTGTTCTGCTTGGATGGCTTCTTCAATAGTGGAAACGTCAGCCATCAGAGCTATGTGCTGCTTGTTTTCTTTCACATAGTTCACAATCTCAGCCAATTTTTCATCATTTGGACGTTTACGATCTGTTCCGTCCATGGCGATGATGTTAGGTTCGATAGCCATTAAAGCTTTTACTTCTTTTATAGTAGGCGTGATAAAAACCTCACTGTCAGCGTAATCTTGCTTAATTAATCCGATAATCGGAAGATCTACTTGCTGTTTGATTTCCTTAATATCTGCCACAGAGTTTGCTCGGATGCCTGAGGCGCCTGCTTCCTGTGCGGCTATTGCCATCCTTCCCATGATAAAAGGGGAATGCAATGGTTCATGTTCTAAAGCCTGACAAGATATAACGAGTTTTTTTTCTAGTTGTTTAAATAATTCCATTTTTAATCTACTCCTAATGCCTCTTCGACTTCATTTTTTATTCCAGTTACTTCTGGTCCATAGATAACTTGCACACCATTTCCACTTGTTACAACACCATGAGCACCTGTTTTCTTCAAATCGTCTTTGTTGACAAGGTCCGCCTGATTAACGGTAACTCGTAAGCGGGTTGCGCAGTTATCTACATCTTTAATATTAGCTTCTCCACCTAAACCAGCAATGATGGCACTGGCTCTTTCTGTTTTTGTGAAGGAGTAACTTTCCATTTCTTCTTCACGTCCTGGTGTTTTAAAGTTGAATTTTCTAATTAAATATTTGAACGTAAAGTAGTATAGGAAGAACCAAGGTATACCGATGATGGGTACCCAAATCCAGTTTGTTTTTTCCACCCCTTGAAGCACACCGAATAAAACGAAATCAATAAAGCCACCTGAGAAGGTTTGGCCAATGGTAATTTCAAAGATATGAGCGAACATAAAAGCAAGTCCGTCAAAAAAGGAGTGAATGACATATAGTATCGGTGCGACGAATAAGAACGAAAATTCCAGCGGCTCGGTTATACCAGTTAAGAATGAGGTAAGACCTGCAGAAAGCATCAAACCAAGCACTTTCTTTTTATGTTGCGGTTTAGCAGTATGATAGATTGCCAAGGCTGCACCAAGTAAACCAAACATCATCGTAATATGACGACCAGACATAAACCGTGCTGTTCCAATAAAGAATTGATTAACAGGTTCAGAGCTTCCTAGTTGAGCGAAGAATATTCGTTGTGTCCCCTCTACCAAAGAGCCGTCTACGATCATTGATCCACCAAGGCTTGTTGTCCAAAATGGCAGATAAAAAATGTGATGAAGTCCGAATGGTCCTAATAAGCGCAGGACAAAGCCATAAATTAAGGTGCCAATATATCCCGTTGCTTCGACTAAACCACCTAATGAGAAAATGCCTGATTGTACAATTGGCCACGCATAAAATAAAAGGATGCCTAAAAAGATGGAAGCAAAGGATGTCACAATCGGAATGAATCGTGATCCGCCAAAGAAACCTAAGAATCTAGGTAACTCGATTTTGTTATAACGGTTATGAAGATAATAGGCTAGCAAACCTAATACAACTCCACCGAACACACCAGTTTCTAAGGATTGAATCCCTAACACCATTCCCTGACCAACTTCAGCGATATTCTCGTTGGCCAATTTTCCTGTAATCACAAGCATCGCGTTAATGGTCGCATGCATCACCAGGAAACCTAACATGGCAGCGAGTCCTGCTGTTCCTTTATCCGATCGTGCAAGGCCGATAGCGATACCAACTGCGAAAATAACAGGTAAATTGGCAAAGATAATATTACCAGCAGTACTCATGATCGTAAATATTGCCTGCAAAAATGCTACATCTAAAAATGGATAAGCTTCAATCGTTGCCGCATTACTGAAAGCCCCACCAATTCCGAGAAGCAAACCTGCTGCAGGAAGAACTGCAATCGGTAACATAAAAGATTTACCAAAACGCTGGGCTTTCTCAAAAAACACATTGTTTTTCTTTTTACTCATAATAGCACCTCTTTCTTTAACGTGATAACTGTTTACAGTTTTATTATATTATCGTAAACTATTTTCATCAAGTCTTTTTTGAAATTGTCTTAAATCAGGAGTGATCATATGTTGAAAAAATTATTCGGTAAGAGAGAGGAAAAACAATGGAGTGTTTCGGTCTATGCACCAGTCAATGGAAAAGTAGTCCCGTTGGAGGACGTGCCTGACCCTGTATTCGCTGAAAAAATGATGGGGGAGGGGGTTGCAATTTGGCCGGATCATGATCTGGTTGTAGCGCCGGTCAATGGTACAATAATTCAGCTTTTTCCCACTAAACACGCCATCGGTATCCAAGCTGAAAATGGCGCGGAAATTCTCATCCATATTGGCTTGGAAACAGTAGGTTTGAAAGGAGAAGGATTCACTTCTTACGTTCAGGAGGGCGACAAAGTAAAAGTAGGTGAAAAACTGATCGGATTTGATCAATCTATTATTCGGGAGCAAGCTGCAAGCCCCATCATACCGATGATTATTACCAATTCAGCTGAAATGCGTGACATTAAAATGAAAGATGGCATTAATCAAGTGACAGCAGGTGTAGAGGAAATTATCCATATAAACAAATAGTATGCAGAAAAAGAGGATTTCTTTTAGGAGAAATCTTCTTTTTTTAAGGACGTAATTATCGGAGAATAATGATAAAATGTATATATATGTAAGCTGTCTACATATCTGATCCTACCGAGGAGCTGCTGAACGTGGGAAAATCATTCTTGCTAATAATGATACTGGTGTGTGTACTGGCGGGGTGCGGTCAAACATCAAGCACAGCCATTGATGATTACCTCCAGACAGGAACCCAATTGGGTGAAGACGTGAAAGACATCATGCCAGTGCTTGATGATTTGCCTGATTATGAGGATGTTGAATATGTCTATACGCACAAAAGAATGCTGTTGTTTCAGGCTCACTCTGCTGCATTGATTGTTCACTATGATCAGGAGACATACGAGAGTGAAAAAGAAAAATTAGCAGATCACTACACCTTTTTAAACCATGAAATTTCGTCTGATCATTCTGAAGGTATGATTATTCCTGATTTTGAATTTGCAATAAATAGTTATACCTTTAAGGTAGTGAAAGGAAACGAGGAAAGTCATACAGATTATCCAAAGTCCTTTGGGATGATCGCAAATTCTGATGAGAAACAGCGCGTTGCCTATTTATATTTCTATGATTTTGACCTGGATTTGATTGGAGATAAAGGGGATAGGAATGCGATGGTGGACTTTGTTAAGGATTATTTTGATTATGATTTTTAGGATTGATTCTTATGGACACTTTAATAGAGTTCGTTGAATTTTTGTCCATAAGAATTGATCTTATGACCATTTTAAAAGGGAAATCGGAAATCTTGTCCATAAGAATCAATCTCGCGACCATTTGAAAAGAGAAACAAAAAATTCTGTCCATAAGATTAACCAACAGAACTAACTAATGCAAACAGAGGGCGCCTCCTCTTATCACTAAAAGGAGTTTGTGGAAATTCTATTCAGAATTTGCTAGAATCGAAACAAACAAACTAGATTACAGGGGGCCATGTAAATGGCTAAAAAGAAAAATGCAGAGAAATGGAAAGAAGCGAAGAAAAAGTGTCGGCTAAATCAGGCGGATATTCAGATGGCGAAGGAATTGGGGTTGAATCCGAAGAGTCTTATCCGAAATATTCCCGGACCTAAAGAATTGTGGAAAGCGCCTGTGAAAGATTGGATTAGTGAATTATATGGGAAAAAGTTTGGAAAGGTGCTGACTGTAAAGCCTCAGCACAATAAAGGATCGAACAAAAAACAAGATAAGGTAAAAGAACCTTTTTACACAGAGGATTGGGAGGACTTGCCGTTTTGAAAGATACTAACAGAAATAACCCATCAGTCGAAGAAATCAAGGTGATATTGCGAGCAGCTGACGAGTTGATTGGACAAGGAGGGAAAACACTCCTTGCTAAGATTTTAAAAGGCTCACGTGAGAAAAGAGTATTAGAATTAGACCTGGACGAGTGCCCGGTTTACGGCTATTTCAAATCTGAAAAAATCGATGTAGTGAAGGAAAAGATCGATTGGATGATCGATCATAAATTCCTTGAGATCCAATATAGTGGCAAGCTCCCTATGATTATTTACACGGAACGGGGCTGGATCATTGAGCGTGATCAAAGGGTAGATGAATTCCTGGATGAGTGGCAGGAATGGATCAAGCAGGGCATGCAAGATGTGGACATGACCTATTTAAAAGGTCGAAACAGGGAAATGCTTTTTTTGTTGTTGGAAAAAGTGTATGAATCCGGCAATCAAGCGTACATCCCCTACTTGAAATTATGGAAGCAGGTTGATTACAAAAAGGTAAAAGCCGCGATCCAGGAAACGATCGAAGCATTGGAAAATCAGGCTCCGATTGATGAGGAAGCGATTCAGGAAAGAAATAATGAGATCAATAAGCTGTTAAAAGGTTACACCCCGCGAGATGAAACGTTAAAATGCTGGGAATGTGGAGAACGGTTTGTTTTTACGGTTGGCGAACAGCAATTTTTTAAGCAAAAAGGTTTTCATTGGCCAAAAAGGTGTGAATCGTGCCGCTTTGACAGGAAAATGCAACTTTTATAGAAACGTAACCACGCAGGACGCTTGTGTATTCAGGCGTTCTGTTTTTGTTGTTAGTCAAGCTTTTCTATACTTTTTATATAAAAATCATCCGGGTCCCAAACGTCTTCAGATGTTGTGTCAATGAATGTAACTTTTACTTTTTGACCAACGTGAAGGTGCGCAGTTTTTCCAACGTTAAATGGTTCTTCGTCTACATAAACCAATTTTTCGTCGATCTTGGTAATTTCACCAGTCTTCGTCAGTTCTTCCGAATAGCTGGAACACCCGACTAATAAAATCATGATAAGGAAAAAGACGGACTGAAGATTCATCATTGTTTTCCCCCTCGTTATTACCCTTCGACCATTTTCAAATAGACCCTTTCCTCCCCATCAACAATGGCGATGTACACAGGCGAATCTGTTTCAAATATCTTCGTTCCAACCGGCAGTTTATTCGCTGTGCCATTTGTGAACCGGATGGCCTTATTGGTTTGTTTGGTGATTTCACCGACATGCTTGCCTAAGGCATACTCTAATTCCTGTGCCCATTCAACATCTTGTGCATTGGAAAATACATAATCATCAAGCTGAAAAATATCAGCGTCGTCATACTGCAAGAATTCTCTCGGAGTGGGATTGCCGGTACTGCTCATTGTGCACCCGACTAAACAGATAGAAATGATCATGATGGGAACTAGATATTTGGAGAATGTCATGTGGATACCTCCTCGTAAAAGACTTCTGCTGTTTTTCAAGAAGTAAGAAAGCATAAAAGTACAGTCATAAAAGTAATCAATGCCGAACATGAAGATGGGTTCTTATAATATAGTTTATGTCAACTAGCCGCTTTATGCTTAGTGGTAATTTTGAAATGATTCATGTGCTGGGGTACCGCTCCGTCCAACCACTCCGCGTCCTGCGGGGCACGGCTGAAGCTAACTTTGTGAAGAAAGATCGCTTCACAAAGTTAGCTTCAGCGCCTGCCTGTCCCGCGGGAGTCTCCGTGGTTGGCCTACGCTAGGATTGGTGCTCTACAACCTTTGTAAAAGATAGCATATTGATCACTCATGACTATATATAACAGGAATTGCATGTATAACATAATGCCTAGCACCACTGCTTTTAGCTGTTTCAAATGATGTAATTATGGTGCGTCACTTCTGCACATGCTGTTAACATTACTACGGATAAACATAATAGCGATAAACATTACTTCATATCATTTTCTCCTCTAAGCGTTTGGCTCTAACGCGGTGCGGTCATTCATCATCATCTTCTTCCTTTTGTTCGTTACGAAATTCGCTATCCATCTGGCCAGTAATATGGTCGTATGGTGTATAGCTATTATTAGGTTTCCTTTTTCCAGAAACCATTTTAAAAATCGTAATGCTGACAACTAAAATAACTAACAGGATAAAAATAACTGCTATCGAAAACACCGTCCTTTCAAAAATGGTTCCGCTCACTTGCCATACCATTGTAAAGCATTGGTGTACAAAACCTTATCGGCTGCTTTTTCATCAAAGATGCGCTGGATCAATGTGATATCAGATATGGCAAATGGTCTCCTTGCTCTTGTCGATGGCAAATCTGTGCCAAACATAAGGGCGTCAGGATTTGCTTGATAGATCGCTTTCAACGCATGTTCAACATCGAGGTCGACACGGCCGAAGCCTGTTGCTTTGACATGAATTCCTTTATCGGCGAGCTGTAATAAATAGGGCAATCCTTCCTCAGACAAGCCTAAATGGTCAATAGAAATGGCAGGGAGCTGCTCAATTGTTGGCATGATTTCGGGTAAGTCTTTCGCGTCGATATACAGTTCACTATGCCAGCCAGCTACGTCATATACTCTTCTTGCCAAGTAATTGAGCTCGGATAACGTCGCCGAACCACCTCGTTTGATATTAAAACGTATGGCTCTGATTCCTCTGTTATGTAAGTGGATGATTTCTTCGTCTGTCACGGTTGCAGGTAATTGCGTGACACCACAAAAACTGGAGCCCAACTCATTCAAGGCATGTGCCAGATATTCCTGATCAAATTCTTGGAAGGAGCCAGATACAACCGCTCCACCCGCTACATGCAAGGCTGCGGTTTCCCTCTGATAATCGGAGACTACATAGTTCGGTGGCAAATAGCCCTGGTTCTCCTTGATTGGAAAGCTATCATCAATAATATGAAAATGTGCATCGAAAATTCGCATCGTATTTCCTCCCTAAGCAACCATGCCTTCATATTAACATAAAATACCATCTGTTAACACGTTTGATTGAAACAACAAAAATTTATTGCAAAACGATAAATGACGTGCTACATTATAATAGACAAAAACGAATTGAGGTGTTCTTATGAAAAAAGGATCTACCATTTTTCTAAAATTGGCTGTAATCCTGATGGGGGTTCCGGTTCTGGCTCTTTGTATATTTCTAGTTCCGAAAATTGGGGATTTCGCCGCAGAGCTGTATCCGGATTTTACTATCATAAAATATTTAGTCATGTTTGTTTTTTATGCGTCAGCTATTCCATTTTATTATGCGTTGTATCAGGCGTTTCGACTGTTGAGTTACATTGACAGAAATCATGCTTTTTCCACGTTGTCGGTTACGTCGTTACAACATATCAAATGGAGTGCGATTACGATTAGTGGTTTGTTCGTAATCGCAATGCCACTTTTTTATCTGGTGGCAGAAAGAGATGATGCACCAGGAGTGATCTTGGTGGGCATGGTACTTATATTTGCAGCGATGGTGGTAGCAGTCTTTGCTGCTGTTCTCCAACGATTGCTAAACGAAGCGATCCACATAAAATCTGAAAATGATTTAACGGTTTGAGGTGACGATTATGGCGATTATCGTAAATATAGATGTAATGCTGGCTAAAAGGAAGATGAGTGTAACCGAGCTGTCAGAACGGGTCGGAATAACGATGGCGAATCTGTCTATTTTGAAAAATGGTAAAGCAAAGGCGATACGAATCTCGACGTTAGATGCGATATGTAAAGCGTTGGATTGTCAGCCTGGGGATTTGTTGGAATATAGAGAGGACGAATAGTGAGCGTTTTGAACAGGAACTGCCAATGCCAGGCAGTTCCTGTTTTTAGTTATGCAAAAAAACAAGAGAACTTTGCCATTCAAGTTGACATATGACACTATTAGTGTAAAATTACACCAAAGAGGTGAGCGGAATGGAAAAAATGCAATTCGTTAAGCTGATATCTGACAATATGAAGTTAGTTCGAACAGAACAAGGTTTTTCTCAAGACAAAATGGCTGAAATACTAGGGATTTCCAAAAAAACGCTTGTGCAAATTGAAAAGGGAAGAACGACAGCTAATTGGACCACCGTGGCTGCCTTCTGTGCTTTGTTTCAACACAGTTCGTTGCTGTTTTCCATTATTGGCGATAACCCTGTCGATTTTCTTCAGTTAATTATTTCCGATAATCAGGCTATGCCAGGAGATAAGACGATGGGTGGTAAGATCTGGTGGAAAGATATTGAATCTACAAGTGATTTCCGCTTGCAACAGAACTTAATTAGTCATCATTATCGTATTTTAGATAAGCAGGATTATCGCTGGCATAGTTCTTTTGACAAGGAGATAAGTCTAAAGCGCCTTAATGAAATCCAGATTGACAAGAAAAATGTATAAATGTTGAGAATGTATCGCGGCGCTAACGGTCCATAATACCCCGCTTATGGTTGAGATTATTAAAAGGGAGTGGTTACGTTGAAATGGTGGATTCTATGGTTTTTGAGCATCCCATTGTTTCTCATTAGCTATTTGTATTCTTTCTTTATCGAATCTAAAATTGCATTCTGGTCACAGGAAGAGTGTAAGCCTGAATTTATTTTCACACCGAAAGACGTGGGTTATTGCAGTGATATCTATACAATTGATGTGGTTTTAATCGCTTTAAAGAATAACCCTGTTTCTTATGTATGCATTATTCTAGGTTTGTACATAATTGTTTTTTTAGTCTGTCAGGCAGTTAAATTAGTAAGGTACGTACGCAACAAATGGTTGTAAATTTAATGGAGGGTGATTGTAATGAGAAAAACGGATATTATCATAGTTGGCATTTTCAGTTTAGCAACTATTTTCGGAATATTCGGTCAATCTGTCGCTTATTTTTTGAATGGGGTTCTTGCAATAATTCCCCCCTCATATACTATTTAACTGTCGTCACGGTAACTAGTATTATTTTATTTATCAGTTCTTTTGTTTTGGTATATCTTCAATATAGGTAAAAAAGAATGAAAAGGGTTAAAATGAAAGTCTATTTTTCATTATTCTGTGTAAGTGATGGTTTATTTCCTGTTGGTCTATGTTTGTTTTAATTATGTGGTGGGGCTAACTTAGGTGGTAGAGGAAACCAAAAGAACAGATGCTTATCTATCCTTTTGGTTTTCTCCTACAGTTCACTTATTATCATCTTATTCTGCGGTTTGCATATCTTCAGGATAGTTTATTGTGTCAAAAACTTTACCATCGCCCTGCAGGACGCGAAGTGGTTGAACGGAGCACATCTAATATACCAAAGTGGGCGCAACGTTAGCATTAGATCATCCGCCGTATAAGTAGTTGTATATTATCCTGTTAGTGGACCACCGTCTATTTCAAATTGTCCGAAAACCAAATGATGTCAACCCCACAAAGTCTATATTGTCTCCTATTATAAAACAATCTCACATTTCAAGCTGTTTCGATTTACAATAATATATTTCCCTGTTGATTTATTCATCACTTGTGACACTTTCTTGGTATGCGTTATCTCACACCAATCATTTTGTATATCGACTAATAATTTTATTTCGGCATCACTTTCCCCGTATTTCACACCACTATAAGATAATTTCGTCATCAACATCATTCCTTTCTGCATCTCTTAATTAATTATACGAAACAATTCGTACGAAAACAGCTTTTTCTATTAAGAAAATCTTAAGAAATACATCATCCATATATTAAGATTTCCTTGCTATGATACCAATAGTACCGATCATAAAGAGGTGATATACTTGGAGAAAATACGTGTAGGAGTGGGCGTGAATGAATATATTGGTGTGCGATGACGATCAGGCAATAGTCGATGCGATCGCGATCTATCTGGAAAATGAGGGCTATCACATTTTTAAGGCGTACGATGGGACAGAAGCGATTGCGGTTGTCGCGGAGCAGGAAGTCCATCTCATTATCATGGATATTATGATGCCGAAAATGGACGGGATTAAGGCAACAATGAAGATCAGGGAGGACAATAATATTCCATTAATCATGCTCTCGGCCAAATCAGAGGATGCCGATAAGATTATCGGACTCAATCTGGGAGCGGATGATTACATTACCAAGCCGTTTAATCCCTTGGAATTAATCGCACGGGTGAAATCGCAACTGCGGAGATTTACTGCGTTAGGTGGTATGGAGACGAGAAGCGGTCTCTATCAGTCTGGCGGTCTGGCAGTCGATGATGAAAGTAAAACCGTGACAGTTGACGGTGATGAGGTGCATCTGACACCGGTGCAATACAAGATTCTATTGCTATTGACGACGAACGCCGGCAAGGTCTTCTCGATCGAAGATATTTATGAAAAAGTATGGAACGAAACTGCCTACAGTCCGGAGAATACCGTGTCTGTACATATTAGAAAAATAAGAGAAAAGATTGAGATCAATCCGAAAGAACCAAAATATTTGAAAGTGGTGTGGGGTATTGGATACAAAGTGGAAAAAATTTAGCCGGTCACGCATAACGAAGGTTATTCTGTTTGTACTGATGGTTGCCTGTTTTACAGCAGGCATTCATGCACTTATTGATGCCATAGAATCAACAAACGGCGAGATAGAAGATGTGTGGGTAGAGGATTATTATCAGAGTCAATCCTATATCGAGGAAAGTAACGTGCTGATCGAACATCTGACGAGACTTTTAGGAGAGTATAAGAGTGAGGAGCACATCTTAGAAGGTGGTACGATCAGTGCGGAAGATATGGAAATGAGGAAAAACGATTTACTTAACGAGCATTATAATGAGTTTCATGATTCGTCATTACCTGAAGAAGACTATATGGAGCAGTTTGAACAGGAGTATGCGGAAGAGATCGCAGAAGCAAAGGACGAGATGATTCAGGAGGATCTGCGGGAGTACCATTGGATTTTGCAGCAAATCGAACAAACAGGTCCGCCCTTATTCTATGCAACGGATGGTGAGAATGTCTTTACCAACACAACGATTACAGAAAAGAGAGAGTTTGAAAAACACCCGGCCTTTATGATTTTTGAAGGGTATGATCAATCAGTTTTTCCCCAATCAACGATGGAAAATGAGTCGTTTCACTGGATTACCAATTACCTGTCGAGCTTAGACCCGCAGGAAACGACGGTTTATTTAGCCTTTACCGAACAATCTCTAAATGAACTGGCGCACGATTGGCAGGAACAAAAAGAGCTGGTTAAGGACGCTGTCTATCAATTAGCCATATTTCTGATTGGGTTTCTGCTCACGTTCGGTTGCCTGGCATGGGTAATAGGCAAAAAATCCGAAGATGAAGCGATTCATTTTCACGGACTGGATAAGCTGTACAATGATATCAATATTGGCTTATGTTTTCTGCTTATCCTGCTTTGGTTTTACCTCATGGGTATTGTGTACCATAGCATGGATGTTATGCTTATTCCGGTTACCGCCCCGATCGCAGCGGTTGGCTTGCTTTTGATAATGTCACTCGTCAAGCATGTGAAGCATCAGTCATTTTTCAGGCATATGCTGCTGTATCGCTTGTTCTACCATGTTGTGAAGTTTGTCGGTGATGTCTATCGGAGTGGCGGGGTTGGGATCAAGACCGTCCTGATTGTAGCCGGTTATCCATTATTAGTAGCGGTTACCTTTTTCATGTTCCCAGTGACTATAGCTGTTGCCGCATGGTTTGCCTTCAAAAAGGTGAAAGAATTTCGTTCGATTCAAGCGGGAGTAGAAATTGTAAAGGAAGGGAAGCTGCATCATCGGATTGATGTAGAGGGGAAGGGTGAATTCGCTCGGCTCGCTTCCAATATTAACGGGATCACAGATGGCTTGAGCAAGGCGGTCGACAGCGAGCTGAAGAGTGAGCGGATGAAGACCGAGCTGATCACCAATGTCTCGCATGATATTCGCACCCCGTTAACCTCGATTATTACGTACGTCGACCTTTTGAAAAGGGAAGAGGATCCGGCTAAGAAAGAAGAATATATCGAAGTGCTAGATCAGAAAGCAAAAAGGTTACAGCTGTTAACCGATGATCTTTTTGAAGCGGCGAAGGCCTCCAGTGGCAATATTCCGGTTGAGTTGCAGCAGATTGATGTGGTGTCGCTGATCAGTCAGGGGCTTGGCGAAGTGAATGATAAGATCGAAGCGGCCGATCTGGATCTGAAATTCCGTCATTCCGATGATAAGTTATATGTGACAGCAGATGGCAGGCTGTTATGGCGATCGATCGAAAATGTCCTGTCTAACATTTTTAAATACTCACTGCGAGGGACGAGAGTATATATAGATATCGAGGACGTGGGCGATCAGGTCTGTCTGTCGTTTAAAAATATTGCGGCCTATGAATTGAATATTCCAGCTGATGAATTGCTGACACGTTTTAAGCGAGCAGACGAATCGCGCACGAGCCAGGGTAGCGGATTAGGTCTGTCGATTGCCAAGAACCTGATCGAGACACAGAACGGCAGCTTCGAGATCCAGATTGATGGCGATTTATTTAAAGCACTGATTTGTTTGCCAAAAAAATAAGCTGGGCTAAATGCCTGCTATGACCGGTTTCTGATAAGGGAACCGGCTTTTCTTTTAAACTTTTTTTCGTAATAAGTGATCCAACTCCACATTCCTTGCGTAAGCCTAGTAGATTTATTAAAAAAGGGAGAGTGGATTTTAAATGAATTGGAAAAAAGCATTAGTAGTCGTACCAATGAGTGCAGCTTTATTGATACCGACAACAGGGGAGTATGTCAGCGCAGCAAGTGAAGATTCGATGCCAACGGTTAGTACAGCAGGAGCAGACTTGCGGGCAACGCTTTCTACTTCATTATCTGAGCATGCGAACTTAGCCGTCATCACGATGCGTAAAGGAATTGAAGGTGCAGAAGATTTTGATGCAGCAAAAGCACAACTTTCTGAGAACACGGATGATTTATCTGCGGCCATTGCGTCCGTCTATGGCGATGAAGCAGGACAAGCGTTTAAAGATATGTGGAGCGCACATATTGGCTATTTCGTTGACTATGTAATGGGAACAGCAGAAGAAGATGAGGCGAAAAAACAAGCAGCATTAGATGAGTTAAAGCAATATCGTCAGGAATTTTCCACCTTTTTAGATGATGCAACAGAAGGACGTGTCGAAGCTGATGCATTAGCAGAAGGCTTACAGCAGCACGTCAATCAATTAATTGGTGCATTTGACGCGTATGTAGATGGCAATTATGAGGAAGCATTCAACTTGCATGCAGAAGCAAGTAATCATATGTTTATGCCGGCAAAAGGCTTATCAAGTGCGATTACCAGCCAATTCCCGGACAAATTTAACAACACGATGGCAGTAACACCAGCATCTGATTTACGTCAGACGTTAAATAACATTTTATCAAATCATGTTGTATTTGCGGTAACAGCAATGCAGAATGGTATCGAAGGGGAAGAATCTGCTGAAATTTTTGAAGCGAACGCAGCGCAATTGTCAGAGAATACCGATAAGCTGGCGAAGACGATCGAATCGGTATATGGTGCAGAAGCTGGGGAACAGTTCAAGTCAATGTGGAGTGACCATGTCAGCTACTTCGTTGATTATGTGAAAGCAACAGCTAATGAAGATGAAGAAGCAAAACAAGCAGCATTAGATGAACTGGCGCAATATCGCGAAGATTTCTCCGCGTTCATGGAAACAGCAACAGATGGCAACATTTCTGCTGATGCTGTAGCGGCCGAATTACAAGAGCACGTTAATCAGTTAATCGGTTCGTTCGATGCGTATGCAGCAGGTAATTATGAAGAGGCGTATGATTCTTTCCATGAAGGTTATGTCTATGCCAATGATATTTCCAAAGCACTGTCAGGAGCGATCGTGGCGCAACATCCGGACAAATTCGAATCATCCATGCCAAGCGATATGCCGAAGACCGGTATGGGCGGTACAGATAAAGATATGATGGACTACATTGCTTATATCGTAGCATCTGTCTTCGTCATCATGGCAGCAGCAGGATATACGACGTATCGCAGAAGAAATGCCGCACAGTCTAAATAACAGCTTAGAAGGAAAAGAGAGGGCATGGATCCTCTCTTTTCTACTTTAAATGTATGGGCGAGGTGAAGTGAATATGAAATGTCTGAAAATGATGATGGCTCTTTTCATAGTTGGCTTGATAGCTGGCTGCAGTCAATCGGAGCAAAATGTCAATGGTTCTGGTTCAGCGCAGCCATCAGAGATGGAGCAGAAGGAAGAGCGGAGTGCTGTGGAAACGGCGCAGTGGGAAGATATATATGCAAGTGGTGAGGCGGAAGATGATTCAGGGGAAAATGAAGGTGGAAGCATTATTCCTGCAACCATTTCAATCCCTGCTATCGACGTTTCAGCCGCTATCGAGCATGTTGGAAAACTATCGAACGGTCAAATGGGCGTGCCAGAGCAAGACGAAAATGTCGGCTGGTACGAATTCGGTGCCAAGCCAGGCGAGCAAGGCAGCGCAGTAATGGCCGGCCATGTCGATAACAAAACAGGACCAGCCGTTTTTTATCACTTGGAAGACATGCAGGAAGGTGACAAGATTCATATCACCAATGAGGAAGGCGAGCAGTTAACCTTCGAAGTCTATCAAACCAAGAGCTACCCAAAAGACGAAGCCCCGATCAGTGAAGTATTCGGCTACTCCGCTGCCCGAACACTGAAGTTGATAACCTGTACAGGTGAATTTCTCGATGATGTCGGCACACATGAGAATCGCCTGGTCGTCTCCGCACAGCTTGTGAAATAGAGATTGCGCTTATGCTTATGGACAGGAAAACGCGTAATCGTGGTGAACGAGTCCGGAAGATTGGACTCGAGGACAGAAAAATATGAAATTGGGAAAAGTTGTCCATAAGACCGGATCTCGTGGACAGAAAAATGCAAAATCGAGAAAAGCTGTCCATAAGACCGAATCTCGTGGACAGAAAAATGCAGAATCGGTAAAAGCTGTCCATAAGATCGGATCTCGTGGACAGAAAAATGCAAAATCGCGAAAAGTTGTCCATAAGATCGAATCTCGTGGACAGAAAAATGCAGAATCGGTAAAAGCTGTCCATAAGACCGGTTCTCGTGGACAAAAAAAAGCAAAAAGGGTAAAAGCTGTCCATAAGATTGCCTCTCAACAACAAGAAAAAGACTTACCAGCTAACATGGCCGACGAAAACCTCTGCATAATATGCTATCATGTATACAACGCTATTTTTTTATCACGGCGCTAAGTGGGGGATAAACGGACGATAACTTCCAGATAAGTTTCGCTAGCAATCAGTAGGAGCCAAAAGCTCCCTCACTGATAGCAGTCCCGCTTTATAACGCCAACAATAAAGGAGTGACCCGTCATGGTAACACTACAACCAATGACCACAGCTCAATTTCAACAATTTTTCCAAACAGCGATTACAAATTATGCAGCGGAAAAGGTGAAAGCTGGTAATTGGACAGAGGAAGATTCGCTTCAACATGCCAGGCAAGATTTTGATAACCTGTTGCCAGACAGGGAACACACGAAAGACCATTATTTATTTGCGATTATGAGCGAGAATGGTGATCAGGTCGGCATCATCTGGCTGGCCAGACAAACTGCCGAAAAAGGGTTCATCTATGATATTTTGATAGAGGAAGCATATCGTGGCAAAGGCTATGGGAAAGCGGCGATGCAGCAAATCGAGGTAGAAGCAAAGCAATTGGGCATGCAGAAAATAGGCCTTCATGTATTTGGCCATAACAAAACAGCTGTTCATTTATACGATTCATTAGACTATCAAACTACCAATATTGTCATGGAAAAAGAATTATAAAGAAGGTGTCGGTGTGAAGAAGATACATGGTGTCCATGTTCATGGAGCAGTTATAGATCAGGAAACTCGTTGCAAGCATTACCGTTTGCCGGAGGATATCGTTGCGATTAAATTTAAATGTTGCAACACGCATTATCCTTGCTACAAGTGTCATGAAGAAGAAGCAGATCATCCAGCCGAAGTATGGCCGGAAGAGGAGTACAATCAGCAAGCGATTCTCTGTGGGAAATGCGGGACAGCATTAACGATCTCCGCATATATGCAGTGTGATTCCGCATGTCCGCATTGCGGCAGTTCTTTCAATCCAGGCTGTCGACTTCACTCCCACCTTTATTTTTCCAGATGAAAAAGAGGTCTCCAAGCAAGCTTAGGAGGCCTCTTTTTTGGCGATGACTGGTGTGTTACGGTTGATGCTTTTATAGAGACGTGGTGCTAATGTGCCGGCGAAGACTGCGAGAATAAGGTCTTTTGGCAGAGGAGCTGCCATCCATAGCCATGCCACCTTGTAACTGATCTCCTCGGCGGAGGCCAAAAATTGATAGGCAAAGTACATCCAATTTGTGCCAAAGCCATAATTAATGCACAAACCGACCAGTGCAGCAATGACAAAATTCGTTTTGCTAGCCTTTCGTTCTACTATTTTTCCGACGACGTACGCTACGATAATGTAAGATAGAATAAATCCGAAGGTCGGACTGACGATGGCGGACCACCCGCCTGAGAAATGAGAGAAGACAGGTGCGCCAGCAAGCCCTACCAATGCATAGACTATCATCGAAATAGCCCCTAATCGGCTGCCTAGCAACAATCCTGCTAATATACAGAAAAAGGTGGTCAGTGTAATAGGCACGCCGCCAATGACAATGAAGGACGTAATATTGGCGCCGATTGCCATTAGGGAAGCAAACATCCCCGCTAGTGTGATATCAACTGCTCTTAATTTCATCTTTTTTTCTCTCCTCCACGGTAATTGTTTTTTCTAGCATAACGGAAAGTCTTATCTATTGTCAACTAAATTTAATAAAGGTTAACAATATTGACTGAGATAAAGTGGAAATGTTTTCGTACCAACGATTCACCTCTAATGTTGGAGTAAAGCAGAAGAAGCACGCTCAGACAATTTTCTGGAAAAATGGAACACTTTCAGAACATGAATGACAGAATTTATTACGCTATACTATTAATGTAATCGTTTTCATATAATTATTTTTCCGTAGAAGGGAGGATTATTAGCAGGCAACACTATGGAAAACTATCGCTAATAAAGAAGGGAGAACTATCGTTGAAGAAAATTAGTTTGACGTTGATTGGGGTTATGTTCGCCGTTATCTTTATGACAGGCACGGTTTATGCAAGTGAGGCGCATCATACTTATTTCATTTCTCCAACTGGCAGTGACAGCAATCCTGGAACGAAAGCAGAACCGTTTAAAAGTCTGATGAAAGCTCAATCTCAGGCATCTGACGGTGACACAGTATATATTCGTGAGGGAGTCTATGATGAGTTCGAAATAACTGAAACGGACAATCCGCTTGAAGATGTTTTTCACTATGTGAATGATATGTATAAGAGTGGCATTACCTACAAAGCTTATCCTGGAGATGATAGACCAGTTTTTGATTTTAGTGATATGCCTACCGATCAGCGTGTCATTGGTTTTTATGTTGGGGAGGATGTAACAGACATTAACTTTGAAGGTTTTGATGTGACAGGGATAAAAGTAGGCGAACAGAAGCAAGCTGCCGCCTTTAGAATGATGGGCGAAGCAAACTTTTGGAATATGTCTGTGCATGATAATGAGGCAATCGGTTTTTACTATGCGGGCGGCAATGCCTCAGGGATTGTCTACAATTCCGATGCCTATAACAACATTGGCCCTACTTCCAGGTCAGCTGGTAACATAGACGGTTTTGGTGCTCATGGAAAAGAAGTATTATTCATTAATAACCGTGCATGGAATAATAGTGACGATGGTTTTGACAGTATCAGTTCAGAGGGGAATGTGATTTTTCATGGGAACTGGGCTTTTGGACATCAGGGAAATCAGGATCGTTTAGGCGATAAAAATGGCTTTAAGGTTGGTGGGTATAGTTATAACACGACCGGTCTCCCGGACCCTTTGCCGGTTCATACTGTGCAATATAATCTCGCTGCCAATAATGGCGGGAACAACTTCTATGCCAATCACCAGCCTGGTCAATCCGCTTATTGGTATAATAACACGGCTTACCAACCTGGCTATGGTTCCAATTTTAATATGCTCGAGCGTGTCAGCCCAAGCAGTGAGGAGGACATTGCTGGGTACAGAGAGGTGTTACACGGCAATATTGCTTTCGAAGGTGTATTAACATCGAACAATAATACGCCGCCAGAAAATGAAACAAATAATTCCTGGACGATTGATGGAGGGCTAGCGCTGACAGCTGAGGATTTTAAAAGTCTGGATATGTCTGAGCTAACAGCACCTAGAAAAGCAGATGGAAGCTTGCCAGATGTTGATTTCATGGAACCTGCGCGTAGCAGTGCACTGTATCCGTACCACTTAGGATACCTGTCTTATCAAAAAGATCCGCTTCTAGCACTGAAAAGACTAGTAACGGTATTTGTTGAGAACGGAATGATTGATAATCTCGGCATTACTCATAGCTTGCAGAAGAAATTAGCGTACGAACATGTCACTTCTTTTAGCAATCAAGTAGAAGCGCAATCAGGCAAACATATCGATGATGGAATTGCCCGCGTGCTGCAGCTTGAAGCGGAGGCTTTGTTAAACAAATAGGAAAAAGAGAAGCACCTGCGTATACTTTTACAGGTGCTTCTCTCTTATCTAATAGGCGCTACTCGTTGCAAGATCCATCGGACGGTAATTTGCTCGATTTCACCTCATTAATAATATCAAAACAGACATCAGCCTAACCGCTTGCTTGCTGTTTTTCTGTCAGTCGTAACAGGTAAATGTTCCAAAGCCTTCCCAAGACCGTATCGTGGCATGTTGCCGTAAATCGATTCGTAATTGCCTTTCTGCAATCGATACGTTTCATGGTAAATGCCGACTGTTTCATTGTTACCGACTTTTGTGTTGAAATTTCTCCACGCGGTTAAATGCTTTTCGTTTTTTGCATAGGCTAGCAGGTCTTCGGTTGAACGCCAATATTGAATCATGACAGTGGTTCTCAGGCCGAAGTAGCTTTCCATTGACAGAAATCCCAATTCTTCCTTGTTCGTATACAGCTCTTTTATCATGCCAGGCATAGCGTTGAACACCGGTAACCACTTATGGATCGCCAACCGCTTATTTATTCTCATACCAATCAGAAACACAACGATATCCTCAGAATTATCAGTGGTATAACGCCCTGTATAGATTTCCTTTGGCATTACTATTCCTCCTTAGTGGAAAGTTGAGCAAGTGTTACATGACACCAATCGATCGCCGCTTGTGTCGACCTTTTTCCGTAGTCTAGTGTAAACAGCCAGTACTTCGTATCTTCTTCGTCCTCTTCGTGTTCCATAATGGATCGCTCAATGGCTTCATATGTGAAATACCGTTTTTTCAGCTCCTGTTTATAATCCTGCAGCAGTATTCTCGACTGTTCCTCGCTCTGTTGGCGGCCGAAAAAAAGTTTGAGCAAAATCTCATTTCGTTCTACAGGCAATTGCCCGGTCGGCTGCGCTAACCATTTTTTAAGCAGCTCCATGCCTTTCGTTGTAAGGTGATAATCCTTACTGGCTGGTTTTCCTGGTACAGATTCGGTTTGAACTTCTGCTAAGCCATCTTGTACAAGTAATTTTAGGGTGGGGTATATTTGGCCATAGCTGATTTTCCAGAAATGATTCAAGCTTTGATCAATGAACTTTTTAATCTCATATCCGCTTTTGCAATTAGTTGTTAAAATTCCTAATATGGCGTAGGTTGTATCGTTATATGTCTTCATTCTCACCCACCTATCTAAAAGATATATATCATTTAGATATATAGTAAAACATATAGGAAAAAAATGCAAGAGAAAAAAGCCCTCTGCTAATATAGCAAAGAGCTTTTTCTTTTATCTTTAAATTGATTCCTATTGTAAGTATGGCAAGGAAGAGTGAGGTGAATACAGATCAATTCCACTCTCTAAACCGGACAATCATCCCTTTTACTTTCTTCTCCAATCTGCCTTCATCGTCTCGTTGTTTTTTCCATTCATTGTAGCTTGCGATTGCAATTAACAGAATACCTGCCATTAACAGATACGCCCACCACGGCATATTGCCCCAGTAAGGTTTGGTCTGATAGATAACGTTGAACAGTAATGTCCCAAGCCCGATAAAGAAATACGATTTGATCTGAAGATACATTCCTGCCAGCAGCGATGCAAGTGACAGAACCCCGATGATAACCGCATCCCAGACCGTGTGACTAACAATCGCATCCTGTACGAGATATACGGTAATGAAGGCAAGTATGACGGTTTGCGCATGTGTCATGACGTATGGATAGGATCGCCAGACTTTCTTCGTTAACAGAATCGACAGGACAAACACAGGTACCATTGCTATTTCCGCATGGAACAGTTCTGGGATATAAGTTAAATATTCCTGATAAATCAGGTAATAGGCAGGCAGCAGGCATAGTGCTCCTGCTGACATGATCACCTTTTGCATGACAGGCTGACTGATCCGCTTCACCTGAAGGAACAGCCACCCCGCAATCAGTAAGTATGGCAGTATCCGAACCCATACACTGTCGATGGCTTCCGCATATGCAAAGGTAAACCCTGCATACAGTACGGCAAAAAGTGAATACCAGTCGATCAGAAGCTTGTGCTTGTCGTCATCAAATAACTTCTCGAATAAAACTCTTCCAGCTATCGTTAAGGCAACAAAACAACCGCCATAAATCAGCAGCATCCCGACATCGCCAGTCACATACTGTTGGCTTTGCCACATCAACAGCAACAGCATCAATGGTACAATCAGTGCTAATGTCCAGTTGCGTCGGTGCAGCAGATAAAGGTTCACTATCCCAAATCCAAATACAATCGCTACTTCACCCAGTGTTGGCAATGTTTCGAATGTCGTGACGATCAGCAAGCTGAGATTGCCAAACGGAATCAGATACCATTCCATTCGCTGCTTCCAATCGGTTTGGAAGAACAAGCTGATTAGTACAAGCAATACACTCGATGTAACAAAGCTAAACGCAATCGAAATCGTTTCTGTCCAGTCATAGAACAGGACGTGAAAGATGACCAGAAAAGAAATCAAAGTCATTGCCGCATAGAGAAACAGTTTAAGCTGCCATTCTGTTCGTTTTATCCAAATGCTGTAGAGATAAATTGTAAGTGGGATCAGGAACAGACCAGGGTGAATCGTGTGTATCGTTAATTGGTTCGCTATTACCCCGAGAATCGTATAGGCAAGCATAATATGTGCCGTCCAGAAAAAATAAGGCTTTAACGCAGTGACATATTTGCCGGCAACCCAATCTACCCCAAGTAAGAGCAATGGTCCAAACAGCATATACACAGTTATCGCGTCCATTTTGGTAATAGCGAAAGTGCTTGTTAAGGACATGTAAAAGGCAAACGTCATCACAGAGACAACGGCCCATAAATAATTAATTCGTACGTAACGTACCAGCCAAATAGCGATCATGATCCCGCCAAGCAGTATAGCTGGACGGATAAATTGTGTATCTGTCGCTGTGCTGCTTGTTAGTAGCATCAGTACTGCTAATCCATAGCTTGCTTGCCCCATATAGAAGACGGCTTGTGCCAGTATTTTTTGCTGACCCTTTTGCCACAACAGGCTGACCATCAGCAGTATGACACCAGAAATTGCAAGGTGAAAGGCAAGATGTAAGTGCTCTTCATAAGCAGGCAGAGCCGAAATCAGTTTCGGATAGACGATTAAACAGGCAAACAGCCCGCAGAAGGCATGTGTCCAAGGTGCGAGTGCTTTCGCTGACGTCTGTTTCGCCAGGATGGAGACGTAACCAGCTAGTAAGCTTGCGATAAACGTCATCCATGCCACTTCGATATATCGTGCTACTGTTATTCCTTGAATGACTGACAGCAGCATCACGAAGATAGCGAGATATGCTGTACTCGTTTTTATCGTAGGCAGAAACGACTTTTTACCAGGCATAGCATGGATGATATAAGATAAGACGGCGAACAGGAACATAAATAATTCGATGTTAACCGGCACAAGCTGTTCGAAGGCTACTTCCCAAAGTTGCATCCCGCTGAAAAAGAGAAACACCGGTGCCAGCCAGCGAAACACCTGTCTGTTGGTTATTTCGGCAAGATACAGGTAGGTACCTGTAATGACCAGATAAGCGAGCAGTAACACCCATGAATCCTGCTCCTGTCTGATCGCCAGTGCTTGAAAACTGATGAAAAGAAAGGCACAAAGCGATATCACACCACTAGTGTAGTGAAATACCTTCGCCAACGTCGCGTCTTTTTTTACGAGTGTTGCAAAGCCGAGATAGCTCGCCCCTAATATCCCGTAGATTAATAAATCAATATTCTCAAGCCATGTCTGCTCTGTCAGCTGATAGATACCATATGCAAACAAAGCAGAGAACACGAGCTGATAGGCTTTGGTGTTATAAACGAAGACCATCGCCATATACAAGGCAGCGGTCAGCAAGACATTAAAGCTGTAAAAGAGCGCAGAATCAAATACCACTAACATCAGTAACGTCGAGACAATCAGGTTTAACTGCGCATATGACGGTAACTCTTTGATAAAAAGAGGCAGCTTCGGCTGTTGGCGGAATCGGTGATAGCCGAACAACAGCGCGGCATTAAACAGCATAATCAGTAAATAGAATACGTCCGCTGACACGTCGATGGCAGCGATCGTAAAGCCGACAAAGAAGGATAAGAATAAGTAAAAGATCCAGACAAATAATCGGGAGTTATTTTTGACGGCATTGCGGAAATAAAGTGGTAATGGCAATAGGGTACACAGCATTCCCAAAACAAATTTTCCCTCGCCATATAAGCTCAAATAGGAGCCAAACAGCTCAAAGTAACCAATCGCAATGATCGCGATCGGCAACAGCAAACTGCCCAACGTCAAAAATGCAAAGGCTGTTTTACTAATTTTTAGGATCGAGGACGATATCCCGCTTAAGATAAAGAAAAATCCGGAAACACCAAGAAGTGTGACTACTTTTAAGGCGGCTCCCATTTGCTCCCACGTACTGGTGGCGACGACCAATCCACTGATAAGTAAGAAGGAGACACCGAGGATAAGGAGCCAGGTAATGTTCCGTTCTCTGATTTGTTCCGGGCTTTTCGGTTTTGGCTGCTTCGGTTCTTTCTTCGGTGCTTGTGTTTGGACAGGCTCTGCTGCAGGAGTTGCATGCGTGGCGGTAACCGGTTCAGCGGCTTTGACAGGTTGTGCTTCGTGTTGGGTATAGTCTTTGTAGGCCTTCATAATGTACATAAAATCTTGTTCGTTAATATAGCCAGCCTGCAGCAAGTTAACCATCTCCTGGCCAACTATTTTTTCTTTTTCCGATTTCGACTGTTTACTCACTTGTTCACCCCATTTTTTCACGGCGCTAACCGTCCGTAATACCCCGACATCAAGATTCGAGAGATAACTAAGAAGCGAAGTGCGGGATAAACGGACGATAACTTCCTGATAAGTTTCACTTTATCGTGATCACCGTTGTACTATGCATATGAAAAAATTAACAGTTTTTAGTACTGTTATTGTAACATGTATTTATTTGTTATAACATAAAGAAAATGGATAATTTTCACTTTTTAGAGTGGTTTATATTCGCTTTTATAGTGTTACGTAAGAAGACAGTAATTTTTTCATCAGTGATCCGCTTTGGTTTTTGGGAGTTGGCATGATACTGGTGATCGGTGTTGTGGTGGGCTGGAGACTATGAAGAAGGAAATAGCGGCAAGGGGTGAGGATAGTTCAATTAATCAACAATACGCAGGTTAAGAAATTATTAGCCTTTTTGTTATTGGCAAGTATCGTTGCGGGCATTTCTTATTATATGGTTTTCGAATTTCCCATTTTACCAAAAGGTTATTCTATTGTAGAAATGCAAAACAATAGCATGACATTGCAATCATACAATATAGCGGGGATTGAGAGGGATATCGCAACGGTAAGTTTCTCGGAAGAAGATACCTGGAAGATTGCTGCTATCGAACACGAAATAAAAAGACAAAAAGAATTCTTATGGCTGCTATATTTTGCGGTTATGGTATCTATCTTTTTGTTCTTTTATAAGGTTCGTAACAGTATGAAAGTATGGAAAGCAATATTAGATAGTAATCTTATTTTTTCTTTTTTGATACCGCTCTCTATAATAAGTAATTCGTTAGATCGGATCCAGCATTTAATGAGTTGATTTTGAACCAATAGCGGGGCAGGTAGATATAATCGAAGGAGTGGGTCTTTGTTTAAGCATCATGTAATCGAGTTCATTTTTAACGAAAACAAATTTAGATTAGAGAAGTTTTTTCTCCTGCTCGTTTTAGGATGGGCAGTTATCTATTCATATACGGTCTTTCGTGTTTCATTATTGGTACCTGTTTTCATACTGATTGTCACAACGTCTGTAATCAAATTAACGTGGTATAACAGGAAAGAGAATATAAAAGTAAAGGTGATCGATTGGATAGGAATCATATTATGTTTCATTGTTTTAACCACAGCGGTTTTTCTTCATCTGAAAGAAAATAAAGTGGAACAAGCTATACATAATGAGATTGAAGAAAAAGCAGGTAGCGAATCGTTTACTATTGAATCTATAGACGAGATGAAGAGCGAAGAAAATTATTATGTAGTTGGCTACACCCTAGAATGCGAGGACACTAAGTATATGGAATGGTATTATTGGCGGGATGGGGAGTTGATTCATAATCTTACTAGGAAAATTGAATATGACAATCGGTGAATATTATCAGCCTCAACAGGGAAGACAAAAATGCAACATTGCAAACCAACCATTGTGTAAAAAGTATTTGACAACTTGGTTGGTTTTTTTATTATATTAGGTGTAAAAGGTTTTTGACACATCGAGATAAGGGATTGATGACATATTGAAAAATAATATTAAACAATTAAGAGAAGGCCAAGGTATTTCCCAAGGAAAATTAGCTTTAATTTGCAGTGTAAGCAGACAAACCATTAATGCTATTGAAAATAACAAATATGACCCAAGCTTAGAATTAGCATTTGCGATTGCTGATGCTTTGGAAACTAAGGTAGATTCATTGTTTAACTATCAAAAAAATAAGAAAAGAGGATGATAATATGAATATTGTTTTAGTAATCATTGCTGGATTACTAGTATTGGCAGCAATAACATCTGCAAAAAGGTTATCCGGTGATGGTTCATCAAAGGACGACGAACGCCAAAAGAAAATTCTTAAAGATGCAGCACTTACAAGCTGGCAAGTAATAATGTTATATGCTTTTATTTGTCTTATGAACATGTTGCCATTCGTAAATGAATTGGTAGATCCATCAAAGATTCAACATATAGCTTTCTTTTCTAACGGTGGGGACATTCTTTTAATAGCTATTTTAGGTTACTTTATGGGTGGGATGATTTCCTATTTTCGCTATTCTTAATGCTTGAAACTATGGATGATTAAGTTGATGGGTAACTTACTTGAAATCATTTTTGTAACTTTAAATTAGCCACAACTTATTTTGGGTTAGTATAAGAATCGAAAGGAGATTACAAACAGTGAATTACAAAGCAAAAAAGCTCTCTAATCAAAATATGGAAGAGTGTACGCTTCTATATAAGGCGGTTTTTAACGCTGAGCCGTGGAATGATGGTTGGGAATATAAGGATGCCAAAGAAAGGCTAACGGATATTTTTAGTAATAGAAAATTTTTAGGTATAGGTATATACGATGATGATCAAAAATTGATTGGATTCCTGTTGGGCCATATAGAAAGATGGTTAACCAGTAATCACTTTTATTTAAATGAAATGTGTGTGAAGACGGAACTTCAAAGTAATGGAATTGGTTCAAGATTGCTATCAGAATTTGAGATTACTTGTAAGGAACATAATATTAGCCGCATCTACCTTTTGACCGCAAGAGAAGGACAGGCAGAAGCTTTTTATAACAAGAATGGATTTTATAAAAGTCCCAAAATGATGATGATGGCAAAAAGGTTAGAAGGTTAGTGCATAATCTAAGGAAATTTTCAGGGGTTATTTTCGTACAGGTAGTATGAAAAGCATTGTCTGGAGGTGTGTGAAAATGTTATGGGATAAACCAGCATGCACTTTTTGCAGTAAAGAAATCAAAGGGGATGACGTAGTCTTTGTCAAAATGCGTTATCCTAAGAAAAAAGGCATCACCGAAATCAAGGCGTACTTAAGCAATGAAGGGGAATTTATATGTGAAGCATGTTTTAACAATAATAAGTAAAAGGGAGTGAGAGGCTTGAAAAAGTATGTTGTATTCATTTTAAGTTTTGGTTTGCTGTACAGTATATTTCAAATTGTTTCAGGTTTGCTCCTGACAGCTTCTTTTACACCAGATTTTTCTTCCCTGAGCAGTAAGCTGAGTCAGGAGACCGTGTTTGGACAGACTTCCATCATGCCGTTCGTAGCCGTTTTATTAGTTGCTACTTTCGCTTACTTTTTGTCTCAACGAATAGTTAAATCGAGTTAGAGTTAGTGAGTATCAGTAAGAAAAACGGATGCTTCTCTCGAATTTGGGTAGGCGCCTCATTCGTATGTTTTTGTGATACAAGGTATACCAAAGTTATAGAATAGAAGTACCAATAAGAATGGGAGGCAGTTAATCTGTGAGTAAAAAGACGATACATGGTGTTAACGCTATCATAGGTGTTTTGCTTTTTGGATTTTCTTTATTTTTATCTTGGTTTGGATTAGTATTAGTGCCTGTAATGGATATAACAACAGGTATCATTCTTCCCATTATTATTCTTTCAATATGATTAACTGCATATTACCTGCAAATTAAATTTCGTACTTCTGTAGCCTTCTTATCTTCTGTAACTGTTGAACTCCTTGTTTTTGTAATCATAATAATGATGGCAAGCCAACAAATTGGTATAACGATAGTGGGATGAGGGTGGCACCTTAAACAAACGAGCAGACGTGGAGTATAATTCTGTATTAATGGAAATGGTGCGTGATTGAGAGTACTCGTAATTAAAAGAAGCAATTGTGATTAAAGTTAGTCACTCTATTATAAGTAGAAAACTGCAATAAGCTATATGCTACAATATAAATAAACCACTGCAATAAAACGCTTAACGAAATGACGTTCTAGCAGAGTGCTTTAATAAAGGAGTTGAATAAAATGGACGAAAAAAATGCAGTAACAAAACGCTCATCAAAAGCAGAAAACATTCTGCTTCAGATCAATAGTAATACCAAGTTAGGCGACTTACGTAAAATCGCGAAGGACATTAAAAAGGATCACGAATTAGCTATGGAACTTTGGTCAACGGAAGAATTTATGCCCAGACTATTAGCGATCTTAATTATGGACAAAAAACTTCTTTCAGAAGATGTGCTAAACAAGTTTGATAAGGATATGCAGACCCATACTTATGATGAGCGAAATAACTTAATGGACTGGTTATTGGCTAATCAGCTCACCAAAGACAAAAAGAAAATTGCGTTGATGGAGTCATGGGAAAATAGTCCGTCTGCTCTGCAAAGGCGAGCTTTCTGGTATTATCAAGGTCGATTGAGATGGATGGGAAAAACCTCGCCTGATAACACCGCAGACTTGTTATCTGCATTAGAAGCTAATCTTGCGCAGGAAGAACCGGAAGTTCAATGGGCGATGAATTTCACCGCTGGCTGGATAGGTGTTTATGATGAAAAGAATCGTGCACGTTGTATGCAGCTTGGTGAGGAAACGGGTCTTTACAAAGATGAAAAAGTAGCAAAAGGATGTACGCCCAGCTATTTGCCGGAGTTCATTAGGATTGAGGTTAACAAACGACAGAATAAGTAGTCACCTTAATGTTAAAAATACAGTAGTGTACGTGAAGTAAAGCGTTAGTTCCAGTTTATCAACTCTAATATCTAAAAAGAAGAGGCTGTGACAAAAGTATATTAGATAATCGATAGCCGAACGTAACAAGAAATGTTTCGAATTAACATTTGTGGTACGTTCGGTTTTTCTATTGTGCCGTATCTATATACTGCGAAGTAACAAGAACCGCGAAATATAGGTATCGCGATCAGCTAGGAGACCATTTTGACATGGTTTGTCTGCTAGAATGCCACTCCGTCCAACCACTCCGCGTCCTGCGGGGCACGGCTGAAGCTAACTTTGTGAAGAAGGGCGCTTCACAAAGTGGATCTTCAGCACCTGCACAATCCCGCGGGAGTCTCCGTAGTTGGACTACGTTAATGTTAGATACTACAATTAATGTAAGAGGACGCATGCTGAGCGGTATCCTCATGTGTTTATACTACTTTCTTGAAAATGTATGGATAGCAGCAGACATATTTTCTTATCGCATTTTTCCCGCTGTAATAAGATAAAGTATTGGAGGAACTGCCCTCTTTTGATATACATTGTATTACTTCGCAGTATGCTTTCACTACGGATTACGGTTAGATAGGGCAGTAACTACTTTTTTGGGATTGCTCGTATTTTACATCCGCGCTTCTGTTTTGTCACAGTCTCTTTTTGTTTTTTTATATTAATTAACAGTCACACAGCCGATCACGATTGATCCACTTCACTTACAGCCCCAACAAATTAGGCAAAAACAGACTAATCTGCGGAATATACGTTACCACCATCAATAGCACAAATATCGCAATATAAAAAGGTGCTAGCGGCTTGATCAGGTTTTCGACTTTCTCTTTCCCGACCATCGAACCGACGAATAAACCAGTTCCTACAGGTGGCGTGATTGTACCAACGCAGAGGTTCAAGATGAAGAATATCCCGAAATGGACCGGGTCGACACCAATGTTTTCGGCAATTGGTAAGAAAATAGGTGTAAAAATCAAGATCGCTGGCGCCACATCCATGAACATACCAACAATTAATAAGAAAATGTTAATCAGTAACAGGATCACCAACGGATTCGTCGATAAGCTGAGAATGAAGTCACTTAACGCGCCAGGAATTCCTGTGAAAGCCATGGCAAACGACATCATCGAGGATGCCGCGATTAATAGCATGACGACACCGGACATTTCGACGGATTTGATTAAAACTTCTGGCAATTGTTTCAGGCTTAACGAGCGGTAGTAGACCAATGCTAAAAATAAGGAATACACGACACAAACCGCTGATGCTTCAATCGCTGTGAACACGCCTGTTAAGATCCCGCCGATAATGATGAAAATTAATAGAATACTAGGGATCGCATCAAGAATGACTTTCTTCTTATTAATTTTGGCTAATTCAGCTTTATCCACTATCGGATAATTTCTTTTTTTAGCTGTGAAAAAAGCAACGGCCATAATCGTTACCGCCCACAACAAACCGATGATGTAGCCACCCATGAATAAGGCAGCAATCGATGTCCCCCCACTAATTAAGGAAAAAATGATGAACCCTGTACTCGGCGGGATCACCATGCCAGATGGGGCGGAGGCGATGTTAACTGCTGCAGCGAATTTTCGGTCATAGCCCTCTTTTTCCTGCAAAGGTACCATCACACCGCCGATCGCAGTAGATGCCGCGATGGCAGAGCTGGAAATCGAGCCGAATAAGGCGTTACCGACTACGTTTGTATGAGATAAGGAACCGGGAACTCTCCCGACCATTAATTTGGCAAAGTCGACTAATTTCTGGGCAATCCCGCCATTGTTCATAATCACGCCAGACAGAATGAAGAATGGCACGGCAATTAAGGAGAAACTGTCCAGACTCGCGACCATTTTCTGTCCTGTTGTAAAAACAGCGACATCTAACGGCAGCATTAAAAGTACTGTCGCCAGGGAAGCGATTGCGATACAGATGACAATCGGAATCCCTACAGCGAGTAATATAGCAAATACAAGGACTAACATAATACTGGCTTCTGCAACCATAGTGAAGTCACCTACTTTGTTAAGAGTTTTCTTGCGGTTGTGTTGGATTGCTGGTATCGAGTAAATTGATCACCGCATAGCAAAGGATGATGACACCTGATACTGGTAGTGCTAAATAGACATACCCCATCGGCAAATGCAAGGATGGAGATATTTGTGCCATTGTTAGGGATACGGCTTTCGTGCCACCTGTTACCATGATGATCGCTAACAAGATAAAGCTGATTTGAACGGTGATTTCCAGCCAACGCTTTTTCGATTCACTTTTTACACGGTCACGAAGAAAGGTAATCGCGATATGGCCTTTTTTGCCAACCACATAGGCACCAGCTAATAAGGAAAACCAAATCAGGCTGAATCGGAGAAACTCATCTGTAACAGAACTTGGGTTATTCAGGATATAGCGGCTGATAACCTGCCAGCTAGTAACGACGACCATCACCATCAGCAGTGTAGTAGTGATGATCTCGATCGTGCGGTTAAGGTATTTTCGAAAAGCTTGATTCATATAGTTACTCTCCCTCTTCGCTGGTACTTTCATTTCGAATCGCTTGATAAAGACCGCCTAATTCCTCGTCATCTTTAAATTGATCGTGAATAGGCTGAACCGCTTTCAAAAACGGTGCTTTATCGACGTCGTTGAATTCGACATTATATTTTTCCTTGGCCTCTTCTTTTTCCGCCTGAACGGCCTCTTCAAACACTCGTTTTTCATATTCGGTTGATTCTTTCGCAGCTTCATGAACCGCTTGCTGTTGCGATTCGGTCAGTTGATTTAATGTGTCATCGTTCATGACGACGATGTCAGGTACACGGGTATGTTCGTCATACGAATAGTACTTGGCCACTTCACCATGCCCAGCCGTAACCAGGACGAACTCGTTGTTCTCAGCACCATCAATAATGCTTTGCTGCAGTGAGGTATATACTTCACCACTTCCGAGTGGTACAGCTGTTCCACCCATTAACTCGATCATTTGGATAGCGGTTTCACTTTGCATCACGCGGATTTTCTTGCCCTTAATATCTTCAGGCGACTCCACAGGTCCGTCCATCATATAGAAACTGCGTTGTCCAGAATTATAATAGGTGAGACCGACAAATCCTAAATCTTTAGTAGATTGATAGACTGGCTTAATAATCTCTTCATTTTCCATGACACGGGTAAAGTGATCAATATCGTCGAACAGATACGGAATACCAAAGACAGAATACTGATCAGAAAAGCTTTCAAGTGCGGAACCGCTTACCTTTGTAATATCGATCGCACCGGTTTGGGTTAATTCAATTAATTCACGTTCGCCACCCAGCTGGCCATCAGGGAAGTATTCGACTGTTACTTCTCCATTTGTTTTCTCTTCGACTAACTCGCCGAATTTAGCCATGGCATCCTTTACTGGCTGTGCGTTGCTGGCATAGGCAAATCGTAAGACAACATGCTCCTTCGCTTGTGTCTGTTGACTGCATCCGGTTACAATTATCAGAATACTCAGACTCGTAAGTAACCAAAAGATTGTACGCTTCATGATAGTCCCTCCAAGCATTTTAGACCTTATTTGATAGATTAAGTGCTTACATTACCATTTAGTTAGCATTATACAAACGAACAAAAGCAAAGTCAAAAATATAAGAATATTTTTTGTTGAAATATGTGGTTTTGTTTCTGTTTTTTGTTCAATAAATTGTCACATTTTGAGGGGTTATGAAAGTGAATCGATTACTATCGCGAATCCATCGAATGAAAATATTAAGTTAAAACATTCGTAACATTTGGTAATATAGGATTAAATAATTCCGTTGTTTTATCATCCATCGAGCCCCGAAAGTTAATTTTCCTTTTATGGCATAGAGGAGATTGCTATCTCTATTAAACTTGTAACAACTAGCAAAAAAAACATAAAGGAACTTGAATACAGGATAAGCTTCCTTGTCATGTTTTTGTCTTTTATCTGTTTATAAGCAATAAAACCTAACACAATAGCAATAAACCATATAATCATACCCAACACCGAAAATAAATAAGGTGAATTTGCTAACCACAATACGCTAACAAATAAATGAAAAAGCATTAAAACCCAAGCTAACCGTTTCATATCATCTCTCCCTTTGTAATCAGTAATGCCTAATGCTATCAATGTTCAATTTAGTAAGTTTGTTCTTATTTACATTTTCGATATACCGTTAATGAAAATGCCATGATGCTCATCCCTTTCAAACTTTTATTTTAAAATAATATTTATTATTTTGCAATAAAAGTTTATTGAAATTTAATAAATATATTGTTTATTTATTTAGGTTTTAAAGAATTAATCAGCTTCACTAATTAGAAATTTTTAATAATTTAAGTGTATCTATCATTTAGTTTGGCAGCCCTCACAGAAATAGATGGCCAATCTTGGTAGTTGTATTTAGTGTATTGCTAGCATATAATAAAACCAATAATTGGTATGTGTAACTGGCGTAAATGTGGAAAACCACAAGGAAGCACATATCTATAATGCCGTACGCCTGGGCAGAGGTAGAGGATTTTTTTCTCTGCCTCTTTATTTTGGAGGAGGTTATGAAAATAAACAGTTCCTATCAATTTGACCGATTCAAACCAGAGCGAATGCAATCTGAAGGAAGAAGATTAACAAAAAATGTAGAAAGTCATTCTCAAACATTAATGCAATTATTTCTTGAGAAGGGTTTGTATGAAGCCCAAAAGGTATTAGATGTAGGTTGTGGAACAGGAGCGATGATTGATTTATTTTCGAATGTGTTAACAGATAAGATTTATTATGGCGTGGATAATAGTAGTGAAATTTTAGATATTGCCAAAAAACAGCATGAACGTAAAGAGGAACGGGTTACATTTGTCCAAAGTAATGCAAACCATTTACCATTCTCGGATAATAGCTTTGATTTTGTATATACTCGGCTTGTGTTAATGCATAACTCTAATCCAAATGATATTATCAGGGAAATGATAAGAGTGTGTAAGCCAGGTGGGGTAATTTGTGCGGTGGAGATAGATGATGGGACACAGGTATTCCATCCATATGGTGAAGAGCTTTCGAAGCTGATTAATGCCAATATAATGTATGCTCATTTAAATGGTACAGACAGGACTATTGGCAGAAAACTATACTCATTTTTTGTGAATGAGAACAGTGTAAGTGATGTAAACATAATCATTCAAACGAGTGATTATAGTAATAAAAATAGAAAAAATGAAGAAATGCCTATCTTATTGAAGTTTGCGCTAGGGGAAGATGAAGGAAAACGATTTGTGGAGCAAGGTTTATTAACCGAGAACGAGAGAATGGAATTAGTTTCAACGTTTATTCCTGAATTTTGCAGTGATCCAAATCGCTTTGAATCTTCCTCATTTATGTATGCTTTTGGAAAAAAAGTTGATTAATATTTTATGGTAATTAACCGTTCTTTTTATAGATACCGGTTTGCTTTACAAAATGTTATATTTCACATCCTTAGAATAATGAGGAAACAAAATGGTCGTTCCAATTCATTTTTGCTAAAAGGGAGAGCATTATTGTTGCGATAATGCTCTCTATCAGTTGAAGAAGAAATCCATATTGTTTTCATTTAATGTAAAGATACTTTTATGTTTCATTCTATCTCTCTGATAGCTTTCTTTCGGTTATACATGACGATAAAATCGTAATACGTTTATTTTTATTATTCATTGAAAATATTAGTTAAATCGCCATCATCAAGGTAATCAATTTTAGCTATTCTTGATTCCTCATTTACAATAGCTTTACCTGATATTTCGGCTTTTTCTTCTTTATTACCTTCCTTTTGATACAAAACATTAACTCTGAAGTCATAGGAACTTTCTGCTGATTCACTTTGTTTAACATCAATATTCTTCACGCTGATTTGATAATTTCCATAATAAGCAGAGGTTTGGAAATCCATTGCATATGCTCCGATGAATTTGTCATACATTGTATCAGTGAAATATGTTTTATATTTTTTTTCTAACAATTTGTCTAGTGCGGTGGGGTTTTCCGGGGGAGAGGTTTCTTCTTCTTTTATAATTGATGCATTTTCAGGCTTTTCCAATAGATTAATCATTTCTAAGTCTGGTCCTGTAAATTGTTCTTGTAATACTGTTTTTATAGTAGTGATATTGTTATCTTCTGCAATGGTTTGTGATTCTGAAGAGCAGCTTGCTAATGAAAACGTAGCTAATAATAAGCTAATCAAAAAAGTCGCTTTAATTTTCAAAATATCTATCCCTCCATATATTTTAGAAATGTCTTAACTTTATCTAAGGTATTACTATAATACGATTAAAACTATTGAAAGTTTCATTTTTTCACTACGACTATATTGTAATGATTAAATGGTGTGAACATACCAAAACAAAAGCAAACCAAATCAATGATGATTTGGTTTGCTAATTATTTTCATATATTTACTCAAATATCGGCTATGCTTTTCTTCTTATGAAGAGAAAGATCACGCCACTTAAGAAGAATAACATCCCTGCCAACAAATACTGATACGTCGAAGTAGCAGTGTCAGGCAATGTTTGCCCATCGTCCGTAGCAGGCTGCTGTTCTTTCACTTCCTGTTCGAAAACGGTATAGGTGCTGAAGTGACCGGTTTGTGCTGTCACGTTTCCATCCTGCCATTCTCCGCCAATTGCTTCCCATTCTTCAGTCTCTGGGTTCCAATAGAACAGTTGCACCTGATTTTTATCCTTTACGTTGTCGCTATCCACAGAAAAACGCAGCGTTACTTTTTCCTCAAAGGTATCTATTTGTTTGTCGCCTTGTTTGATTTCAAAGTCGTAGACCACACTTAATGCGTCATCGATATCAGCTAAACGTTCTAACTGGATCGTTGCTGCCTCGGATCCATTCGTGAAATTAACGGCAGCGAGTTGCAAGCTTACATTTTTCAACTGGATGAGGATCGTTATATCATGTTCCTTCAGCCATTTTATTTGTTCTGAAGTAAATGACAGGTTGATAGAGTCATTGTGGCCAGCTAAATCGATCGGTAATTCACCTTGATCGGCTAATATATGAAGCGAATCAGTTTCGATCGTTGCTTCGCCATTGGTAACGTCAGGTGTTAAGGTAACGCGAGTTTGTTTCTCCGGTTCTTCTGGATCTTCCGGATCAGCAGGATCTTTTGGATCTTCTGGATTGACGGGCTCTTCGGGATCTTCCGGATCAGAAGTATCGATTTCATCAATATGTGCAACGACACTATCATTGTTGTAAGTGACAGAGACATCGTAAACACCAGCTGTCACATTATCGAATGTACCTTTTACCTGGTTGGCAGTCATTAAAGTAATATCTGCAGACTGGTCTATTTCATAATCAGAAAGATCCAAGTTCAGATCGCCACCATCAAGGTATATCTGTCCATCTATATTTAATTGCGTTCTGTCATTATCCATTGCAATATTTAGGCTTCCGGCTTCCATTGTTACGTTGCCATTTACCTTCAGTTGTTCATCTGCATTAACTAAAACTGTACCATTTTCTACATAAAGATCGCCTTCTCCAAAAGCAGTCGCAGAAGTAGCTTCTAGCGTTCCCCCTTGTAGCAATGTGCCTCCTGAATAACTATTAGTACCTGTCAATGTAAGGGTCCCTGTTCCTTGCTTTGTAAGCATACCACTGCCAGTAATATCATTTCTCCACCAATCATGGGCATTGAATCTTCCTTTTGAAGCATCCATATTCACGGTTACATTGCTTAGAAACGCACCATATCCATCAGATGCTGTGACCAAATCAAGTCTGCCCCAACCATTGGATTCGTCTATGACAGGATAACCTGAATCAATTTCTGTGGTATATAATACTTCTCTGCGTTGGCTATCTGTTAAATAAGGCTGACGAGTTTCTAATAAAACTTCTGCCCCTTTAGGTACTACAGGGTCTAGACCTTTTGTTCCTGTTTGAGGTAATCCGTAAGTTAGTTTTTCCCGATAGAATGCTTTATTTGCTTCATGATCTTCCCACTTCTCTTCATCGTACGCACTTTCAAACGTATAATCCTCTGTTACGGTATGTGCATATTCGTACAAGCTCATATCTTGTGATGCAGCTATTTCACCGAATACTTGTCCAGCATTTTGATAAGCTTTATCCAATACCTCTTGGTTTTCGGAAAGATTGTATGCATAGGCAGTCATTGCGGTTGATTGTATTCTTGCACCGATAACATCAAGAGGAGAGTGCATGCCAGTCACAATTCTATTTTCTCCCATTTGAGCTGCTCTTGTTAAAAACTCAGCATATCTTTCTGGTGTTGCGTATGCAAATCCGAACGTGGAAAGATAAGAGGCACTTGTATGCCCGCTAGGAAAAGCTCCGTCTTTGCCTCTTCCGTCTTCTGCTTTTCTTTTTACATATTCTAACGCAGGAATAACTTCCACATTTGTTTCATATTGCTGATAATGTCTTTCTCCTGTTTCTTTTTTACCACCTGAAGGTAATTCTTCTACTGTACTTTCACCGCTGCCGATGGTATCCCAAACAGGTAAACCGTTCTCATCAACAACTTCTATCACTTCTCCGGTTGCATTCATTCTGTACGGTCTCGGAGAGGAGAAAAAGTACTTAGAAGGATTTGACGAAGAAGGATTTCTAAATCTGATTAAATGAACTAAATCCATTGCATCTGACAGTTCAGATTCCTCCCATTGTCCCATTCCTTGTGCCTGGTCCTCAACAGTCGTTTCTTCAAGTACGCTATTCATATCCTCTGCTGACCTGACAACACTTGTGACCGGATTGACAATATCTGCGTAGGTATTCGCTAAAGGACCATAAGCTTCCATCATACTGTATATCTTATCTCTTTGGTCATCATAGTAGGCTGCTAACGCCTCTTCATCCGTTCTGTCTTTCGTAACGTCTTCTACATATTTTATGTTAGCTGTCCAAGTCTCCGGATCCCTGATTTCTGCGTTAGCATATGTAAGCTTATCCGCTACTGCCTTTGTCTCATCATTTTTATATCCATCAAAATACACGGTAGGTCCGTCACCATATTTAGCAACCTCACCATTTGCACCAGGTATGGTTAACGCTGTTCCGTCTCTCCAATCTGATTGATTCATAGACCAGACCTGATCAAAACCATCTAAGATATTTATAAAAGGGTTAGTAGCAGATATATTTTTTAAGATAGAATCATTAGCATTTCCGCCATTATCTACTGCTGGTAAAGGTTGTTCGACATCTGGAGCATCTGTATTTAGTACTTCAGTAGTTCCTTGTGGTTTTGAAGGCTTTGATTGCTCCATATCAGAATATTGATTAGCGGCCTGAACAGGAAGCTGAGAAGGTGCCATAATCAGCACTGCAAGTAATATTATTGCGATTTGTTTTATGAATTTCATAACTTTTTGATTTCTCCTTTTCTTCTGCAAATTTTGAAATTAAGTAACCACACAAACCACTCTAAGGACTGTATGTTAAATAAATGTAGGGAAACTGTTAAAATTGTGTGAAGTTTATATTGATAGAGAGAGCGGAAATTGTAGTATCTTTGCACAAAAAGAAACAAACCAAATCATATGCGTGATTTGGTTTGTTTTTATATAAGATTATGCTTTTCTTCTTATAACGAGGAAAAATATGCCACCTATAAGGAGCAACATCCCTGCCAACAAATACTGATACGTCGAAGTAGCAGTGTCAGGCAATGTTTGCCCATCGTCCGTAGCAGGCTGTTGTTCCTTCGCTTCCTGTTCGAAAACGGTATAGGTGCTTAAGTGACTGGTTTGTGCTGTCACGTTTCCATCCTGCCATTCTCCGCCAATTGCTTCCCATTCTTCAGTCTCTGGGTTCCAATAGAACAGCTGCACCTGATTTTTATCCTTTACGTTGTCGCTTTCAACAGAAAAACGCAGCGTTACTTTTTCCTCAAAGGTGTCTATTTGTTTGTCGCCTTGTTTGATTTCAAAGTCGTAGACCACACTTAATGCGTTATCGATATCAGCTAAGCGCTCTAAGTGGATCGTTGCTGCCTCGGATCCATTCGTGAAATTAGCTGCAGCGAGTTGCAAGCTGACATTTTTTAATTGGATGAGGATCGTTATATCATGTTCCTTCAGCCATTTTATTTGTTCTGAAGTAAATGACAGGTTGATAGAGTCATTGTGGCCAGCTAAATCGATCAGTAATTCGCCTTGATCAGCTAATATATGAAGCGAATCAGTTTCGATCGTTGCTTCGCCATTGGTAACGTCAGGTGTTACGGTAACACGAGTTTGTTTCTCTGGTTCATCTGGATCTTTCGGGTCTTCAGGATCTGCCGGATCAATAGGATCTTTTGGATCTTCCGGATCTGGCTCAGCTGTATCGATCAGCGTAAGTTCACCGAAGACAGAGGTGTCCTGGAAGCCAGCCCCGGTTGTGTCGTTCCATGTAGCAGCGCTTTGGCGGGCGCCGTCTGCTCCGTCATTAATTTGGACATCAAAACCGATCTTTTGCTTGTTAGCCGGTGAAATATGACGCAACGGTATCTTCATTTCTACCATGTATCCATTATCTGATACATGTGTAGCAGATTCGAAGCCTTCTGCTATACTGGTTGGATTGAAAGAAGTTTCATTATCGAAATTAACTCGATATTGGCCATCATCGTCTTCATAGAAAGCTGTTTTGCCATTGTTCTCATCGATAAAAACTTCAACTGAATCCTGTTCCCACGGATTTTCGCTTGATTTGTCCAGTTGTGTATCACTGACCTGAACAAGGACGTATAAATGATCCTGATCCCATAGTGTTTTCGCAACACCGTTTGCCCCTTGCCACGCCATCTGGTAGCGATCTACAGGAAGCTCTGCTGCGTTGTCCCAGATGTCATCAAGCGTTCCGTCAATGACTGGTGTGCCAAATGTTGCTTCGCCTTGCCGTGCATCTTTTTCTACTGGGTCATAGTTGTCGATGAACGTTTCCGGATCAGCGATCGCATAATAGGCTGGTTTGGCCTGCAAGTTATCGTCAAATAATAATGGACTTTGCTCAGCCCGCCAGCTGTTAGCATCATTCAATCCCCAAAAAGTTACCCGGGAAATACTATTGGCATGTTCTTGATAGAGCTTGAATAATTGTGCATACAGGTACGCTTGCTCATTTGCTTCTTGTTCTGTCTGTTCATAATTGCTGCCTCCTGTCACATCAAGCTCGGTTACGCCAACTTCTACACCAAGCGAGATGAATTTCTCCATGGAACGGCGGACATTTTCAGGATTAGTATTTAAGTTATAGTGTGCCTGCATCCCAATACCGTCAACGAGCAGCTCACCATTGTTCTCTGCGGCATAGTTTGCATTAATTTCTTTGACCATTTGATAAATAGCTTCTGCTTTGTTTTGATTATCATCATTATAGTCGTTGTAATAGAGCTTGATCTCCCAGCCATTTTCATCAATGACTTCTTTGGCTGCCCGAAAAGCCTGTTCAATATAGTCTGGTCCAATTGCTTTATACCAGCCTGATTGGCGTAGGGAACCCTTCCAGTCTGATGGATTCGGCGGGTTGTCATTCATCGCCTCATTGACAACATCCCAAGAGATGACATTGCTGCCGAAGTGCTCTACAGATGTTTTGACGTGGTTTCTTAAATTTGTTAATGCTTCCTCGCGAGGTAAGGGATCGCCATTATCATCGGTATGCAGGGATTCATTGGATTGCTGGTGCCAGACAAGGACGTGTCCATGGATGTTGAACCCTTGCTCCTGCGCTTGTTGGACGAGCTCATCTTCTGCTGAGAAATCGAATTCACCTTGATCATTATAAGCAGCACCAGGCTTCATCGCGTTCTCTGCAGTAACAAGGTTATGGTGGTGCTTGAGCAGCTCTAGTCTCGTTCCTTCGAATTCAGTGGCGGATACCGCGTTACCGATCAGAAAATCATCTTGGTATATCTCTTTAATCGGTGTTAACTCTTTTTCAATGTCGACCGCATCAGATCCAGTCGGCTGGAATGAAATATCGTCGACATAGAAGGAAGCAGTTGCATTATTGGAACTTTCGATATAAATCGTTAATGCCCCATCACCGAGACTGCTGTAGCGATACGTACCTTCCAGCTTTACCCAGCCATCTGCTTTACTGACTGTTTTACTTTGTATACTATTGTAGCTGGCATTGTCACCTTCCCCTACTTGCGTGGAAAGCTGCAGCTCGGAATTGTCAGGAGAGATCAGCTTCACCCAGGCGGAAATCGTATATTCTTCACCTTGCGCTACATATTCGGCAACCGGAAGAGCGGGACCGTGCCATGTTTCGGTTCTGTCCTCGACTTTTAACGAAAAAGCACCATTATCCGTATGATTGGCTTCATCTGTTATGATCAATGTCTCTGTTCCAGATCGGCCTTCGAATCCTCCGGTTGATTCGTCTTCAAAAGTAATTGGTGCCAAGGATTGTGCCGGTGGTTGTTCCGGATCCTTTTCAACAGTAGTGATAAGGACATCACCAATATAGAAAGGAACGGTTGCACCTGCTTCGTTGGATTGAATGCGCAGCGCAGAATCTTCGGACGTATCGACCGTATATTGGCCAGATAGGTTAAAAGATTGTCCGGCGGCTAAGTCAACCCCGGCAATCCAACCGTAGCTGTCGATATTTTGCAGAAAAGCTTGGGCCCCTTCTGGAACGTTTGCGTTTTGATCTACATAACCTTTAACCGTAATGGTATACGTTTTGCCATCTTCCATACCTAAATCATCAAAACGTAGATCAACACCATCCCAATTGTTGGCCCGATCGCTGATTAATATTGATTTTCCATCCTCGTTCCCTTCATATAACAGATCGGATTTCGACGTTAAAGTGGCATTACCGGCTAGGATGGCTGCACCTTTTCCATCAGCGAATGTTTCGTGAAAAACAGTCGTTGTTTCATCGTCTGTTTGTTCATCTGGTGCAGGTCCGCCAATCCATTCCGCAATGTCTTGTAAGCTAGTATCTGTTTTGACATAATACCGTCCCATTGCAAAATCTCCTCCATTTGGGTGTCCGACTTTAAAAGCATACTTGATGCCATTTTCCTGATTGGCCTGTTCGGCTTGTTCATTATAAGCACCATAAGGATACGCCATCAAAACAGGATCCTGTTTCGTGATGGTTTTCAGATAGGTGTTCGCTGCTGCGATTTCTTCATTGGCCTGTTCGAGTGTAATGTTATTGGTCCATACACCATCTTCCGTATGTGTTTTCGAATGGTTTTGAAGACTTATATTCGGTTCATCGACAAGACTTTTTAATTGTGCTTCCGACATGCTGTAATCACCATCAACCCAGTCACTTACAACAAAAAGAACAGCCTGCATGTCATATTTCTTTAATATAGGTAGCACATTGGTGATAAAATCTGGGGTCGCATCGTCGAATGTCAGCAAAATTGATTTTTCTGAGGGAGCTCCTTTGCCATCCTGTATCTTTACATATTCTTCAGCTGATAAGGTTTGGTAGTCGTGGTCGTGAAGGTATTGCATCGTTCGTTCAAATTTTTCAATACTTGTATCGGTCCATTCATTGGACGGATTCTCGATGATTTTGTGATAAAGTAACACGGGGATGTCTGCACTTGCTGCTTGAGTGGTGAGAGTAAAGCTTGATGATGGGAAAACGAGCATAATGATTAACAATAGCGAAATCGATTTTCTACCCATAGATTCAATCCTCCATTTTAAAATATTGTGAAGCGCTTACAAAATCGTGGTGGTATGTCCGTTGTAATTGTAACGGTTTAGAGGAAGGGCGTTAACCCTTAAAGTATAGGAGAAACTTAGAAAAGTAAAGGGGTTAACAGCAAGGTGGTTCAATGGTTTGTCAAGTGGCCACATTCGAGCGAAAGAGAGGAAAGTGAGAGTTGTAGTGAACGAAAGAAAGTCTTCTTTAAACAAAGCGTTTTTTATTAACATTAGCTTTTATTCTATTAAGAAAATGTTATCAATGAAGCAGACTTAGCGATGAACATTCACTATGTACCAAGTATAATAAAAACGTCGGCATCCGCTAAGAATCGAAGCGAATGCCGAAACCTTTGCTTAATAAGCACCGTCAGAATAAGTTAATTCATAACTGTGGCTGTAAATCTCGATTAAATTACCAAAAGGATCCTCGCAATAGACCATTCTGTACGGTTTTTCGTTTGGATAATATTCGCGGACAGGCATTCGCTGTTTTCCGCCATGTGCGACGATTTTCTCTGCTAGTCCTTCTACGTCCGGGTCCTGTACACAGAAGTGAAAAATACCTGTTTTCCAATATTCAAAATTATTCTCTGGTGTTTCATTGTTTGCAAACTCAAACATTTCGATCCCGACTTTGTCTGAAGTGGACAAGTGTGCGATTCGGAATTGCCCAAATCCGGCACCGAAGACATCTGTACACATCTGGCCAATCGCACTATCGTCCTCCTCCACAACGGATGGCTCCATAATGACATACCAGCCAAGTACCTCGGTATAGAATTTTACTGCCTCGTCCAAGTCCGGAACAGACAGTCCAATATGTGAAAAAGCACGTGGATAGGTTTTATTCAATTCAATCATCTCCTTATATCATGTTGCTTGTACAGTGTAATAAAAATAGTGCGCCATGTGAAGAAGGCACTTTTTAGTAACCATCTCCTTATTCACTATACCCATTTTTGTGATTGATATAATCATAAGGAATTAATCGTTGCGTTGGTTTAACACAAAAAATAGCCCCCTTGTCCTCAGCAAATGGGTAAAGGCTATTTTTATTAGATAACGCCAATTCCCTAGACATATTCTTTATTTATACGTAAATATGTATTCCATCATTATTAAGCTCCAAGATCGAGAAAATAAAAATACGGGTTCCTATAATATGGATTATGTAATGCTAGCCATCGCTGCCAAGCATCCATATTGAGATTTTTAATGTGCTGGGATACCGCTTCGGCCAACCACTCCATATCAAAATGGACTTTTAATATTACAGCTCCACTTTACATAATCCGTACTATAGGTACCCCGTTAGACCAATCAGATGTATACCCCTAAATAAATTATTATATGCTTTTTAATTATTTGTGTTGTATTTTATAACATATCAATAGATATATGTTGTGTTTATTGTTACAATATAGGATATATTTTGTTAGTTGTATAAGGGGGATATTGTCACGGTGAATACGAAATACTTAGATTTGCTTGCAGAAAAATATGATTGCGAAGAGAAAGTAGTTACGGAAATTGTTAATTTAGAAGCGATTTTAAATCTTCCGAAAGGCACGGAGCACTTTGTCAGTGACTTGCATGGTGAGTATCACGCCTTTCAGCATGTGCTCCGTAATGGATCCGGGAAGGTAAAAGAGAAAATTACTGATATTTTCAAAGATAGATTAACAGATCAGGAGATTGATGACTTTGCCACGCTGGTCTACTATCCCGAAGATAAAATTAAATTAATGAAAAATAAATTCTCCAGCAAAGACGAGCTGCACGAGTGGTATCAGGAAACGATTTGTAACATGATTACACTGATTCCATATGCCTCATCGAAATATACGCGTTCCAAGCTGCGCAAAGCTTTACCAGAGCAATTCGTCTATGTTATCGAAGAATTGCTGTACAAATCAGATAAGTATTCCAACAAGAAATCCTACTATGAAATGATACTGCAACAAATCATTACACTCGGTCAATCGGAGAAATTAATTACAGGTCTCGCCTATACCATCCAACGACTTATCGTCGATCACCTCCATGTCGTTGGTGATATCTATGATCGGGGACCAGACCCTGATAAAATCATGGATACCTTGATCAACTATCATTCCCTCGATATTCAGTGGGGGAATCATGATGTGCTCTGGCTAGGTGCCTTTGCAGGTTCTAAGGTGTGTCTGGCAAATATTATCCGAATCTGTGCACGCTATGATAACCTCGACATTATTGAAGATGTCTACGGCATTAACCTTCGTCCGCTGTTGACGCTGGCTGAGAAATATTACGATGACAATGTACCTTTTCGCCCGAAAGAGCACAAGGACAAACCGCTGTCAGATCATGAAACATTACAAATCACCAAGATCCATCAGGCGATTGCAATGATTCAGTTTAAACTGGAAAGTCCAATTATTAAGCGCCGGGACTTTTTCAATATGTCGGAACGCTTGGTGTTGGAAAAGGTAGATTATCAGAATAACGAAATAACGCTTTATGGTAATACCTATTCGCTTCAGAATACCTGCTTTGCCACGATTGATCCAGCTGACCCAGCCAGGTTACTCGAAGAAGAAGAAGAAGTGATGAATAAGCTGTTACTGTCGGTGCAGCACTCAGAAAAACTGGCACGACACATGAAATTCTTAATGAAAAAAGGGAATCTCTACTTGCGCTATAATGGCAACCTATTGATTCACGGCTGTATTCCACTCAACGAAGCTGGCGAGATGGAGCAGATGGAGATCGAGGGCGAAACCTATAAGGGAAGAGCACTGCTCGATCAGTTTGAACACTATTTACAATATTCTTTTTCTCATCGGGATCGGACTGATGATCTGGCAACCGATATGGTCTGGTATTTGTGGACAGGGGAGTATTCCTCGTTGTTTGGTAAACGGGCAATGACAACCTTTGAGCGCTATTTTATCGATGACAAAGCATCGCATAAAGAAAAGAAAAATCCGTATTATTATTTAAGAGAAGACGAGGCGGTCTGTCGTAAATTACTGGAGGAGTTTGAGCTTGATCCCGATCAGGGCCATATTATTAACGGCCATACGCCGGTAAAGGAAATTGAAGGGGAGAACCCGATCAAAGCTAATAGCAAAATGATCGTCATTGATGGTGGTTTCTCCAAAGCCTATCAATCTACTACCGGTATTGCGGGTTACACGCTGCTTTATAATTCTTTCGGTATGCAGCTCGTTGCCCATCAGCATTTTAACTCGAAAGAGCAGGTGATTAACAACGGCGCTGACGTTCTTTCTGTCAGACGGGTAGTGGATAAAGAAATGGAACGGAAAAAAGTAAGGGAAACGAACGTTGGGAAGGAATTGTTAGAAGAGATTGAGATGTTGAAGCGATTGATGGAATATCGATATATGGATTAATTAGAAAAGGCGGTTCTGCCTGTGATGTGTCGCAGGAGAACCGCCCTTTGTATCTCATTCATAATATCCGTAATCCGCTAAGTCCAAGCTGGTATCTTCTCCAGATAGAAAGTCAGCTACTTCACGCCCGATAACAGGACCGGCCGTTAATCCTGTGGAACCCAATCCATTAACGACGTAGATATTGTCGTCGTTATAGCCGATGAATGGCAAGGAATCTCTCGTGAATGGTCGTAATCCTACAGAGACATGGTGATCGTCGATTGCTACATCTGGAAAATAGCGTTCTGCTTCATGATGTAAATAGGCCTTATTTTCCTGAGAAGGCGTAACGGAGAATGCCTCTGTTTTCTCATGAGTCGTACCGATTGCAAAGCTGTTGTCGGCACCTGTTCCAACAATATACATTGGACCAAGTCCCATCACAACCGGCGTGTCTGCAGAGTTTGCGTCTTTGTCCAGTTGAAAATGTAATAATTCCGCTCGTTGATGACGGACTGCTGGCTGATCGTGAAACTCACGAGCCCATGCACCTGCTGTATAAATGACGGTACCTTCGCAGTCACTGGGATCCACGTCATCCGTTAGCCATTTCCCTCCGTGTGCCAACACACCTTTTTTCAAAGAAGTAAGCAGGCTTTCGCCATCAATTTGACCGCCACCCTCAACAAATACTGCTGGGTAATAGTCAGTCAAGAAAGGATGCATTGCTTTTACATCTTCCTTCGACATTTTCGTGACGCTTCCCATCTCGGGAGAATCTGCCTGTTTAGCCGATATCCGCTCGTATGCCAGCTGCTGAATCCGATCATCCTTAAATAGACAGATAGCACCGTTTTGTTTGTACCCTGTCGGCTGATTCGTCGTTCTTTCCAATTCGTTAATAAATGCAGGATAGTATCGCGCACCTTCCTGGACGAGGCGGTACCATTTTTTATTGCGGCGCTGGCTGGTCCAGGGACAGATAATGCCGGCAGATGCGAATGTTGCCTGTCCTTGATCGAATCGGTCAAAAACAGTAACGCTGTGTCCTTTTTTGGCAAGGTGATAAGCGATGGATGCTCCTGCAATTCCACCACCAACTATGGTAAATTCCTTCATCTTCTCCGCTCCTTCAAGTGCTTATCAATTCTAATATTGTAACATATGCAAAGGGGTGCTGTAGTCCCTCTTGCATTACCTATAATTTCCATCAAGTTAGCAACTATTGAGGATTCTATTTTTTAACATATATGGTAATATACAAATGAATAAGGAAGGGGGTGCCCGTTTTTCTTACGCATAAATGTAAGCGTATTTATTCGTTATCTTAGCTTAATAATGATAGGAGGAGAAAGGATGAGAAGCAACTTAAAACGTAATGCACTCTTTATGATCTTCGCTGCAATCATCATCGTGGCAGGTATGGTATTTCCGGCTGAAAAAGGACAAGCTGCTACTGTTTACGTGACGGATAACGGTTCTACATTGGTAATTAATACGGGTGCTGGTCTGGAATACACAGTCGACAAAGATAATGGTGATATTACTTCTAGTAAAATGAATGGAGTAGAGCTGACCGGTTCCACAAAAAATTCCCATATTGCTTCCGGTCTCGGTTCGGGTGCAGATGTGACCTGGAGCAAATCGCCATCAGGCTCTACTGTACTTATTACCGTTAGTACTGATACACTTACACATTACTATTCATCAAGGGGCGGACAAAATATTATTTATATGGCAACCTACACAACACAGGAGCCGTCCGTTGGGGAACTGCGTTACATATTCCGTGGGAATGGTAACGTGTTAACCGATGTACCGGAACGCTCGAACAATAGAGGAACAACAGGGGCGATCGAGAGCTCTGATGTGTTTGGTCATTCCAATGGCTATACCACTTCGAAATACTATGGCAATGATCAGGCCAAGGATTTAACGATAAAAGGTGCGACAGGGAATAATGTCGGTGTCTTTATGGCGTACGGTAATCGTGAAAAAAGTTCTGGCGGTCCTTTTTTCCGGGATATTCAATTCCAGAGTGGAGGAGACACCGAAATTTATAATTATATGAATTCAGGACATGCTCAGACAGAGGACTGGCGGATGGGGCTTCACGGTCCATATGCATTAGTATTTACGACAGGTTCAACGCCAAGTATTCCTGATTTCAGCTGGATGTCGAGTCTGAATCTGCAAGGTTGGGTTTCCAGCAGGGGAAAAGTGGTATTAAACGGCTTGAGTGGTATGGATTCGAACTATGAATATACGGTTGGATTTTCCAATGATAATGCCCAATACTGGACGACTGCATCTTCTTCTGGAACCGCAGTGAAAGACGGCATGATCCCAGGGACGTATACGATGACCGTTTATAAAAAAGAACTGGAGGTATACAGCGAACAGGTGACAGTATCGGCTAATCAAACGACTACGCTAAATACGAGAACCATCAACAATGATCCGAGCGCAGACGTTGCGATTTGGCGGATTGGAGATTGGGACGGAACACCTTGGGAGCTGAAAAATGGGCAAACGATTCCGCTCCGTCATCCTTCTGACAGCCGAAACCAGAGCTGGGGGCCTGTGACATATGCAGTGGGAAGTGCAACGAACAAATACCCGGCGATTCAATTCCGTGGTGAGAATTCACCTACAACAGTGACGTTCAATCTGACTGCAGCTCAGGCAGCTTCCTCACATGAATTAAATATTGGTATTACAACTGCCTATAATGGTGGCAGACCAAGTATTACGATGAATGGTTCATCATTAGGCTTTCATAGTCCATCCAATCAGCCGAATTCGCGTAGCTTCACGATTGGAACCTACCGAGGTAACAATACGACATTCTCCTGGACCGTTCCTGCTTCTGATCTGGTAGAAGGAACGAATACGATGACGATTACGCCGGTTAGTGGTTCCAGTGACTTAGGTAACTGGTTAAGTGCTGGCTGGGTGTACGATACGGTGGAATTAATTGATTGATCACGGTGCTAACCGTTCTGTATGACTCCTACTTTAAGTCTCGAGTATCGCAAAGAAGCTAAGTGGGAGTAACCTGATAAGTTTCGCTAATGATCAGTGGGGGTCAAAAACCCCGCTGATCAAAGTCTCACTTTATAAGCAGCGGCTCTCCTGTTTCATTTTTGTGAAACGGGGGAGCTGCTTTTTTGTTTGCGTTCGACTTTGCGATACGATAGATTCGCAGATGACAGAATAACCAGTGCTAAGATACTTGCGGAGAAAAAGAAACCAGTGCCAGGGATGTTGGTCAGTAAAAAGTAGACAGCAGCAAACCCGAAGATGATGAACAAACTAGGAACAGGGTTATACAGCGTTAAAAGTATCCCATTTTTTATCAGCATGGTTAATGTTTGCTCAAACTCTACATAAAGAGCTAAGGTATAACAAATGACGAGTACGGAGAGACAGCACATTATGATCCAAGTGTATAACAGATAGATGGAATCAATAGTTTGGATAAAGGAGAAGTTGATAAAAAGTAATAAGCTTATCCCAGCTACTATTCCTCCGACTCGGTTGCTTCTCCAGAACTCTTCTTTATAATAACCCCAGAAAGTACTCCAGATAGCAGGAGAGTTTCCTTTTAAAAATTGTCTTAATGTTGCGAGTAAGGCAATTGTCGCTGGAAAGAACCCCAACAGAATGCCCCCGATTAACGTAAAGCATATCCAAAGCAGATTCAGATAAGCAAGCCTGGCAAACCAGTTGCAGAACGTATAAATGGAATTGGTGAATGTACCGAATTGCATGTCCTCACCTCTTATATATAGTTAAATAATTTTGTGACAATCATGTTGCCGTCCAGTCGCTACGGTCCTAAACGAGCGCTTGCGCTTTTCTTATCAGTAAAGAAAGTATATAAGTCTGGTCACAGCAGTAATCATATTGAACATGATTGGAGTTCCTATAATATAGATTATGTCAACTAGCCACTTTATGCCTAGTGGTAATATTGAAATTCTTCATGTGCTGGGATACCGCTCCGTCCAACCACTCCGCGTCCTGCGGGGCACGGCTGAAGATCCACTTTGTAAAGAAGATCACTTTACAAAGTGGATCTTCAGCGCCTGCCTGTCCCGCGGGAGTCTACGTGGTTGACCTACGCTATGATGTGGACTCTACACAATTTGTAAGAGATAGCATGTTGATCACTGTATATATAACAGGAAGAATTGAATGAATAACATAATGCCTAGAACCACTGCTTTTAGCCGTTCCATACGTTGTAGCACTTCCCTCAAGCGTAGGAAATAGGCGGAGACTCCCGTGGAATCAGCGCGAGCTGAAGATCCATTTCGATTGTGCCTGTGTCTGCAAGTAGCGCTTCGAAGTGAGCTTCCTCGGCACAAGGCAGCACAGATGTTGTTCAAGTAGTAGCCTAGCTGAAGCCGTGCCACAGGACGCGGAGCCTATTTCCGGAGCTTTGCAACGCAGATAAAATATTTCAATATGACCGTTTTGCCATATAGCCTTAGTTGACATAATCCATATTATAGGAAGTTGTTTATTAATGAAGTCAACTAGGACCGGGTGGTTTATGCCTAGGTTTTCTTATCATAACTATAACATCAGTGCTGGCGATGTATATCATCTATGAACGATGAAGTAAAAATTTTTTCAATGTGGTAAAAATAGTGCACCGTTTTTGGTTTGCTCAAAAGTCCACATGATGAAACACGGAAAAACAGGTAAATATTTTACGCAACAGGTAAAAAATATGGATTGTTGAAAGCGAATTCAAAATCTATACTGAGGCTACTATCAGAAAAAAGAGGTGAGCAACGTGAAGACACAATCTGAAGCAATTGATCTAACAGAACAAAAAAAGAAAGCACAGAAAAAGGCACGAAAAAGAAACGGTGATCCTTTTAGCGGCTGGAAAGAGAATATGTCAGGTTATCTGTTTATTGCTCCTATGTTTCTCGGTACTTCTTTGTTAGTACTATTTCCGATATTCGCATCACTAGCGCTTAGTTTTACCGATTGGAACTTTGTTTCCGGCTATAACAATGTGAATTTTATCGGATTCGATAACTTTACGGCACTTTTTTCGAATGGGCTATTTTTAAAAGCCTTGAAAAATAATTTTGTTTTATTATTGGCGATACCGGTTACGTTAATGGTTTCCTTGGCTTTAGCCGTTATTATTAATCGGTATGTGTATTTGAAAGATTTATTTAAGGTCATTTACTTTATGCCATTTATATCGAGTATTGTAGCGGTTGCGGTTGTCTTTCAAGTTATGTTTCATCCTACGCAAGGGCCAATCAACCAATTGCTGATGTCAATCGGAATCGATCACCCACCTGAATGGATTGCCGATGTAGCCTACTCCTTGCCATCTGTCATGTTGATTATGATATGGACAAGCATTGGATTCAATCTGATCATCTATTTAGCTGGGTTACAGAATATCCCTAAGGAATTATATGAAGCTGCCCAGATAGATGGCGCTTCCGCATGGTTCCAATTCACTAAAATAACAATACCATTGGTGTCTCCGACGACATTTCTACTTTTAGTCACAGGAGTCATCTCGAGCTTTAAAGTATTCGATTTAATTATTGTACTGACAGAAGGTGGACCAGCCAACTCGACATTGACACCAGTCGTATATCTTTACCAGCAAGCCTTTATCGAATTGAAAACGGGATATGCTTCTGCTATTGCATTAGTCATGTTTATCATTATCTTAATCATCACATACCTTCAGTTTATTGGACAGAAAAAATGGGTGAATTATTAAGCAGAAAGGAGTTCATGATATGACATTTCGATTTGACACGAAAAAATTGATCACAACTATTATAATGGCTATTATCGGTCTTGCCTTTTTAATGCCGTTCTTCTGGATGATATCCGCATCTTTAAAAGTCGAAGAAGAGGTTCTTACTTTTCCGATCCAGTGGATTCCTGAAACGTGGCATGCAATCGAAAATTATAAAGAAGTCTGGACCGGTTCCATGCCGTTTTTCCTGTTATATTGGAATTCGATTAAAGTAACGGTGTTGACAACACTGACTTCCGTTACGATCTCGTGTTTAGCGGCATATGGGTTTGCCAAAATTAATTTCAAGGGAAGCAATGTATTATTTCTAGTGGTGTTGGCTACTTATATGATTCCGCCACAAACGTTGCTAGTTACCCAATTCCTGCTTTATCGCTGGATAGGGCTATATGATACACATACAGGCCTGATTCTGTTGAATAGCTTTAGTGTGTTTGGCACCTTTATGCTTCGTCAATTTTATTTAGGTATCAGTAATGAAATTATAGAATCAGCAAGGATGGATGGTGCGGGTCATTTCAGAATTTTTACTGCGATTGCCTTGCCGTTGGTCCGCCCGGCAATTGCCACTTATGCGATATTACGATTTATCTGGACTTGGAATGACTTCCAATATCCATTAATCTTTTTGCGGACAGAGGCGCTCTATACGATACAGTTAGGTGTGCAGAGTTTTTCGGATCAACATGGTAGCGTTTACTCGCTGATGATGGCAGCTTCAGTGTCAGCGATACTACCGTTATTAATTATCTTTATTATTGGTCAGAAGAATGTCATTGAAGGCATTCAGCTCGGTGGTGTAAAAGGGTGAGTCCTCTTTTAAAAGAGGTTTATATAAGAAAATCAGGAGGGGTTAGATGAAAAAAATAAGTTGGTTTGCTTTGATTGGGATGTTACTAATGGTGTTCTTAGCAGCTTGTTCAGGGAATGACGAAACATCCAGTGGAGAAGATGGTTCATCCTCAGATGATCAGATCACCTTGAAATTCGTGCATTGGATCAATGATGATGTTGGGAAATGGGAGTCGCTGATTGCTAAATATGAAGAAGAAAATCCGAATGTAAAGATTGAATCGATGCCACTCGTCGAAAATATGAACTCGGAGGACTATTTTAAACAGCTGGATTTGATGGCATCAGCAGGAGAAAAAATGGATCTGGTCATGTTTTCTAATATGAATGACTGGGTGAAACGAATTGATGCAGGTTTGGTCGCGCCAATCAATGAATACCTGGATGCAGAGGGTATCGATATTAATGAGGTATACAATAACACGTATCCAGCGATTGATGGAAATTATTATGGCTTACCAATGAAGAATGTAACAAATCTCGTTATGATAAATAAACAGCATTTGGATGAAGCGGGTTTAGAGATTCCTACCGAGTGGACTTGGGAGGACTATCAGAAGTATGCCGAGCAATTAACAACAGATGATCATTATGGATCTTATTTACACAGCTGGCATAACACCCACTCTTCCCTGAAGCTGTTAAGTAAACCTGAAAATACCATGATTTTAAAGGAAGATGGCTCATCTAATGCGGATGATCCGATGTTAAAAGCGTCGCTAGAATTAAGAAATCAACTGGAAAATGCCGATAAAACATCGGTACCGTTCACGGAAATTCTCTCGCAGAAATTAGATTACCGTCAACAATTCTTCAGTGGAGAGGCGTCTATGATTCCGATTGCCAGCTATATGATTACTGAGTGGGGACAGTTTACACCTGATTTTGAGATTGCCTGGGCACCATGGCCAAAAAATAGCGCCGACGATGAAGCATATTCAGCTATGGGTGGTGACCTTGTATCGGTAGCGCAAAATTCCGAGCATAAGCAGGAAGCCTATGATTTCATGCGCTGGTTAACGACAGAAGGAATCGTGGAACAAGGGGTTTGGGTGCCTTCATGGAAAGAAGCGGATTTAGACACGGTCTTGGAGAAACTGGCGAGCGGAACAGAAAATCCGGATGCGATAGATATGGAATCGTTGAAGAATGCACTGACATCTGTTCAGCCTAGTAAATCTTTTGCGCCTCCTTCCTATGTAACGGAAGCCTATACAGAATTTGATGCAGAAGTTGAATTATATTTATTAGGAGAACAAGATTTAGAGACCACGATGCAAAATATCCAGGAGAAGGTGCAAGCGGTGGTGGATGCGAACCAGTAGCGGCACTTTGCTATAATAGAGAGAAAACACAAGTTTTCTCTCTATTATGCATTTGTTAGGAAGTGGTGTTGTATTGTGAAGAATTACTTACTTAAATTAAATCAACTGTCACTACGGACAAGGCTTATCATTGCCGTTATTTTATGCATTTTATTACCGTGGATAAGCACGTATCTGGTATCCAATTATTTCACAAAGGACGTGCTTGAGGAACGGGCGGCGAAACAGTCTGAAGATGACTTGCGCATGATTGAATCTGGTATTAAAAATATTTTAGACGATATGATGTACACGTCGAATTATATTCAGTTTGACACGAACATGAATAAATTACTCAAGAAGCAAGAATTAATTAAAGCAGATTCGCCTAGAGCATCGCAACAAACGGCCGTGAACTACCTGCATATCTCGAATGCGTTAGCAGGTTTGACCGATATGTTAACACCAGCCTATATTTCGATCCTTTTTAACAATGATTTATACTATACCAATTATTCAAGGGTTGATTTCAATCCGTTGCAATTCAAAGAGCAGGACTGGTTTGATAAGCTGGATAGCTTGAGCTTTTATGATACGTTATGGATCGGTGCTCACCAAAATTATATAAAGTCAGAAAGGAAGACAGATCCCTATCTAATTACAATAGGACGAAAAATTGAAAGTTCTACTTCATTGGATGCTTATCTGATTATTAGCTTTAAGGAAGAGCAAATAAAAGAAATTTTTGAGAATATGCAAAGTGACCACCATACAAAATTGTACCTGACTAACCAGTCTGGTGAGATTTATTCTAGTGTGGATAAGCAAGAGATTGGCGAAACATTACCTTACAACGTTTCAAAGAAATCCTATCAGGTTGTAGACTATCAAGATGAATCCCATTTACTTGTTTCCTATCCTGTATCGTATGCAGATTGGAGATTGGTTAGCCTGGTACCATATAAAAGCACCATTGGTTCGATAAATACTGTTACACGAACGACTATCCTGATTCAGGGCGGTTTTCTTGTGATTTTTCTAATTGGCTTAATTGTATTGGTACGAGAAATGACAAAGCCGTTGGTCAAATTAACGAATGTAACAAAATCTGTTGAGAAAGGCGATCTGTCAGCTAGGTTCGATATTCCTGGCAATCACGATGTCGCACAATTAGGTCATTCATTTAATCATATGCTTGATACGATTGAAACCATGATTGAACAAGTGCGGATCCAGGAAGAAACCAAAAGAAATGCAGAGCTGGATATGCTGCAAGCTCAGATTAATCCACATTTTTTATTTAATGTGTTAAATGCGATTCGTCTTCAAATAAAGATGAAGGGGGATGCGGATAGTGCAGCGGTGATTTATTCGTTGTCCGCATTACTTCGGATGACTATTAATCGCAATAATGCGTTCATCCCGTTAAATGAAGAGCTGTCTATTGTTCAGCACTATGTTGACTTGATGAATTTTCGACACCAGCATGATGTGAAATTGCTCCTCTCTGTAGATGAGCAAACCGCAATGAAAGAGGTGCCACGTTTTTTCTTACAGCCGATTATTGAGAACGCTATCATTCATGGTTATAATGAAAAGAAAGAGACGATAGAGATAGATGCTTTTCTGCAGGAGGATGGTTATCTCGAAATATTGGTTCAAGATAATGGAATTGGGATGGACACGGCAACCCTGCAAAAACTGCGTACTAAAATATCGGATACAACGTATGCCGATTGGAAGCGAAAGAATGCCCAATCGTTTAATGGTATCGGGCTGAAGAATGTATACCAACGGATGAAGCTGATATATGGGGATGCTTTTGATATGGTGATTGACAGTCTGGAAGGAGATGGAACGATAATTGTCTTTCGGATACCAGTGGAATGAGGAGGAAGAAGATGTATCGGGTAGTGTTAGTGGATGATGATGCACTGGTTATTGAGTTTCTGAGAAGAATGATACCATGGCAGCAATGTGGTTTTGAAGTGATAGCAAGCTTTAAAGATAGTCAGCAAGCATTAACATATTTAGAGAATAATAGCTTTGATGTGCTTATTACGGATATTGGGATGCCCAGGCTTAATGGCATTGAGCTAATCTCACAGTTAAGACAACAAAATATAACATCCTATAATATTATTCTTTCCTGTCATGATGAATTTCGTTTTGCTCAGCAAGCATTGAAGCTAGAGGCATATGATTATATATTGAAAGAATCGATGGAAGAAGAGCACTTAATGACGGTATTAGAACAATTAAAGGATACAATCGATCAGGATCGGTTATCTGTAAGCAAACAACATAAGCTGACAAAATTTCTGGAAGATAATAATGCTCTTTTAAAAGCAAAATTCCTTGAAAAAGTCATGCAGGAGGATCAGTTGCAGCATACGGATTGGCTGAAGGAACAGGAACAGTTATTAGGAATTAATTTTTGTCAGGAAGCTTATACAGTGGTACTAACGTATATTGATCAATATTATGATGCCATGGAGCATTATGCGAATGACACCATCCTTCAATTTGCTGTAAATAATATTGTCGAAGAAGTCCTAGGAGAATACCAGCAGCATGTGCAAGTGTTTTATTTAAAAGGAAGATTCCTCATGCTTTTTCCGAATGGTGCGGAAGGCATTCGTTATACAATGGAAAAGATACATGCTCATATGGAACAATTTCTACATATTAGTGTGACGTCTGTTGTGAGTGACGCGGATCTCCAGCATCAATAACTGATTGAGAATATGCGATTATTATTAAATAATAAAGATGAACGATTCTATTATCCACATACCAGTATACAGACCTTTCACCCTGCATCTTATAGTCAGGAAACACTGTTCACTAACTATGTAGTTTTTATTAAACAGTTGAAGGACCATATACTAATGGAAAAACAAGATCCACTTATGCAACTGCTATCAGACGAATTTGAGGCTATTAAGGATAAAAAATACGCTCCTGCTATGGTAAAGGATTGGGCAATGAAGGCCATTCTGGATATGAATATATCGTTGAACGCCTTGAGAGGTTTTAAAGCAGATTCTCTGGATACGATGACAGAGTATATAATGTACAAAGTAGAGACGATCGAACATCTGGAAAAGGTAATGAAAACTATTTTTAATCAGTTTATTGAACAGGTGAAGGAGCTGGATGTAACACAAAAAAATGAAGATATTGTTAAAGTGCAAAAATACGTACAAACCCATCTTGATAAGAAATTATCCTTAACAGCAGCTGCAGAACACCTGCATTTAAATGCCAGTTATTTTAGCAGAATGTTTAAGCAGGAGACAGGTGAGGGTTTCATTGAATACGTAACAAGACTAAAAATGGAAAAAGCATTGGAATTAGTAGATCATACAACAAAAAGCACTGAGGAAATTGCCTATGCATTAGGGTTTGAAACCAAAAGTTATTTTTTGAAATTGTTTAAGAAACATCATGGATTCTCTCCGAAGGATTACAGGTATCGGGAGGAAGCTCGGTTATAATAAAGAAGAGTGGAACAACGAAATAACCAGTTGTTCCACTCACATCATTTCTGCTTCTGTCTTCTCAATATGCTGTTCTCCCCATGAACAGAGCATTTGCATAGCCGGGCGTAGCGAATCACCATATTCGGTTAAGCCATATTCCACTTTTGGCGGCACCTGGTTGTATACCGTTCGCTTGACGACGCCATCTGCTTCTAATTCTCTTAATTGTTGTGTCAGCATTTTTTGGGTAATGTTCGGCATTCTCCGTTTCAGTTCACTTGTCCGCATAGTGCCGTGGTCGATCAAATGACAAAGAATAACCACTTTCCATTTACCGCCGATGACTTCTAAGGCGGCTTCTACGGGGATATTATATGTTTTCATTTCCAACTACTCCTTTCGCTAATCTTTTATCTATATTTATCATCGATTTTTCTCACATTTGGGAGCTTATGTATCATAACATGCTCCTTTTTATTTTTCTATAGTTAGAACTTACAGGTACTTTTCAGTGCCTACATTACTTTAAAGTGCGTACTTCCATTATGGTTGCTGCCGTTCTAGAATAGTGAAACAGGGTTTTGAAAGGCGCCTTCGAAATGCTGTCACATCTATGTTTGGAAGGGAAGGAATTATGTATGCATGCAACAACGATGGATCAGGCAGCAGCTAAATCAGGTAAGTTAGCTTTGATTGCGCTGGCGATCAGTGCTTTCGGAATAGGTACAACTGAATTCGTTCCGGTTGGTTTATTGTCTGCTATTGCCGATGATTTAACCATTTCAATCACGTTGGCTGGCTTGCTGATTTCTGGTTATGCGATTGGTGTAGCAGTCGGTGCGCCTGTTTTAACAGCATTAACGAATAAAATGAGCCGTAAAACTTTACTTATGGCACTTATGGTCCTGTTTATTATCGGTAATACGGTTGCCGGGCTGTCAACGAGCTTCGGCCTGTTACTGGCGGCTCGAATCATTACCGCTTTTTCTCATGGCATCTTTTTTTCAATTGGATCTACCATTGCAGCGGATCTGGTTCCTGAGCATAAGCGGGCTAGTGCGATTGCTTTTATGTTCACGGGTTTAACAGTCGCCACCGTCACTGGTGTGCCACTAGGTACCTTTATCGGACAAACCTTTGGCTGGCGAATGACCTTTTTAGCTGTGGCACTGCTTGGTGTAATTGGAATTATCGCAAGTTCTATATTAATTCCGAAACATTTAAAAGAAGCACCGCCAGCAACGTTTCGTGATCAGGTAAGGATTGTGACGAACCGTCGTTTATTACTGACTTTTGCCATTACTGCGTTAGGCTACGGTGGGACATTCGTTGTCTTCACTTATTTAACCCCATTATTACAGGAAGTGACCGGCTTCAGTGCGAAATGGGTCAGTGTGATTCTGCTTCTATATGGTATTGCGGTAGCAGTCGGTAACGTTATTGGTGGTAAAGCATCGGATAAAAACCCATTGCGTGCATTGCTGTGGATGTTCGTACTCCAGGCTATCGTGTTATTGATGTTAACCTTTGCCGCACCTGCCAAAATAACGGGATTAATCGTGATTTTTTTAATGGGATTATTCGCCTTCATGAATGTGCCAGGCTTGCAGTTGTTAGTGGTTCATTTTGCAGAAAAATATGTGCCGTCTGCTGTTGGAGTAGCGTCGGCTTTAAATATTGCCGCCTTTAATATCGGGATCGCGATTGGTTCGTCTGTTGGCGGAATGATTGTCGACGGTATTGGTCTGGAACACACGCCTTGGATTGGCGCAATTATGGTAACGGGAGCCGTGGCGTTGACTCTGTGGCTGCAGCTAATAGAACGAAACAAAGAGGAGGATTAAGAAATGACAGTGAAAATGTTAAATAATGGAGTGGAAATGCCGGAAATAGGATACGGTGTATTTCGAGTAGAAGAAGGGGAAGCATTGGAAGATGCGGTGAAAACCGCCATTAAATCAGGGTATCGCAGTATCGATACGGCTTCGATCTATGGCAATGAACGTAGTGTAGGTAAAGGAATCCAACAGGCAATAGCGGAAGGGATCGTGACAAGAGAAGAGTTGTTTGTTACTTCGAAAGTATGGAATGATGGTCTTAGCTATCAGGATACGATCGCGGCATATGAGGAAAGTCTTGCAAAAATGGGATTGGCATATCTTGATTTGTATTTAATTCATTGGCCGGGAAATCAACAATTCCTGGAGCCGTGGACAGCATTTGAAACGTTATATAAAGAGGGGCGTGTCAAAGCAATTGGCGTAAGTAATTTCCAAGTTCATCATCTGGAACAGTTAATGGAAGAGGCTGACGTGACACCTGCTGTGAATCAGATTGAGTTCCATCCTAAGCTGACTCAGCAAGAGGTTAGAGCGTATTGTGAAACACAAGGGATTCAAGTAGAAGCATGGTCGCCATTAATGAATGCGGAGCTGTTAACTAATGAGACAATTGGCAAGATAGCCCAGGCACATGGCAAATCAGCAGCACAAATTATTTTACGCTGGGATTTGCAGCATGGTGTGGTGACTATACCAAAATCAATGACACCTTCACGAATAAAGGAAAATCTCGAGGTCTACGAGTTCCAGCTTACCGATCTTGAGATGCAACAACTCGATGCGTTGAACGAGAATAAACGCAGTGGACCAGATCCGGATCAGTTTCATTTCAAGATGTAACGATAGAAAAGAGCCGTCTACCTTGTTAGACGGCTCATTCTATAGGCAGCTATCGTTTAGCCTGTTTTGTCTATAAAACGACAAAATATTTCCCAGGTAATGAAACCGATATGTTACTCACCAAAAATGTATTGATTTAAAAAGGCGTTGCGGAATTTTCCGTTTGGATCGTATTTTTGCAGCAATGATCGGAATTCCGGCAATTTTGGATATTGAGCTTGTACTAGTGCTGGTGCCATGGTGAAGAGCTTGCCCCAATGCGGACGAGGCTCAAATGCTTCCAAGGCTTTTTCAATTTCTGGTAGAACTTGCTGAACACGTTCCCAGTCATCTTTCCAAGTAAAGTGGATACCAATCGAGTCTTGCTGATAGTTCATGCTCATCCAGAGATCGTCCTGGGCAATAGAACGGAGCTCGCAGACATAGAGTAACGGTGATATTTTCCCGCCAAGCTGACCGACTGCTGTTACTGCATCGACAATGTGCTGGCGGGGAATAATATACTCTGTTTGTAATTCTTTTCCACTGCTCGGTGTGAAATTCATTCGGAAGTGAGGCATCCGATCGTGCCAAATCCCGGCTACGCCTAATTGATCTGTACAATGTTCAGCACCGTGGCCGGCAATTGGGTGCATTTTTTCCGTTGCAAGAGTTGCTCCAAATAAGGCAGGCGCTGCTTGAGCAGATGCACCTTCTGCAACTTTTTCTTTTTGCCATACTTGGTTGAACCCAGGGCTGCTCCAATCTGTAAAAAGACTGACACTGTAAGCACTGGCGAAGATTTCTTCAACATGCTCTTCAAAAGAAGCGAGTGTCAGGTTGTGATAGACATTTTGTTTGATGTGGTATTCAGGTACCAAGTCCAAGGTAAGCTTGGTAATGACTCCGAATCCGCCAAGTCCAACAACGAGCGCTTTCAGTGTTTCTTCGTCGTCTTTTCGTGAAAGATGAACCAGCTCTCCATTGGCATCGACAAATTCGATAGCGCTGACAATTGTCGCCAGATTGCCGTTACGATCACCGGAACCATGCGTTGCCGTCATACATGCGCCCGCAACAGATATGTGCGGAAGCGATGCCAAGTTATGAAGTGCTAATCCAGTACCTTCTAAGTATAACGACAAATCACTATATTTCATGCCAGCTTCGACGGTTATCGTTTGTGCTTCTTTATTAAATGCTATTACCTGATTGAGGTGCTCAAGTGACATCATATGATGCTCGGAATCAGCGATGCTGTTGAAAGAATGCCGGCTGCCCACCACTTTTATATGATTACATTCCTTAACTAGCTGTTGAATGTCTGCTACATCTTTCGGTGTATGCCAGTTCGTTGTGCTGTACGTGTAATTTCCTGCCCAATTTTGCTGTTTTTCCATGGTTCTTCTGCTCCTTTATCAATCTTTTTGTTATGTAATGAATGGGTTTACATTCGATGGTGCTGAAAAAGGTTTTTCTCTTAGTATTAGGATAGCATGGAATCAAAGAAAATACATGAACAAACTATTAATGATAGAGTGGAGAACTGTCGATATAGTAGAAACAGAAAAAGTCTGATTTTGTTGATTCATCTGTTTATCTGTTTGTATTTGTTGACTTGTGTTTGTTTCTGTTATAAAGTATCCAATGTAACCAGCTTTTTATAGAAATAGAAAATGAAGGGATAATCTAATATGAAAGAATCTGTGATTTTAGTTGGGTGCAATTGGGTTGTACGTTTGGCTTATATAAATGTCTTATGGTGTGTGTTTACCATGCTTGGTGGTATTATCTTTGGATGGGCACCTGCCACTGTCTCTTCATTTACTATCATGAGGAGGTGGATGGAAAAGGAAGAGTTCCGCATTCTTCCGTACTTTTGGAAGATCTATAAGAAAGAATTTTTACAAGCAAATGCAAGCGGTTTAATAAATCTGGTAATCTTTATAATCTTACTCACAAATCTCCTCATACTCTCGAATACTTCGAGCCTGTTAACGCCAGTTTTTATCATCGGCAATTGGTCCCTGTTCCTGTTATTTACGATATTTATGCTGATATTCTATGTGGTGTACACGTTTGTAGAGGGGAGTACTCTATTGAAATACCAGCAAGCACTATTTTTCTCGATTTCGAGATTACCGATCTCTCTATTAATCTTGCTTGTCAATGCGTCTTGGGTCTGGATATTGTTTCAGTTTCCAGGTTTAATTCTACTGTTTAGTGTAAGCGTTTCTTTATTATTTACGTTTGTTTTAGCCAGATTTTCCTGGTTGAACATGATAGCGAACTATTACAAAGGGAGTGCAATCTGAATGCGAAAATCTAGTAAACTATTCCTGTTATTCAGTGTTTTGATAGCGATAACATTGTTTGGATGCAGTAATAACACAGAAGAAACTGCCGGAGCAACAGAGATTCCAGAGAATCCGGAAGATGTATCAGGAGAAATTACCGTATGGGCCTGGGCACTTGAGGCAGACTTCTTGAATTCGATCATTGAAGATTTTAATCAAACGTATCCGAACGTGACGGTTAACATTAACAAGCAAGGTCCGGATCAGATTTTTCAACGATTGGTAACTGGTTTAGGCTCTGGCCAGGAGAGTCAGCTGCCGGACTTAGTCCAAATACAAGATACGGATATTGCCTCATTTACGAGCAAGTTTCCTGATTCTTTTGTGAACCTAAGTGAAGTAGGGTTTAGCGAGCATGATGGATCTTTTGCCGAGTCCAAACAAGAGATGGTAAAAGATGCGGATGGCAACTATATTGCTTTTCCACGTGATTTAGGTCCTGTCGGTGTATTTTATCGGAAGGATATTTTTGAACAAGCAGGTGTAGATGCCGAATCTATAAAAACGTGGGACGACTATATCGAAGCAGGCGAAGTCATTATGGAAGAAACAGGAGTGCCGATGCTAGGACTTGCATTAAACCAGCAAGTAGCTTTGGCAAGATTTATGATTCATCAGCAGGAAACGTTCTACTTCACGGATGAAGGGGAATTAAATGTAGGATCGGACGAGTTACGAAAGGCAGCGGAAAAAATCAAAGAAATGAGCGATAAAGGGATTACGACGAATGTAACGGATTCAGAAGGTCAGATGGCTGCGATCAAAAATGATGGTGTTGCAACTGTACCTAATTCTGTCTGGTACAACGGTTCATTGATGGACCAGGCACCGGAATTATCAGGGGAGTGGGGGACATTTGCATTACCTGCTTTTGAAGAAGGTGGCGTCCGCGCTGCCAATAGTGGTGGTTCAAGCTTTGCCATACCGAATTCGTCCTCAAACAAGGAAGCAGCTTACGTATTTGGTGAATTTCTCTCTACCAATGTTGATATGGAGGTAAAAGGACTGCAGGAATTTGGTCTGTTCCCATCGTTAGAAGCAGCTTACGACGATCCAGTATTCGAAGAGGGCTTAGAATACTTTGACGGTGAAAAATTCTATCAACAATTTGCTGATATCGCGGTGAACATCCCACAGGTTACCTATACCGGTGATTATCCAGAAGTGGATGATACGGTTAATGAAGAAATGGCCAATATGCTGTTAAATGACGGAAACCCGGAAGAAATGCAGCAAAGATTGGTTGAACGGATTGAAGCAAGTACAGGGGAAGAGGATGTAAATCAATAGAGATGGTCGTTAGCAGCTAGTCTGCTAATGATTTAACTAAGATATCCAACGAAAGGATGGGAATTGTGAAGAATTCTTCTTATGGAGAAGCAGTTAATGAGTCAGTCGGGAAAAATACTGGCAGCAAGCGATCCTTTGATAATCCGCGTAATGCACCCTATATTTTCTTAATGCCGGCATTACTATTTTTCTTGTTGTTCACTGGCTATCCGATTGTGTATTCCTTTATCTTAAGCTTGCAGCAGTCAGAAGGGAATGTGACGACATTTGCTGGTTTAGATAATTATATTCGGCTGTTTCAGGATCCGATTTTTTATGAATCGCTGAGTAATACCTTGATTATCTTAGTGCTTCAAGTACCGATTATGTTATTCTTCGCGCTGATATTAGCGGTATTAATGAATTCGACCATGTTAAAGGCAAAAGGATTTTTCCGTGTTGCTTATTTCTCGCCTGCAGTCGCGTCGCTAGTATCAGCAGCGGTTATCTTCTTGCTGCTATTAAATCCGGATTACGGCTTAATCAATTACTTATTGTCCTTTATCGGGATTGATAAAATCGGCTGGCTGAATCATCCGGTTTGGGCAAAGATATCGATCGTGCTCGTCATGATCTGGAGATGGACGGGCTATAACATGGTTATTTTACTAGCAGGTATGCAAAATATTTCAAATGATTTGTATGAAGCAGCTCGCATCGATGGAGCAGGAAAGGTACGACAGTTCTTCTCGATTACGATTCCGCAGCTAAAACCAGTTATTTTATTTACGGCGATTGTCTCAACGATCGGAACGTTGCAGCTGTTCGATGAACCTTACAACCTCACAGGTGGTGGACCTGTTAATGCAACGACAACGATTACGATGTATTTGTATCAGAATGCCTTTGAATATTTTGACTTCGAATATGCTTCTGCCATTGCGTATGTGGTGGTCGTATTAATCGCTGTGCTGTCATTCATACAATTTAAACTGGCAGGTGATGATGAATGAGAGTAAGTGGTCTGCAAAAAACGCTTTTCTATACGGTATTGATTTTGCTAGTGCTTCTGACGATTGGTCCGTATTACTGGATGCTGGTAGGGGCAACGAATCCGACCGGTAACATGTTAAATACACCACCGAGTTTTATACCGGGTGATTATTTTATGGAGAATTTAAGAAGCTTATTGAGTCAAATTGATATTTGGCGATCGTTATTCAATTCGGCGGTAACGGCAGTGAGCTTCACGTTCATCAGTGGTATTATCTGTGCGGCGGCTGGTTTCGCTTTTGCAAAGTATCAATTTAAAGGAAGAAATATTATTTTCGCCTTGTTTCTATTATCGATGATGGTGCCGTATCAGGCGTTGGTTGTGCCGCAATTCCAATTATTTGCGAGCTTTAATTTGCTGAATTCCTATACTGCGATTATTTTGCCGCAAATTGCCTATCCATTCGCGATATTTCTTATGAGGCAGAACATGCAATCGATTCCGACTGCGCTGATCGAGGCAGCGAGAATTGATGGCAGCAGTGAAACAGGGATTTTCTTTAAAATTGTATTGCCAACGATGGTACCGGCAATCGCTGCTGTTTCTATTTTCTTATTCACTCATCAATGGAACAACTTCTTGTGGCCGCTGATTACGATTACGACTCAGGATATGTATACCTTGCCTGTTGCACTGGCTACACTCGCTGGGCTGGAAACAGTCGATTACGGTGTATTAATGATGGGTGCGGCGATATCTGTATTGCCGATATTTATCGCCTTTCTATTCTTGCAGCGCTATTTCATAGCAGGGATAATTGGCGGATCTGTTAAGGAATAAATGGACACGACCTCCCTTTGTCTACAGGTATCGATCTGTAGCGAAGGGGGGATTTTTGTTACTGTTATCAGGCGTAATACCACCCGCTTCAAGATTCGAGAGATAAGAAAAACCGGGCATACACCACCCGGTCCTAATTGACTTCATTAATAAACAACTTCCTATAATATGGATTATGTCAAATGGAACTGTCTGACATGGAGTCAATTATGATAGTTTTCATCTGCTTAGCAAAGCTCCGGAAATAGGCTCCGCGTCCTGTGGGCACGGCTTCAGCTAACTTATGAAAGAAAATTCTTTTCTTTCATAAGTGGATCTTCAGCTCGCGCTGTTTCCACGGGAGTCTCCGCCTATTTCCTACGCTTGAGGGAAGTGCTACAACTTATGTAACAGTGAAAAGCAGCAGTGCTAGGCATTATCCATATTAAAGATGAGGTATAGACACTAAAGGATACCGATCAAAATATTAGCTGTATTATTAGTTGTAGAGCAAAGCCATAGCGTAGGCCAACCACGTAGACTCCCGCGGGACAGGCAGGCGCTGAAGATCCACTTTGTGAAGTGCCCTTCTTCACAAAGTTAGCTTCAGCCGTGCCCCGCAGGACGCGAAGTGGTTGGACGGAGCGGTATTCAAGCACATAAAAAATCTCAATATGGATACTTGGCTAGTAATGCTTAGTTGACATAATCCATATTATAGGAACTAAAATTCATGTTCCATATGATTACTGCTGTTACCGCACTTTTATACTTTCTTGACTGATAAATAAGAAGCTAAGCGGGGGATAAAGGACGATAATTTCCTGATAAGTTTCGCTAGCAACACTTTAAAAAATTGGGAATTACTAAGCAGTGCAGCAATTCACAGATGAAATTATTGCCAGGATTATTAAAAAACAGTCACAATTTAATGACGTTTGCATTTCAGTTTTCTTGCAAACATTGTCGTTTACGCTATACACAAATAAGCTTGCACGTATACAAACATGTACACAAAACGTCCGAAAGGCTTGTACATAGGTTTGTAAACGTGTAAGCCTTTTTTGTATACAAATTTTGTTTTTTCAAAAAGATTACGGTTGTCTTTCTTTTTAGCTGAAGGCATTGATGAAAAGCGAATAATCCCATATCCTTTGAAGTATGACGTTTTAATAGAACTTCATGAAAGGAAGGATAAAGAATGAGTCAAACAAGATTAGCAGCGATAGACGTAGGTAATGATTCTGTTAAGGCAATTTTTGGAGAAATGGAAAGAGAGGTTCATCTTCCTAATATCATCGCAAGAGATACGGAAGACCGTCCTGTTATTGGAATAGAAGATTTAGATGAGAAAGATCCTGCAGATGGGTTACATATTCGTATACATTCACCAGCACTGAAAGAGAACAACGCTATTTACCGGGTAGGGAATCTAGCAACGAAAGCTAGCAATTCTACTGAGCTAGATCCTGGCAGCAGCAAATCAGAAGAGGATCAAACGTTGGTCATGCTGTTATCAACAATTGCGTTAGATGCAGCAAAAGCGTATACTTCAAGCTCCAATCAAGTAATTGATGCCAATTATACGCTAGGGACAGGTTTACCTCTACGTGAAGTGAAGGAAGGCAAGGATGCTGGTTATCGTTCTAAGCTGATGGGATCCGTTCACCAAGTGGAATTCCTGGTAACGCCACAGCATCAAGGTAAGAAAATCAACATTCGCTTTGATGAAGCAAAAGTCTATCCGGAAGGCTTCGCTGCATTCATTAACCTTGTAATGGACAAGGATTTGAAAATTATCAACAAAAAACTAATCGATAAGCAAATCCTGATTCAAGATATCGGTGGCCTTTCCACAGATATAGCCGTTATCCGCAATCGTACTGTCGATGATGATAAAGCACAAGGCTTTAACCTTGGAGTATCTGAATCTCTTGAGACGATTCGTGAAGAAATCTTTACGAAACACGGTGTAGAATTAGACAGCCGTCGTGATGTAGTAGACATTATTACGAGAAAGAATGATCGAAATCACATCATGGTTAAAGGCAGCCGAACGAGCGTACATGATACGACAGATAGACTATTGCTGGAATTAGCGAAGAAGCAGTATCGCCTGTTACGTAATGTATGGCAAAAGAACTCCCAATCAGAAATTTGTTATTTCGTTGGCGGTGGTTCTAATGTCCTCAAAGAATATATAAAGACTTTAAACAACAACCTGGACGGCTATAACATTGAATTCTTTGAAGATGAAAAAGAAAGTATCTGGATGATGGCGAATGCTTATTATAAACTGGTTATGGAGTATTTAATTAAAACAGAAGATACGCGGAAAGAGAAGAAAGAATCACAACCGCAACAATCATAAGGTGATCATATGAAGAATAATTACCAAATTAATAGAGGACAAACGATTTCGTTTCGTATTCCTAGCGACACACCGGAATATGTCCTAAAGGAATTACAACGCTTGAAGAAAGAAGAGCGCCGTAATTTTTCGAGTAAGATGGCAGAGTTTGTCCTAAAGGGTGTAAATGAAGCCAGCTCTGTTCAACAGGAAACTGTTACGGTACCACTGCCAAAACGTCTGACAAAGGCACAGCGTAATTGGATAAAGCATGAACATTCCGAAGCGTTGTTAGGCAGTATCCTGTATCATCTGTTAAATGATCCCCGACGAGCAACATCACTGCTCACTTCATTAAGCAGCAGTGCAACAGATATTGATGAAGCTTTGTATTTACAGGAGGATATGCAAGCTGAACCAGATGATCTGGAACAGGTTGTCAACGCAGAATCGAGTGATCAGAAACAGGACTCGCTCGATGACTTTGATACGATTGACTGGAACAAAGCATTAGACCAAAATCGTCAATCCAATCAGGAGAAAGAATCAGAAGCAAAGGAAGAGGAAGAAGAAGGCCTCGGCGATCTGTTAGGTGATTTCCTGACGAAGATGAACAAATAAAAAGTTAAACCCCCGAAAAGGTTCCGTTTCTTTATGAGCGGAGCCTTTTTTTGCACGTTAGGAAAGCTGTAGAATTTTGCTCGTTTTTGACGGAAAGATTTAGTGCTTTTTTCCTGATCCATTCGATAACGTGTATATAGGAATAAAAGTTCATTTCATCGTTAAGGGGGAATTCGTTATGTCTACAGTGATTGCTACGATCAATTTAAAAGGTGGTGTTGCGAAGACGACGACAACGGTTGGCTTAGCAGAGGTTTTATCGGCTACCTATCAAAAGCGGGTACTGGTGATTGATCTGGATCCACAGACAAATGCAACCACCATGCTAATTGGCGAGGAGAAATGGCAAGAACTGAATGAGCAGGAATATACATTAGCTCGCTTATTTCAAGATGCGATCGAACCGGAGGAAAACAGGTTTAATCTGGAGAAAACGGTGCAGCAGCATGCTTCCAATGTGAAAGAGGTAACATCGTTGTCCTTGTTGCCGTCGAGCTTAGATTTAATCGATACACAGGATGAACTGGCAAATGTCCCAAAAGGTCCGTTTTACAGTGATAACCCGGTAGATGTATTAAAAAAGGCGATCCGTCCCATCATGGATCAATATGATTATATTTTAATCGATTGCCCACCTAACCTCGGTATCATTACATTAAATGGGCTGAGAATTGCTGATGGCTATTTGATCCCCACCATTCCTGATGTGCTCTCTACATATGGTATCCCACAAATCATTTCCAGAATCCGTTCTTTTTCAGAGACCATTGGAGAAGAAATTGAACCGCTTGGCATCGTGATAACCAAATTCAGACATCAATCCACCATGCATAAACAAACGATTCAACAACTGAAACGGGAGAAGGATGCTCGATTATTTGATACGATTTTTCCTGAAAACAATCAAATAGCCAGTGCGGCAGAATATCATTATTTTGCAACGTTAAGACAGAAATGGGGCTATCAGGGGCAGTATGATCAGTTTTGTCTGCTGGCTCGCGAAATTCTTGCGAGGTATGAGGCATGAGTATAGACAAGAAATTGGAGGATTTATTTCAAGTGATCGTCCAGGAAGCGAAGGACAATCAGGCATTTGCAAAGAAACTGGAAAAGCTGTTCCCGACCAAGCCCGCAGCTAAGAAAAGGAGAAAGCGCGCACCTGCTCTTTTTAATCCGGTGATAGTGCTGGAGGAAGGGGAAGACCAGTTACAAACGCGATTGGAAACGTTAGATATTTATCAACTCAAGGATATTATTGCTGAATATGGTATGGATCCATCCAAGCTTGTCATGAGATGGAGAAAAAAGGAGAAGATCATCCATCATATTGTTGAGACAACAGCGCAGAGAGCAAAAAAAGGCGATGTCTTTCGTTGACCATATGATATACTAATAACAGGAATATTTATCAATTAGTGGGAGTGGGCTCTATTGAAGTTAAAGAGGTCGGCGACTGATACTTCTTTACACGGTGTTTGTGGTGGTATTGCTTCATTTACTGGAATATCTTCTTTTGCAATTAGACTGCTTTTTGTCGTAACTTTTCCCGGTTCTTTCTGGATATATATAATTCTAGCCAACACATTAGAATGTGAAATACCTGCACTTAAACAGTAGCAGGTATTTTTGCGGTAGGAAAGCATAAAAGTTTAAGTTATCGTCCAAGTTCACGCGGAGGCCCAGAAACTAGGCAACTTCCTGCATCGCCCTATGATAATGAAGATGAAGTTGAATTACAGGTGCCTTTATCATATACTTCAATTTGATGTGGGTTAAGCCTATTCTTTAAAATCTTGAAATCAAAAAATCTTTATTGAAAAGTATTGACAATCATTATCAATCACCGTACTATAAGTGATAATGATAATTGTTATCAATATAATAATTAGGCAGTTGGCCAGTACATAAAAAGGAGAGGGAATAGCTTGAAAAAAGTACTTTTAACATTTTTATTTGTAACAGCACTTTTATTAGCGGCTTGTGGCAACACGGAGGATTCATCAAGCACAGATGATGCATCAGCATCTGAATCCGATTCTGGAGAGAATACTAACGAGGAGCAAGCAGAAGAAGCTTCATCGGAAACGATCACATATGAATCAGAGGACGGTCCTATTGAAATACCTTCTAATCCACAACGTATTGTTGCGTTAGCTAATGGACCGAATGTACTTGCATTAGATGGAAATGTTGTTGGTGTGGATGAATGGACATATAATAATCCATTAATGGAAGGCAAACTGGACGGTATTGAAGTCGTATCAGACGAAAATTTAGAGAAAATCATCGAATTAGAGCCAGATTTAATAATCGTTGGTTCCTGGATGAAAAACATTGATAAGATGAAAGAAATTGCACCAACTATTGTTTCTACCTGGGGCAGCTTAAATTACTTAGAACAGCAGGTAGAAGTAGGTAAAATTATTAACAAAGAACAGGAAGCAAAAGACTGGGCAGAGGATTTCGAAACACGTGCGAAAGAGGCTGGAGAAGAAATCAAAGCTAATATTGGTGAAGATGCAACTGTTTCTGTTTTCGAAAATGATGCAAAACAGCTGTATGTATTCGGCGACAACTGGGCACGTGGTACGGAGTTACTTTACCAGACAATGGGATTAGGTATGCCTGAGAAGGTAAAAGAAAAAGCGTTGGCTGAAGGGTATTATACGTTATCACTTGAAGTTCTTCCAGAGTTTGCAGGAGACTATGTGGTCTTAAGTAAGAACCCTGATGGGGACAATTCTTTCTTCGAAACGGAAACTTGGAACAACATCCCGGCAGTCGAAAATGGTCAGGTACTTGAATTGAACACAAAGGCCATTACGTATAGTGACCCCATTACAATGGAATATCTGTTAGAAGAATTCCATAAATTCTTTCTAGAGGAATAAAGAAAAGCAGTGGTGTGATCGTTCACCACTGCTTTTTGCTTGTGAGATAAGTAAATAAAAGAGGCATTCAAAAGCGGTATTGCAGTCAATTGGAAAACACAAAAGGCATACAGAGGGATTAATACGTTACTCCTGGGTGGTGGAGAGTATGCGATCTTTAAACAAATAAAAGAAGCTGGCGGAAAATTAAAGAAAGGTAAAAAAGTCAAATCGTTGTTTTTGGGAAATGTTTAGAGGTGGAAGATGAAGAGACATAAGAAGAAAAAAGATTACTTTTCTACGTTATTACCGAGTTTTTGAAATCGGTTCGCAAGTGGAAGGATTAAACCTAAAACGAAAAATAGAAACTTTCGATCATGACCCGATCGAGGAAGCCGAGAAAGTCAAACAAGATTATATGAATGCTCCATCTTACAGCCATATAATGGGTGGTGCATGGTATAAACCTTTTCAAGATCAGATAAATGTACCCCCTAAAATTGCTCTCCCTTCAATACACCACTTAACTGCTTGGATTGATCCAATGCTTGTCCATTCGCTTGAAGGCAGGAATCTTTCCAAGCCTCAATCTGTTCCCGATAGAGACCTTTCTTACGACAATACTCTCCAAGCTCTGACTCATTCATCGAGAACGTCTCCATCACGACTGAATCATTTGAGGATGGCCAAACAGTTGTAAATTTATAGCATTTTACCTAACCTATTAATCAGCTCCCACCTCATCCCGTTACGGTTAGATACTTTGGTGAATGATAGTACTTATTTACAGCATGCTTCACTGGTCATTGAAGCTATTACCATTCAGGGTGGAATAATAGATCGTTCTATGAAAATAGCCGGTACCAATATGAAAGAATTACCTCTTTCACATTTAGAAAATGACGAGCAAGAAAAGCTAAAAAAAGGGATGGAATTTAATGAGGTTTTTGTAATGCCGAAGGATGTATTTGATGATCTAGTTGCTAATCCTTTATTAGATGTATTAGATGTACCAACAAATTGTATGATTTTATTGAATTAAGTTTACTTTTTCTTAGTGTGATAGAGATATTTCTACAATGAATAATGACTATCAGAATGAATATAAATCACAAATAATGTCGAACAAGTCTATTAAACTTACATATATGCTATAATAGATACAACAATAGATCGGCTTCATATGAGGGGTGACGCACCGGTATTACCTTCTTTGATTAGTTCAAGAAGGGAGGTGACGCTCATGGATATAGAAAACGTTTTGACAATAATGATTTCGTTTTTGTCACTAATGATCTCTTTTGGGATGTTAGTTGCGTTATCATGTCCAATAAAAATGATAAAAAATAACCCCTCATATGCCGGCAAGCGTGTAGGGGTTATTTACTCTATTTAGCGCCGCCCCTCTTATCGGGGTTCGGTCTATTGTAACCGTAAACGTTGTAGCGTCTGCGGTTTTTATTATGATATGACTTTCTATTTATATTATACCCGATTGCAGGATTTTAAACAATCCTTACTTTTATTATGTCTTTGATTGCAAAATATTTAGTGTCTTCACCAGTATTGATTTGTGTTTGAAGATGATCTATCTTAATAATTTTTCCTTTTACGCCTTCATCTTCTTCGAGGAGTGGTTATCTGATAAGAACCAGCCACCTACAGCAATTGCTAGTAGAACTCCCCAGAATATAACGGTCCACAAGGTGCTATGTGGGAAGTGTGCGTCTAGTACACCTACCGATGGATGTGACAGCGTAATGACTGCCAGTTTGATTCCAACCCAGGCAACGATCGTATATGCCGTTGTTTCTAAACCAGGTCGTGCATCTAATAGTTTCACAAACCATGTTGCAGCGAATTTGATTAAGATAAGTCCAGAAACACCTGCTAATAAAACAACGATAAACTTAGCTGCATCCATACCACCAAAGTCTGGTAAACCGGAAGCTGGTAATGCTAACGCCAACGCTACTGCAGCAAGAATGGAATCTATTGCAAAAGCCAGGTCCGCTACACCAATTTTTAGCACTGTCGGCCAAAAGGCTTGTCCAGGCTTATCTACTTTCTCTGCTTCTTCCTCCACGCCTTTTCCAGCGGGTATAATGTGCTTCAACCCAAGATAAATCAGGTAAGCAGCACCAATTGCCTGCACTTGCCAAACGTTTGCGATAAAGGATATAGCAAATAATGCCCCAAATCGAAAGACGAACGCCATGATGATCCCGTAATTAATCGCCTTCTTTTTCTGATCATCTGGCAAATGCTTCGCGATCACTGCCAACACAAGTGCATTGTCTGCTGATAAAAGTCCTTCAAGTCCTATTAAAACTAATAATGTCCAACCATACTCGAGCCAAACTGAATCCAACATTACTCCCCCTCTAAACGTGCTTTCTTCCTATATTTAGAAAAATTGTACAGTTCAAATACTGTTAATTATAGACCAAATTTTATCGTTTGTCACATTAATATCCAGTTCAGGCAAAACTGCTTCAATTCTGATTCCTGATTAAAATTCGAATAACTAGCATAGTCCCTCTGCTTGTCTGCATACATTAGAAGTAACTTAATCGAAGGAGGGGTGTTATTATGCCCAACCATGTGACTGCCCATCAATTAATTCGATATGCTGTTGGCTATGTCTTCATTGCTTCTGCGATAATGAAACTTGTAATTTCAGACTTTACCGGTACATTTGCCGGTTTTGGACTCCCATATCCAGAGTTAGTCGTCCTGCTAGTCGGATTGACAGAATTAATCTGTGGTGGATTAATCCTTTTTAATTATTATGTCAGACAAGCGGCGATTCCATTATTTATTATTATGGTGGCAGCTTTCTTTCTCACGAAAGTGCCTATCCTGGAAACCGGCTTCTTTCAATTCTTGTTTGATGCTCGATTAGATATTGTAATGCTAATTCTTTTATTTATACTATGGAAAAAGTAAATTTGAAAAACTCGGCATTCGTTTCACCTCTAGCGAGTGCCGAGTTTTTCCTATACCTGCGTATGTAAATACGAATTACATTCGTCACCTTTCCAATTAAATGGAACAAATTTATTGAACATTACTAATGTAATAGCTGCAAATGAAAAATAGCATAGAATGCAACCGTATTTAAGGATTAAGTTACTTATAGAGTTACATAAGAAAAACGGGCATAAACCACCCGGTCCTAATTGACTTCATTAATAAACAACTTCCTATAATATGGATTATGTAAACCGGAACTGTCTGACATGGAGTTAATTATGATAGTTTTCATCTGCTTATCAAAGCTCCGGAAATAGGCTCCGCGTCCTGTGGGCACGGCTTCAGCTAACTTATGAAAGAAAATTCTTTTCTTTCATAAGTGGATCTTCAGCTCGCGCTGATTCCACGGGAGTCTCCGCCTATTTCCTACGCTTTATGGAAGTGCTACAACGTATGTAACAGTGAAAAGCAGCAGTTCTAGGCATTATCCATATTAAAGATGAGGTATAGACACTAAAGGATACCGCTCAAAATACTAGCTGTATTATTAGTTGTAGAGCAAAGCCATAGCGTAGGCCAACCACATAGACTCCCGCGGGATTATGCAGGTGCTGGAGATCCACTTTGTGAAGCGACCTTCTTCACAAAGTTAGCTCCAGCCGTGCCCCGCAGGACGCGGAGTGGTTGGACGGAGCGGTATCATACCACACATAATATTTCAAAATAGCCACTAAGCTGTTAGTTGACATAATCCATATTATAGGAACTCCACTTCATATTCCATATGATCACTGCTGTGACTGCACTTTTGTGCTTTCTTAATTGATTAAAGAAACCGGGCTGTTCAAAGCCCGGTTTTCTCATGCTTACTCTGATTTCGGAATCACTGGCAGCGTGATCGAAGATGGATGCTCGCTGTCATGGTAGATCACTTGATCGGCTGTTACCATTTTATCAGTCGTCATAATGGTCTCGCCGGTATTCGGATTGACGTCATACCACGGATAATTACTGGAGGATACTTCGATTCGTATCGCATGTCCGGGTAAAAAGACGTTACTGGTAGCCCAAAGGTCAAGTTCGTATTCGACAATTTCTCCTGCTAGTGGTGCAGCTTCCTCTGATCCATTACGCCACTTAGCTCTGACGATGCCGTCTGCTAGATTATAGGCTTTACCATCAGGAGCAACATCGACTAACTTCACAGTGAAATCTGTATCTGGTGCATCGGATGACGCCCAGATATTTGCTTTGATCCAGCCCGTCACTTCTAACGGTTCTTTCATTGGTTCAGACGTATAAATGAGCACGTCATCACGCTCTTCTATCACTGATTGGTCACGTGGACCTGCATTTTTTCCGTTATAGAATAATACGCCGCCGCCATTTGTTGGCACGGGGTTGTGCGGATCGTAGACAAACGCATCAACTTTTTCTTCACCTGGAATTTCTGTTGATAAACTGCCGGATGTATGGTGTGCTTCTCCATCACTATGCAAATAGAACGGAGTATATTGTGTATCCGGAATTGGCCAAGCGGACTCAGATCGCCAAGTATTTGTACCCATTGTAAAAATGTAAACAGGATCTTCAGTATCTAATATTGACGATTCTTGATCCTTCAACCAACGATCAAACCATTTAATGTGCAAGGAGGTGATGTCTTCTATTCCATTGATAGCATAGCCGGAGCTGTAGATACCGAAGGAACGCTCACCAATATCAGAATGGAACATTCCATGAGCCCAAGGGCCGATGATCAGTTTCTGATTGTCATTGAGCTTGCTCATTTCCTCGTAATTTAAGATTGTCTGATTTAAGAAGTTATCATACCAGCCAGCTAGATGAAAGGCGGGCATGTTTAATGCTTGCTCATGATTATAGGGATTATCCCTTACTTCATCTAGTAATTGATTGTTAATGTACTTTTGGAAAAGGTCACGTAATTCCGGGTGTTTCATGACAGGTGGCCATTCTTGGATTGGTTTGTAATTATACCATTCTTCAATATGATTAAGGTCGTGGACGATTTCTTTAACCGTTTCGGCATATTGTTCTTCTGATTGTTTTCGTTTTAAAAAGTCCATTGCTACCGAATCGAGTATCCACGTTTCGGAAGAAGCAAATTGGAATACACCGTTTTGGTTAAAGGCATCACCCGTAACATTGCCTGTCATGGCAGGGAAAATAGCTTTTAAGGATGGAGGCTGTTCCAGCGTGCCGTATATTTGGGTGAAGCCGTAATAAGACAAACCAAACATCCCTACTTTTCCATTGGAATGTGGCAATGCAGCTGCCCATTCCACCACATCGTAACCGTCTTCAACTTCTTGTGCAAAAGGTCGGAACTCGCCTTCGGATGCGAAGCGTCCTCTCACATCTTGAATAATTACAATGTAGCCACTCATCGCTATTCGGAATGGGTCCACATATCGATGTGAAAAATCAGGAAGGTTTTTATTATATGGTAAACGACATAAAAGTACTGGATAAGTACCTTCATCACTTGGACGATAAAAGTTAGCGTAAAGCTTGACACCATCTCTTAGTTCACACGGTACTTCTCTATCCACAATAATTTGTTGCATGTTATCCCCTCAATTCCTTCATTATAGTTAAAGCAAATGCTGTACTAGTAGTAACCAGTACAGCATGCATCATTCTTACTTCCCTAACATTTCGTTTACTTTATCTTGATTATTGTCGATCCACTCTTGTGCTACTTCTTCTGGATCTTCACCATCATCTTCAATTTTCTTAATCATTGCTTCTACATCATCGATTGGAATGCTCCAGTTGCTTAAGAACTCATATGCATCTGGTGCAGAATCTTTTAATTCTTTATTCGTAACGACGTGTACAGATGCTGTATCAAGTACATTCTGATCATCTTCTAAAATTTTGATGTCAAGTTTGTTGAACATCGTGTGTGGCCTCCAGCCGTAGAAAAGTACTGGTTCTTCTTGCTGCATAAGCTTCATTGCCTGTGCAAGCATTCCACCTTCAGATGAGTTAACTTGCTCTAAATCTAAACCATATTGATCAATAGCATCGTTTAGGACGCCTGTTACACTAGCACCTTTTTCAATCGAATAAAGGGTGTTATCAAACATATCTTCTTTGCCTTTTAAGTCAGAAACTTTGTTGATATCTTCCATATAAGTTGGTACAACTAATCCTGCATCTGCTGGAGCATAGCTTGTTGCTGTTTCTTCAATGGAATCACTGTATTCATCAAGGTATGTTTGGTGAACGGGAAGCCAAGCATCCATAAATACATCAATATCGCCACGTGATAAGCCTACATATACACTACCTGCGTCAGCACTTGTTTCTTCAACAGTATATCCCATATCTTCAAAAATTAATTTCGCAATTTTTGTAGGAGGTACTGTACTTGTCCAAGGTGTTACACCTAATGTAATGGTTTTGTCACCTGCTGCTGCTTCATTGTCACTACCTGATGTACCTTCGTCTGATGATCCACAGGCAGCCATTACGAATACCATGGTAAGAGCTACTAAACTTAATAATAGTTTTTTCATTAAAAATCTCTCCTTTTTATAATTTATTTCCAAGTCCTTGCGTAATACGGTCAAGGATAATAGCGATAACTACAATTCCTAATCCACCAGTTAAGCCAAGACCAACGTTAACCGTTGAAATACCTGTTAATACAGTGTCTCCAAGACCTGGTGCACCGATCATGGATGCAACAACGGCCATTGACAGGGCAAGCATAATCGTTTGGTTGACACCAGCCATGATCGTTGGTACTGCTAATGGAAGCTGTACTTTAAATAATAGCTGGGAAGGCGTAGAACCGAAAGCACGGGATGCTTCTACTACTTCTTCTGGTACTTGTCTAATTCCTAAGTTTGTCATTCTGACAGCAGGTGGTGCTGCGAAGACAAAGGTTGCAATAACGGCAGGTACGCCGCCAAGTCCGAATAATAGAATAGCTGGAATTAAATAAACAAAGATTGGCAATGTCTGCATAAAATCCAAAATTGGTTTAACAATCTTATTTATTACTGAATTCATCGCACTTAAGATACCGATCGGGACACCAAGTACTACAGATATAATAGTAGAAACGAGTACGATCGCTAGTGTTTGCATGGATTCAGGCCATAAATCAACAGAGCCTAGATAGATGGTACCAATCAGTGTGAATAACGCCACACCTTTTCCGGCTGTTTTCCATGCTAGTAAGATTAATACAATGGCGATAATTTCCGGTGGGATGAAGATTAACAGATTGGTTACACCATCAATGAAAGCGCCAATCCAATCACTGATACGGTCGAATAAACCACTGGTTACCGGAAGCAGCCAGCCATTTACAAAATCGTTCGTCCATTGTTCTAACGGTAAGTCGAAGTAATTCATGACGTCACCTCCTCAGATGGTTTTTCTTTTCCAAGTACGAGACCAGAAAGAATAGAAACTCTTGAAATAATACCTAGCAACACGCCATCCTCAAGAACTGCTATTGGATACTTCGTGTCGGCGGCAATCCCGATTAAATCATCCAATGGAGTGGTTGGTGCAGTAGTGTATACTTCTTCTACGAGTACTTCTTCAATCGTCATTCCTTCTTTATGTGCGCGAATGGCGTCATCGATCGTAAGAATACCTTTATAGTTATCTTGTTTGTCTACTACAAAAATACTGGAGACACCGGCTTCTTCCATTTTGCGGACAGCCATACGTGGACCGTCTTTGTATGTTGTTAGGACTTTTGGTTTTTTCATGACGTGAGATGCTTCAAGAACTTTGGAGCGATCGACGTCTTTTACGAATTTCGTTACATAATCATTAGCTGGGTTCTCCAGGATTTCTTCCGCCGTACCAACTTGTACAATGCGACCATCTTTCATAATTGCGATGCGATCGCCAAGCTTCAATGCTTCGTCTAAATCGTGTGTAATGAAAAGTACGGTTTTACCTAGTTTGTTTTGCAGTTTCAATAATTCATCTTGCATCTCGGTACGAATGATCGGGTCTAATGCGCTGAACGCTTCATCCATTAATAGGATGTCGGGGTCATTTGTTAAAGCACGAGCCAAACCTACACGCTGTTGCATACCACCACTAAGCTGGCTTGGAAGACTGTCTTCATAGCCTTTAAGGCCGACATCTTGAAGTGTTTGCTTCGCTCGTTCTTCACGCTCTTGTTTTGAAATCCCTTGAAGCTCTAATCCGTAAGCAACGTTTTGCAGTACGTTACGGTGTGGCAATAAACCGAATTTCTGGAATACCATTCCTAATTTCTGTCTTCTTGTTTCCGTAAGTGTTTTTTTGTCCATTTTGGTAATGTCTTCACCGTCGATGAATACTTCCCCATCAGTTGGTTCGATCAGACGGTTTACCAAACGGATAAGCGTTGATTTACCACTACCAGACAGACCCATGATAACGAAAATCTCACCTGGTTTTACCGAGAAGGAAGATTGGCTTACACCTACCGTCATTCCGGTTTCTTCTAATATTTGTTCTTTTTGTTTTCCATCTTTCAACAGTTTCAATCCTTGTTGAGGATGTGAACCGAATACTTTTGTTAACTGATTAACTTCTATTTTATTCATAAACATACTCCTCTATTTTTCATCCGACATCATCTCTTATCGTGTTACGGTGATAAGAGCCGATTAATAAAACGATGTGAATCAAGTTTTATTTTATCCCGATTTGTCTTCCTGCTTGTTTAGGGGCTGCCAAATGTTTATGGTCGTTCCATATTGTGTCGATAACTTCTGCTATTGTCTCTGGAAAAGGTGCAGGTCTTCCTTGCTCCATATCCATCCCCATCAGCATTTGTTCACTGGTTGCAATGAGATGCTGTTGATTATCAGCACCCGCGTACATTTCAAAAAATACGTGAAGCCGTTTTGCATCTTTGTTTAATAACTGTAAGGTTACGTTGATCTCTTGTGTTTCGTGTGCTTCCTGCAAGTAGCAGATGTGTGTTTCTAATGTAAAAATGGAATAGCTTAACTTCCTACGGGCTTGTTCATCCAGCCCGATATGGTCAATTAATGCATCTACTGCCAGGCTAAATACTTTCGCATAGGCTGCGTCATTCATATGACCGTTATAGTCCACCCATTCATTGCGGACAACGTCTTTATATGTGAAGTTATTCGGCATGGTTTCACCTCATATCTAATGGATTTCCAGTAATGAGGGGGAGAGCCCCCTCGATCACTAAATTTTAGACTCTGGCCAATAATCTTCCACTAAATCTAGTAATTTTACTAAAAACTCATTACGTTTTTGCTCTAATTCTGTGATGGAAGTATCGCCTGCGTGACTTTCACAGCCTTCGATAACTTTCTCTTTTAATTCATCTGTTAATTCAGGCGCTTCTAACTTCGTCCATGGCAATTTAAGTGCTGGTCCGAATTGCTCGAGCATATGGCGCATTCCTTGATCCCCACCAGCTAAGTGGAACGTTAAGAAAGGTCCCATTTGTGCCCAGCGAAGTCCGGCACCATAAATAATAGCAGCATCTGCTTCTTCTGTTGTCACGATGCCATCGTTTACCAGGTGAAGCGCTTCACGCCACAATGCTTCCATTAAACGGTCCGCCACATGACCTTCGATTTCTTTGCGGATTACTAGTGGCTTCATGTTGATCGATGCATAGAAAGTTTTAGCTGCTTCTAAAGCTTCTTCGCTCGTCTCTTTTCCGCCTACCAATTCTACTAGAGGTAATAAATATACAGGGTTAAACGGATGGGCTACCATTACACGTTCTGGATGTGTCAGCCCTGCTTGCAAAGTAGATGGCATAATGCCTGAGGTGCTTGAGCCAATAATCGCATCAGATTGTGCATATTGGTCAATGGATGCTAATACGTCTTTTTTCAGTTGTTCGCGTTCTGGTACATTTTCTTGAATTAGATAGGCATCTTTTACTGCTTCTTCAATCGTAGGAACAAAAGATAAACGTTCTTTTGATGCATTTTCAGCAGTACCTAATTTTTCAAGATCTGCCCATACTTGATCGATTACTTTTCTTGTGCGTTGTTCTGCACCTTCTGCAGGATCAAACGCGATGACTTCATGTCCTTGTGCAAGGAATCTCGCAATCCATCCATTACCGATGACGCCAGTTCCGATGACGGCTATTTTTTTGATTTCAGCCATTATTTGCCTCCTCCGTTAGGGTTTCGTAAACCATATTGCTCTCTCGCTTCAGCTGGTGTCATGATCTCGATGCCATTTTGATGAAGCATGTTTGCCGCTTTATCAACGAGCTGATCATTACGAGCTAGTACACCTTTACTTAGATAAATATTGTCTTCTAATCCTACTCTTACGTTTCCGCCAAGCAATGCTGTTTGCATCACGATTGGTAACTGCATACGTCCAATTCCAAAAGCAGACCAATGTGCATTGTCTGGAAGGCGATTTTTCATGTAGAGCATTGTTTCAACATCTGCATCCGCTCCCCAAGGTATTCCTAAGCAGAATTGAAACATTGGGTCATCATCAATCAGACCTTCCTGGATTAATTGTTTCGCAAAACGAAGATGTCCTGTATCGAAACATTCTAATTCAGGTTTTACACCAGCTTCTTGTACAAGCTTAGCCTGTTTACGAAGCCAATCGGTCGGGCTCATATAAATCATGTTGCCGAAGTTTACCGATCCGCAATCAAGGGTACACATTTCAGGGAGTAATTCTCCAACTGGCTGATGTCTTTCCTCAGGTGTTTGCATATCGGTACCATCTCCACCGGCTGCAGGTGTTTGCAAGCTCGGAATGAAATCGCCGCCTCCACCAGAGGTAATGTTAATGATCACATCTGTTTCTGCGTCGCGAATGCGATCTACAATTTCACGGTAGTGATTGACATCGTGACTGATGCCACCTGTTTTTGGATCACGTGCATGTACATGGGCTACTGTTGCTCCTGCTTTTGCAGAGGCAATTGCTGCATCGGCAATTTCTTTCGGAGTGACAGGGACATGTGAACTCTTTGTCGTTGTGTCTCCTGCGCCGGTTACTGCTGCTGTCAGCATAATCTTCTTCGCCATATGTTCACAACTCCTTTTCGTTCAGAATTTTTTATTTGATAATATATGTCGACTTTGAAATTTTTATGTCGAATTTGGCACAAGCAAAACTATACCATCCGGACGGTAATCTTTCAAGTTGGTATTGTGATGAAAAGGCTTACTTAGGCGGGTTTTGCAAAGTTTTTTGCATGGTTTATCGCTTTAATAGCAAGCGATCGATCATTTTTTAAATGATTTTGTAATTTTTTTGTCACAATCCATAAAAAAAACACCTTTCCATGTCTTCGGTACGTGGAAAGATGTTCATCCTTATTCATCAATTGATGATAGCAATACTTTATAAATTTCTTGTTTTTTTTCTTCTTCGATATGGTAGATATCAAAAAGTTCAGCTAACCAGATTCCATCTGTCGCGAGGCGGATAATGGTAGCTTTCATTGGATCGATTCCTTCATTTTCGATCTGTTCTTGCCATTCTTCATATAGCTTGCGGATGGGATCCAGTAAATCTGGATTAACGGCTTTGGCAGCAAGAAGACCTGCGTTCATATCTTTGTTTTGATAGGTTTGATTAAAGGTAACATCCACATAGGAACGGATCCATCTGCCTGTTTCCTCTGGATCTTGTTTTGCGTTATCTTCTATTTTCTCTTGATAATTCACAGCTAGATGCTGAACCATTCCTTCTACAAGTGCTTCTTTGGAAGGGAAATGATAAAGTAATCCGCCTTTACTGATACCGGCCTGTTTGGCAACGGCATCTAATGTTAATTCGAATATACCGCGTTCACTTACAACCTTGGAAGCGGCATTTAGAATCTCAACCTTTCTTGAAACTCGGCTCATATAAACACCTTTTCTTTAATAGAATATTCGGACTGTCACCCTACTATACCATCCGGACGGTCAAGTATCAATTGGAAAAGTGATACTTTTTATGAAATAGTTTCACTTTTGGCTAAATGGTCAGACTTACGGTAATCTTATGCCTTTTTTGGAAAAAGGTCAACATATCACATGGTCATCTGTATGTTAATTAGTATTCAGGAATACACTCTCCTAAACAAATCCTTGCAAACTTTATTATGGTGAAATTTTATTTCAAAAGCGGCTGAAATTCGGGTGGGTGCAGGTTAATGGTGGAGGGATCCGGTTACAGGGAGGATGAAAATAATGCCCGCTTCGCTAGAGTTTTGCTTGCAATTACCACGGGTAGCGATAAGCAGAAACGAGCATTGCTATAGAAACTTGTAATGCAGTCCAAATAAACCGGCTGTAGCACTAACTTCATCGTGCTACAGCTGGCATTGTTTTTCTTTTTCCTACCATACTTATCAGCAGCTCTTTCATCCATTTTTGAACAGAATCCTTTAATTATTTCTTACAAATACTTCATAAATATAGCCGGTCCATTTTGACGAAGATTCTGTTCGTAAATTTTTCAGTAATCCTTGAACTACTGCCTCAGGAAGAGCGCGAGCATGCAAGTCCTCTTTTAATAACGTTAAGGATTCCAGTGTGACAGAATCGTTTGTTTCTTCCATATTGCGTTCAAGTAATCCAACTAGTTCCTCTTTAGAAGGAACTTGCACGGCAGGGTGATGGATTTCAAAATATTCGGTGGGAATAATATGAATCGTGGCATGCTGTGCAATAACTGTGGTGCGTTCAACCAGTGCTTTACATAAATTCTCTAAATCAATGATCTGATTGGAAGAAAAAATGAGATCGGCATACATTTTGAGGAATGCTTTGATCACGTATACCAAATCCGGGTACATACTTTTGTCTGTCTGATCAAAATACGTATTAACCATCGTGAAAATAATTGTATTTAGATGCTTGTCATATTTCGTCAGGTTAAGAAGGAGGTCGGCATCAAATGAGATGTATTGCTCTTTCATCAAAATCTGGGCAAAATGCGAGTGTTTCTGCAGTGCGGCATAGTATGTGAAATAAAATTGATATAATAAGTTCTCTTCCAATTTTTTGTTATTGACCGACTGTTCAACATCTGCAATTAGCTCGCTGAGAAAATGATCCATGATACCTATGACTAATTCGGATTTAGATTTATATGCCAAGTAAAATGCGCCTTTTGAAATATTACATTTTTCAGTGATTTGCTGTACGGAAGTGGCTTCAATACCGTATTCCGCGAACAATTCCAATGCATTTTCCATGATTAATTGTTTTTTCGCCAATGTCTAGTACCTCTTTCTTATATATTGACAAATGACCGACTAGTCATTATTATAAGATAGTATCACAATTTAGTCAATCTAGGGGAAGGTGTTAAGCTTTGAAAGGTTTAATAAACTTTGTCCTGAAAAATAAACTTGCAGTATGGTTGCTGACAATCATTGTAGTAGCTTCTGGTTTATATTCAGGAACGAAAATGAAAATGGAAAGTATTCCAGATGTGTCGATACCATACTTAATCGTAATGGGTGTTTATCCAGGTGCTACAGCAGAGCAGGTAATGGATGAAATCTCGATACCAATGGAAAAAAATATCGAAGGTTTAGACGATGTTAAGGCGGTTTATTCCAATTCATCAGCCAATGTTTCACAAGTACAGGTGGAATATGATTATGGCGTTGACATGGATGAGAAGAAACGTGAATTAGAAGCGGCGTTGGACAATGTAAACATGCCGGAGGACGCAGAAGAACCGTCTATTATGGCACTCAATATGAACATGATGCCAGTTGTGGCGTTATCGATCAGCAGTACAGATGAAGATATTGTCGCATTGTCGTCCAGAGTAGAAGATTCGATTTTACCGAAGATAGAGAATTTAGAAGGGGTAGGATCTGCAACTATTACGGGACAGCATGTGGAAGAAGTGCAATTCACTTATGACCAGGAGAAAATGCAACAGCTTGGTCTGACAGAAGATACAGTAAAACAAATGGTACAGGCTAATGATATGGCTGTATCGCTAGGTTTACAGGAATATGAAGATGGTGAAGAAGCGTTAGCGGTTGATGGTGATATTAAAACGGTTGAAGCATTAAAAGAATTAGTGATTCCTGTTCAGATCGGGTCACAGCCTTTCACTACACTAGGTGATATTGCAACGATTGAAACGGTTGGTAAGGTACAATCGATTTCCCGTACTAACGGTGAAGATGCGATCGCGATCCAGATTACCAAAGGACAGCAAGCGAACACGGTAGATGTCGTGAACGCTGTGAAGGATTTAGCGGCAGATGAAGAAGAGGCGATTGATGACCTTGCAATTGATGTCACCCTGGATCAAGGAGAACCGATCGAAGAATCTGTGTTTACCATGCTTGAAAAAGCGTTATTCGGTGGACTATTCGCTGTATTGATTATCCTGTTGTTCCTACGTAACTTTAAATCTACTATTATATCCATTATATCGATTCCGGTTTCGATCTTAATGGCGATGCTATTATTAAACTGGATGGATATTACATTAAATATTATGACGTTAGGTGCGATTACGGTAGCGATCGGACGTGTTATTGATGATTCGATTGTTGTCGTGGAGAATATCTACCGGAGAATGTATTTAGAAAGTGAAAAATTACGAGGAAGAGCGTTAATTCGTGAAGCAACGATTGAGATGTTCAAGCCAATCCTGTCTTCTACCTTAGTAACAATCGCAGTATTTGCACCACTAATGCTAGTCGGTGGTATGGTTGGTGAGTTGTTCCAGCCGTTTGCCTTAACGATGGCCTTCGCATTAGGTGCGTCATTAATTGTTGCGATTACGATTGTACCAGCTTTGTCCCATTTCTTATTCCGTAAGAACTTATATGCGGATAAACAAGTAATGGAACATAAAGAGGTTGGTAAGCTAGCAAACTGGTACAAAGGTGTGCTGTCGAAAGTGTTGAATCATAAAGTGATTACGTCGGTTGTTGCCGTATTAATCCTTGTTGGATCAGTTGCGATCACACCATTGATTGGATTCAGTTTCTTAGGTTCAGAAGAAGAAAAAGTGATGTATTTAACCTATACGCCAGCTGCTGGTGAACTTGATGAGGATAAAATTGAACATGTTGAAGAAGTCGAACAAGAGTTAATGAAACGTGATGATGTGGATATTCTTCAAGTTTCCATTAATGATAGTTCAAGTGCCAGTGCTGACATGTCATCGATGATGATGGGTGGAAGCAACGGTGCGTTAATGTATGTTATTTTTGATGATGAAATGGAAAATTTCGCAGAAGTCAAAACAGATATAGAAGATTATGTCACGAACATTGATCAGCCTGGTGAATGGCAATCACAGAACTTCTCTACAGGTGGTATGTCAAGTAATGAAGTAAGTTACACCCTGTACAGTGAAGACCTGGATGAGCTGAACGAAGCTGTTAATCAGGTAACAGGTGCGTTAAGTGATGTAGAAGACTTAACAGATGTAGAATCAGATATGGAAAATCCATACGTAAAAAATGTCTTGAACGTGGATCAGCAGGATGTGCTGCAATATGGTCTGACTACCGCACAAATTGTCGGGGCATTATCTGCTTCAGGATCTGAAGAAGTGTTGACAACAGTAGAAAGTGATGGAGAAGAAATCGATGTTATCGTCCAACGTGAAGCAAAAACAGATGCTGCATCGATGGAAGAGTTGCTGGAAACACCAATTCCAACGGCACAAGGCTCAACGATGGAGCTTGGTGAATTGGTATCAGTGGAAGAAGGTACAGCTTATAACACATTAGCGCGTAGTGAAGGAGAATATTACGCTACCGTTTCTGGTACAGTGACGACAGATGATGTCTCATCTGCTACATCTGCTGCAGATGAAAAATTGGATGAACTCGAATTGCCTAACAGTGTCCGTGCTGATGTTGCTGGTGTAGCAGCAGATATGCAAGAAACCTTTACACAGCTTGGTGTAGCGATGCTGGCTGCGATTCTGATTGTATACTTCATTCTCGTTGTGACATTCGGAGAAGGTCTTGCACCATTTGCAATCCTGTTCTCCTTACCATTCACGGTAATTGGCTCATTCGTCGGTCTTTGGATCGCGGGAGAAACAATTTCTGTTTCCGTCATGATGGGTATGTTAATGCTGATTGGTATTGTGGTCACAAACGCTATCGTACTTGTGGATCGAATCATCCATTTAGAGCGTGATGGTATGTCGATTCGTGAAGCGATTGTCGATGCAGGAGCAACCCGTTTACGCCCGATCTTAATGACAGCAATTGCGACAATTGGAGCGCTCCTGCCAATGGTATTCGGTGCCGGAGGATCAGCCTTCATTTCAAAAGGATTAGCTATAACAGTAATCGGCGGTTTAACATCATCGACCATCTTAACATTGGTTATTGTGCCAATTGTCTATGAAGTGCTATCGAAAATGATGAAAAAAGATCGTAAAAATATCGAAGAAAACTAAATGATACAAGCAAACTGCTGTTCTGGCTATCTAGTCAGGAACAGCGGTTTTTTTATAGGATCAGAATATATAATCAATTTATTAAAGATGTGACAGTAGTAAATTAAGATTTCAAAAATAAAATTGGCTTCCGATATTCCGGATTATGTCTAGCTTCGTAGTATTTATTTTGAAGTGATTCGTGTGTTAGGATATCGCTCCGGCCAACCACTTCGCTTTCAGTGGGAGTCTCCGTGATTGGCCTACGCTATTGTTTAGGCTCTATAACTTATACATGAGCTACCATATTGAACTGAACTCCATTCGAATTCTGCATAACAATACTAGAACCTCTGCTATTAACTGTGGCTAATGTTGTAAAACTTCCTTTAAGTGTAGGAAGGCGAAGACTCCTCATCTGTAGTATCTAGTTGAATCCGTGCACACAGGACGCGGAGCCTAATTCCGGAGCTTTGCTACGCACTAAATACAGTCATAGAAGAAAACATGCTAAACATGATTGATGGGTTTTTATACTATTGATTATGTTAACTCCCTCAGTTTAGAAATCATTTTGACATGTTTTTAATGATATGATAACGTTCCGGCCATCATAACTATAAAATCACACTTTATTATATAGAAGAAACCGGTTATAGACGCTGCTGAATGAATAAGCTGAGGTTGGAAATAATCATAGGAGGGATCTGATCACGAAAAAGGAGAATGGTTTTAATGAGGAATCATCATGTTATCAAGCAAGTTGTTAAGCATAAGCAGAACAAACAAATAAAAAAAGGAGAAGGACATCTCCGTTGGTGGCAGCTTTCTTTGATCGGGATTGGATCAATTGTTGGTGCAGGTTTTTTTCTTGGCACAAGTCTTTCTATTAAAACAGCAGGTCCATCTATTTTAATCGGCTATCTTCTCGCTGGTATGACGACATATATTGTGTTCAGTGCATTAGCAGAGATGACAGTGAATGATCCTCAGGAGGGATCGTTTCGTACATATGCAAAGAAAGCTTTTGGTCATTCGGTTGGATTTATGTCAGGTTGGATGTATTGGTTATCGGGTATTCTGATTATGTCGAGTGAGATTGTTGCCTTGTCCACCTTCACCCAATTTTGGCTGCCAAATATTCCACTCTGGGTTTTCTCTGTTATCTATGCTTCTTTAGGCTTCGGCATTAACCTTTTAGGGGTGAAAAACTTTGGACAGATTGAATCATTATTTGCTGTTGTGAAAATTGCTACGTTAGTTATTTTTATTGGATTTGGTTTGATGTTTTTACTAGGTATTATTAGTCCGTATGATGAGGTTTCAAAGTCAAGCGCTGTGGTGGGGACATTTTTCCCTCATGGTCTAAAAGGGCTGTGGTCTGCATTGATTTTTATCTTCTTTTCATTTGGTGGGATTGCGGTGATGGGTGTCACATCCTCCGAATTGAAACATAAACGAGATATACCTAAGGCAGGTAGGGGTCTGATTATTGCTCTAGTTACATTATTTACATTATCGTTGTTTTTTGTCATGTATTTAGTGAACTGGAAGCAAATTGATGAATCGGAGAGCCCTTTTGTTACAGCGTTATCGGCTTTCCATATTCCGTATTTAGATTCGACATTTAATATCATTATCATAAGTGCTGCTTTTTCGACAATGGTTGGTACGTTATTCTCGATTAGTCGTGTGCTGGTATCATTATCAGAAGATGGCGATGCACCGAAGCAGCTTCAGGTCAAAAATAATCGAGGAGTTGCTTTGAAGGCTCTGCTGTTAACTGCTATTGGATTGTCGGTATCGATTGGGTGCTCCTTCATTTTGCCGGATTCCATATATGAGTTTGTCACCACATCAGCGGGTGTCATGCTCATTCTTAATTGGTTACTCATCCTCGGCTCTCATATTAAGCTGCACCCAACCTATCAGGACCAAAAAAATACATATAAATCAAAAGGCTATCCATATACTTCGTGGATAGGTATTGTGTTCATTCTCCTAACTATTTCAGGGGCAGTTCTTCATGCTAATGAAAGAAGTGGATTAATGATCAGCTTAGCTTTGCTTGCCGTAATCTGGTTATGCTACAAACTGTTTTTGCAAAATAAATAAAAGAGTGGGCAAATAGTTATACGGAATTTCCTATATACACCTTGTAGTATTTATCCAATTCACGCATATCTCGAGTATTTGTTAGAATACGCAAATCTTAGCTAGTATTTCTATAGATATGTAAGATTAGCTGAGGAGAGATTGAAGAATATTAGTATATGCTTACATAAGGTTGCTTATCTCATTTGGGTTCTTTTTGTATGTTCGATAAAATTAATAGTGTCGTTTAAAAAATGAACAGGGGGATTTTACGTAATGAGTGAAAATAAACAGCAGACGTTACGGCGTCGAGTATTAATGTTCATAGTAGTAAGTATTATTGCAATCGCTCTATCAGCTTGTGGAACAGGTGAAGAAGATAGTGGGAATGCGGAAGGTGACAGCGCAGAAGAAATTACTGTGGCGGCTGTACAGGATTATCCACCTTTTGAGTATAAAGAAAATGAAGAGCTAACTGGTTTTGATGTGGAGTTAGTGGAAGCTATTGCGGAGAAGGCCAATTTAAAAGTAAACTGGAAAATTATGAAGTTTGACGGAATTATCCCAGCACTTCAGGCGAATCAAGTAGATGCCGCTGTATCTGCAATTGGTATTCGAGAAGACCGTTTAGAAGTCGTTAATTTCTCTGATCCATATTTTGAATCAGGTTTATCTTTAGTAACAACGAAAGATGGTTCTGTTCAAAGTGAAGAGGACTTAGAAGGAGCTACGATTGTAGCTAAACAAGGGACATCCAGCTTGAAATTAGCTAATGAATTAGCTGAAAAATATAATGGTGAAGTAACTAAATTACAAGATGACGCAACGATGTATATGGAATTGGAGAACGGTAATGCCGACGCATTAATTAATGATTATCCGAGTGTAGCATACAAGATTAAACAAGACGGAGAGGATTCTGCTCTTCACATCGTAGGAGATAAGTATCCAAGTGAAGATTACGGTATTGCCATTTCTAAAGGAAGCGAAGGCTTAGTGGAGAAACTAAACACTGGTTTACAAGAGCTTAAAGACAGTGGCGAATTCGATGAAATTTATAATAAATATTTTGCAGAATAAATAAAGTGGAAAGGGTGTGGCTATCTCGTCACACCCTTTCTAAAAGAAGGCAGGTAAGTATATATGGAAACCATCAATGTGATTATAGACGCGTTACCCACGCTATTAAAAGGAATGGGACTAACGGTAGAAATTACGGTTATTTCCTTGATTTTAGCAATGTTTATTGGGGTAATGCTAGGAATATTCAGTATTACAAAGAGTAAAGTATTACGTTTTATCTCCACGGCCTTTGTCGATATTATTCGGGGGACGCCGTTACTAGTACAAATACTATTTATTTATTTTGGTTTACCCAGCGTTCTCAATATTAGTTTAACTGCATTTGCAGCAGGTGTGATCGCGATTACGATTAATGCAGCAGCTTATTTAGTGGAAATCTTTCGTGCTGGTATTAACTCCATCGATAAAGGACAAATGGAAGCCGGGAGAACGATTGGTTTTTCTTATAGCCAGACCATGCGATTAATTATTTTACCTCAAGCATTTCGTCGCATGATTCCCGCATTTGTGAACCAATTTATTGTAAGTATTAAAGATACCTCTCTCCTTTCTGCTATTGGGTTAGCTGAATTAACCTTATCAGGTCAATCCATCTATGCAGTTAATTTCCGTGCGTTTGAAATTTTAACAGTAGTAGGAATTCTGTATTTCATTATTATTTATTCATTAAGTATCTTATCACGCTTGCTTGAAAGGAGATTGAATGTATCATGAGTATGATACAAGTAGAAAATTTAAAGAAATCATTCGGTGATCTGGAAGTATTGAAAGATATTAATATAAAGGTTGATCCGCAAGAAGTAGTATGTGTCATCGGCCCTTCTGGTTCCGGAAAAAGTACACTGTTACGCTGTCTGAATTTGTTAGAAGAACCAACTGCAGGTAATGTCTTTATTGAAGGTAATAATCTTACCGATAGTAAAACAAACATTAATCAATTAAGACAGAAATTAGGTATGGTGTTCCAGCAGTTCAACCTTTTTCCTCATAAGACAGTAATGGAGAACATTACATTGGGGCCGAAGCGTCTTAAAAGCAAGTCGGAATCAGAGACTCGTGAATTAGGAATGCAATTATTAGACAAGGTAGGGCTAGCTGAAAAAGCAGATGTCTATCCTGATAAGTTATCTGGTGGTCAAAAACAACGTGTCGCGATTGCAAGAGCACTTGCGATGGAACCAAATATCATGTTGTTTGACGAACCAACCTCCGCACTTGACCCGGAAATGGTAGGCGAGGTACTTCAAGTAATGAAGGATCTGGCTGAAGAAGGCATGACTATGACCATCGTGACACACGAAATGGGATTTGCAAAAGAAGTGGCAGACCGAGTTATTTTCATGGATGAAGGATTCATTGTTGAAGAGGGGACACCAGAGCAACTTTTCCAATACCCGAAAAATGAACGTACGCAAGCCTTTTTATCAAAAGTATTATAAAAATAGTTGAGTTCCGATCAGAGAGGTGGTCGGAACTCTTTTAATGTCTGTTGTGAACAAGATTTATATAGATATAAGGGAGCTCATGTGCTGAGCACAGCAGAGGAAGCTCGCTTCGGAGCGATAATCGCAGACGCAGGCTCAGACAAAACGGCTCTTGATTAGTACCAATTAGTGATATACTTGATTTTATTTTATATAATAAATTTATATTATAACTTCAGGCTGAATGAAGTTCGAGCAAAGACCAAACGCTTGAAGAAGCCACAACATCAAGCAGGAGAACTTTTTCGCGGGTGTGAAATGTTTGAACTAAAGCCTGTTTGTAACTGTGATTTTACAAAAATAAAATACATCTACGCTTCTCTTACATATAAAAACTAAATATAATAGTAGTAGTCAGCTTTACCGATGTTGCATTTATGTCATATTATATATTTTGTGCTATATTTTACTTAAAAGAAAAAATGCTAGTTGAAATTCAGGAGTGTGTAGATTGTTTGAAAAGCTTTTTGTGAATTTGTGTGTCTTGTTTACGTTGATTTTTGTTTATGTTCAATTAAGGTCAAAGTTTAATATAAAGTTGAAAAAGCCAACTGTATCATTGGTTTATGATGGGATTGCCGGTGGGGTATTAGGCATTGTATTGATGTATTTTTCTATTCAAGTAGCCGATGTAACGAAAGTTGATTTACGGTATTTACCTGTGATGCTGATTTTGCTTTTCATAGGTACATATCCTGCTCTGGTGTGTGCTGTAATTATTATAATTGGAAGATTAAGTTATGGTATTAATGAATCGTCAATAGCAAGCATCGTTATTATGATACTTGCTTTCCTGGCTTTTGTTGTTATTAAAAATGTAACGAGAGAAGGAACGGGTCTTTATAGCAAGAGTTTATATATGATTTTAACTTATAATCTTATATTTTCAACAATAAGTGTATTTATTATTGGAGATTTTCAAAGAATACATTTGTTGCTTATCAATTTCTGGTGTGTTTCCTTCATTGGAGGATTTGTAAGTGTCTGGTTTATTGATTATCAGAGAAAATCGAACGAACTACTCAAAAGATATGAAGAAGAAGCAGCAATTGATTTTTTGACTGGATTGAATAATGTTCGGAAGTTTAATCAAGTGTGGAGTACCTTGTTAACAAATGCTAAGCAAAAAAACGAGAGATTATCATTGCTGATTATTGACATTGATTATTTTAAATCAGTGAATGATACTTATGGCCATCCTGCGGGGGACAAGGTATTAATTGAACTAGGAAATGTATTAACAAACACAACAAGGTCGTTTGATGTTGTGTCAAGAAATGGTGGAGAAGAATTTTCAGTGATATTACCCGATTGCCCTAATCACCAGGCTGTTGATATTGCGGAACGTATACGAAAATCTGTAGAAAGCCATCTGTTTGAAATTTCCCCAACAGAAATCATCCAGATCACAGTTTCCATTGGTGTAGCTACATATCCCATTAATGAAGCGATTGTGGATATAGCTGATCAACGCTTATATGAAGCAAAGCGGCTTGGCAGAAATCGCGTTTGCTATTAGATGTAATACTATGATGACAGCAACTCAATAAAGTAGTTGCTGTCATTTTTAATGTGTAACCTATTCCTAAAACCGAATATTTCTTTTATCTTCAGGAATTGAAAGTCTATTTTTTGAATTGTGCGTTTCTACATGATATATATCCCATTCAGAAAAAAACAGCAAACATATGATAAAAAGAAATAAAATGGAAAGGAGTGAATGTTTATGTCACAATCGAACATTCCTAATATTACACCTGAAATTACGCTTACCAGAGACGATTCCGTTAATTTACTTTTAGCATCGATTGCACTAGAAGAATTAGGTCTCAGTCATATATTGAATGCGGAGGGTGAGAAATTACAATATGTACTTGGTACGTTGCCAGGAGTTACATCTCCATCTGCTACAATTAGTGATATATTGAATGTTAACAGCAGTGTGAGAGATATGATTCAAGGTTTGACGAAAAAGGAATTCATCTTGGAGAATAAATTAGAAAACATATTACAAATACCAAGTGCACAAAATGGTGTTACCGGCCCAACCGGCCCACCTGGTCCAACCGGTCCCACGGGTCCAGGTGGTGTTGGTGCAACTGGCCCAACCGGCCCAACCGGTGCACCTGGCCCAACCGGTGCACCTGGCCCAACTGGTGCAACCGGTCCAAGTGGTGCAGGAACACCATTGTATCAAACTGTAGAATTAGGAGACATTAATGCAACAATTGATTGGAATGAAGGTGGGGGTAATAGCCAAGCAACTGCGGCTGCAGTTTTCTCGGGCAACGGGGAAACTATTAGCAACTTAGCCACCTATGTAACACAGGAAGGAAATGTAACCGGAACATTCCAAATGGCAGTATTAGAAGCCACAAGCAACACAACAGCTACAGTTGTCGGGGCAACTGCTGTAATTAATATGATTTCAGGAGGGGTGTTATCATTGCCGCTTCTAGCACCTGTCACACTTAACCCAGAACAAATTTACTATTTTGCTGTTTTTAATCAAGTGAATGGTTCTTCTGTGGGTGGGAGATCCACAGGCCTGGGGACAGTTGTCGATGCACCACCTGTTAATTTTAGAGCACAGAATTTAGCTGGATTTACAATAGGAGCTACCATTTCTGAAAGTGATGTTGATTTAATGCTTTCACCATGGGTTGCAGGTTACTAATTTAAAATAGATTTAAAAACTTGCTGGATAGGTGAATAAAAATATGAATCATTCTATAAAAACTTTTATCCAAACATTAATCTTCAGTATTTTATACCCTGTCCAGCTTCAAATAGTTCAAAAAATAAACAATATTCGGAAAAAAAGAGGTAAAAATTCCACCACACCTAAACAAATATGCTATATTATAGTATGAAACTACTATCTAAATGAGGTATGACATTGTGACTTCTTCAATAGCAGCATTTATTGCTTTGGTCTGTTTATCGGGTGTACTAAATTTGTGTCTTAGCATTTATGCATTTAGCAAGCGTCATTTATATACAAATATTGCATATTTTTTTATTGTGTATACCGTTATTATTACAATTTATTGTTTTGCCTCTGCTTTTGGCTTTCTATCCATGACATTGGAACAAATGAAATTCTGGACGATCATTCAATACATTGGTATCGCATTTGCTCCGCCAATAGGTTTATTGTTTATTATGAAATATCTGGACAGGAATATGAATCCTAAAACCTATTTTACTTTCCTTCTTATTCCCTTTATTACACTTATAATGGTTGTTACAAATGATTTTCACCATGCTCATTATCGAGTGCTTGAAATCGATTCACAATTAGGTTTGCCATATTTTTATCAAGAAATAGGTCCGTGGTATATTGTGCATGGTATTTATACGTTTGGTTGTATGTTTGTTGCTTTTTCTCTGCTTCTATTGCAATGGAAGGAAACAACAAAGGAATACATGCCGCAATTGATTGCCTTACTGGTAGGTCAATTAGTACCTATGTTCACTGCTTTTTTCTATTTGGTCGGTGTAACACCAGCGGGTGTAGATCCGGTGCCAATGGTATTATGGCTTTCGTCCTTTCTTTATTTATGGGCTATTCATTCTTCCAGGCTATTTTCTCTTCTGCCGATTGCTAAAAATACAATTTTTAATAGTATTAATGATGGTGTAGTAGTGTTAGATTCGCTTAACCGTTTAGTGGAATATAATACCGCTTTCAGAAAGATGCTTCCTGAGCTGGACAAGTCTTTGTTCGGTGATCATTTTACTGAAATTTGGTCTAGAACCTTCAATGAACGATTTCCATTAGATTTGACAGGTATGACTGATACCAAAGAAATCACGTTAAAACAAATGGATTTTAACAGTATTTATCAGGTGAGCACTACTCCTCTGAAAGATGAAAAAAATAAAAAAGCACTAGTAATTGTCTTTACTGATATAACAGATATAAAGGAACTACAGTTAAAATTGGAATATCAAGCTTATTACGATGATCTAACACAAATCTGGAATAGGCGTGCTTTTTTTCAGAGAGCTGAGAAGGAATTAGAGGAGGCAAGAAATCAAGGAGTCCCATACTTAATTATATTATTAGATGTGGATCACTTCAAAAATGTAAATGATACATATGGACATGACGTAGGTGATCAGGCGTTACGACATGTGGCAAGCGTATGTAAATTGTCAATAGGGGAAGGAAGTCAGTTTGCTCGTTATGGTGGGGAAGAATTTGTTTTGGCCTTCATGGAATTATCATTGTCTGAAGGAAAAAAGACAGCAGAAAAAATTCGAGCAAATATGGAACAAACGCCACTTATAACTTCTAAGCATGTCATTCCACTTACTCTAAGCATCGGTGTTGCAGTAACATATATTCAAGGTCAGGAAAGTTTACAGGAGCTTCTGAAACAAGCAGATCAGGCACTATACAATGCAAAGCGGCAAGGGCGAAATCAGGTACAAGCGTTTGCTCCGGTAGCAAAGGTATTCATTTAATTTATAGAGGAGAGGAGGAAAAGAGATGGCAGGGGAAAAAATCCTAATAGCAGATGACGATCACGATATTCAAATAATTATCTCAATGTACATGAAAGAAAATGGCTATCAAGTCCTCACTGCAGCAGATGGTATTGAGGCCTTGCAGATAGTGGAAAAGGAAACACCAGATTTAATCATTTTAGATGTAATGATGCCTAAATTAGATGGCTATGAGCTTTGTCAAGCACTACAAAAGATAACAGATGTGCCTATTCTTTTCTTTAGTTCAAAGCATGAGGATGTTGACAAAATACTTGGCCTTGGAGTAGGCGGTGATGATTTTATTGAAAAGAGTACAAGCCCATCTGTTCTTATCGCAAAGGTGAAAGCGCATTTGAGAAGGTACCGAGACATAGGATTACCAAGGAAACAAAGAGGTTATTCTAATCAGAATACTGATACAATAGAATTCCCGGGATTGCAAATTAATTTAGATAGTGCAGTAGTCAAACTTTATGATAAACCGTTACACCTATCAGCGAAGGAGTTTCAAATTCTATGTTTGCTAGCACAGAACCCTGAGAAAGTCTTTAGTGTTGAGAAGATTTTTGAACTGATTTGGGATGAGAATCACTTTGGAGATTACAGGACTGTGATGGTTCATATCAGCAATTTAAGAAAAAAATTAGAGAATAACCACGGTAAAATCATATATATTGAAACGGTACGCGGAATTGGATACAAATTTAAAGCGTAATCATTAGTAGTATTAAATTGTTTTATTGCTTTTTTCTTTTATGAATTGTGCCAATTCATGTGCCCGTATTCCTTTCATTCTGGCAATTGTTAACAGGACTAACCATTCCTTGTCTAGCTCATGCTGGTGTTTGCAAATCGGTTTCATTGAATTTTTCATAAAAATCCCTTCCCCCTTTTTAAAGCAACAATCATATTTTATCGAATCATTTTAAAAATTGGTTTAAAAACAGTTAAAAATATCTTAAAAGTCTAAAAATATAAAGGTGAGATGATGAAACTATTAGATTATCAAGTTACGGATCAATTAGTCACTACTAGTGATTGGGAATTGTGGAGAGCGATATCTCAAGGTGATCAAAAACCAGTGTTGATTAAATTATTACGTGCTAACGCTAACTCGCAGCAAAAATCGGTATTTATCCATGAATTCTATACTATAAAAGATCAGCAAATTTATGGTCTGCTAAAACCGATTACGCTGGAACAAGAGAACGCTCAACCATTTATTGTAATGGAAAATTTTTATTCCGAATCTTTTTCCGATTGGTTAGCTTCTGCTTCTTCTATGTTTGAGTTGTCTCATTTCTTGAGACAGGCTATTCAATTAACAACTATACTGTTTTCGGTTCATCAGCATCATATTATCCATCAAAGGGTACATCCTGACCACATTCTGATCGATCCTAAAAGTCAGCAATTCAGGTTGACAGGATTTCATCAATCGACGAAGCTATCGAGAGAAATGTTACCAGTAACCGATCATACCTATCAGATAAATGACCTTGCTTTTTTGTCACCGGAACAAACCGGCAAGATGAACCGACCCGTCGATTATCGTACAGATTTATATTCTTTAGGTATTCTATTTTATCAAATGGCTACTGGAAAGCTCCCATTTAACAGTCAGGATCCATCAGATGTCATTCACTCACATCTTGCCCAAACAGCTGTCCCACCTCATCGCATCAATACAAATATTCCTGAAATAATCTCACTAATTATCATGAAGCTATTGGAAAAAATGCCAGAACACAGGTATCAGAGTACTTCAGGTTTAAAGAAAGACCTAGAAAAATGTCTTCGAACATATCAATCCAGTGATCGGATTGATTCATTTCCTTTAGCAGAAAGTGATGCACAGCCGTTGCTGGAGAAGTCTTTGAAATTATATGGAAGAGAACAAGAGCTCTCTCAGTTACTAGAAATGTTCGAAGGTCTAAAGCATGGTGTACCCTCTCTATTACTAGTGCCAGGACCTTCCGGTGTCGGAAAAACAGCGCTGATTCAACATCTCCATAAGCCGTTACTTCATAGAAAGGGCTATTTTGTTTCGGGTAAATTTGTTCAATATCAGCAGCGTATACCATATGCACCAGTGCTGGATGCCTTCCGGTCATTAATTAGACAAGTACTGACAGAGGACAGCAGCAGAGTTCAATTGTGGAAAGAAAAACTTGAAGATGCTCTTTCTCATAATGCGTGGCTTATTGCTAATTTTATTCCTGAAATTGCGTGGCTTATTGGAAGTCAGCAAGGAGAAATAGATCTTCCACCACAAGCGATTCATCACCGCTTTTTAAGGGCAGTACGAAAATTCGTGGAAGTTTTTGCATCAAGTGATCATCCATTGGTTTTATTTATTGATGATTTGCAGTGGGCAGACAATGCTACTTTGGATTTAATTGACCATTTGTTAACCAATCCAGATGAAAGAAATCTTTTGATTATTGGTGCCTATCGTGACAATGAGATAATTATGGGCCAACCATTTGAATTATTCCTAAAGCAGCTACATGAGAAAGAGATAAGTATGTCGGCTATTCCTGTAGCGTCATTAACAAAGCAGAATGTAGAAGAATGGCTAATGGATGTGTTTTCGTTTGATATAAACAAGGCACAATCATTAGCAGAAGTAACCTACCGCGTTACAAAAGGAAATCCTTTTTTTATCAATCAATGGTTGCAGTTGCTTAATCAAGATCAGGTTCTTCTATTCGATATAAGTACAGCTACTTGGCATATTAACCCTCACCTATTACAACAAATATCTGTGACTGATTCGATGATTGATTTAATGTTGAATCAATTAAACAGATTGCCAACTGACACAGTAAAGCTCCTGCAGTTAGCTTCCTGTATTGGTTCTACATTTAATCTTAAGTTAGTATCAAAGGTCTCGCAGCAGAACTTCAGGGAAAGTGCAACACGTGTATGGGAGGCGATGGAAGAAGGATTGATATTGCCGTTGGAGAACCGTTACAAATGGTTCTACCCTGATAGTGACAGGCAATTATTAGAGGGGGAATCACCAAGCTACCGGTTTTTACATGATAAGATTAGACAAGCGTTTTATACATCGATGACGGAAATAGAGAGGGAGAGACATCATATTGCTATTGCGGAAGTATTGATTGATCAATTTTCTGATCAAGAATGGGAGGAAGCTATCTTTTCAATTGTAAACCATTTAAATAGTGGGCTGGATCAATTAGACGATAGACAACGGATAGATTTAATTAAATGGAATCGTCTCGCAGGTTCCAAAGCAAGGCAGACTGCGGCATTTGAGTCAGCACTCATGTTTTATCAACAATCTTATCAGTTATTACCTGAACAGAGTTGGCAACACTTATATGAAGAAACATTTCGGGTAATGTTTGGATACGGAGAAGCATTATACCTGAACAGAAAGTTTAGTGAAGCGGAAACAATATTTGAAGAAATGCTGTATCAAGCCAAAACCAAGCGGGAGCAATTGTCTATATATAACTTAAAAATTATGCTGTACAACCATATACATGAAGTGGAAAAGGCAGTAGATTCCGGGTTGACCGGTACAGAATTATTTGGTTTAAAAGTGAAGGAGAGACCAGGTAATGCCATGATTGCGTTAGAATATTTGAAAACAAAGCTTGCATTACAAAAAAAGAAAAAAATAGATTTATTAAACTTGCCTGTTGTGTTAAATCAAGATGAAAAATTGATTATGCGAACTATGATTAACACGAATGCATCTGCTTACCATGTTAATCAAAATTTGGCAACTGTATTAATGCTGAGAGCTTTACGCTTGATTTTGAAATTTGGTGATATGGATGTTGCTGCTTTGGTCTATAATAACTATGCTTTAACATTAGGTGCTGGCTTTGGAGATTACAAGGCTAGCTATCAATTTGGACAGCTTGCACTTCAACACGTAAAGAAGTCTGGAGACAGAGCGCTGCAGGCACGTGTCTATTTTGTCTATGGTACGTTTATTAATCATTGGAAGCATCACATGCGTTTAAGTCTAAATTATTTAGAGCGGTCGCAACAGCTTTGTATCGAAACAGGAAACCTTCATTTAGCTGGTTCTAACAGTGCATTTATTGGTTTAACACATGTGATTAAAGGAGATCGATTAGATGAAGTAAAAGCAGGGATAGACCGACAACTTATTTTTGCTAATAAAAATGAATATGCACTTTCAGATGACTTATTAAAAGAAATATTAGATTGGATAGGGATTTTATCGGATGAAAAAATCCAGCCAACCTGGAATTTGCCTGGATTTACCGATGATTTGTCAACGACTATTATTCATAAGACACTTCGGTTACAGATGGCTTATCTGTTTGAGGAAGACGCGGTTGCCAAGATATTAATAGAGGAATTAGAGGTTTTGGTTAAGGGAAACCGCTTAATCCTTGTTATCATTCCAGAATTTTATTTTTATCATTCCTTATGGTTGATAAGATTTATGCAAAGTAATAAGAAAACAAGGAAAGATAACCGCAGAAAGCTGAAAGACAATCTGAAAAGATTAAAGAAGTGGGCAGTATATGCGCCAGATAACTATATGCACAAGTATTTACTTGTGAAAGCAGAAATGAAGCAATTATCTGGTAATGATCAAGGAGCTGTAGAAGACTATCATCAGGCGATATCCTTAGCAGAATCTAACCGTTTTTTACAAGATGCAGCAATTGCTAGCCATCGGGCTGCTGAGTTTTATCTCTCCAGAAAGATAGATCGTACAGCAAAATCTTATGCAACGGAAGCATATAACGGCTATTTGTACTGGGGGGCAAGTCATTTGGCAGAAAGGTTCAGACATCAATATTCCCATTTATTGTTGCAGGTGAAGCAGGATCAAACAGAATCACCCCATGTTGGTCTCACAGAAAAGCTTGATATGGAAGCGTTATTTGAAGCTGCACGGCTTTTATCGAGTGAAGTAGTATTTGATCAATTAATTACAAAGTTGATGGATGTATTTATTAAATATGCAGGTGCAGAGCATGCCTCCTTCCTGTTGCAGTATGAAAAAGACTTGAGATTAGTCGGATTTCATCATATGGAGCTAGGTGTTGAAGTTTATCAACGGGCTAGACCTATTGAATCCCATTTATGTTTGTCCAGTGCTGTGGTTCACTACGTGGCAACAAGTCGGGAGGCAGTTGTATTGGATCATGCAACAAATATAGGGGCATTTACGGAAGATGCTTATATTAAAAGAGAGCAAGTAAAATCTGTTTTATGTCTGCCGTTAATGCATCAGGATAAATTAGTTGCTATCTTATATATGGAAAATAATAAATCTACACATTTATTTACCCATAACCGTTTGAACAAATTGTCTTTCATTGCTTCTCAGGCAGCTGTAGCGATTGAAAATGCTTATTTATATAGAGAATTGGAAGAAAAGGTGAAAAATCGAACACAGTTATTAAACGAATCCAACAACCAGTTAACCATCGTGAATCAGCAACTTTCTCAGCAAAAAGAAAAAATACAGCATTTACTGTCCAATGTGTCCCATGATTTACAATCACCTATTGCGGTTGTTAAAGGGTATATAAGTACTTTGCGGGATGGGTTGGTGCAAGATCCTATTAAACAAAATGAATATTTACACATTATGCATGACAAAATCCATGGCTTAAATAAGTTGATTAAAGATCTGTTTGATTTATCAAAATTGGAGTCAGGTAATTTGCGTTTTTCAATGGATATTATACCTGTTAGACAATTGTATGACCACTTGGCTAAGCATTTAAAGAGCGATGTTGAACAGGCGCATTTGCACTTCAAGGGTTGGTATGATGAGAAATTAATAGACGCATCACCATTGATTGAAGTAGATCCAAGACGGATAGAGCAAGTCATGATGAATTTAGTTTCCAATGCTATCAAGCATACCGCTTCTGGCAGTATAGAGATAGGAATCGTAAAAGAGGAAACAGAAACAGTTACTTTTTTCGTTCGTGATACAGGAAAAGGGATTAGTCAATCAGACATTCCATACCTTTTTGATCGTTATTTTACTAAAAATGACAAGGAGGGTAATGGGTTAGGACTTGCTATTTGTAAAGAGATTGTTGAATATCATCAAGGAGAGCTATGGGTGGAAAGTAAAGAGCTTATAGGCACAACTTTTTATTTTTCGTTACCTGTTGTTTTCAGTCCTTTATCAGTAACAGATGGCTAACCTCCAAAAAGCTTCTGGGTGGGTACTATTCATTAACGACTAAATAAAGAGAGTAATTCTTCGCCATTCTGGATATAATAATCAAAGCAAATTGCAATACAGGAGGAAGAAAAAATGCCTATTCAAAATGGTCATGAAATCGAACAGCTTGCAAAACGTTCTTATCAGCTGGAGGAGGCTACGAGAGACGTCAGGAACTCTGCTGACCCTGATTTGGTACAGAAATTACAACAACAGCTAAGAGAAGTGCAAGTACAGATTCAAGATGCACGAGGGAAAGCGATTAACGGCAGTGGCACCTCAACGGAACCGTTGTTTAATGCGCAATTACGGATTGAGGAATGCCAGCATGAGTTAAGACGAGTGGAGACGAACTTACAGGCAGGACAGGACGATGTTACACCTTAACATGTCGAATCGATTCGGTTGTCACCGGTAATTTGATATACTTAAAAATAAAAAAGGTGATGAGCATCATGAAAGATTCCTATATTAGAGAGACCTTAGCAGTTAAAGTCAGTCACGTCTTCCCGCCTGACACGAATAATCATGGAACACTGTTTGGTGGAAAATTAATGAGTTATATTGATGATATTGCATCTATATCTGCCATGAGACATTCCAGAAGCCCTGTTGTGACAGCTTCTACCGATTCGGTTGATTTTCTGGCACCAATTGGCACGGAAGAGTCGGTCTGTTTAGAGTCATTTGTTACGTGGACAGGAACAAGTTCCATGGAGATATTTGTGAAGGTATTGGCGGAAAATTTAATCACTGGTGAACGAACTATTGCAGCTACAGCTTTTCTAACGTTTGTTGCCATAGATGACAACGGCAAACCAGTGCCTGTTCCAAAAGTCATCCCACAATCAGAGGAAGAAAAATACTTACACGAAACAGCCCAGAACCGGGTAGCAGAACGGAAAAATCGTAAAAAAGCTAGTAAAGAACTGGCCGGCTTTATCCATAAAGGGAAACCTTGGGAGTCCTAACAGCTAAGAGCTAAACCAATTTGGTTTAGCTCTTTTTTGTGCGATGGGAAAGCATAAGCTTTTAGCAATGTAGATGCTCACGCAATGTTTTTCCTTTATAGTCTTCTCTAAATAATCCTTTTTCAACAAGCCTAGGTACCAACTGTTCGCAGAATAACGTTAATGATTGGATGGAACCTCCTGGGAGTGCTATAAATCCGTCGATTGTATCGGCTTCTGCCCATTCGGTAATCGATGCAAGGGCATCCTCTACCGTTCCAACAATTACCCAGTGACCAGACCCTACTATCTATGGCCTCGACAATAACTCCTCTACTGTTGGCTGTTTTTCAGAAATCAGCTTTCTTATTAAATTCGCATGCGTTTGACTGCCTGCGGAAATAACATGATTCGGTAGCAGATCAGCTGTGACTCTCTGGTCAAGCGGCATATCTCTTAGATCTAACCCTATTATGGCTTCTGCAGATTCGTATTTTTTCTCCAGTGTGATGTGAGCATGTGCTCTCGCATGAAGTTCGTATGCTTCCTCTCGTGTGTCAGCCAGGAAAAAATACAAGCCAGGCAAAACACGAATGGCATCAGCAGATCTTCCTTCCTGCTGTGCCTTTCCTCGTAAATCATCCCGTAATTCTTTTGCAGAAGCAATATCTGGCGTTGCTGCAAAGACGGCATCTGCAATTGATGAAGCAAATGTCCTGCCGGAAGGTGATGCCCCTGCCTGCAGTAACGGAAGTGGCTCGCTATTATAGGACGGCAGCGTCAAGGGACCTTTCACATGAAAGAACTCACCAGAATGATCGATTGCTGAGATTTTTTCCTGGTCGGCAAATTGCCCCGACTCTCGATCGTTTAGCACCGCATGATCAGGAAAACCTTCCCATAGGCCATTAACGATTTGATGAAATTCCTTCGCTTGCAAGTATCTTTCAGAAGAAGAAGGCATGTCACCTTCTATAAAATTCTCCGCTCCACCAAGCGACGTGACAATGTTCCAGCCAGCACGACCTTTGCTAATCCAGTTAAGTGTTTGCAACTGTCTTGCTACAATATAAGGTGGATAGAACGTAGATGATATGGTTGTAATGAAACCTATTCGTTCTGTTTCACGCGCAATTGCTGTTAGCAAAACAGTAGGATCAAGACTGCTCCACCCCGGAGAACTGTCTAATATCTCCTTTTGCAGAAAAAGCGCATCTGGACTGAATACAAAATCTAGCTTTGCTCTTTCCGCCATTTGTGCCAATTCGACATAGAAATCACTGTTATATATTTCTTCTACCCTGCTGTTCGGGTCTTGCCATCCGTCGCCTTTTAACCATGTAGCAGATAAAGATAGTCCAATATGTAACTCTTGTGAATAACTCATAACTATACTCTCCTAAGATGCAATTTTATTTAGTCTCATTATAGCCTTCCTTAGTACATGCCAACATGGACTTATTTCGTATGTTATTTGGACAATCTTCTTATTTTCTGTCTCTTTTTCCAACATTTTATGTTATAGTTTTAATTAAGAACGATTCTCAATTGAGAGGAAGAAGGTTATCAACCGTGCATGAAATCAAACAATTTAATCACTCCGTCTATTCTTTTACACTAAACCGGTTGGAGTGGGTGAAAAAAGATCACCATTACCGGCTTCGATTTACATGGTGTAATCACTATTTATTGCTATATATCGCAAAAGGTGAAGGATTTATTTATATAAATGAAGAGAAAATAGCTGTTAACCAGGAAGAAGTTTATTTTTGTAAGCCTGGTGATACATATGCGCTGCATTTAACTGCGGGAATTGAATTGTATGCTTTTCATTTCGAAGTAGCTGGTGAACCATGGCAGCGAATGAATACAATTGTCAGATTGCAGGCGGTAGATCCGGTTTGGAGCTATTGTAATCAGTTGCATTCTCTGAGCGAGCCAGATAATCAATTAGAAAATTTTCGTATGCAAATCGTTTTTCAGGAGCTGTTCTATTTTATATTAAGTAGTGAGAGCGGTGCATCTGAGAACAGATTGTTAGAAGCCAAAAAATATATGGATCTTTATTATGATAAAACGATTCAAATCGAACACTTAGCCCGCATTGCTCAAGTAAGTGAGCATTATTTTGTTGATCTATTTACGAAACAATATGGGGTAAGCCCGATACAATATTTGCACCAGCAAAGACTGGCAGAAGCTAAAAGACTACTCATACAATCAGATGCCAGATCAAGAGATATTGCGAAAAAAATCGGTATAAGTGATGAGTATTATTTCAGTAGATGGTTTAAAAAGAAAGCCGGTATGTCGCCAAGTGCATTTCGCAGCACGCATAAGACCTATATTGCGGTTAGCCATCGAGATTACATGGGTCAAATATTGGCATTAGACATTATCCCTTATGCAGCTCCCTTACATCCGAAGTGGACGCCTTTTTACTATGAACATTATCGGACAGAGATTCCTGTCCACTTAAGTGCATATAAAATCGATCAACACCATCAAGCTAATATGGAAAAAATGAAGCAATATCGACCGGAAATTATTATTACCAACCAGTCTGACAGCAGCCAATTAGATCACAAGCGGCATGGGAAGTCGAAAATACTGCGTTTAGAAGAGGAGACAACTTGGCGAATGCAACTTCAGGAAATAGCAGCGTTTTTAAAGAAGGAAGATAGAGCTGCTAAGTGGCTGCGCAGCTTCGATCGAAAAAAGAATAACTTAAAAATGGAATTACAGAGCAACTATTCAGATTCGTTCTTTTTGTTCTTGCGTAAATTCAAGCAATCCTTTTACCTGACATCCAGTCGCTCGGTGTCGGAACTCTTCTTTGAGGAGCTTGGAATGCGGTCCGCTTATGGTCAACAGCCGGTACATGAGCAGGAAATTCAGCTCGAAGAAATAGTGGAAATGAATCCAGATCATATTATATTAATGATCTGTCAGGAGCAGGAGACGTTATATGATTGGAAACAGCTGCAGCATTCGATGGACTGGATGAAAATAAAAGCAGTAAACGAAGAAAATGTTCATTGTATCGCAACAGATCCGTGGTTTGAGTATTCAGCAGTTGCGCATGATCGCATGCTTCAAATAATCCGTGATCTATTAATAGAATTTTGTCCAAATGATGATCAGTAAATTGTCCATTTTCAATTCATCTATCACACTCTATAATTGAGAATGATTATTAGTATCGAAAGAGGAGAGGTTCATAGATGTTGAAACAAAAATGGATTTATATTATTTTACTAGTTTCACTTGTTACGATGCTTGCTGCATGTCAGCAAAGTGAGACAGAAGATGCTAGTGCAGAAGGTCAGGATCAGGCAGAAACAGAACAAGGTCAAGAAGAAGGAACGGATGCGGAAGCTGATTCGGAATCAGAAAATCAAACTATTTCTTATTTAGGTGAAGAATATGAAGTGCCACAGGATCCTTCTATTGTTATTACAGGAGCTATAGAGGCAATGGAGGATGCGTTGTTGTTAGATGTAGAGCCGATCGGTGCCATTACTGTCGGTGGCGAATTCCCGGAAATGTTTAGTGATATCGTTGGGAATGCCGAATCGATTGGTGAAAAACGTCAGCCCAATGTTGAGAAAATACTAGAGTTAAACCCGGATGTTATTTTAAGCACGACTAAATTCCCTGAAGATGTAAGTGCAAAACTAGAAGAAATTACGACCGTTATTCCGGTATCTCATATCTCTACCAATTGGAAAGAGAATCTGTTATTAATGGGTGAATTAACCGGAAAAACAGACCAGGCAGAACAAATTCTGTCAGATTACGAAGCACAGTTAACAGAAGTGAAGGATCAAATGTCAGAGGACGTTGCGAATCAGTCAGTCGTAGCGGTACGTATCAGAGCTGGTAATGTGATGATTTATTCACAGGACACGTCGTTCAACTCTGTTTTATATGAGGATTTAGGCTTGAAGTTACCAACTGTAATCGAACAAGCAGAGGCACAGGAAGCGATTTCGTTAGAGAAACTAAGTGAATTGAATCCGGATCATATTTTTGTTCAATATGCAGAGTCGGAAAATGCAGACAACCCGACAGCTTTATCTGATTTAGAAGAAAATCCAATTTGGCAAAGCTTGCAAGCTGTACAAAATGATCAGGTCTACGTTAATGCAGTTGATCCATTAGCACAAGGTGGTACAGCTTGGAGTAAGCAGCAGTTCTTACAAGCATTTCAGGAAAATGTCTTAGCGGAATAAAAAAAGGAGCAGGAGCTATGCAACAGTTACGACTAAAAATGCCAATCATATTCATAACAGTAGCTCCCGTTACCATTTTGCTAAGTCTGTTCCTATCGATCATTTTTGGTTCAAAAGCGATTTCGATGGTTGTCATATGGGATGCCGTCTTTCATTTTGATCCATCGAATGTCGATCATCAAATCATTCGTTACTCGCGGATTCCAAGAGCGCTAGGTGCGTTATTAATTGGCTGTTTTTTGGCGGTATCAGGCTCCATTATGCAGGGGATGACAAGGAATTATCTTGCATCTCCTTCTATTATGGGGATTTCTGATGGTTCTGTCTTAATGATTACATGCTGTATGATCTTTTTTCCGGGGTTACCTAATTTGACAATGGTATTGTTTTCCTTAGCAGGGTCAGCGTTTGCTGCTGTGGTCGTTTATTTATTGGCATCTTCTATTCCAGATGGAATGAAGCCGGTGAAAATGGCGATCATTGGGACGATAATAGGTACCTTTCTGAGCAGTATTGCAACAGCACTTGCTACCTATTTTCAAACATCTCAGGATATTAGTTTTTGGTATAATGCGCGATTACATCAAATCAATCCAGATTTATTAAAAACGATTCTACCCTTTGTCATTGTTGGCTTGATTATTGCGTTTGGTATTTCGAAGCAGATGACAGTGATGTCTTTGGGGCGCGATGTGGCAGTAGGATTAGGTCAGAAAGATCTTCTGGTGAAATCACTTGCGATATTGTCTGTCGTATTGTTAACAGGCTGTGCAGTGGCATTGGCAGGTAATATTGGTTTTGTCGGTCTGATCATTCCGCATATCAGTCGTTTTTTAATAGGTGTGGAATATAGCTGGACGATTCCTTTCGCCGGTTTACTTGGCGGTGTATTTCTTGTATTCGCTGATATCGGCAGCCGTTTTATGAACTATCCGTTCGAGACACCGATTAGTGTTGTGACAGCAGCAATTGGTGTTCCTTTTTTCCTCTATCTGATTAAGAAGAGAGGAGGAACGTCCCATGCAGGCGCGAAATAGACGAAAAAGATTTCTGCAAGTTTTTTCAGCATTAGTGGTGTTGCTTCTCGTTAGTAGCTATTTGAGCTTAACCTATGGTGAATTCTCCATGACCGTATCTGAGGTACTGGAGACATTGTTGTTTTTAGATCAAAGTCGTGAACACAGTATCGTTATATTCAGTTTCCGTTTGCCGAGGATTATCATCGGCATGTTTGTCGGTTTGGGTCTGGGGATAGCAGGTGCGGTTATACAAGCATTGACTCGAAATGAATTAGCAGATCCAGGTATTTTAGGAATCAATGCAGGTGCTGGATTAGCAATTGTTATCTATATGTTCCTGGCAAGCGAATTTGCATTGGGTTCAGAGCTGGTCTCTACGTTTACCATGCCGTTATTTGGTTTGATTGGCGGAATGGCATCAGCACTGTTTATCTATGCTTTTTCCTGGAATAATGGGCGGCTCGATTCGAATCGCTTATTACTGGTCGGGATAGCTATAGGGTCAGGTCTGGGTGCCATCACCCTATATATTTCTCTGAAAATGGACCCGCAAGATTTTGAAGCAGCTACGATGTGGATGACAGGATCGATTTGGAGTGCAAATTGGCAGAAGATTGTCTCGATTATTCCTTGGTTCGTCATCATTTTACCTTTTATTTTAATTAGAGCATCACACTTGGATTTGTTTTATTTAGGGGAAGACACAGCGAAGAATGTAGGTTTGTCTACAGAATGGGAGAAGAGCATCTGGCTGTTAGCAAGCATCGGTTTAATCAGTGCTTGTGTATCGGTATCAGGCAGTATCGGATTTATTGGGCTACTTGCCCCGCATATCGCAAGGCGGCTAATCGGACTTTATCACAAGATGGTGATCGTTATATCAGGATTAATTGGTATGGTGCTGGTGACGCTGTCTGATTTTATTGCTAAATCTATCTTTTCACCTGTTGAATTACCAGTTGGTGTTGTTATTTCCATTGTTGGAATCCCTTATTTTATTTATTTATTACGAAGAAAATCAACGAGATAGAGAAAGGTGAGCTTTTATGCATGTTACAATTCCAAATACAGAACGGCACAAAGTAGAGGCAGACTATCATAATCGGGCATTTCAAGTCGACGTGTATCAACCGAATTCACCTGTGCCGGATGAAGGATTTCCCGTCATCTATTTGTTAGATGGGAATTCTACTTTTTCAACGGTAGTAGATGCAGTTCGCCTGCAATCGAGAAGGCCGGAGAGGACAGAAGTCCATCCAGCGGTTGTTGTCGCTATTGGTTATCCAACTGAGGAACCTTTTTCACCAGAACGTTTTTACGATTATACCCTTGCAGAACCAGAATTCGATGTAAGAAAAAAATGGGGAGATCGTGAAATTCCAGCGCATGGTGGCGCCGATACATTTATGGAATTTATGGAGAATGTGCTGAAGCCGATGATTGAAAGTAAGTATAGCATTAATAAACTGAAACAGACGATATTCGGTCACTCGCTAGGTGGGTTATTTGTATTGCATGCATTGTTTACAAATAGCCAGGCATTCCAGACATACATCGCGGGAAGCCCATCTATTCATTGGAATCAAACAGCTATTCTAAAGGAACGAGATCAGTTTATGCAGGGAAAACCGAAGCTCGATAAACCAATATCAGTGCTTATCGCAGCAGGAGAACGGGAAGGTAACCATGCCTCCTATATGTTAGAAAACGCCAGGCAACTGACAGATGAACTGAAGGATGTACCTGATTTAGAAGCATCGTTTCAAATATATGATAACGAAAACCATATTTCCGTTCTGCCCCGTTTAATCAACCAGTCCCTAAAAATTGCCCTGAAATAGTTAGCAGGAAAAAGCCGACACCATTCGTATGATGTCGGCTTTTTGGACAGTTGCGCTTTACTTCGCGTTAGATTAGCGAAGAGGCGCTTATACGTAGTGAAAATTTAAAGAGTACTCTTATGGTGCTTGTTGTATCCTTTGTCTCCATATGGTTGAAGCTTCTCTAACCATTTCTCTTCCAGTTTGTTTAATTCATCTTTTACTGTAAAAACAGGTCGATCCTCTTTATCCAACCTTTCCAAAATATCAATGGTAAAAGCATCCATGCCATATTCATTCCATTCCTGCTGAAGTAATTTGTTGGGCATGTAGGAATTGGTATTGAGCATGAATTTCAGTCCATTTATTGTTTTGAAATTCATTGTGCTGACAACCATTATTTTTTGGTTGATCGTGTTTTTAACTTGATAAACCCCTCCGTCTATCGGTGCCTCTTTATATTGCTGTTTTAATGCTTTCTTGCGATCCATCTTGTCACTCCTTCGTATTCTTTCTTAACCAGTACTCACTTCCGTCCGGTTTGCGACTGATAAATCCGTACTCTATCAGATACCTTCTGATCTTTACATAATCATGGTAGTATTGCTTTAGTGATTCATTGAACTCTTTTTCTGAATAACGGTGTTCTGCATCAAGCTGTTTTGCGATTTCACCCAGAATAATCATCCGTTGTTTTTCTTTTGGAGGGAAGTTATGGAGTCCGTTTCCCACACCATCCGGGAAGAATTTATCGATTATTTTAGTTTTTTCCGTTTTTGTCACATTATATCGGTCATCAACCATTGTCGCAGTGGGATGGACCGGTGTGAACTGTGGTGCATACTGATCCTTTTCCCTTAATAATTCCATCATGGCTAAGAAATTTCTAGCCTGTCTTTCTTTTTCTTTTAGTGCAAAACGGTGGTGACGAATCGTAGAAGAACTGCCGATTTCCAGCTCCGTTTGTATTTCTTTATCATTTTTTCCAAGGTAGAATAGTTGTAGCAAGCGTTTCTGATGCTCCGTGATTCCGGTTAATTTGCGATCCATTTTCAGCAAATAATCAAAAACAGATTGATGAGATTCCTGAATATGGATCTTCATATATTTTTCAGCATCGTATAATGAATCGTGATGCGGATAGATGACACCTTTTTCGGTATGAGTGCCGCATAGAAGGCAGGCGAAGTGATCCTGCTCTTCTATATAGCCTTTTTTTAATTCCTTGATCGATGCTTGCCAAAATTGTTCTGACATTTCCATGATGCTGCCTCCTTAACAAACGATTGTTTGTAATGTTTGTTTATACATGAACATTTTATAATTTTGTTTGAGGCTTGTCAATGGTGCGGCAAACAATTATTGTTTTTGTTTGTTATGTGTTAGCTGTTTTGTGTATTTGTTTGTTTGTGAAAATATTAAAAGGAGGGTTTTGATGAAATTAATTGTGCTAAGTATTGTCATAATTGTTATTTTGTACATTGTGATTGAAACAGCAGTTAGAAGAGGGATTAATGCCTCGAAGCTTGGAAGGTATATTGATGAGCAAACAAAACAGCAAGAACAAGCGAGAAAAGATTTAGATGATTAAAGAAATGTATTTTTTATGGAGAAAAAGCTAAAGGTGTTCGCTCTTGTCCGACAGAAAGAGAGGTTCAATCGGACAAGAACGAGCCAAAAAGAGACTCAGCTGTCCGATAGCGATGCCCAATCGGACAAGGACGAGCAGAAGGGAGACCTGGATGTCCGTTAGCATCCCTGTAAATAGTACGCGCATGTAATCCAAAAGCCTTTTATTTAAATGCTTCCGGAATCATCGTGAAGCCATCAATCACGGTATCTTCTTCGACTTCGATCATTAAGTATCGTCTGCCGTCAAATTGAACTTGTCTTACGTGGCGGAGATCTTCTGGACTCACGGCAATATTTGCTACTTTCGTGTTGATTTTAATGGATTTGGATGAATACTTCGGCACTATATTGCGTGCTTTTAATTCATAGCCAGTATTGTCGATGACATTTTTAAAAGCTGTTTCCATTTTTTCAGTATCAACATCTTCAACACCGCTTGATTTCAAAACGCGCTCGACATCTTTGTAATCGAGTGTTGGTGTTTCTTCCTCTTCATCTTCTGTCATACGATGGATTTCCTCATAGACATTTGCTAAGGTGGAGGAGTTAAGCTGATGGCCAATTGCATCACGGACTACTTCCTCGAAGACGATTTTATCTTCTTTGGCCGTCATGGTTTCTTCCGCATTTAATACGTCCTCAACAAAAGCTTCATCTGGCTCATTCGCTTTGCCGGCTGCATAAAGGATGTGATTCACATCTGCTGCATGATCCGTGAAACAAGGGAACAAAAAACCGCCAATCGGAGCATTCAGGTTAATGACAGGATCGACTACCACATTATATTTAAATTGTTTTTCAATATAGTCGAAATGCAGTTCTTTTTTCGGATCTTGGGTCTTGTTGATGCTGCATAAAATAAAGGAATGCGAATACACCGAGTCCCGTTCACTGTCTTCTGATTCCTCGCTTCGGCGCTTCATTGGTTTGTAATATTCTCCTCTAATGAAGGTAACGACAATATCCATTTCGTATTGTCTGTCTTGCAGCATTTTTTTTACGATTTCGAGCATTTGTGTTTGCCAGTCTTCACTTTCAGCTGTCAGCAGTCCTTTATGTAAAATCAGCTGAGTAGGGTTATCTACATCGGATTGAAATTTTAGCTCAAATAGTTTTTCGTCAGGTTGGCCTGTCAGCACTTTTTTGAAATTGGTCATAAACAATTCCTGTTCATCCTGATCAAGCATTTCGAATGCCTGGCTCTGCTGGTGATAAATATCACTGGATTCTTTCATGATGTAAACGTTAAAAATGTCATGAATCTTCATCAGATCATTATCTATTTTAAATTGTTTGCGAATATCAGCTATATCTTTCTTGTTCATTTGTGACACTCCTCTACTTTGAATCTATTGTTATTTTATCATACAAGAGAGAGATGGAAGGGAAAAAACATCGTTGTAAGCATGGTTGTAATTTAATAAGATGGTGAGTAAGAAGGGAATGTGGGCGCATGTCGAAAAAATTAGTATTCGTTTATGGAACGTTAAGGAAAAATCAATCCAATTCATCTTGTATGAAGCACGCTGTATTGGTCGCTTCACAATGCTGGACATCAGGCAGATTATATGATGTTGGAGTCGGGTATCCCGCAATGGTGAGCGATTCGGAGCAAAAAGTATATGGAGAATTGTATAAAGTAGATGTCGATACGTTACGAGAAATGGATCTGCTAGAAGGCTATCACGGTCCAGGGCTCGATAATCTGTATGAGCGCAGACAACAGACTATTTATACCGATGTTGGCAAAAAACAGGCCTATGTGTATACCTTTCGCGAGGAACAAGCGACCGGATTACGTGAAATAAAAGGTGGGGATTGGAAAGTCGATCACCTGTTAAAAAAGAAACAGTTATATTATTTTGCTTATGGTTCCTGTATGGATCAGGAGCGAATGGTGGAGCATGATGTGGCTGATTATTTCACGAACGTATTGGGCAGAGGGAATTTACAGTCGTATCAATTAGCTTTTACCATAACGGCTGGGGATGGCGGCAGAGCAGATGTTGTCGAAAGTGACGGTAAGGCAGAGGGGAAAGTGTATCAGATTGGTTCCGAAGCTCTTGCGTATTTGCTTGTGCGTGAAGGAGTGGAGGAGGGGAAATATCGTCCGTCTTTTGTTGACGTTGAAGTAAATGGCGTCATGTTGCATGATGTTTTGACATTTGTAGTGGTAGATAAACAATCGGAAACCGCACCACCTGAGCATTATGCAAAAGAAATTATTCGAGGGGGAAAAGATTATCTCAGCTCCTCCTATCTGCAAAAACTCGAAAAGGAATGGAAAGAAAAATTTGCGATCAATATACAAAAATGGCTGTAAAACAAACAATGAGGCAAGGAGAAATATGTCAGCTTATTAAATTTGATCCGCAATAAACAAGCTTCATGCTTTTTCTTTTGTATTTGTCTTACCATATACACTTGGTCAGAGTGGAGTGGTATCCTGGCACTCGCTATATATCAAAGTGGTGTCACAGCATATAAAACGCTTAGATTTTTCTGAGCGTTTTTATCGTATTATTTAATTTTGTTTATCAGCTAAAGCATTCCGTTACTTGAAGAATTCGTGTTTAAGAATACTCATTCTTAGTCGATCAACAAACTCTCCATTTCTCAACCGATCTTGTCTTAAAATTCCTTCCTCTGCATAGCCTGCACGTTTATAAGATTTGATTGCTTTTTCATTATCCAATTCAACTCTTAACCAAATCTTATTTAGCCCCAGTTCATTAAATCCCCATTTTAGCATTTCTTTCATTGCTGCAAGTCCAAAACCTTTGCCCTGATAGTTTTTATCGCCAATCGCAATACCTAATTCAGCATGTTTATTTAACTTATCTATGTTCTTTAAATCAACCCACCCAATGTGTTTTCCTTCTTGTGTTAGGATGGCTTTTTGTTCATATCCGTTTGTCTTATTTATACACATCTCAATCCAATTTTTAGTTTCTTCTCTGCTAAAAGGTGGCTACTTCTCCGGCATATTTAAGTGCTTTGTCAGTTCTTTATCTAAACACCATTGATAACGGTCTTCCACGTCTTCCAAAGTTAACTCCCTTAATTGTACTAGAGGTCAATTGTTTGTTTTCATCTCTCTATCTCCCAAAAGTTATTTCTAATTACTTTAATTATCTTGTAAGCCCATTTGATTTGTAATTTATTATTTTTGTCTCTAGAACCAATTACCATAATATCACATTCTCTTTTCCCTTTTAATAGAGCTAAACAAAATCGAAAGAAGCCGGCTCCCGTTTCATTTTCTGAAACTCTATCCGAATAATTTGATATATATCAATATTTGAAACCGCTTTATAATAGAGTGTGAACTTATTTCATTTCAAGGGGGCATTTATATGCTGAAACGTTTAGGACTATCACTAATGGTGTTCCTGCTCTGTTTGACCACAATCCCGTTTTATTCTGTGGATCATGCAGAAGCGGCAACACAAAACTATTTATCTAATGGTGGATTTGAAAGCGATTTCTGGTTGGAGGACTCTGAGTGGAACCTCTCTTTTTCTGATCAGGAAATGGTAGATGCACCGCACTTCGATTATCAGAATGATGAATGGATCGAGAAGGACGAGGGCAGTTATGCGTTTAAATATTGGATTAATGAATCATCGACTGTTGCACAATCCTTCACACTCTCTCAAACCATTGATTCACTTCCTGCAGGTGACTATCAGCTATCTGTTCGATCGATGGGAGGCCTTGCTGGCGAATCAGGACAGGTGAAGTTGTTCGCAGGTGATAATGAAGCAGAAGCAGCAGCAACAACGGACTATAATAATTGGGAAACCGTCACATACGAATTTAATGTCGAAGAAGATGCTTCCAATTTCGCAGTAGGTGCAGAAGTTTCAGGTGAACCGAATGCATATGGTTACCTGGACAGCTTTCAACTAACCGCATTGGACACAGAAGCACCAGTTGATGCAGATATATTTGTGGAAAAAGTAGAGGGAATGTCTGAAGATTTTATAAAAGGTGTAGATGTATCCAGTATCATTTCATTGGAGAACAGCGGGGTTGATTTCTATAATGAGGCCGGAGAAAAGCAAGATATCTTTCAAACAATGGCTGATGCTGGTGTGAATTATGTGCGTGTCCGTGTATGGAATGACCCATACGATAGTGATGGCAATGGCTATGGTGGCGGAAATAATGATTTGCAAAAAGCAATAGAAATTGGAAAGCGAGCAACCGCAAATGGAATGAAAATGCTGGTTGACTTCCATTACTCTGACTTTTGGGCAGATCCAGCTAAGCAACAAGCGCCGAAGGCATGGACTTCCTTAAACTTGGATGAGAAGAAAACGGCATTACATGATTATACCAAAAACAGTTTGCAGGCGATTCTTGAAGCAGGTATTGATGTCGGTATGGTGCAAATCGGAAACGAAACCAATAATGGTATAGCAGGTGAAAAGGACTGGACGAATATGGCTCAATTGTTTGATGCCGGCAGCCAGGCAGTTCGAGAGATCGACAGCGAGATTTTAGTTGCCTTACATTTTACCAATCCAGAAAAAGGTACGTATCAAGGCTATGCACAGACATTAGCGGATAATCAAGTTGATTATGATGTATTTGCCAGTTCTTATTATCCATTCTGGCATGGCACATTAGCTAATTTAACCACGGAACTTAAAAATGTAGCAGACACGTTTGATAAACAGGTAATGGTCGCAGAGACTTCCTATACGTATACAGAAGCGGATGGAGATGGCCACGGTAATACGGCACCGAAGGACTCTGGTCAAACATTGAATTATCCGGTCTCTGTTCAAGGACAAGCTACAGCAGTCCGTGATGTATTTCAAGCAGTTGCAGATGTTGGGGAAGCAGGTATTGGTGTGTTTTACTGGGAGCCAGCCTGGATTCCGGTTGGTAATCCTGATGATATAGAATTGCAACAGAACAAGCAATTATGGGAACAATATGGGTCAGGATGGGCGACAAGCTATGCAGCGGAATATGATCCTGAGGATGCTGGTCAATGGTACGGCGGAAGCGCAGTGGATAATCAAGGCTTATTTGATTTTAATGGACACCCGTTAGCGTCGCTGAATCTATTCAACTATATTGATACGGGTGCTGTGGCGCCTTTGGAAGTAGATCAGATCCAGAATGTAGTGTTAACCGTAACATTAGGTGAAGAGGTTGTATTACCTGAAACGGTAACTGCTACCTATAACGACGGCAGTGAACAGGATGTAGCTGTTACGTGGGACGAAAATCAAATTAATGATGCGGTAGCGTCAGGAGAAGGTACGTATCAAATTGATGGCCAAACCAAGGACGGAAGCAAGGTGACGGCAACTTTGACCATTGCACCGCAAAATTTTGTTATGAATCCAAGCTTTGAAAATAGCGATATAAGCATGTGGAATCTCACTTTTCCGGACGGATCGGGGCCGCATGCTGAGGTAAAACAAAACAAATCCAACTCTAAATCAGGAGAGTATTCCTTGGATTTCTGGAATGATCAGCCGGTGAATTTCGAAATATCACAAACGATTACAGGTCTGGAGACGGGTTATTATCAATTGTCGATGTTCATTCAAGGTGGTGATGCCGAGGATGCTAACATGGAATTATTTGCGGAGACAGCGGATCAATCTAATGCAGCAGAAACGTCCGTCGATGGCTGGGTCAACTGGCAGCAGCCGGAGATTGATCAAATTTTGGTTACCGATGGCAAGCTTACGATTGGTGCGAGTGTTAAGGCGCCAGAGAATGCCTGGGGAACATTGGATGATTTTTATTTGAAACGAGTTGGCGATTATGAGGAACCCAATACTAAGCCAGAACCAGAGCCAGAAGATCCTGATCCAAATCCAGATCCAAAACCGGATGAAAAAGAGCCAGATATGTCTGCCTTACAAGAAGTAGGAGATCAAGTTTATTTGCTAAAGAGTGAGACACGCGATATTTCAGTGAAACAAGCGGTGATCGATCACTTGTCAGACGAAGCTATACTTATCTTTTCATGGCAGGGCATACGGGTGGAAATGCCAGTCTCGATTTTGAAAGGGAAAGGAGATATCTCTTTCCACTTCGGTGAAGTAGCAGATGCTGTTGAACATAAGCATGAAAATCGATTAAGTGATGTGATTGATTTTACTTTGAAGGGGAATAATGAACCAATTATTTTTGAGCATGCTATCAACGTTACATTCCCGATTGATACCGATCGTGTGCAGGATTGGGATCATATTATCGTCCATTATATAGATGAAAATGGAGAGATTCAAGAGCAATTAGAGCCGAATTTTTATAACAAGGAAGCTGGAGAAGTGACAGCCGCAGTCAATCATTTCAGCATATACGGAGTCTTTGAACAACTGGCTGCGGAGGAATCAGAATCATCAACAGATGAATCAAATCCGTTACCAGATACGGCGACGAACCAATATGATTACCTCATTGCAGGACTGCTCTTTCTTGTTCTCGGATCTGTGTCTATGTGGTACGTAAGAAGGAAAAAATACCAATAAATAACGAAGCCACTTAGTCGAACTAGACTAAGTGGCTTTTGTCAGTCAAGAAAGTATAATAGTGCAGTCACAGCAGTGAACATATTAAACATGAAGTGGAGTTCCTGTAATATGGATTATGTAATGCTAGCCATCACTAGCCGAGCATGCATATTGAGATATTTAATGTGCTGGGATACCGCTCCGGCCAACCACTTCCTGCGGGGCACGGCTGAAGCTAGGCTACTACTCGAGCTACTTCTTTGCTGCCTTGCACCGAGGAAGCCTACTTCGAAGCATTACTAGTAGACACAGGTGCAGACGTTGTGGATCTTCAGCGCCTGCCTGTCCCGCGGGAGTCTACGTGGTTGACCTACGCTATGTACAACTTTTGTAAGAGGTAGCATATTGATCACTGTATACATAACAGGAATGGAATGAATAACATAATACCTAAAACCACTGCTTTTAGCTGTTCCATACGTTGTAGCACTTCCTTCAAGCGTAGGAAATAGGCGGAGACTCTCGTGGAATCAGCGCGAACTGAAGATCCACTTGGTCTGTGCCTGTGTCTTCTAGTATCGCTTCGAGGTAAACTTCCTCGGCACAAGGCAGCCCAGATGTTATTTCTAGTAGTAGCCTAGCTGAAGCCGTGCTCCACAGGACGCGGAGCCTTTTTCCGGAGCTATGCTAAGTAGATAAAATATATCAAAATGACCATTCTGCAATACAGCCTTTGTTGACATAATCCATATTAAAGGTAGTTGTATATTATTTGTTAGTTAGGACCGGGTGGGCTTTCCCGGTTTTTTTAGTAAGTCAAGAAAGTATAAATTTTGGGCTATATGATGTTCGCTGACAGAAACGGCCACGTCCGGCTCCAGTACCCATAGACTAGGCGACTTCGCGAAATCGCCCTACGATAAGTCATCATCGATTCGCAAGCTCACCGTGATTCCTTTATCTCAGTTGATTCGCTCCATTCGCTACGTCTCTAAACGGACGCTTGCGCCTTTGTTCTTTTTCTTATGTGAGAACATCTAACAAGATGCAACATCCGTCAATGTCTTGTTAAATAAGGGCTTAGCTTTGTTAGATCAGAAAATAGTCTGAATTATTTGTCAATAGTGTCTAATGAACATGGATTATTTATCGAAAATGACCAATGACAGTCGTCCTCATTTCACTTAAGATAATCGTAACAATAAATAACGTCTCATGTTAAATATTATTACACTATCAAAATGGAATCAGCGAAAGATAGAAATATGTCAAATATATAGGAGTTGTGAGAATGCGAGTGACAAGATATCAAGGGGAAGCATTTGAAAACCGCTTCTTACCAAGATTAACAACAGAGCAAGTCAAGCAGTTATCCAAGGAGGATGCGCTCGTCGTGTTGCCTGTAGGTGCAGTAGAACAGCATGGACCGCATATGCCAATCTATACCGATACGTTAATTGCAGAGGGAATCTTAACAGAGGCATTTGAGCATTTTTCTGAGAGAGATAATATCTGGTTATTGCCACCAATACCATACGGCAAAAGTACCGAACATCTAAAGATGGCTGGAACGATGACTTTGTCAGCTTCAACCTTGCAGGCAGTCGTCATGGACATCGCCAGAAGTGTCAGTGAAAGTGGTTTTAAACGACTTGTCTTGTTTAACTCACATGGAGGAAATCACGATTTGTTAAATATGATTTCTCGGGAGATAAGAATTGAGACGGGCATGATGGTCTTTCGTTTGAATTCTTCAGATGGAGGCTTGATCACGGATTTGGTGTCAGAGAAAGAGCGAGTGTTTGGTATCCATGGAGGTGACGTAGAAACCTCGATGGTGCTGGACATGAAAGAGAACTGGGTGCACCCCGCATTAAGTCCCAAAGAGTTTCTTGGATTACCTGAAGATAACAAGCATTTATATTTGAAGGGCAGCTGTTATTTTGCATGGGTCATCAATGACATATCTGAAACAGGAATGGCTGGAGACGCCACGCAGGCAACATTAGAAAAAGGAGAAGAGATTAATCGCAGATCCGCTCAGTATGTGGCAGAAGCCTTGGTTGAAATGAGTAAGTTTAATATCGATCAATTACAAAAAGGGGGATCCTAATGAATACAACATTAGCAGAAGATACGGTGAAGCAGCAAGCAATCGAAAATGTAGTGAGAATGTCTGGTGTCAGCAAGGTATTTCCAAATGGAAATGTGGCAGTCGATAATGTCAACATCGACATTGCAGAGGGAGAATTCATCTCTTTTGTCGGTCCATCAGGATGTGGAAAGTCTACTATTTTTAAAATGATATCAGGGTTGATCGATAACACGCAAGGCAGTATCGAAATCCTCGGCTCACAGATGAATCCGATGCAGCAGAAAAGAACCAATGTTGGATTTGTGTTTCAAGATTCAACGCTTCTGCCGTGGCGCTCTGTATTGGAAAACGTCATGCTGCCACTTGAGTTTCAGAAAAAGTCAAAAAAAGAAAAAATAGAAGAAGCTGCTCAAGCACTGGAATTAGTAGGGTTAAAAGATTATACAAAATCATTACCACGACAATTATCAGGTGGGATGAAAATGAGAGTATCGATTGCAAGAGCGTTAGTAGCGAAACCAAAATTATTGTTAATGGACGAACCTTTTGGAGCGCTTGATGAAATAACAAGACAAAGCTTGCAATCGGAATTATTACGAATCTGGGAATCGCAAAAAATGACCGTTCTATTTATCACTCATAATGTGTTTGAGGCAGTCTATCTATCTACCAGAGTAGCGGTGATGACTCCTAGCCCTGGTAAAGTTGCTTCTGCATTAGACGTCAGACTTCCTTTTCCTCGTAATGATGAAGTACGTACAACCCATGAATTCAGTGATATCGTTGCACAAGTTTCGCGCGATCTAAAATTTTAATGAGGTGATCATAATGTGGAAAGACAGGCTGATGCAGTTGATAGGTGAAGAGAATGTCATTGTGAAAGAAGCGGCGGTCGATCGGTTATCGAAAGATTTCTACTGGTATTCCCCGGTACTACAGGAGCAATTGCGAGATAAGGTTGCAGATTGTGCAGTAGCCCCAAAAACAATCGAAGAACTAAAAACGCTTGTACGATTTGCGGTGGAAAACCGTATTCCATTGACGCCAAGGGGAGCGGGAACTGGTAATTACGGTCAAGGTGTGCCGTTGTTTGGTGGGATTGTGCTTGATCTGACTAAGTTAAATCAGATTGTGGAAGTGAATGATACTAAGGTTAGGACCCAAGCTGGAGTCAAAATGGGAATGTTAGAGAAAACATTGCGACAAGAAGAGAAAGAGCTTCGAATCTTTCCGAGTACGTTTATGAAGTCGACGGTAGGAGGCTTTCTTTGCGGGGGATCAGGAGGGATTGGTTCGATTCGCTGGGGGAACTTGTGGGATGGCAACGTCTCGGAAGTTACGATCATGACCATAGAAGAAGAACCGCGAATCCTTACTGTTTCAGGTGAAGAAATGCATGATTATATCCACAATTATGGAACGACAGGTATATTGGTTGAAGCGGTTCTCCCGGTAGAGTCGAAGACAGAGTGGTCGCAATTTATCGTTTCTTTCACGACTTTTCAGCAGGCAGTTCTCTTCTGTGACGAACTAGCACATGATGAAGCGATCACCAAAAGGCTCGTATCTGTCTGTGAGTGGCCAATTCCAGCCCATTTTCAACAACTTAAAAAACATCTAACAGAAGATAAATCAATCGCTATGCTGGAAATAGCAGAACCATCTGTTCCGCTTTTACATGAACTGATTGATAAATATAAAGGGGATGTGAGCTTCACGATTCCAGCTGATAAGTATCATAAAGGCTTGAAGGTGTCAGACTTCACTTGGAATCACGCCACATTGTGGGCGCACAAACATGGAGAAAACATCACATATTTACAAGCAAGGTTCGATCCGAAGAGAGTATTCGAACAAATGCGTCTGATCAGGGAAAAGTTTGAATATGAGGTGCAATTTCACTTTGAATTTATGAAAATCAAGGGGGAGGTAACACCTGGTTCCTTGCCGATTGTGGAATATAAGTCGAAAGAGCGGTTGTATGAGATTATCGACTTTTTTCAAGAGAATGGTGTCAGTGTTAACGACCCCCATACGTATCTACTCGGATCTGGCGGTTATGATCTGCGAATGAAAGAAATTGAAACATTGAAAAGGCAAAATGATCCATATGATCTGTTGAACAAAGGAAAGATTCCAAAAGATGAAAAAATGGAACTTATGAACTGAGGAGGCTCAATATGGAGAATGCACAAACAAAACAATTAGAAGTGAAAAGTGAAACGGTTAAAGCAAAGAAAGTAAATTTGCAGTTTCTTCAGACCTGGCTGCCCCCGATTATTGCGCTGGTTCTCTTTATCGCTATTTGGCAATTTGGTGCGCTATTGATGCAAATACCTCCGTACATTTTGCCGAAACCAACTGACGTACTATCCGCAACAGTAGAGAATTGGGACAGATTATGGGCATCAGCATCCACTACGATTCTTGAATCAGTGCTCGGATTTGTCTTTAGTGTCTTCATTGGGGTATCAGCGGCGATTGTGATGGCAAGTTCCAAAATATTAGAAAGAAGTTTATACCCTTATGCGATTCTGTTGCAGACGATTCCGATTGTTGCTATTGCGCCGATCATTGTGATCTGGTTCGGTTCGGGGATGAATGCAATCGTTATTATCGCATTTACCATCGGCTTCTTCCCGATGCTGTCGAATACATTGATTGGTCTAAATGCGACAGATCGAGGAATGATGGATTTAATGAGTCTGTATCATGCATCTAAATGGCAAATCATGTGGAAAATTCGCATTCCGGCAGCATTGCCATATATTATTGCCGGTTTGAAAATATCCTGTACGTTAGCGATTATTGGCGCTATTGTTGGTGAATATATAGCAGGTATTGGGGGAGGTGATGGTGGTCTGGGCTATGCGATCACCGTAGCATCAACAACGATGGAAATTCCATATTTATTTGCTTGCGGGATAGCAGCATCCTTGCTGGGAATTATATTTTTCTTATTGGTCAACCTGCTTTCCAAAATGTTATTGGGTTCATGGCATGAGTCTGAAATGAAGAAGGATAGTTAATAAAGGGGGAAAAGGGATGGGTAAACGAAATTGGAACAAACTGTTTTTCGTGTTTATGATAATGGTTCTTTCGTTGCTGGCGGCTTGTGGAGAGGATGAAAGTTCAGAAGCAGAAGCAGATACAGAGCCTGCTGAGGAGACGGTAGATACTGTGGAGGAAGAGACTAGTGACTTAGGGGAAGCGTCTTTAGTAACGAACTGGTTTGCTCAGCCTGAACATGGCGGTAATTATGCCGCATTAGAAGAAGGGTTCTATGCAGAAGAAGGAATCGATATGACCATTGAACCGGGTGGTCCACAGATTTCGGCAACACAGCTGGTATCCTCAGGCAAAATGGATTTCGGTTATACATCTGGTGAAGATATTCTGAACGCTCGCGACAAAGGCATTCCGTTAGTAGCAATCGGAGCTATTTTTCAAGTCAGTCCATACGTACTTATTTCACATGCGGATGCTGGCGTAGAAGATTTCGAAGATCTAGAAGGAATGACGACGATTACCGCTCCAGGAGTTGGCTACTGGGAGTATATAAAAAAATCATATGAACTGGAAGAAGTGAAGGAATTGTCTTATACCGGACAATTGAGTACTTTTATCGAAGATCCTGATGCTGTAACGCAAGGCTACATCACTTCAGAGCCTTATGTATTAGACCAGCAAGGGGTAGAAAATAATTATTTACGTATTCATGATTCCGGATTCCAGCCGTATTCCAATGTTATTTTTACGACAGAGGATGTTATCGAAGAAAAGCCAGAGCTGGTTAAAGCGTTTATGGCTGCGACGGTCAAAGGCTGGGAAGCATATCGTGACGATCCCGCAGCATACAAAGAAATATTAAAAGAATATAACCCTGATTTAACGGAGGGATTAATGGATTTTGGTGCTAAAGAACAGGAAGAACTTATATTCGGTGGTGATGCCGAAGAACATGGATTTGGCTATATGACGGAAGAACGTTGGGCGGCTTTACAAGAACAAATGCTAGATTTAGGCATCATTACGAATGATGAAGATCCGACTAATTTCTTTACGACAGAATTCTTACCAATGGAGGAATAGGCATGAGCCAGTCGATCACTTTGTTTAATGCGTCAGTGCCATTGCGGAACAACGGACAGTTGTACAGTATAACTATTCGTGATGGCGTATATCAGCAGGTGAAAGAGCAAACAGGTTATGTGAAGTGTGAAGGCTTGTCGTTTCAGGAATTAGAAAATAATTTCTCGCAAGCGATGGATGTTGATCTAGAGGGAAGAATCGTTCTTCCCTCTTTTGTTGATATTCACACTCATTTGGATAAAGCCTACTCATTGAAAGAGGTACCTAATAAATCGGGTACATTATTGGAAGCCATCGAAAACTATCATCAAAAAGCACATACGTTTACACCGGAGATGATTAAACGTCGGGTATATCGCCAGGCGCTTGAATCATTATCATACGGAACCACTCACATTCGCACGCATGTTAATTTTGAGATGAATATAAGTCCGAAACTAGCATTGGATAAGCTTGCGGCAGTGATAGAAGTGAAAGAGGCATTGCGGGATCTGTTAACCATACAAATTGTTCCGATGTTGTCTGATGTTGCGTCTTATACAAAAGAACAATACGCAGTGATTCAACAGGCTATGGAACTAGGAATTGATGGAATTGGAGGTGCTCCACACCTGAGAGCGAATCCAGAAGAAAATATCGATGCGCTGATTCGCCTGGCTGTGGAAAATGAAAAATTTCTGGATTTGCACGTCGATGAGAATGATGATCCTGCGGTTTGTACGATTGAAACGTTGATTGAAAAGACCATTGCATACGACATGCAAGGACAGGTTACGGCAGGTCACTTGTGCTCGTTAGCGGCGATGAACCATGAAAAAGCCGCTAGATTAATAGAGGGGATGGCGGAAGCGTCGATTCACGCTGTTACATTACCTGGCGCCAACATGTATTTGCAAGGAAGGTTTGATCAGGGAGTGATTCGCAGGGGAGTAACGAGGATTAAAGAGTTAATAAATGGCGGTGTTACGATTGCCACGGCATCTGATAATGTTCATGACCCGTTTCACCCTTTTGGTCGAGGAGACCTCGTTCAAATTGGTTTGTTGACCGCTTATGCCGGGCACTTGGCGAGTGAAGCGGAGCTGTTGCATTTACTGCGCATGATGACAACGATACCTGGCAGTATTTTTGGTTTGGAGCATGAAATCAAGGAAGGGGCGGTTGCTGATTTAGTTGTAATAGATTCCGTTGATATGTATGACTTGTTTGCCAGTATGGCGCCAACGCGGTATCTCTTTACAAAGAATCGCTGGCTGAATGGTTTTAAAACTGTTCGGATGATGAATGATCCGTTTTTGCAAGAAGCATGGAGGTCTTTGACGGCGACCTCCATCAAGATTTAGTAAAGAAGGTGCTATGCTATGTTTGATAAAGTAATCAAGAATGTTCGTCTATTGGAAAAAGATGAACTAGTTAATGTTGCGATAAACGCTGGTAGATTTGCCAGCATTACAGAAGGTGAAATGACTGGGCAAATAACGTGGGATGGGCAGGGTGGTTATTTGTTACCGCCCTTTGTTGAAACACATACCCATATGGATACCGTGCTGACTGCGGGTTCCCCTCGTTTTAATCAATCGGGAACATTATATGAGGCGATTGAAGTGTGGCAGGAGCGTAAACAAGATCTGTCGATAGAAGATGTTTTCCAAAGAGCTTGTCAGGCGCTGCAGCAATTATTAGCACATGGGGTGCTGTTTGTTAGAGCAGCAGTCGATATTTCCGATCCGGAGTTAACCGCATTGCGAGCGTTGATAAAAGTGAAGAAATATTATGCCGGAAAAATTGATCTGGAAATCATCGCGTTCCCACAGGACGGGTTATTGGCATCTCCGAAAAATCAGGAGCGAATGCGAAAAGCATTAGAATGCGGTGCTGATTTAGTAAGTGCCGTCCCGCATCTGGAGCCGACAAGAGAAAAAGGAATAGCGTCCTTGCAGTTTTGTTTTCAACTAGCACAAGACTGGGATAAAGCGATTCATATTTTTTGTGATGAAGTGGATGATGAGCATTCGCGTTTCTTAGAAGTGGTAGCAGACCTGGCTATCCATATGAATAATAAAAGAGTAACAGTCAGTCATGCCAACGCATTAGCCTATTATAATGATGTCTATGCCGATAAAGTGATCCGTCTGGTCCAACAAGCGAAGATATCAGTAGTGGCTTGTCCGCTTGTGAATAGTATGATGCAAGGTCGTGCTGATCCTTTTCCTAAAGGTCGAGGATTGACCAGAGTAAAGCAACTGCATGAAGCAGGTGTAAATGTCTGTCTGGCACACGATGATATACGCACACCATTCTATCCGCTCGGTACGGGCAATATTCTGCAAGCAGCCCATCTAGGCTTACATTTAGCGCATATGTCTGGACAAAAGGATCTACGCGATGTTGTGGAAATGATTACGACAAACGGAGCGACGTGTCTTGATATTCATAATCATTATGGTATCGAAGCGGGAAAGCCAGCTAACGGAATTGTGTTACCTGCTGCGAATTTAGCGGATTTACTAAGTGAGCAGCCGAAGCCAATGTATGTATTCAGAAATGGCGAGTTGCTGGCAGAGACCGCTCCCGTCGAAACAACATATCATCATGAAAAAATCACAACTTGAGCCAAATGGTCAAATGATGACCATTTGGCTGTTTAATAGAAATTATATAAAATTCATTGTTTTATAGGGTAACCCCTTTTTTTATGAGGTAAGTATGGATTATGTTAACAAAGGCTTTATTGCAAAAATAGTCATTTTGAAATAGATTATCTGCTTAGCAAAGCTCCGGAAATAGGCTCCGCGTCCTGTGGGCACGGCATCAGCTAGGCTACTACTTGAACTACTTCTATGCTGCCTTGTGCCGAGGAAGCTTACCTCGAAGCGATACTAGAAGACACATGCACAAATGAAGTGGATCTTCAGCTTGCGCTGAGGCATGAGGAGTCTCCGCCTATTTCCTACGCTTAAGGAAAGTGCTACAACGGATGTAACAGCAAAAAGCAGTGGTTATAGGTATTGTTCAATAGCTACAATATATGCATCCGATCAATATGCTAGCTCTTACAAAAATTGTAGAGTCCCAATTCTAGCGTAGGCCAACCACGGAGACTCTCGCGGGATTATGCAGGCGCTAAAGATCCACTTTGTGAAGCGCCCTTCTTCACAAAGTTAGCTTCAGCCGTGCCCCGCAGGACGCGAAGTGGTTGGACGGAGCGGTATCATACCACACATAATATTTCAAAATAACCACTAAGCTGTTAGTTGACATAATCCATATTATAGGAAGTTGTTTATTAATTAAGTCAATTGGAACCGGGCGGGTTATGCCCGGTTTTTCTAAATGACTGAAGTAAAAAGTGCAGGTTCTGTGAATGTAATTATTTATTCAAAATGTAGCTCAATTGAAACTGTCCAGTCATTTGCCCGAGACAAACTAAAGAGCTAAGCCAAGTATAAGAAAAACTACGACACTCGCTAAAAGCCGAAACAAATGCTGAGTTTTTAAGAGGGATCAGATGAAAACATGGCTAAACGGTTAGGTCATTGCTTTCTGGCTTTCTGTTGCTGATTCACGGTCTGCGACAAATTCTTCTTCGTCGTAGGAAAAGAAAGCGTCCAGTGATTGCTGGTGATGGTCTTCGAATAGCTGGTCAGCGACCGCTGCTGCCAGTTTTGGGATGGCGTAGCGCAGTCCAGATATTGCCGATGCGGAAAGCCCGCAGCTGATTAATGCCGCGTAATTAAATGAAAATAATCCGTGTAACTGTTTTTGGCCCTTCAATGCTTTACTTTGAAATGCGAATCCGGGACTAAGGTAAGGGTGCGCGTCCAGCTGTTCATTGCAGAGGTGTTGTGGTGCCTGATAATAGTCTCTCCATCTGAAAATATATGGTTCTATCAAGCGGAGTTCTGGTCGAAGTGCAGGATCTGAACGTAGTCCTGTACTAATGATAAGAAAGTCAAACGTGTAGTCTCTTTTACCGGTTGAAACGGTTACCCCGTCACCGTCTTCTTCGACCGCAAGCCATGGTTCGCCCGTATGTAACGAGAATCCTGGCCAAACACTTGCTTTTTTGAAGGTGTCGTTAGTTGGTGGTTGATTATGAGTAAAGAAATGTGCCATCACCTGATATTTTTGAGCGTCGGTAAACGTATGGAAACGATCGATCATACCGGATCCTTCCATTTGCCTGATCGGATTGATTCGAGGCATTTCGGACCGGCGGACAAAAACGTGAGCCTCTTTAACGCCTTTTTTTAGAGCGTGATTTGCATTATCAAAAGCAGATGCTCCGCCTCCAAGAATAGCAACCTTTTTATCTTTTAGTGTAGAGAAATCAATAGATTCAGAAGTGTGAGCAAATACATGTTTGGACAGGTGGTTTTTAATAAAAGAAGGCACGAACCATTGTCCGCCACCCTGAATGCCAGTAGCTAAGATAACTTTTCTTGCTATTACTGTATCTGTCTCTTCATTCGTGGTGAGGTGCAGTTGGTGCAGTTTATCTTGCTGCAGTGGTTCGATTAGCTGTAATTGTGTATTGTTTTGTACGGGTAAGTTCAAAATCTTGCGATACCAACGTAAATAATTCATCCATTCGCCTTTAGGTATTTTGTCTAGTGCATTCCATCCTGTTTCTCCGTATTGTGCTTCCCACCAGGATCGAAATGTTAAGGAAGGAATGCCGGTGTCGATAGAAGTTAAATGTTTCGGTGTTCGAAGTGTAGTCATTCTGGCATACGTATCCCAAGGTCCTTCGAAGCCTTCTGGGTTCTCATCAATGACGAGAATATTGGTGATTTTTTCACGAATTAGACCGAATGCTGCCCCCAGGCCGCTCTGTCCAGAACCGATGATGATAACATCATAGATATGTTTGCCATTATGTTTGGCAGAGGGTAACCATGTTCTTTCTGGTATATTAAGGTAGGCTAGATCCTGCTTTACCTGATTATCAAGTGCCTCTAAACTCATTCCATCTCACCTCTTCAAAAATATTGTCAGCTTATTTTACATTAAATGTTATGTTAACGATGTTATCATGTATGATATCTATATAACATAGCTGAAATAACCAAAAAATGTTTTTTGTATTAGTAATTTTAGCCAATATATTTTCTGTGAGAAATTAGTTTGATAAGTTTCTTAACAGCAATTTATGTCTTATTGGTGATAGTTGCTAATGATTGTGATGAATATATGCCAGATTGTACAATGACTTTCATTTAATAGTAGCTTAGTATATTAATAACTAAGATAACTATTGTCAGATAATATAACAAAAGTGATTCCGAGGAGGAGGAAAAGGAAAATGGATGATATTCATGAGATTTTACAAGCCATTAGTACTCATGATGTCGAAGGATCAGTCATTGCAACGATCGTGGATGTGCAAGGCTCTGCTTACAAAAAGGAAGGAGCTATGATGCTTTTTTCACCTGAAGGATTACAAACTGGCATGTTAAGCGCTGGTTGCCTGGAGGAGGATCTGGCTGAAAGAATTAAGCGTTTTGGCGTAGGAAGGCAAGCAGAATTGTTAACCTATGATATGCGAGCAGAGCATGACTTGTTGTGGGGACAGGGGTCAGGGTGTAACGGTGTCATTCAAATTTTAGTAGAACCTGTTAATCGTGCCTTGCTTTTTCATTTAAATAAAATGAAAGACCTTTTAAATAAAGGAAAGGCAATAACGGTTTGGAAGGAGCTTCCTGAAGGCGATAACCGAATGAATTACCTGTATCAATCGGGTACAGAACACTTTGGCCATGTTAAGCAGGATGACGGGTTTTTGCAAGTGATAAAAACTGCCTCGTATTTATCTGGTGAGAAAGGTGTTCATAAATTGGGAGAAATGAAGAAACGTATTTATTGTGACTGCTATAAACCGAAGCCTCGTCTTGTTATTTTTGGTGCTGGTGATGATGCAAAACCATTAGTATCACTTGCTGATCAAAGTGGCTTTAACGTTGAATTAGCAGATTGGCGTGAAGGGTTATGCAATAAACAGCGATTTCCCGAAGTTCAACAAGTCTATGTAGGATTTCCCCATGAATTACAGCAGCAGATAACACTGAATCCTTCTGATTTTGTCATATTATTAACTCACAATTTTCTGCGAGACAAAGAACTGTTAGCTTACCTTAAGAACGAACGACTGCGATATTTAGGAATATTGGGGTCGACCAAGCGAACGAAAAGATTGCTTGGCGGACATGAAGCACCAGCGAATTTGTTCTCGCCTATCGGAATATCGATTGATGCAGAAGGTCCTGACGAAATAGCCGTTAGTATAGTGGCAGAGTTAATTCAGCAAAAGAAAAAACAATGGAATGAAGAGGTAACGATTCGTGAGAGCAGTTAATGTAACGGGAATATTTTTAGCGGCAGGAAATAGTAAGCGGATGGGAGAAAGCAAGCTTCCTTTACCAATTGGCGAAAGCACAGTTGGGAGTGCATCACTCCTGAAAGCATTGTCTTCACACGTGGATTCAGTTCTTGTGGTAGTACAGGAACAGGATTGTCTTGATTGGATGACAGAAGCAGTGAAAGCGCAAGCGGATAAATTTCAAATTATACGCTGTAAGGAAGCTTTCCTTGGGCAATCCTATTCCATTAAAGCAGGTATTCGCCAGGCGAAGCGTCATCAGGCGGATGGAGCTGTAATCATGTTAGGGGATCAGCCGTTTCTGCAAGTGGAAATTATTAATGATCTGGTGGATACATTCAAGGCGAACCTAGAACGCCATTTAGATATGCAATATATTGCTGCTAGTTATGAAGATATATTGCGGCCACCTATCTTATTCCGATCCACCTTGTTTAAAAGTCTGTTAAGTATTCAAGGTGACCAAGGAGCAAGATCGATTCTAAGGGCCATACAGCATCAAGGAGATCGGATACAATATCAGGATTGGAAAAGTTTTTATGATATCGACACGAAGGATGATTATCAATGGGCAAAGAAATTGGCGGAGAAACATTAACAGAACCATCTGTAACAAAGGTATGGAAGCCGGCGACAGTCGAGGAAGCGACGATGATAAAAAATAAAAGGAAGCAAAGTGCGGCCTACATCGCCGGTGGTACGCTACTTCAATTACAAAAAGAACAAGGTACGCCGCTTCCTTCACACCTGATTCGACTAGATCAATTAACAGCATTCTCAAAAATCCAGGAAAAAGAAGACAGTGTCGAGGTCGGTGCTTTTGTAACATTGGCAGAATGTGTGCATCACCCACTGCTGGAGGGGCAAGCCAGATTGTTACAGGAAGCAGCTCTTGCTGTGGCTTCTCCAGCCGTCAGAAATAGAGGAACCATCGGTGGGAATATCGCTTATGGTATCGGTGATACGATTCCCGCTATGTTAGCACTTGACTGCGATATTACCTGGATGGACGAAGATCAAAAACTTACGACTTCTTTATGGTACTTTTTGCAGTATGCTCGGAAGGAAGAGGCGCTGATTCTCTCTATTCAGATTCCGAAGCAATTTTCCAGTGATAAACGGTATGCCTTTTATCAAAAAGTAGGTAGACGTGAATCGTTTATTCCTTCATTAGTTACTGCATCAATTGTTTGTGACAAGAATCAGCGAGGTGAGATTGATCATATCCGGATAGCGGCTGCAGGCGGAAGCAGTCAACCGGTTCGGCTAGAAAATTGTGAGGCGTTTTTAATTGGACGATCTCTTACAAACCGATGTCTGGATGAGCTTCATGAACGCATCGTCGATGAATTTTTGCCAGCATCAGATCCATTTGTGTCAAAGCAGTATAAGCAAATCGTTGCTGCTAATTTAATGACAGCAGAATTGGCCAAGTTTATAGAGAAATAGAGGTGTAAGAATGTATCAGAACAGAGACAGAATCAGACAAGATGGAAAGGGTAAAGTCACTGGAACATTAAAATATTTAACAGATTTAACATGGCCGGATATGCTATACGGAAAAATATTAAGAAGTCGTTTCCCGCATGCTAAAATTGTATCTATTTCTACAGAAAAGGCAGAGAGCTTACCAGGAGTTAAAGCAGTGATCACGCATCAAGATGTTCCAGGGTTAAACCGGTTTGGGATCGTGACGCCTGATCAGCCTGTGTTATGTGAAGATATCGTACGCTATGTCGGTGATGCAATAGCAGCGGTAGCGGCAGATTCGTTAGAGATTGCCACCGCTGCTATCGATTTAATTGAAGTAAACTATGAAGAACTGCCTGTATTAGACTCCCCGGAAAAAGCATTAGTGAATAATGCTCCTCAACTGCATCCTGATGGTAATGTATTGCACACGGCTAATTATCACGCAGGCAATATCGACCAAGGCTTTGCAAACTGTGAAGTCGTGGTGGAAGAAACCTATCAGCTTCCAAGACAGATGCATACGTATATGGAAACAGAAGGTGGCGTCATCGTGCCAGAAGATCACGGTGGTGTGACGGTATATGTCGGCACACAGCACGGTTACAAGGATCGTTTTCAATTATCAAGGATATTAAATATCGAAGAAGAAAAAATCAGAATCGTCTCAAGTCCGATGGGTGGTTCCTTTGGCGGGAAAGATGAGTTGAGTATTCAGCCGTATGGTGTCCTGTTAGCGTTGAAGGCGGGCTTGCCGGTGAAAATTCATCAAACAAGAAAAGAGTCCGTTATCTCCGGTCTTAAACGGCACCCGATGAAAATAACGATGAAAACTGGAGTAGATAAGGCTGGAAAATTGCTGGCGCACAAAGTAGATATTCTGGCAGATACAGGAGCCTATGCAACATTAGGCCCGGCTATATTGGATTTTGCTGTTGAACATGCTACCGGCCCTTACCGGTTTGAACATGTGGCCGTCGAAGGTATATCTGTTTTTACTAATAATGGTGTATCGGGTGAGTTCAGAGGGTTTGGAGGTAACCAGGTAACGTTTGCACTCGAAGGACAAATCGATCGTTTAGCGGCGAAATTACAGGTCGACCCAATCGAATTCAGAAGAATCAATATTAGAAAAACAGATGATCCAGGACCGATGGATCATCGGATTGTGGCTACAAATGGTGCATCACAGGTGCTAGAGCATATCGATGTACACAGGCAATATCACCAGAACATGATACCTGAGATCGATGATTTCAAAGTGCGAGGCATGGGAGTTGCTATATCAATGCACGGCGGTGGTCTTGGATATGGCAGACTCGATCCTTCAGGCGGTCAATTAACATTGGCAGATGATGGAAAAATAGAAATAGCATTCGGATTTGAAGAAGCCGGTCAAGGTATTATTAATGTGATTGAAACGATTGTAACCGAAGAATTGGGGATTGCAGCCGAAGATTTTCGTATTGTAATAGGCGATACCGATAAAGTGCCATCATCGGGCTCCACCACAGCTTCACGTGGCACCAGTATGGTGTGGCATGCGGTGAATCTGATGAAAAACGATTTTCGCAATGCTTTGCTCGATCAAGCAGTTGCACTAACCGGCCTATCGAAAGAGAGTTTGGAACTCGGTCCAGGTGGTGTATTTCAGTCTACGCCTCTTTATGAAAGAGTGATAGATTATCAAAAGCTTGCGAATGAAGTGTCCAAACCTGTTGCTGTTTCAACGCAATTCGATTTTCCTACCACGCCGGATGCTGTGGATGGCGGACATTACCTTTACACTTTTTCCTCTACATTTGCCCAAGTAGAGATTAATCTGTTAACAGGCAAGGTATCAGTGCTTGATTTGGATCAGGCAGTAGCTGCAGGTCCGGTTGTCAGTATGAAAGGCTATACTGGCCAGATTGAAGGCGGGGGAGTCATGTCTTTAGGTTACGCTTTGATGGAAGAAGCGGTCATGAAAGAAGGGAAATACATGACAGAGAATTTGGACGGCTACCTTATTCCGGGTATACGAGATGTTCCTTTTTCAATGGGGGTTACAGCCATTGAAGATCTGGAAAAAGGTGATCCATTCGGACCACGTGGTGTCGGTGAAATCGGAACAGTTGCCGTAGCACCTGCGATTGCCAAAGCGATCCATGATGCAATTGGTTATTTCCCGAAGAAACTGCCGATATCTTCTGAGGAAGTATTAATGGCGATTACAGCAGGGGGGAAACGAGCATGGAACGAAGCAAAGCAATTCCGGTAGAAGAGACAGGGAGCGTGAAGGAGACGGTTAGCTTCACGTTGAATCAAAAACAAGTAGCCATAGAGGTTGACGCTACCGCTCGATTGACGGATATTATCAGAAACCAGCTTAACCAGACAGGGACGAAACTGTCATGCGGAATTGGCAGATGTGGTGCCTGTTCCGTTATCATAGATAGTAAACTAGTAAACTCCTGCCTCGTCATGGCCTATCAAATAGATGGATCAACCATTTCGACAATAGAAGGAATTTGGGAGGAGGAGTCGCTTCACCCGATCCAGCAGGCCTTTCTCGAGGAAGGCGGCTTCCAATGCGGTTACTGTACACCCGGTATGATCCTGGCAACCAAAGCATTGCTAGATCAAGAACCAGATCCAACTGATGAACAGATTAAAACGGCATTGTCCGGTAATTTGTGTCGGTGTACTGGATATGGAGGAATTATTCGTGCGGTAAAGAAGGCAAGAATAATGCTTAAATAAAACATAAAAAGCAGCTGCTCTATGAGTAGTTGTTTTTTCTATATGAAGAAGCTTTGGTTTTTATAATGCGAAATATGTAAACTAGTGTTGAGATCATTTTGAAATATTGTTAGTAATATAAAACCATCTGCCAACCACTTCACGTCCTGTGGGAGTACACGTGGTTGGACTACCCTCGCTGAAAGCTTTACAACAAATGCGTCAAGTAGAATGTGGAATGTAATCAGCCGTATTTAAAAATTAAATAATATATTTTAGAACTACTGTTGTTAACTGTTTCAAACGTTGTAGCACTCTGCTATAGCGTAGGAAATATGTGGATACTTGCAGTCTACAAGTATCGTTTCGAGATACCTCACTGACACAAGACAGAGGAATAAGCACTGCTAACAGATAAAATCAATCAAAATTACCACATAGTCATATGGGAACACTTTGCTTAATCCGTATTATATGATACTGGTGATAATCAGGAATGAACGTGTTACTCATGTTATCTACACGATTGTTTTTAATTTGCCAGCTTCCTTTGTTAAAGTTTCTGAAATAGATGAAAGGTGTCTATAGTCTTCAGAGGTCTGTTGGATTTGTGTTACGCCTTGCTGTAAGTCCTTTTGAATTTGTAGTGTACCTTCTGAGATATTACGTATCTCATTCGTAATACTTTGGACGTTAGTATTTACCTCTGTTATCGAATGTTGAACTTTACTGGAAAGCTTACGAACTTCTTGTGCTACTACTGCGAAGCCTTTGCCATTTTCACCTGCATGTGCTGCTTCAATTGCTGCATTCAAGGATAACAAGTTCGTTTGTGAGGCAATGTTTTTGATTGTCTGGACAACGCCTTGTATTTCCTTTGTTTCTGCTTGAAGTCCTGTTAAAGTGTCTGTGTTTTTTGTAGAAATTATTTCTATTTGAGCTATCATTTCTTGTAACTGCTGTTGATTGACTTGTCCGTTATCTGCGCGTTCATTCAAGTGATGGGCAGTTTTTTCAAGGCGATTAACAAAATCCTGAATAGTGTTCTGTCTTTCTGTAATGTCAGTAGCAACTTTCAGCACGCTTGCTACTTTTCCTTCTTGAAAAACGGGCATATATGTAGCTTCTAGCCAAATTGAATTTCCTAGTGCATCCTTACGATTGATTTTATCTTGGTGTGTTTTTCCGATTATTAACTTTTTCCAAAAACGTTCATAGTCTAAGCTTTCTGTGAAAGATGGAAAACAGAAAGCTTCGTGATATTTACCGATCATCTCTTCTCTACTATTATACCTCATTGCCAGTTGGAATAAACGGTTCACATTAACAACTCTACGATTAATATCGAATTGAATAATGGCAAGGTTTTGATTAATAGCATTAAATATGGATCGATCTCGAATCTCTAATTGTGTTGTATGATTATTCATGCAGTTCTCCTTTTGTTAAATATGAATAAGACTTTTGTTCTATTTAATTACCCTGTTAAATTTCGTTAAAACATAATACATAAAACTTTTTTATGTGGTTTTTGTTTTTTTGTAGGCTTAAAATACTATTTATGGTCTTGATGAGAAAATGCAGGAAAATAAAAAGTAGCACACGTAAGTATCATGTTTTCTTAGGTGTGCACTTTAAAGTCACCATATTATCTTATTCAAATAAAACACCCCAATGATTACATTAGGGTGTTACAGGCATAAAATTATGTGAGGAAGCATCATAGATAATCCTTCCGTTTTGGAACGTTTGATTAATTTGGCAAGGGAAATGGTGATCCATATAAATGGAGTTGGTATGTTTAGCAAAATAATTAGCAGGGCTTACAACCGTCTCCATACTGGTATCGATAATTGTGAAATCTGCATGATAGCCTAATGCAATTTTACCTTTACCTGATAAATTAAAGCGCTCTGCCGGATGACTTGCCGTCCACGCTGCGACTCGATGAAAAGGGAGGTCATAGTCTATCGCTAATTCAAGCATGGCCAATAATGTGAACTGTCCACCACTGATTCCGCCCCAGGCACTAAATAGGTCATGATTATCTGGATCCTTTAGTGAAAATGGTGAGGGAGAATGATCAGATGCTATCATATCAAATTTATTTGCTGCCAGCAGTGCTATTAATTTCTGTCTTTCCTCTTCTTCCCGAAGTGGTGGTGCGCACTTGGCAACAGCGCCTTTCGTTTGTAAATCCTGATGAGAAAACAATAAATAGTGTGGACAGGTTTCGACGGTAACATCAAGTCCGTTTTGTTTAGCTTCCAGTATTTTTTCTACGGCACGCGCACTGCTGATATGAACGAAATGGAGGGGACAGCCTGTTAGTTCTGCGTAATACAAAGCACGCTGTACTGCTTCCACTTCTGCTATAATCGGTCTCGAGGCTAAATAGTCATCAGCTGTCCGTTTATTTTGCGTTACTTTCTCGGAAGCTAGAAAATTAGTAATGGTTTTGCTCTCTGCATGTAATGCCAGAATCTTGCCTAAACGGGCAATTTCTTTCATTCCTTCTAATAGTGTCATGTCATCGGCAGCTTCAAACTCTTTGTTGCCAGATTCGGAGATGAAGGCTTTATAACCAATCACCCCAGCTTCTGCTAACGCTTCTAAGTCATCAATGTTTCCTGGAACAAGCCCACCCCATAAGCGATAATCGATCAAGGATTTCTCTTTGGCGATGCTGTCTTTTTGGCGAAATGCGTCTAAAGTGGTGGTCGAGGGAATTCCATTTAGTGGCATATCAAAAAAAGTAGTCATACCACCGGCCGCAAGCATTTTGGATCCTGATGTGAATCCTTCCCAATCAGTTCGTCCTGGTTCATTTAGATGCACATGTACATCAATTGCGCCAGGAAATACATAGTTCCCTTGGAGATCTTCTGTTTGTGTTGCTGTACCAGAAACGGAATCGGCGATGCATACGAACTTCCCATCTTTGATCGCAATATCCTGTTTTTTTACACGGTCTGGCAGCACGACTTGACCATTTCTAAGAATGACATCATAATCCGTATTCATCTTCACTCCACCTTTTGTATCGTTTTCTGTATCAAACGGATAGAACGGTTGCAGCAGCTTGTTCTGTGTAATATTCCAGGGCAGCCACTGTTGCTTTTCCAATGTGGATTGGTGCACCGTGTTGCAGGAGTACTGCTTCTAGTGCACCAAGTAGAAATAAAATATTTTCCTTGCGGCAGCTGTAGCCCATTGTACCGATGCGCCATATTTTTCCTTCTAACGGTCCAAAGGATTTGGCGATTTCAATGCCGAATTGTTCCAACAGCATGGATCGTACGGATTCAGGGTCAATACCTTCGGGAATCTCAACACACGTAACGGTTGGTAATTTAGATTGGGCATCCCCGAATAAGGATAATCCCATCGCTTCTAGCCCTGTTATTAATGCTTTTTCGTGATACAAATGCCTAAGAAAACGTTGATCTAAACCTTCCTCCAGAATGATACGCAGGCCTTCTCTTAAGGCATACAACATGGAAGTCGCCTCAGTATGGTGGTTTAAGCGACGTGGTCCCCAATAATCCTGTAACATACTAATATCGAAATAATTACTTTTAATGTAAGGATGTTTTCTCGTTTCGTCCAATTGGTGATCTTCTTCTGTTGATATACCTCGTTCGACTTTCTTTCGTGCTTGAATAACTGCTTCAACACGGTCGTTATAAGTGATGGGTGCTAATCCGGAAGGGACTGATATACATTTCTGTGTACCGCCAATTAATGCGTCGATCATCCACTCATCAACCTTCATCTCGACCCCGCCGATCGAAGCTACAGCATCAACAATCAGCAGTGCATCGCGATCACGGCATGTTTTTCCGATCTGGTCAAGTGGCTGCATGCATCCTGTTGATGTTTCCCCGTGGACAATTGCCACTATCTTTGGTTTTATCTCGTCTATTTTTTGATTGATGGTCGTTTGTTCGAAAACAGTGCCCCATTCGCATTCGATTGTATGCACATTCGCCCCGTATCGCTCGCATATTTCGGTAAGTAAATAGCCAAAACGGCCAAAAATGGGTACTAATACCGTATCACCAGGTTCGATAACACTGCATAAGACAGCTTCAATACCAGATCTGGAAGTACCATCAACAGGAAAAGCCCACTGATTTTTGGTTTGAAAAAGGATTCTAAGCATATCCATCACTTCATTCATAATCGTAGTAAATGATGGATCGAACTGACCGACGATCGGGTTGCTCATCGCTCGCAGCACTCGAGGGTCTACTTCGACAGGGCCAGGTGTCATGATTGTACGAGTCGGTGTGGATAAGTCCGTATATTGCATGTTATTACTCCTCCTTAAGCGTAGGCTAATTCGTACAAATAATCGACTAATATTCGTACGCCATTTTCTAAATCTTCTTTTTTAGTAAATTCTTTCGGAGAATGGCTGATGCCTTTCTCGCTTGGAACAAATAATAGTGCTGTTGGACAATATTCACCAAATACTTGCGCATCATGGCCGGCACCACTGGCTAGGGAACGATAGGAAATATTATTAGTTATTGCTGTTCTCTTAGATAATAATGTCAGCTTCGGATCCATTGCGACGGGTTTTACTTCCATCCAAGGTTCCATCCTTATAGTCATGCCAAGCTCTTCCGCGCTCGATGAAAAATAAGATCGAAACTCTGTGCAAAAGTGATCGAGTACGTTGTCGTTATAATGGCGGACATCTAATGAAAATTCCACTTCTCCTGCAATGACGTTAGGCACATTTGGTTTTACTTGTAATTTACCTACCGTCACAACCAGGTCAGGATCGACACGTTTGGCAGTTTCGGTTAAGTAATGAATATACCGGGAGGCGAGACATAATGCATCTTTTCGAAAAGGCATTGGCGTTGTACCAGCATGATTACTCTCGCCGGTAATCTGCACGGTGAATCTTCTTTGACCAACGATGTGATCGACAATACCTAGTGATTGTTTACTTTCTTCCAATACAATTCCTTGTTCAATATGCATTTCAATGAACGCGTCTATATCTGTGCGGTGCGGTGATTGATAATGAAGCGGGTCGAAACCAGCTTCTTTCATCGCGGATGTGAATAAGACGCCATTTGCATCAGTAATCTGCTCAGCGTCTGTAAGGCTGTATTTTCCAGTAATACTGCCAGATCCCCAAAAGGTTAGTGGGAAACGGCTGCCTTCTTCTTCACAAAGAGATACAACCTCAATCGATTTTTTGGGCAGACCATATTTTTGATAAAGTATCTGAGTAGCGAGAAAACTGGCGATAATGCCATAGGCTCCATCATATTTTCCGCCTTCGATCACCGTGTCGATATGAGAGCCGGTTAGAATGACGTTCGGGTTATCGGATGTTCCTTTTAATTTTCCGAAGAGGTTTCCGACACTGTCGAAAGAGGTGATCAGTCCATTTGTCACCATCAATTCCTTCAGGGCGTGCTGTGCATGCTGCCATGCTTGAGAGTACAGTAAACGGTTCGTGCCCCCTTTATCTGACATGCCGAAAGAGGAAATCCATTGTACTAATGCTTCTACATCTTCTATGTTGTAATCATCTATTTCTTTTTTTGTAATCAATGAGCAACACCTCGGTTTCTGTGTAACAATTGCTTTCATGTTAAGCATAAGTTTACCAACAGAATTCCAATTCTTCATTAGCAATATTGTCATATTTATTAACAACTTTTGTGCAAATAGACTAAAACCATTGTAATATCAGTGGTATAACAAGATGGATGAGGAGATGGCTTACATGCAGGTGTCAGACGTAATCAAGGTACCTTCCTTGGAGGGTTGTACAATTATTGCAGGAGAAAGTGGCTTGAACCGGGAAGTTCTTTATGTGAACATGATGGACGCGCCCGATATAGCCCAATACTTAAAGCCGAATGAACTGCTGGTAACGACTGCTTATCATTTGAAAGATCAGCCAGCATTACTTGCAGAGCTAGTGCAACAAATGCATGAACAAGGTTGTGCAGCACTTGGTATTAAAACAAAACGATTTTTGTCAGAAATTCCACAACAAGTCCTTCAACTGGCGAGACAGTGCTCATTTCCAATTATTGAAATCCCCATGCAAAGTTCATTAGGTGATATTGTTAATCAAATCCTAAGTAAAATATTAGATAAACGGACAAATGAATTGATTTCAGCCATTGATGTACACCGGCAATTCTCAGAACAAATTATGAGCGGAAAGGGCATTGATAAATTATTAATAAGTCTGTCCAATATGGTGAATTTTCCTGTGATTCTACTTGATCAGTATTCGAAACCAATCGCAGCATCTATCTATAATCGACAGGCGAACACGATAGTAGAAAATTTGTACGTAAAGGATATTGTAGCGTCATTCCCGGATGCCAGTTTCTTTAGTTTCTCGACTGTACATGACCAGCAAACATACTCTGTTTTTATGGTCTATACCCATAACAAAAAAGCGGGCTATCTATTAATACGTGGAGAGATATTTCCTAGTGATCATGCGACCATGCTGACGATTGAGCAGGCGACGAATGTTATTTCATTTGCGTTAATGAAAGAAAATGCCTTAACACAGTATTCACGCAGAGTGAAGAATGAATTTTTTTATAATTTTACAGAAGGCATGTTTACTTCTGATGAAGAAATTATGAATCGTGCCAAAGAGTTTTCGATTGATACGAGCAAACATTATATTTGTGCCACTGGAAAAATGGAAGGCATGGACAGGATGTTTGGCAGTTATACACAGAATCAATTAGAGATGGATGAAATCTATCAATATATGGAAGAGGAGTTAGTCAGTCTGTCTTTATCAACCCACTTATTTACGCGAGGGGATACGTGTATCTTTTTATTTGGTAAAACGGATTATGATCTTGAAATTATTTCTTCCTTGGAAATGATTCAGGAGAAAGTTGAACTGCGGTTTGATCAGATTTTATCATTCGGTGTCGGCAACCTTGTCCGTGATTTCCTGCATGTGAGGGATAGCTTTAAGGAGGCAATGGATGCCCTTGAAACAGGCAGACTGTCAGGAAAAAAAGGGTTTATTCAAAGTTATAAGACAAAGGATGTATTAGAACTGATTCGAAGCATGCCAAAAGAAGATTTGCTTGAATTCTATGATAATGTGCTGCACCCGCTAGTTACCGATCAAGAAGACGATACCTTACTGCATACCATATTCGTCTATTTGGAGGCGCACTGTCAGATTTCAGAGACTGCAAAACGTCTGTTTGTTCATCGAAATACGGTAGTTTATCGTTTGGAAAAATGTGAAGAATTATTAGGAAGGAGTCTTAGTGATCCTGAAACAAGCCTGCAAATAAGACTTGCGTTACGTATTAAGAAAGTGTTAGGCATTTAAATGTTATGGAATATGCCAAAAAATAGAAGGATAATTAGAGAAGTTACACAATGACTTGTACGTTTTACCCTATTACAATATATATAACGTTTATCAAGGAAGAAGTTCACGTTGATGTCATTCAGAATACCTTGATATGATAAAGATTTTAGGGGGTATGGTCATGAATTTAGAAGAGTTGAATGCAATGGATAATGATTCGTTTGTGGAGGCATTGGGATCTATTTTTGAACATTCCCCTTGGATAGCAAAAAAAGCCGTCGATGCCAGACCGTACAGTTCGGTGCATGATCTGCATCAGCGGATGGTAGATGTAGTGAGGGAGTCAACAAAAGAAGAAAAACTGGAATTAATCAGATCTCATCCTGACCTCGGGGACCGGATCGAAATGAGCTTACATTCCGTTCATGAGCAAACAGGTGCAGGATTGAATCAATTGGATGAGAAGGAATTTAAGGAATTCCAGGCACTTAATAATCAATACAAGTCAAAATTTGCTTTCCCTTTTATTGTATCGGTGAAAGGGAAGACAAAAGATGATATATTTCATTTAATGTGTGACCGGATTGCTCTAGACCCGGCACTGGAATTTGATCGAGCATTAACAGAGATCTATCAAATAGCACGGTTGCGGTTGGAAGAGAAAATAGTGTAGAGGAGCTTCATTAACATGGCGTTAACAACTCATATTTTAGACGTAGCGAATGGTAAACCAGGTAACGGTATAGAGATCGATCTTTACCTTTGGAAAGGGGAGCAGCGTGTATTGCTTAAATCGGTTGTGACCAATCAGGATGGACGTGTTGATCAGCCGTTGCTGATGACCGAGGAATTGGAAGCAGGCCATTATGAATTTTGTTTTTATACAGGGGCTTATTTTCGGCAATCCCAGTCTGATCAGCAAGCACCACCTTTTCTAGAAACCATTCCTGTCCGGTTTTATATTCATAACACAGCCGAACACTATCACATACCATTAATTATTTCACCATGGAGTTATCAAGTATATAGAGGAAGCTGAAACAACACGGGATTATTCTCGTGTTGTTTTTTTGACTGGAATTCGGGGTAGAGTGCTATACAAAGATGGATGATTGAGGAGGAGAACGGATGAAGGATGCTTTTTCAAAAGGTATTACATTAGGATTAGGTATGGCTGCTTCGAGTAAAGAGCAGGCGGAGAAAGTAGTCAAGGAATTGCTGAAAAAAGGAGAGATCACAAGGGAAGAATCGGACCATGTTTTTGCCCAATGGAAGCAAAAAGGGGAAGAAAGTAAACAGCAGGCAGACGAGAAAATCAAACAACAACTTAAACGATGGTTAACGGAATTAGAAGTGGTGAAGAAAGAGGAAGTAACAGAATTAGAACAACGAATCATCCAATTGGAGAACAGAGTGCGTGAATTAGAAGAGGAATAATTCAAAAGGAAAGTGTAGATAAAGGGGGGATATTTATTTTTCGTAAACGAATGCGCCATTTGCAACGCTACCGTGAAATTGCTGTCGCTTTTTCACGAAATGGATTCGGCTATATTGTGAAGGGATTAGGTCTTGATCAGTTATTCACATTGCCACGCCGAGTCTTTGTCAATCGTGACCAGAATGAACAGCAAGGTAAGACGACTGGGCAACGAATACGGTCTTTTTTAGAGGAATTGGGTCCGACTTTCGTCAAAATGGGGCAAATGCTCAGCACGAGACCAGACATCATACCGAAAGATATTGTCGAGGAATTAGAGTTTTTACAAGACCAGTTGCACCCTATTCCCTTTAATGAAGTAGAAGCCGTGTTGCAAAGGGAACTAGAGGAGCCGGTAAAGAAAATTTTTATGGAAATTGATCCGGAACCTATTGGTGTCGCATCGATTGGTCAAGTACATCAGGCTGTTTTGCAATCAGGTGAACGTGTCGCCATTAAAGTACAACGTCCTGATATTGAAAAGAATATACATACGGACCTGGAGATTTTGCATGAATTAGCGGAACGAGCTGAAAAAAGACTGGCATGGGCGTCCCGTTACCAGCTCATCGATATGGTAGAAGAATTCTCTAAATCAATAAAGGCAGAATTAGATTTTGTCAGTGATGGAAGAAATGCTGATCTAATGGGTCAACAGTTTAAAGATAACTCAAACATCATTATTCCGAAGGTGTATTGGCAGTTTACTACAGAGAAAGTTCTGACGATGGAGTATATCGAAGGCAGTAAAATGAATAATGTTGAGCATTTGAAGAAAGAAGGATACCACCCTGAACAATTAGCCGAACATCTTGTCGAAGCAGTCTTTCACCAAATCTTCAAAGACGGATTCTTTCATGCAGATCCTCACAGTGGTAATTTGACAGCCTTGCCAGGTAATCGCATTGGATTCTTCGACTTTGGTATGGTGGGACGACTTTCACCGGAAATGAAGAAACATTTAGCCTCACTTGTTATTGCTTTGATCAAGCAAGATTCAGATGATATGATACGTGCCATCAAAAAAATGGGTGCCGTGCCTGAACAGGTCAACTCCCATGAATTAAAAGGGGATATTGAACAGTTTAATATTAAATACTATGGCGTACCTTTAAGTGAAATTAGTTTAGGGGAATCTGTTACGGATTTATTAACGGTTGCTAATAAACATAAAATCCGTATCCCGACAGACTTAACGATGATTGGCAAAACGTTATTGTCACTGGAAGGGATTCTAGAACAACTCGACCCAGAACTGAGCATCATGGATGCCGCTGAGCCATTTGGCAAAGAATTATTGAAAGAAAGATACCACCCGAAGCAAATCGCGGAAGAAATAATTGATCAAATGCAAGAATACGGCGAGGTTGTTCATGATATGCCGCAAATCGTTCAAGAGTTGGCCAATATAGTGAAACAGCGTAAAATGCCGATCGAGATTTCCGTTCCGGAAGCGAAATCTTTTTTCTCTAAGCTCGATCGTGTCAGTAACCGTTTATCTTTTAGTATTGTTCTGCTTTCCTTCAGTTTAATTATGGTGGGACTGATTATTGGTTCTGCGTTAGGAAGAAAGACTTCTTTATTGTGGGATATTCCGGCAATTGAAATTGGTTTTGTGATAGCGATGCTCATGTTTGCCTGGCTGATTTATTCGATATTTCGATCAGGCCGTTTCTAACAGGAGGAGTGTCCAAGTTTGTAAAATTTTACGTTTTAACATCGATGTGAATGGGAAACGTTTTCTGAGGTAAATAATATAAACTTTCCATAAGGAGGAATAGACGTTGACACATAATAACAGCAAAAAAGAGCAATTAGAACAATATACGACCGATGACCGCAAGAAGAAGATGACCACCAATCAAGGTGTGAAAGTACATGAAGATGAATTTTCGCTGAAAGCAGGTAAACGTGGACCTACCTTAATGGAAGATTTTCATTTTAGAGAGAAGATGACACACTTTGACCATGAACGAATTCCTGAGCGAATTGTACATGCTCGTGGCTTTGCCGCTCATGGCGAGTTTCAAGTATATGAATCAATGAAAGATTTTACGAAAGCTGACTTTTTACAAGACCCAAATAAGACAACTCCTGTCTTCGTTCGTTTTTCTACAGTAGCAGGCAGCAAAGGATCTGGAGAATTAGCGCGTGATGCTCGCGGCTTTGCGACTAAATTCTATACTGATGAAGGAAATTATGATCTGGTTGGTAATAATATTCCGGTATTCTTTATTCAAGATGCGATGAAGTTCCCTGACTTGATCCATGCAGTAAAGCCGGAGCCGCACAATGGTATTCCGCAAGCTGCTTCTGCCCATGATACGTTCTGGGATTTTGTCGCTAATAATCAGGAGTCTGCACATATGGTTATGTGGACGATGTCAGATCGGGCTATTCCACGAAGTTTCCGAATGATGGAGGGATTTGGTGTCCATACTTTCCGCTTTGTGAATGCTGAGGGTAAATCTCATTTTGTGAAGTTTCACTGGAAGCCAGTTCTCGGTACTCATTCAGTGGTATGGGATGAGGCACAAAAAATTAACGGGAAAGACCCGGATTTTCACCGCAGAGACTTATGGGAATCTATCGAAAACGGAGATTATCCTGAATATGAACTTGGTGTGCAGATGATAGAGGAAGAAGATGAATTTAAATTTGATTTTGATGTACTAGACCCGACAAAGCTATGGCCAGAGGAAGAAGTACCGGTGCAGTTGATTGGTAAAATGACCTTGAATCAAAATGTGGAGAATGTATTCGCTGAGACAGAACAAGTGGCCTTCCACCCGGGACATGTTGTACCCGGTATCGATTTCACGAATGATCCATTATTACAAGGACGACTGTTTTCTTATACGGATACGCAATTGATTCGTCTAGGCGGACCAAATTTCCATGAACTGCCGATTAATCGACCGGTTTGTCCGTTCCATAACAATCAGCGTGATGGTTATGGCAGACATACGATCAATCGCGGACCTGTCAGCTACCATAATAACTCAATGGCAGACAACACGCCAGAGACTTCAACGGAAGAAGAGGGTGGCTATAAGCATTATCAGGAGAAAGTAGATGGTCATAAGATTCGTGCCCGTAGTGAAAGCTTTGAGGATCATTTCACACAGGCTACGCTTTTCTGGAACAGTATGAGTGCTGCTGAGAAACAGCATTTAATCAATGCCTTCAGTTTCGAATTGGGCAAAGTAGAAAGCAAATTTATCCAGCAGCAAGTCGTTGATATGTATGCTAATGTCAGTACAGACTTAGCGCAACAAGTGGCCAAAGCGATTGGTGCCCAAATTCCTGAGGAAAAAGAAATAAATGTTACGAAATCTTCCCCTGCTCTAAGTCAACAAAATACAGTACATTCGGTTTCTACCCGAAAAGTCGGTGTTATTGTTGGAGAGGGCTTTAAAGGAAAAGAAGTACAAGAAGTAATAAATGACCTTAAGATGAATAACATTCAGGTGGAATTTATTAGTAACCAATTAGGCACAATGCAAGGAACTGACAATATTGCGTACGAAATGGATCACACATTCCTCACGGCAGATTCCGTCTTGTTTGATGCAGTACTAGTTGCTGGTGGAGACAAGGAAAATAAAGCATTTTATAAGCAGGCAGCATTGTTTGTACATGAAGCGTATTCCCACCTCAAGCCAGTTGGTGCCTTGAACATTGGTGAAGAATTACTGAAAGTAGATGATATGAAAGATAGTGACGGAGTTGTATTAGAATCTTACTGTACAGATTTCACTAAACAGTTTATGGAGGCTATTGCTGCCCATAGACATTGGAATCGTGAGGTCGTGTAAAAAACAAAAATAGAATAAGATAAACAAAAAGCGTTTGGATTGTAAATTCAAACGTTTTTTGTCTTACGCTAGGCAAGTGTATCTAATCAGTCAAGCATGAAGTTGAGTTCCTATAATATGGATTATGTTAACTAGCTGCTTAGCGGTACGGTAATTTTGAAATGTTTCATGTGCTGGGATGACGCTCCGGCCAACCACTTCGCGTCCTGCGGGGCACGGCTGAAGCTAACTTTGTGAAGAAAGATCGCTTCACAAAGTGGATCTTCAGCGCCTGCCTGTCCCGCGGGAGTCTACGTGGTTGGCCTACGCTGATGTATAGCTCCACAATTTATGCGACAGCTAGGATATGAAGTATTAGCTGCAAGATTTACACCTTAATTGATGAAATACATTGCCTAGCACGACTGCTTTTTGCTGTTACATAAGTTGTAGCACTTCCCTCAAGCGTAGGAAATAGGCGGAGACTCCCGTGGAATCAGCGCGAGCTGAAGATCCATTTAGGAAAGAAAAGAATTTTCTTTCCTAAATTAGCTGAAGCCGTGCCCACAGGACGCGGAGCCTATTTCCGGAGCTTTGCTAAGCAGATAATCTATATCAAAATGACCATTTTGGAATACAATTCCACTTAACATAATCCATTTTATAGGTAGTTGTATATTATATTGGTAGTTAAGACCGGGCGGGTTTAACCTGGTTTTTCTTATTAAGATGGAAGCAGCCTTGAACTTATGGTTAGCTTAAGGAAGGAATACGGTATTACCCATAACAAAGTAAAGACCAAATCATAGGTGATTTGGTCCGTTAAACAGTATGTTATTTAGGGCAGTGTGTGACAGAATTTTCTCTTTTTATAAAAAACATTTACGACTTCAGTTTATTTAACAAACTTACTTTTCCACTACCTTGACAGTTTGAACAAGCAAACTCACCTTCACCGCTACATGTTTCACATTTGTGAACACCGTAGTCAAACCCTTCTCCTGAACAATCCGGACAACGCTTCAATCCTTGACCATTACAGTTCTTACATTTCACAACAAAAACCTCCTTTGTCCTTTAACGGAGCTTCTGCGAGCAAGTTGCGAGTGATGTAGCCTGTTTATCGCATCACGCCCTTATTGCATTAATATTTATGGAATTTATTAATGCCTAAATAAATGGAGAATGATGTAAGCGATTTTTGGTTTGGTATTTAGTAAATGATGTTTGTGCTACATCATTCTATGAATAGCTTTATTGATACATACCACCATTTCAGTAAATTTAATCATTGATAATGAACGTTTAATAAACTGTTATGAAACTGTAATGAAACCTTAAAAGTGGAATGTAATAATACGGGTTAGGTAAGATGGAGCTGTGTGTCAATGTAGTTATTTTAATAGTCAATACATGCGTAGCAAAAATCCGAAAATATGCTCCTCGTCTTGTGGGGAACGGATTTAGCCGTGCCCCGCAGGACGAGGAATAGTTGACCGAAGCAATGTCCTGGCGCATGGATCCTTTTAATATTTCTACTAAACTGTTAGATGCATGCATTTTTTAAATACTCATGATATGGAGGATATAGTCAGTTATACTAAATACGTCGTTCGTTAAATGATCGTAATCGAACGCTGGCGTGGTGATTAATCAGAATCGACTTGATTTTATCGAATTGTTGATGAATTACCGCTTCATATAATTGTTCATTAACCTTGACGGCAGAGTAGTGACTTTGCTGCGGGTTAAGGTTATAGTTTATGACGCCGACAAGATAAGATGTTTCATGATTCTTAGCAATGAGTTGCACCATCGCACTATTATTAGCAGCTTCAATAAGGGTTTGAATAAAAAGCTGCGAATGTATGACATACAACGTATAATCATTATCAGCTTTTGCTTGCTTTTGGATCTGAAGGTGATGCTGCAGGGCTTCTGTATCGACATATAAATCATCCGGATTCCTTGTTTCGAATGTGTATACAACCATTGCATATATTAATTCCAACATTTCCAGCATGTCTTTTCTTGCTAGTTCTTTTACTAGTATTCCTTTGTTTTTAAATGAAGTGAATATTCCCTGTTCCTCCAATTTAGAAATCGCTGAACGGATTGGTGTCCGGCTCATTCCTAATTCTTTTGCTAATTGATTTTCGGAAAGCATATCGCCGGGTAAATATGCTCCTTCTACGATTTTCTGTTTTATTTTTTCGTAAGCAAGTTCAGATAATGAAGTCATAATTCGTAAACTCCTCTTATATGTTATATTAGGTTTAATAGTATAATGCTTTTTACTCTTGTTCAATAGTATTATGTAAAAAATGAATTTTACATTATCTTAACGTCCTGTTTATAGTAACTTCACAATAAGAGCTTATAATTTTACTTGTATACAACTTGAACACAATGAGTGACATAATGGAAAATTGTGAAAATAAAATGAACCATAATCGAGTTAGGAGTGAGAATTTGACAGAAGTGAAACTACCACTAGTTGAAAAGAAAAAATTAACAATTGAAGGAGCTATTAATTTTCGCGATATGGGAGGTTATCAAACAGAAGACGGCCGTACCGTTGTTGAGAGCATCTTCTTCCGCTCAGGTGATCTTTCCAAATTAACGGGTGCGGGGTTGCAGCAATTAAAACAATTAAATATCTGGAAAATATGTGATTTTCGCAGTAACAATGAAATTAGTGAAAACCCTGACCCTATCATTGAACATGCAGAACATATCCATATGCCGGTAATACCAGAGAATGAAAAGATTCTTGATCCTAAGCAACAAATGGAACACTATATGAAACTTGTGCAACAAAATCAAGGGGAACAAATGATGGTAGATCTAAATCGCACGATGGTGGAACAAAAAGATGTGTGGCGTGATCTATTACATCTATTATTAGATGATAATTCAGGTCCAATCATTATTCATTGTACGGCTGGTAAAGATCGCACTGGGGTAGGAAGTGCATTAATTTTAAAAACATTAGGCGTGTCAGAAGCAGTTATTTTAGAAGACTATGAAAAGACAAACGAAGCAATAGAACAATTAAAAAGTATAACAAAAGGTAGTATACCCGCAGAACTGGAAGATGCCATGAAAGAAAAACTTAAGGAAACTGGAACGGCGATGGTGGCAGCAAAAAGAATATATATTGAAGCATATTTTGACGAGATTAATCGACTTTATGGTTCCTTCGATCAATACTTAGAAGAAGGACTAGGTATTTCTAAGGAAATGCGCCAGAAGCTGCAAGATAAATATCTGGTACAACAAAATAACTAACGCTCCCCCGGGATCATAGGTATTAACTGCCTATGATCCTTTTTATATCAGACAAGAAAGCATAAAAGTGCAGTCACAGCAGTAATCATATTGAACATGAAGTTGAGTTCCTATAATATGGATTATGTTAACTAGCCATTCCTAGCCAAGTATCCATATTGAGATATTTAATGTGCTGGGATGCCGCTTCGGCCAACCACTCCGCGTCCTGCGGGGCACGGCTGAAGCTAACTTTGTGAAGAAGAGCGCTTCACAAAGTGGATCTTCAGCGCCTGCCTGTCCCGCGGGAGTCTCCGTGGTTGGCCTACGCTAGAATGGGGATTCTACAATTTTTGGTAGAGCTAGCATATTGATCGTATGCATAAATAATAGTTATTGAAAAATGCCTAGAACCACTGCTTTTTGCTGTTCCATGCGTTGTAGCACTTCCCTTAAGCGTAGGAAATATGCGGAGACTCCCGTGGAATCAGCGCGAGCTTCAGCTAACTTGGTAAAGAAAAGAATTTTCTTTACCAAGTTAGCTGAAGCCGTGCCCACAGGACGCGGAGCCTATTTCCGGAGCTTTGCTAAGCAGATAAACGATATCAAAATGACCATTTGGCAATACAGTCTTTGTTGACATAATCCATATTATAGGAAATTGTTTATTAATTAAGTCAAGTAGGACCGGGTGGTTTATGACCGGTTTTTCTTATGCATATACTTCCATCTGCAAAGATGCAGAAGTGATTATGCTCAAGATGTTTAAGTGTAAAAAATATGCATAGTCTTCGCACGTGGCAGCGCGAGCTATTTTAAGTAGTAGTTAAAGTAGCCGTAATTAAAGGCGCTCTTCAAAATAGAAGAAATAATGATGATTTTGAAGAAATAGTAGCAGTTAAGTGAGATTCCTCAATAACACATCGATATAAATGTCGCTTTATGGACAGTTATATTGTAAATAAATAGTAAAAGAGTCAAATGACCCATCAACTTTTTAGCTAGAAAATTTTACAAGTTCGTAACTTCAAATTTAAATCTAGTTAAACAACATTTAATAGAATAGAACTATATCACATTTACGAGGAGGAATAGCATGAATGTAAAGAAACTACTCTCTGCCACCGCTATAGCAGGTATTGTTATCGGTAGTCTATCAACCTCGACTGCAATGGTAGAAGCGAAAGGTTGGAACAATTGGAATGACTGGGATGATTGGAATGATAACAAAAAGGACAAAGTAGAGAATGTGATTTTTCTGGTCGGTGATGGGATGGGGGTATCCTACACTTCAGCTTATCGCTATTTAAAAGATTCCGAGGACACAGCAGTAACTGACGCGACTGCTTATGATCCATACCTGGTTGGTCAACAAATGACATACCCGGAAGATACTGAAGAGAATATTACCGATTCGGCAGCTGCTGCGACAGCAATGGCAGCGGGCGTGAAGACCTATAATAATGCAATTGCTGTCGATAATGATGGTACAGAGGTGAAGACGGTCCTCGAAACCGCTAAGGAACAAGGGAAATCTACTGGACTAGTGGCTACATCAGAAATCACACATGCTACACCAGCAGCTTTCGGGTCTCATGATGAAAGTCGACATAATATGAATGATATTGCAGATGATTACTATGATGAACTAATTAATGGCGAGCATAAAATTGATGTATTATTAGGTGGAGGAAAAGATTTATTTGAACGATCAGATCGAAACCTGACAGACGAATTTTCGCAGGACGGTTATAGCTATGTAACAGATAAAGAAGCATTGTTATCAGATGATAATGAACAGGTGCTTGGCTTATTTGCTGATAGAGGTATGCCGAAGATGCTCGATCGAACGGAAGAAATACCGTCGCTAAAAGATATGACGCTTTCGGCTATTGATCGGTTAAATGAAAATAAAGATGGATTTTTCTTAATGGTGGAAGGCAGTCAGATTGATTGGGCTGGCCATGATAATGATATTGTCGGTGCAATGAGTGAGATGGAGGACTTCGAAGCTGTCTTTGCTGCTGCGATTGAATTTGCCAAAAAGGATAAAAATACCCTTGTCGTTGCGACGGCTGATCACTCAACTGGCGGGTTTTCCATTGGTGCGAATGGTGACTACAATTGGTTCAGCGAGCCGATTTCAGCTGCAAAACGTACTCCGGATTTTATGGCTGAGCAAATTGTCAATGGAGCAAGTGTGGAAGAAACGTTATCTCAGTATATTGATTTAGATCTTTCCAATGAAGAAGTAGAGTCTGTCAAAGCTGCTGCAGAATCTAATGAATTAACAGATATTGATAACGCAATTGAAGCAATATTTAATACACGCACCAACACAGGCTGGACTACGGGTGGTCATACTGGTGAGGATGTACCAGTCTATGCCTATGGACCAGGTTCTGATCAATTTATCGGCCAGATTGATAATACCGATAATGCGACTATTATTTTTGATCTGCTGGATGAACGAAAAGGGCATAAAGATCACTAATCGTTATGAAGCCTTACATACCAGTTTGAATTGGTATGTAGGGCTTTAACGCCTTTTGTGAAGGAGACTATGATGAAATATTTTTATGGAATTGTCATTTTAATAATGTTATTGACAGGTTGTCAAAACGAGAATCAATCAGCTGAAGCAAATACAAACGAAGTACCCGAATATATGGCAGATTATGTGGCCAATCCACAGGTTCCTGATGATCGATTATTGCAGGAATCGGGTCAATCGATTACAGATGAAAAGGGAAAGGTTACATTAAAGAGGATGAAACAAATCAATCAAACGTACAAGATAGGGGATATGGAATTGACTATTCATGATGTGAAGCTGATCCATCTTGAACCAGATGAAAGTTTGATCGATTATTTTCACGTATTAACACATGAAAAAACATTTGATTATGTGAAGATGTTTGTAGAGATAAACAATACAGCAAAGGAAAAAAGGAAATTCGCGCCAGTGGCTCTTTTAGAAACGGATCAAGGTGAGAAAGTAAGCTGGGAGAAAGACATTTATCTCGAGGGCTTAAATGATTCACTGGAGGGTTCTCAAAGCCGTTCGGGAAACATTGGATTTATCCTGGAAGATTCAGAGCAGATCGATCAATTTCATTTCAGTACCAGTGCCGTATTTGATCAGCAGGACCAAAAAGTAGCAGAAGCGAAAACGATTGAAATAGAATGGTAGATGATAGTCTTGCTAAAAGATGTAATGAAGGTGAATGTTATATAGTTTAACAATTAAATGGAAATTTATCTGGTAATAATAGATAATCATTATTGTAATACTAGATAAAGGTGGTGCAATAATGGTAGGCGGATTGCTAGAAGGATTAGTAACATTCTTACAAGAATTATTAGGAATTTTATAAGCCATCATGACTGAAGCCAACCATGAATAGGAAAGCCTGCCATCTGGTAGGCTTTCTTTATAAGCAAAGAAAGTATATACGTACAGTCGTAGAAGTAATCATGCTGAATAGGAAGATAGGTTCCTATAATATGGATTATGTCAACTAATGCTATATGGCAAAACGGTCATATTGAAATATTTTATCTGCGTTGCAAAGCTCCGGAAATAGGCTCCGCGTCCTGTGGGCACGGCTTCAGCTAGGCTACTACTTGAACTACTTCTATGCTGCCTTGTGCCGGGGAAGCTCCCTTCGAAGCGGTACTTGCAGACGCAGGCACAAATGAAGTGGATCTTCAGCTCGCGCTGATTCCACGGGAGTCTCCGCCTATTTCCTACGCTTAATGGAAGTGCTACAACATATGGAACAGCTAAAAGCAGTGGTTCTAGGTATTATGTTATTCATTCAATTGCTGTTATATATACAGTGATCAATATGCTATCTCTTACAAAAGTTGTAGAGCCCATATCCTAGCGTAGGCCAACCACGGAGACTCCCGCGGGACAGGCAGGCGCTGAAGATCCACAACGTCTGCACCTGTGTCTACTAGTAACGCTTCGAAGTAGGCTTCCTCGGTGCAAGGCAGCAGAGAAGCAATTCTAGTAGTAGCCTAGCTTCAGCCGTGCCCCGCAGGACGCGGAGTGGTTGGACGGAGCGGTATCCCAGCACATAAATCATTTCAAAATTACCACTAAGCATAAAGTGGCTGACATAATCCATATTATAGGAAGTTGTTTATTAATGAAGTCAACTAGGACCGGGTGGTTTATGGCCGGTTTTTCTTATATAGCTGTAAAGTATAAATTTTTAGTAATGAACAAGCACGACGTTGTGAAAGGTTTGTATGTACCAAGTATAAGAAAAAACTCGACACTCGCGAATCGCGGCTGTATATTATTTTACTAGTAAAAAAACCGGGCGAATCATGCCCGGTTTCTCTTATATAATAGGGGGATAATACTCTTTTGTCTCAAAAAACGGATTGCAGTTGCTTGTTAGGAAGAAGTCCATGTTCCTCCATTAATATGAATGGCTTGTCCCGTCATATAGGAAGCTTGATCAGAGGCAAGCATAACATATGGCCAAGCGTGCTCAGAAGGCTGTCCAGGTCGCTGGATCAGTCCATCCTGTCCAAAATTCTCTACGCCATCTTCATCGAAAGACGCAGGGATTAACGGTGTCCACACAGGGCCAGGCGCTACGGAATTTGCGCGGATGTCTCTTTTGGCAAGGCTTTGAGCAATACTTCTGGTAAAGGCTGTAATCGCCCCTTTCGTAGCGGAGTAATCCATTAAAATACCATTTCCTCGATAAGCATTAATAGAAGACGTATTAATTATACTATCACCTGCTTGCATGTGAGGAACGGCAGCCTTTGTTAAATAGAATTGGGAAAAGAAATTGGTTTGGAATACTTCTTCAAACTGTTCATTAGAAATATCCTCAATATCTTCCCGAATGTATTGCACTGCTGCATTGTTTACTAAAATGTTGATGCTGCCGAATGCGTGAATGGTTTGTTTTATTAACCTTTCACATTGGTCTGGATCCTTAATATCTCCTGGCAAGAGAATACATTCAACACCTTCTGCTTCGACCAATTCTTTCGTTTCTTCTGCATCCTGATGCTCATCCAAATAAGAGATAGCAACATTTGCACCTTCTTTGGCATAGACAATAGCAACAGCTCTGCCGATCCCGCTATCACCACCAGTGATCAGTGCCGATTTACCTGTAAGTTTGTTAGAACCCTGATATTCGGTAGGCTGATGTGGTAATGGGACCATTTCGGATTCAATTCCTGGTTGTTTCATTTGCTTCTGTCTAGGTGTTGATCCTTTTTGCATTTCTGTTGGTTCCATGTTCTGCCTCCTGTTATTCTTCTTCAGTTAATTGTGTCACATCTACTTCGAATGTATCGTTAGATTCCTTCGTATAACGGATTAACGCCTTTTGTGTTTCGTCGTTTACATCCTCAATATACACGTATTTTCCGTTATATACGACATCCTGCATAACCGGATCATCTTTAATATCTTTTGCACGCATTAAATTCATTTTAGTGTGCCTCCTTTAATTTGTAACTTGCTATATAAAACGATAACCTTTGTAAGTCATCGTTAAACATTTATTTTTTAAATACGGTAGAACTGAATATAGCAGGAGCAATGAAGAAGCATAGCGTAGTGAAATTTTAAAGTGTATCAAGTATAAGATAAATGATAGCACTCGTTAAAGATCTAGAAACAGTGTAGCTACTTTAATTAAGTCAATTATGACCGAGCGGATTGTGTCCGGTTTTTCTTAATCTGAAAATCAAGCTGAACTTGCTATATATGTTATCAAACTACTTGCCAGAGTGAATTAATTTCAGTAAAGTAATGACAATCGATATGCGTTCCAGTCAATTGCGTCTGTTATCCTTTACATTTTTTGTTAAGGATGTTGGTATATAGCGTGATAAAAATTAATAAAAAAATTGAATAACATGGGTGTTTAGACCTAAAAAAGGTGTATAATAAAAATAGAGATGAATATAGTTATAAAGACATATATTATTCACAGCCGAGACACGAGTTAAAAATTTAGTACAAGGATGGAATGAAAATGGTGAAATCTAAACCAATTCTCTCAAATGATAATGTATGGGTAGAGAAGATTTTGCGTGTTTATTGGTTGTTAGTGTTGATGGTTATTGTGGGACAGACTTTAGGTTTACTGATTACCGTTTTTTATGAGCCCTCCTATGTGGAAACCTTCATCCTGCATAAACTAGTTATTCCCTCATACATTCAAACAGCGATCTTGTTGTTTGCTCACTATTTAATCAAAGTGAAAAAAGTGTACAGCTCCTATTTTATCACCACGATCGGGACACTCATTGCACTTGTTGTTGTGGCGGTCCATCCTAATGTGTCTGGCCTGAAAGTAGTATTTTTGTTAGCGATGGCTGTTATTTTAATTTATTTCGATAAAAAACTTCTTCGATTCAGCTTTGCATTCAATTTTATTACCCTCACTGCTTTATACGCTGTTCCTGACATAAGGCAATATTCAACTGTTTATGAATATTTCAGTTACCATTTTGTCTTATTGGCGGGGTTTCTAATTTATCAGATTATATTGGATAGAGGAAAGGAAGTGCTTGATTTTTTGAATCGTGCTGCTGAAAAAGAAAAAGCGCTGATTGTAAAAAGTACAGTGATGGAACGATTATCAAAAACGGATTTACTTACAGGTCTATATAATCATAAAACATTTCATGAATATTTGGATTTTTTGTATGACCAAAGTATTTCTCAAGCAATGCCATTGCAGTTAGCCTTAATTGATATCGATAATTTTAAAATGATCAATGATGATTATGGTCATGATATTGGAGACGTTGTCTTGAAACGGGTGGCACATGCAATCTCTGACCAGTTAACGGAAGATGATATTGTGGCACGATATGGAGGAGAAGAATTTGCTGTATTGTTGACGAATAAGGAATTGGAGGAAGCCTTTCAAATCGTCGAAAATATCCGATTATATATCGCATCACAATATCATGAAGAATTAAATGAACATATTACCATCAGTATCGGTTTTTGTGAATTAACGGAATCTATGTCAAAAGATGAATTTTTTAAAGAAACAGATGAATTACTTTATCGGGCAAAAGGCGGCGGCAAAAACCAAGTAATCGGAAATCAATTTATTAACATGAAAAGTTGAATTGGATTTTGACATCCGCTTCGATCTCCAGCTGACCTGGCTGTATCGGTGTAGCAGTACTTGATTCAGCGGTAGCATATGTTTTGTAAAGAACGGGAGAAGTGTTGGTTGATTGCTCTAAAACGTGGTAAGGGGCTGCGTTTAAGGTGACTTGAAAGCATTGTGCAATCGTTTGGGCAGTTGTGCAGGCATGTTGAATGGCGCGCCTTATAGCCTCCTGATAATAGTAGGATTGATTGCTCACAGTTAACGTGATATTCCGAACTTGGTTTACTCCATTCTTGGTGGCAATATCGATAACGGTACCAATCTGATTGACACTTGTCGAAACGGAAAACGTGTGGATAACCCGATATCCAGTTAATTGCTGGGTGTTATTTTGATAATCATATTGAGGTAATACTGAGTAATCAGCAGTTTGTATTTGTTCACGTGGAATTCCACTTCCAACAAGTGCTGTAATGACTTGCTGAGAGATACGAGCATTTTCCTGCTGTGCTACCAAGACATCTTTGTTTTCGGTTATGACGCTCAGGTCTATCATCGCCAGATCAGGCGTCGCTTTGACCATACCTTTTCCTGAAACAGTGATGTTGCGCCCTTGTGGGTAATCATGTGAATCGTGCATTACTATCCCCTCCTGCTAGTATTCTTCCATAAAAAATATGCAAGAGGGAGTAGAATCATGCGAGCACCTTAATGTTGTATGGGAGGAGCATCAACATATTGGTCATCATAAAGGGAGATATGCAGCTGGTTATTTGAATTTACCGATGCAAAAAATACTTCTTTTGTTTTCGTAATAGACCATTTTTGCAGTTCAGTCTCTAACCATTGTTCATTTAAATTTCTGTTATTTAACATGCTTGTGATGATCTTTCCTTCGATAATAACAGGGTACGAAATGCTGGTATCTGTATTTTCGATTTGTAAATCCTGTCTGGTCACTGCGGTTTTTTCGGTCTTTTTAAGGACACTGAGGGAACCATTTGCTTCAACCAAAGCTAGTTCAACATCAGAGACATCAAACACCTCTTTATCTCGAAGCATTTGCAGGATATTGTCGATCGAGTATCCGATTTTCTTTAAGTTTTGCGGCAGAAGCGTTCCTTGATAAACCACGACAGTTGGTTCAAAGGTTAACAGTTTACCAATCGTCCGATTTGCTAATTTTAAATGGGACACAATCTTTTGTAAAACTCCGATAGCAATAATGGCGATAGTAGTAGGGAGATGCTGAATGTTTGGATCTGCAATATCGGCACCTACTACAGAGGCGAGCGTGATAATTACTAAGAAATCAAATACAGGTAATTCACCAATCGCTCTCTTTCCCATAAACAAGGTGACTAGTAACAGTAAAGGGAGTATCGTTACAATTCTGCCGATAATCAGTAACAAATCAGAAAGCAGTGTGGGCATATTGAAACCTCCGATCTTCTCCATATCTGTTATTATTCCCTTGCATGGCGATTACATGTATAAGGATCTCTTGTGAGGTAAGAAAGCATAGTTCCTATAATATGGATTATGTTAACAAAGGCTGTATTGCAGAATGATCATTTTGATATAGAATATCTGCTTAGCAAAGCTCCGGAAATAGGGAAGTACTACATCATATGGAACAGCTAAAAGCAGTGGATCTAGGCATTATGTTATTCATTCAATTGCTGTTATATATACAGTGATCAATATGCTATCTCTTACAAAAGTTGTAGAGTCCACATCCTAGCGTAGGCCAACCACGGAGACTCCCGCGGGATTATGCAGGCGCTGAAGATCCACTTTGTGAAGCGATCTTCTTCACAAAGTTAGCTTCAGCCGTGCCCCGCAGGACGCGGAGTGGTTGGCCGAAGTGGTATCCCAGCACATTAAATATCTCAATATGGATGCTTGGCAGCGATGGCTTGTTGACATAATCCATATTATAGGTAGTTGTATATCATTTATTTCAATTAGGAGAGGGCGGGTTATGCCTGATTTTTCTAAATGCTATTAAGGTATACTACAGAGTAACACCTGTATGTCCTGGTCATTATCACTTATTTATTTTCCTTGGTTTCCGAACACAACCATTGCTTCACTCATAAATTGGGCTAGCCCTTCGCCGAATTGGTCAATATTCTTAGTGAAACGCTCATCTTCAACATACATTCTGCCAAGGCCTTGAAAAGCTTCGAGAGAATAAGTGGAGAAATGATGATTGAGAAAATCATACCATTTCTTAATCGACTCTTGAGCATGAGCGGATGCAGGGTCTTGATCACGAATGGATGCCAGTTCCCAGTAAATGTTGTTCATTTCTTGCTGTGTAGCTTCGGTCATACCTGCTGCTTTTCGATTCGCTTCATTAACCTTTTTATCTCCCCAACGTTCTCTTGCCTCTTTTTCATAAGGATTTTGACTGAAATCGAATCCTTCAAATTTTTCCTTTTTGCTCATTTTATAAGCTCCTTTCTCATTTTTAATCGTTTTGTTAATCGTTTCAAGCATTGTTTCAATGTTTTCACGTTTGCTGACAAGCATGTCCCGTTGCATTTCTAATGCCTCTAGCCTGTCGTAGTCATCGCTTGTCATAATGGTTTTAATCTTTTTTAATGGAAAATCTAATGCTCGAAAGAACAGAATTTGCTGAAGGGTGTTTAAATTTTCTTCAGTATAGATTCGATAGCCACTTTCTGCAGATTTTGCAGGTGATAGGAGGCCGATCTTATCATAATGATGTAAGGTTCGAATGCTAACCCCTGTAAGTTCAGCTACTTCTTTTACTTTCATACTTATCACCCTTTCGATATAAGAATATGCTATGACGTAACGAGAGAGTCAAGCAGAATTTGAAACTTTTTTGGCACATCTTTCGTACATTATGGTGAAAAGCAAAGAATGGAGCGTGGGCAAACATGAAGCAATATGAACAACAAGCCTATCAAGAGCTACTTGAATGGGAATTGCAACTTCTGAAAAGTAAAAGCAGATTTCAGCAATTATCCAAAAAAGCACAGAATAAAATGAATAGTTATATACCAGAGAGAGCGCATCAAGTAATGACAGAAGCGATCAAACAAATGGTGAAAACGACTCTGGTTGGTTCTGATTTTACCACAAGAAAACGATACACCGGAATATCCCTGGAAGACATGGAAAAATTGGTCGATCAGAAATTAGTTAGTTACCGTAAAACAGCAATGCTTGAAGGTGCAGGGACTGGTGCTGGTGGCATCTTACTTGGTCTCGCAGATTTTCCTTTGTTACTTTCAATAAAAATGAAATATTTATTTGAGGTGGCAGCTATTTATGGGTTTGATACGTCTTGTTATGAAGAACGTCTCTATATATTGCATGTTTTCCAGCTTGCTTTTTCAAATGACGATAAACGTAGAGAAGTTTATCATATCGTAAAGAATTGGGAAGAGGAGAAGGAGCGGATGGTTGATATGGATTGGCGGGTCTTTCAGCAGGAGTATCGGGACTATATTGATCTGGTAAAAATGCTGCAAATGATTCCCGGATTAGGCGCAATTATCGGGGCTTATGCAAACTATAACCTTCTAGATCAATTGGGGAAAGTGGCGAAGAACTGTTACCGACTCCGTGTACTGCCGGATCAGGATTTGCGATTGGAGTAAGCTTAATTTGTGGCGGGAATAATTCTGAAATTTTTTGCAGGATTTTGCCGTTTCTTCTCGAATATTAGTATAGAGAGTAAGTTACTTGAGAGAGGATGAAGAATATGAACAAAGACGATTCGAATGAGGTCGTGCATCTTTCCCGGCGAAAGGGACAATTGGCCGAATTTCATCATGGTGAATCGATGTCAGAAGAACTGCGGGATCAGTTATTAGTACATGTATATCTGAAATTTGTCAGACAAACGTACGAAGCATTTTACGAACAATTGGAGCCTGGATTTCTTGAATTTGCAAATGATTGTGATGTTCCACCGGATAAATACGAACCAATCCTCGAGAATTTGTTTTGGTGGCGCCTCCTCTATGAACAAGCTTTAGAGCCTTCCTTTACTCATTTCCATCAATTTATCACGCATAATAATGAATATTTTCAGGAATACCCTGTTTTGAAATCATGGTTTTTGAATTGGCATGAAGCTGTTCCAGCCTATTACTTTGTCGGAAATCAAATAGGCAAGAACGGATTCGTTGCAGTCGAAATTGAAACAGAGAAAACTGTAGAGATTTTCCTCCCATTACCAGCGCACCAGCCTCCAAAGCAAGGATCCATTGTAACAGGCATTCTACTTCCCTTTTGTGACAATTTATATTTTCCTATTGTTCCATTCTATGAATTTGATATCCGCACACGAGAAGATATTGCACTTCATTTAAGACATTATTTAGAGGAGCTTAGCTATGAATCCGACCGCTATCAAGTGTTTGTGCGTATTTTTTCATCTTTATTAAAAGTGGAAGGCATTTCGTTAACGAATCGAAAATAAGAAAAAAGGCTCTTATGCCTTAAGGTGGTAAGAGCCTTAACTTTGATGATTTGTTTTTTGTTTATATTTCCACATCATATAACGGTAACGAATCGTACATCCGATACAATAGCCAGCTAATGCAAGTCCTGATGCTACTGCGACTATTACACTGAAAAAATATAAGAGCCAATTCATTCCGATAGAAAAACTAATCAGAGCAAGCCCAATACAGATAGTAGCAATCCATTGATTAAACAATTGTTGTGCTTTATCTTCCGGTGGATAGGCTGTAGCTGGTTTTCTTAAAAATGGTTTTCCTAACAGAATAATCGGATTCTTTTTGGTTATTAATGTGATCACCCCTGTTACGAAAGGTAAGACTAGTACAAATGGATGAACGAATATACCAATAAGTACGGTGAAAAGAATAAATGCCTGATTGAGTTGAACGAGTGGCTTAGGAATGGACATAAGAACACCTCATTTCTTTTATTCTTATTATACATAGTAACTAACTCGGAATAAAGGGGGGCTTATAACTTTCCTACCGAAAAAAAGACACAAGTATTTGTCAAATACCAGTGTCTACCTTCGTTATTGATGTGCCAACTTAGAATTGCTTTCATTCTGACGTAGATACAGATAATAAATGCCCAGAGCTAGCACAGACAAAATTATTCCAGCTACGTAGGGCAAGATAATAGCTACCCCATACAAAAATCCGCCAAGTGGTGGTCCGATAATGCGACCTAACGAATCAAAGGAGGAGAGCATACCAGTCACTTCCCCGTAACCAGACGTCGCTTTTTTTGTCAAAAGTGATGATACACTTGGTCGAATTAAACCGTTCCCTAATCCAAAAATGGTTAGAAAAATCGCTGCTGTAAGGAAGTCTTGCACAAATAAAATGAGTGCAAATCCGATAGCAGAAACAATAACGCCGATTTGGATTACTTTTCCTTCGCCTAATCTTTTGGTCAATTGTCCGACTAATCCACCTTGTACGATAGCGCCGGCTAGCCCCATAATCATAAAGATATAGCCGAGCTCTACTGTTCCTAAGCCTGCTCGGTCAAAAGCAAAATATGCAAAGGTTGCTTCTAGCCCAGCAAGCGAAACAGACACAAACCATTGCAACACATACAAGTAAGCCATTGGTGTTTTTAATGCTTTTAGCAATGATCTCCGTTTGGCTGGTGCAGTCACTTGCTCTGCCTTTTCTGGTCTCGTTTCTCTTAATACAATCGCTACTAATGCAAAGGTAATTAAGGAAGAAATGCCAGATAAGTAAAATGGAATAGCTAGATTACCGCTGGAAAACACTCCGCCAATAGCTGGACCAAAAATAAAGCCAAGGCCAACAGCAGCACCGATTATTCCCATTCCTTTACCGCGATCTTCTTCGGTGGTGATATCTGCTACATAAGCTGTTACAGTAGGCATATTAGCAGATGACAATAACCCGCCAATAATCCGGGCAGCAAATAACATCCATAACTGATTGGCAGTTGCTAATAAGAAAAAGGATAATGCTAAACCTGCAATTCCAATTAATAATACCGGTTTTCGACCAATTTTATCAGATATCCTTCCCCACATAGGTGAAAAGAGGAATTGCATCACGGAATAGGTGGCCATTAGCAATCCTAGTGCTAATGGAGAAGCGCCTAATTCCTCTGCATAAAATGGCAGTACCGGAATGATGATCCCAAAACCGACCATTACGAAAAACATGACGAGGAATAATACGGCTAAAACTTTTTTCGACTTCATAATTATCACTCCAAAATGAAAGGGCATAATCTAAGTGGGATTATGCCACTCGCTATAAATATCATACCTGTTTCTAAAATGGTAAGAGCCAGCAATCCGTCATCATGTGGAGTACCAGCTTCTTGCAGTTTTTAAAATGCCGTTCGGATGTTCCAATACATAATCTGCTTCAATGCTAGGATGCGATGCTTTTCGCATACGGTGATTTAACCAAACTGCTTGCCAACCGGCATGCTTGGCACCAGTGATATCATGTTCAAAGGAATCACCAATGTAAATGGTTTCTTGTTTGCGTAACTTCAATTTGTTTTCGATATGTTCAAAAACCTTTGCACTTGGTTTCGAGTGGCCGATTTCTCCAGATACAAATATATGATCGTCAGGTATCCACTTGTTTAACCCTAATTGTAAGACTTTCATGCGTTGGTGGGCAGATTCACCATTCGTCAGTACGGCTAACTGCTTTTTGTGATGGAAAAGCTTGTCCAGTAATTGTTTCATCGATTCAAATAACTGAATTTCTTTCTGTTCTGCCAAGTAGGTTTCTTGAAATTGTACGGCTTGTTCGTACGATAGATTAATATCAAATTCTTCGCATGCTTTCATGATCCGGTAAGTTTGTAAATCAAGAGCAGTGATTTCTCCGTTCATATACTGTTCAAATACTTCATCACTGTATTTTCTGCTCGTTTTATATAACAACGTCATATCGTTATCAGAAAAGGATTCACTAAAATGCTGATGAACGGCTTTATGAAATGGTTGCAGTTGATCATATAAGGTATCATCTACATCGAAAATAATGGTTTGCATACTATCCTTCCTCTTTCTCGATCGTTAATCTCATCTTGTTATTCTACCACACTTTGGATAGTGAAGCTGTTACGATTTTCGTACAATTAAAAGGCAGTCCTGTGTAATACAATAAAATTAGCCTGATTTAACAAAATTTTAAGATAAATTTCAATTGAAATGTCAGGGGAATATTGTTATAATTTTCACAAATAACATGGCTATGTGTAACTGGCGAGGATACGGAATAACCGTAAGGGAGCACATAGTATCGAAGCCGCTCGCCTGGGCAAAGGTAAGGATACAGTCCTTACCTCTTTCTATTTACTATCAATTGAGGAGTGTGGTTAGATGAAACGAGTACACAATTTTTCAGCTGGTCCATCAATGTTACCATTAGCCGTATTAGAAAAAGCACAAGCAGATCTGCCAGATTATCAAGGATCTGGAATGTCAGTTATGGAGCTTAGTCATCGCTCAGGACTTTTCACAGATATTATTACTAATGCTGAAAAGCTATTGCGTGAATTAATGAATATTCCGGATCATTATAAAGTATTGTTTGTTCAAGGCGGAGCATCCCAGCAATTCGCTGCTGTACCTCTTAATTTAATGAAAAATGGTAAAGCAGATTTCGTTAACACCGGATCTTGGTCCAAAAAGGCAATTAAAGAAGCTAAGAAATACCTTGATGTTAACGTCATTGCATCGTCTGAAAATGAGAATTTCACGTATATACCGACTGTTCATAAAGATATGATTGACCCAGAAGCGGATTTTGTTCATATTACAACCAATAATACGATTGAAGGTACTGCGTATCATGAGATTCCTGATACCGGAAATGTACCATTGGTAGCGGACATGTCTTCTAATATTTTATCCGAAGAAATCGATGTTTCTAAATTCGGCGTGATTTATGCCGGGGCCCAAAAAAACATTGGTCCGGCAGGCTTAACTGTCTTAATTGTACGTGAAGATTTAATTGGGAATGCCACGCCGCAATGTCCAACCATGCTTGACTATCAAACGCATAGTGACAGTGACTCCCTGTATAATACACCGCCTACCTATGGCATTTATATTGCCAAGCTTGTTTTTGAATGGTTAAAAGATTTAGGCGGATTGCAAGCAATGCAGGCAAGAAATGAAAAGAAAGCAGCCTTGTTATATGATTATATCGCTGTTTCTGATTTCTATAGCTCTCCAGTAAAAGAAGAGAGCCGTTCCATTATGAATATTCCATTTATCATTCCTGGCCGAGATCTCGATGGCGAATTCGTGAAAGAGGCTCAACAGGAAGGGTTAGAAACATTAAAAGGACATCGCTCTGTTGGCGGTATGCGCGCAAGTATCTATAACGCAATGCCAGTAGAAGGCGTCGAGGATTTGATCGCGTTTATGAAGAAATTTGCAGAAAATCATCAGTAGTGTTTAAATTTAGTAAACAAGAATGCTCGGATTTAAAATCCGAGCATTTTCTTTATGACCATATTGCAATACAGTCCCACTTTAGATCATCCATTTTACTATACAGGTTAGCAGCTTGGGATGGAGTGGGTTTTCTTAGCTTTTATGCCTCACCGACCATTCATTCTCGAGAATACTCATTTCCCATAAGCTCCAATACTCGTCACCAATTTTTCGAGCGTCTCTTCGTAGACCCTCTTTTATAAAGCCTGCTTTTTCATAGCAGGTAATGGCCGGGTGATTAAAGGAAAAGACACCGAGGCTGACACTATGTAAATGGAGCTCAGCAAATGCTATCGAAAGAATTTCGTTGATGATTTGTTGTCCAGTTCCTCTTCCTCTGCTGCTTTGATCACCAACTAAAACTTTTCCGATTCTTGCTGATTTATTTTCTCTGTCAACGTTGCCTAACGAAATATGTCCAATGACTATTCCCGTTTCTATGTCTTTCACGCGATAAATATATGTTTGCGATTTTTCTTTGTTAGCATCTTTAAGGTAGTTATCTAGTTGTTGCTCATCGAGAGGAAAATGAAAGTGCGGACCTCCCCATTGCATTAGAAATGCTGGAGAATCGATCCAATTAATTAATTGTTGAAAATCGGAACGGTCGAAAAATTGTAATTCAATCATTTAAACCCGCCTTTTCTTTTTATCGTCTGGAATACCCCCACTTTAAGATTCGAGAGATAAATAAGTGGTGGGTAAACGAACGATAACTTCCGGATTAGTTTTCGCTAGCAATCAGTGAGGGTCAAAACCCTCGCTTATTGAAGTCTCACTTTATAATAATTTCTTTATTGCAAGAATAGTTGATTGATCTTGTTCTCATCTTTCAATTGTTTTTGCACAAAGGTCGTTACTTCTTCTTCATTGGTGAAATCACTTAATGGCTTATCGAACGCAGTTTGTAGGTCTTCCTTCGATAGTTTATATTCATCGTTTTCATCACCAAATTTAAAAGTAACCCATTCAGCATTTTCGATTAAAGCAAATAGAAAGGTAGCGTTATAAATTGCAGTTTCTTTATATTCCTTTTCGAGCTCTGTTGCTTCCAGTTCATTGTAGGTAATAGTCATTCCATACGGTTCTTCTTTTGTTTGCAGAGAAATTTCTTTGAATTCCTTGTTATGTTGTAAATGATTAATGATCGCAATAACGGCACTGTTATCACCAATTACAGAGTTGTTATATGTAAAGATGTTTGATTGACTTTGTACTTCATTATTAGAACTGCATCCAGTGAATAGAAGGGCTGTTAACAAAAAAATGAGAAGGTATTTTACAGATGTTTTCATATCCCATCACTCCTTTTTGAATGGCATCACTTGCCTTTTAGTTGAGAAACTATCTATATATTAACATAACTCAACTTTCGCAGCTAGAAAAAAGCACTCAATATAACTAGCTGCAAAGCTTATTACTGTTCAAATATGGTCATTGACAATCGAATTAGGTATAAAAAAACACCTCAACATTTGGTATAGTGTAATTGACGAGAAAACACTACCAATACAGAAGAGGTGTCTCCTATATGATAGCGAATAATGACCTAAATAAGCAACTACCAAATGAATTAAAATCAACATTTAGAGAATTGGACGTGTTTAAACATCTTAGAAAAGCTGGTATTACAAAGTCTGTAGGCTTTACTTGTGCCTATCTTTTTCAATTGATTTTTTGTTTGATCTTTGAAAATAAGAACTGGTATCAAGTACTTCAAAGTACCAAAGCGAATGATTGTCCAGAAAAGAATGCCGTCTATCGTTTTTTAAACAAGTCAACATTTGCTTGGAGAAGGTTTTTACTGTTTCTAAGTGCTCATACCATTGGAAAAGTAACCAACTTAACGAGTCATGATCGCCCGAAAGTATTGATTGTAGATGATTCTTCGTATGATCGTAATCGCAGTAAATCGGTTGAATTATTAGCGCGCTGTTTTGACCATGCATCCCAAAAAATGCGCTTCTATAAAGGGTTTCGTATGCTGACTCTTGGCTGGTCAGATGGTGCCACATTCATTCCAGTGGACTTTTCTTTATTGAGCTCGAAGAAAAGCCAAATTAATGGTATATCATCAAAAGTTGATAAGCGTAGTTCCGGTTATAAACGCAGAGTAGAAGCATTACAAACCGCACCTGAGCAACTACCAGGTATGGTTAAACGCGCAATGAATGCCGGTATTGATGCTTCCTATGTGCTGATGGACTCTTGGTTCACGTATCAGCCTCTCGTTAAGGAAATAAAAGAGCAAGGACTTGAGGTCATTGGCATGGTAAAGAACTTGAAGCAGCGTTACCTTGTGAATGGCCAACGTGTAAGCTTAAAGGAACTTTATCGTTTTGCGAAACCAACAGGTGGAAAGAAAAGCATTCTTCGTTCGATTCATACGACACAAGCGAATGGCGTGCCTATTAAAGTGGTCTTTGTGCGTAATCGAAATAAAAAAAGCGAATGGTTAGCTATTTTAAGCACCGACTGTACCCTAAGTGATCAAGAAATCATTCGTATTTATGGGATACGCTGGGACATTGAAGTTTTTTTCAAAACAACAAAGTCTCTTTTGAAACTCCAAAAAGAGTTCCAAAGTCGTTCATATGACGGCTTAATTAGTCATACGACCATCGTATTCGCACGATATATTATTCTCTCGTGGCAAAACCGATGTAGCACAGATGAGAGAACACTTGGCGGCATGTTTTATGAATTAAGTGATGAAGTTCATGATCTTGATTGGGCTGTGGCACTTCAGCAGTTGATCGAGCTTCTTGAAGATGCCTTGAAACAGAGCAACAAGAAGGTACAAAAATTAATCAAAAGTCAAGTCCAACACTGGATCGCAGGCTTACCCAACTATATCAGGGCTTACCTGCCTATTTCAGTGTGCGAAAGTTGAGAACATAAAATTACAATGGTGTTATTCATATAAAAAATTTTCAACCATGGCAATAAGCATAACTAGTATTTAATCGCTGTTTTCTACATTGCTATTTTTAGCGTGCTTTTGGTATAATACATGTTTGAATATAAATTAAAGCAGTTCGTAACCATCCTGCTTAACCAAAACTAGGGGGAATAACGATGTCAGAGAATTATTATTTACCACGTTCCGGACCGATGCCACGCCCGAGTAGTGTGGATGAAGGAAGAACAGTTTTACAGCAAGAGGCTTTTGATGCACCAAATGTACAGAATATTACATTTCGTGCTTTGGAGTTCACAGCAGTTTGTCCGAAAACGGGACAGCCTGATTTCGGTAAGGTGGAAATTTCCTATACACCACGTCATAAATGTATTGAATCCAAGTCCATGAAATTTTATTTGTGGTCGTTTCGTGATCATGGCGCATTTTGTGAATCATTAGCTGCACAAATTGCAGACGACATTATGTGGGCTATTGAAGCTGAAACCGTCAAAGTGACCGTTTATCAAACAGCTCGTGGAGGCATTGAATTAACCACTGAAGCAATAAGAGAATATCAAGGATAAAAAGAACCGGCACTTCTAAATGAAGTGCCGGTTTCTATTATGCATTACTTTGCTCTTGAGTTGGTCCCATAACTCCAGGAACTGGTAAACCAGCCTGGCGAAGCAGAACGGTCATTTGACCACGGTGATGTGTCTGATGATCAATTAATGTACGAAGCATATTGCCGCGTGTTGTCTTGCCGGCAAAGCTTTCAAATTCTTCGCTTAATTGGTCATCCGTCAACTGTGATTCTACTTGCTGTTGGATATCCTCTGCCATTTGTTTGTAAGCTGCAACGATCTCATCAGCTTTTTCTGGTACTTGCTTAGGATCGCCACCTTGTACTTTCAAACCTACAATACTCGCAAAAAATGCAGGAGAGGTTGCTAAGTGCCAACCGAGCCAGCCAAGTGTGCTATGGCCTTCTACAATCGCTTGATTGAGCTTTTCATCTGATATAGACTCTAATACTTGAACCGTTCCTTGCTGAGCATTTTTCCAATCAGCAATAAAATCTGATACTTTTCGATACATGTTTATCACTCCTGTTATAATAGTTTAAGACTTCATCAATAAGTAAACAAAATAACTTCCTCCGATTAACGAGACAATAATCCCAACTGGAATTTCTGAAGGCGAAAGAATGTTTCTCCCTATCGTATCTGCCACTAATAAGAGTAGAGCACCCAGAAGAGCTGATGTAAGCAACATGTGATGGTGTCTTGCGCCTACTAGTTTTCTTGCTAAATGGGGGATGACAAGCCCAAGAAATGCAATCGCTCCTCCAACAGCCACACTTGCGCCTGCGAGTGCGACAGCTATCACAAGTAAGAATATCCGTTCTTTTTCGACATTTGCACCAATTCCCTGTGCTGTTTCGTCTCCTAAATGCAGTGCATCTAATGTGCTGGCTTTATAAAAAGCAATTGGCAACAGAATTACAATCCAAGGAAGAAGTGCTAACGTATAGCTCCAGTCAGTGCCAGCTATGTTCCCAGTTAACCAAATTTGTGCTTTGGTAAAATCATCAGGATCCATTTTTAACTGGAAAACGATGATGAGCGCTGAAAAAGCAGCATTGATCCCAATCCCGACTAGAATTAACCGGATCGGAGATACCCCATTCTTCCATGATATCAGATAAATTAAGGCAGCTGCCAATACGGCGCCTCCAAGTGCTGCCAGTGGCAAAATGAACACAGTGGATGTAAGGCTGTTTTGTGTTAAATAGATAAACAAGACAACCGCAAATCCAGCACCACTATTAATTCCAAGGATACCAGGGTCAGCTAAATCATTGTGGGTCACACCTTGTAAGATAGCACCCGAAATAGCCATTCCTGCTCCTATCAGCAACGCAATTACGATACGAGGTAAACGGAAGTCAAACAAGACGAGTTGATTTTGATCTGTACCTTGTCCGATCATTGTCCTCCATACATCTATCGGTGAAATACTCATTGTGCCTAAGTTTAAACTAATTAAAATAGTCAGGATAAGGCCTGCCGTCAAGCCTAATAGCCAAAGGCTAGTTCTTTTTGTTCTAGATATCATTACAATCCTCTCCCTTCACGTCTGGCAAGATAGAGGAAGAAAGGAACCCCAACTAATGCTGTCATTGTACCAATGGGAGTTTCGAAAGGTGGATTGACCATACGGGAAGCTGTATCTGCCAAAACGAGCAAAAGAGCGCCCAATACGGCGGCGGCAGGTATAATCCACTGGTATTTTACTCCGACCAGAAATCGAGTAATGTGCGGGATGACAAGTCCAATGAAGCCAACGGTACCTGCTACGGATACTGCTGCACCAGTTAATAATAGTACAACAGTGGTGGCAATTATTTTGGTTAAAACGGTTCGTTGACCAAGCCCTCTTGCTACATCCTCACCTAAATTTAATACAGTGATAGATTTCGATAGTAACAATGCAAGAATAAGCCCGATAATGACAATAGGAGCTAATAATTTTACATGTATCCATTGAACACTTGCCACGCCTCCTGCATACCAAAAGCTCATATCCTTTGCAATATTAAAATGAATGGCAATCCCTGAGGAAAGCGCGCTTAACATCGAGGTAACTGCCGTCCCTGCTAATGCTAATTTTACCGGTGTAAGGCCACTTTTGGAAATCGTCCCAACGCCAAAAACGATCCCAGCGCCCAAACCAGCACCTGCAAAAGCCCAGATGGCAAGGGAAATAGTGGTAACCTGTGACGATATCGCCATTGCCACTGCAATCATGAAGCTCGCCCCTGCTGTTACTCCCATAATAGAGGGAGAGGCTAATGCATTTCTGGTCATACCTTGCATGATAGCACCTGAAACGGCGAGTGCTGCGCCAACAAGTGCTGCTGCTAAGCCACGAGGGATACGTAAATTTCGAATAATCTGATGTGCAGTCTGGGAAGGGTCGAATTGTGTAAGACTTTGCCATATGGTAGGCAAGTCAATATCTGCTGCACCATATATGATCGATAGAATCATAGCTGCCATAAGTAGTATAATTCCACCAAAAATGATCAATAATGCTAGTAAAGGTCTAGATTGCATGTTGTTATCTGTACGAATTGCCATCGAATAATACTCCTTACAAATTAGTGAGAACTGTTATCATTCTAGTATAAGGGAAAAAGATAAGGAATGGTAGTAGAAGATTATGCATATATTTTTAAAATTTATCTTGTAATTGAAAATGAAAATTGTTATCATTTAAAATAGCGTTTTATGCTAGATAGTATGAAGGGGGATTTATGTCAACATGGGAAAGCTAAAAAATAAATGGCTTGTTTTGTTAATGGCTGCTTTGTTAGTATTTTTGGCAGCGTGTGGTAGTGAAGAGGATGATAGTGCATCAGATTCATCTGGTGATAGCAATACGGAGGAATCCAATACAGAAGAATCTGAATCAGATACAAGAACAGTAACAGATGCGATGGGGCATGAAGTAGAAATTCCGGCAAATCCTGAGCGCGTTATTGCATCTTACTTAGAAGATTACTTAGTGGCACTTGGTATTACGCCTGTTGCACAATGGTCTGTAAGAGATGGATCAGATGTTCAAGGTTATTTACAAGGTGATCTGGGAGATGTGCTTACGATTCCTAGTGAGTTACCATATGAAGCTGTAACTTCTTTCGAGCCAGACTTATTAATTATGGATTCAGCAAGCATGGTAGAAGACAATAAATATGAGCAATATAGTAAAATTGCGCCAACATTTGTTGTAGGATCAGAAGAAAACAATGACTGGCGTGAAGAAATGAAAACAATCGGTACTGTGTTTGGTATGGAAGAAAAAGCAAATGAAGTTTTGGACGAGTATGAAGCAAAAGCAGCAGATGCTAAAGAACAAATCCAATCTGCTATCGGTGATGAAAGTGTTGCCGCTTTATGGTTATTTGCAGATACATTCTATATTGTAAGTGAAAACTTATCCAGTGGAGATTTATTATATAATGATCTAGGACTAACTGCTCCAGATGTAGTATCAGAGATTTCTGAGTCTACAACGGCTAACTGGTCTGAAATTTCTCTAGAGAAACTAGCAGAATTAAATGCTGATCATATCTTCTTGATTAACAGTCAGCAAGAAGAAGGATCTGCTATGTTAGAAGAGTCTATCTGGAAGAACATCCCTGCTGTAAAAAATGGTAATGTATATGAATACAGCCGGGAATCAAGCTGGTTATATACCGGACCAATTGCTAACAGTAACATGATTGATGACGCATTAGATAAATTAGTTGAATAATAATAAAAAGCCGCTGTCTTCAAGGAGACAGCGGCTTTTTATGTTCTAAGCAAAGAAAATATATAAGTACAGTCGTAGAAGTAATCATGCTGAATAGGAAGATAGGTTCCTATTTATGTCAAGCCGCTTTATGCTTAGTGGTAATTTTGAAATGATTCATGTGCTGGGATACCGTTCCGTCCAACCACTCCGCGTCCTGCGGGGCACGGCTGAAGCTAACTTTGTGAAGAAGGGCGCTTCACAAAGTGGATCTTCAGCGCCTGCATAATCCCGCGGGAGTCTACGTGGTTGGCCTACGCTAGGATGTGGACTCGACAACTTTTGTAAGAGAAAGCATATTGATCACTGTATATATAACAGCAATTGAATGAATAACATAATGCCTAGATCCACTGCTTTTAGCTGTTCCATATGATGTAGAACTTCCCTAAAGCGTAGTAAATAGGCGGAGACTCCCGTGGAATCAGCGCGAGCTGAAGATCCACTTCATTTGTGCCTGTGTCTTCTAGTATCGCTTCGAGGTAAGCTTCCTCGGCACAAGGCAGCACAGATGTATTTCAAGTAGTAGCCTAGCTGAAGCCTGCCCACAGGACGCGGAGCCTATTTCCGGAGCTTTGCAACGCAGATAAAATATATCAAAATGTTCATTCTGCAATACAGCCTTTGTTTGCATAATCCATATTATAGGTAGCGATATAATTCAATTGGGTAGGAATTTATCACGGCGCTAACCGTACGTCATACCCCCACTTTAAGATTCGGGAGATAGATAAGAAGTTAAGTGGGGGATAAACGAACGATAATTCCTGATAATTTTCGCTACTAATCAGTGAGGATATGAACTTTCACTGATTGAAGTCTCACTTTATTGATAATTCGAAAAAGGCTAGCCGGGCGACAAACGGACTTATATACAGAGATAAGCCAGCAATATTCCAAGTGCCCCGAATACTGCCGAGTAAATCAAATTGTAATAAGTGATATAATACGGACTTTGTTTCAGGCTCATGGATGTAATCGTGACGACGAGGCCGTAAGTACCGATTGGTACAGTGGACACGCCGCCAATAATGAGGCTGATAGCAAGACTTAATGGGCTGAGGATATCCATTAGCATCGTACTAATTCCACTCAAAATCCCCATTGTGGCGACAGGATGGACACCAAACATACTTAAAATTACGAACAACAGCTGAATCATTATTAAAATCAAAATTGGATAATCGGACACGTAAATAATTGGCTCCTGCAGCATCGTCAAAGCAGGTGATTCATTCAATGTATTGGTAAAAAGAGCAAGTGTAATAAATAGCACCACGAAATTATCCATATGATTGACGCTGTTTTTCCATCGTTGCCATCCGATAGTCCAGAAACTTTTCCATCTGCCAATTACGAGTGCCCATAAACAGGCAAATGGAAAAACGAGTAAGGTAACCGAGACGATAAATTCCACGTCAAAAATAACCCCTATTAAAATAACCAGTAATAAAAACGAACACAACGCAATCACTAATTGTACAATTTTTGACCGATTTTGACCGTTTTGTTTTCCGGCTATTACTTTCTCTTGAACTGGATAAGCATATTTTTTGAAATAAAGTCTTCCCCATAAGCTGTCTAATACATACATCACAACGGTGATCAACACCATTAATGGCATCAATGTCGTATAGCTTACCCCTGTAATGAAAATCCCCATTGCCAGTAATACTTCTAAAGGACTCCAGGGTAAAGCTAATGAATAGCCTCTTAAAGTTGTCATCATAATAAACTTGTTGGCTGTCTTTTTGACGACAGGCTTCAAGTTATCCACTAATACATCTTGTGCAATGGTTGCAGAAGATACGTTTAAGAATGCAGTTAACGACATCATGGTGGTTGTACTTCTTTGATAGAGCTGCCCTAAGTGTTTGACGTTACCACGTAATAAGTGCTGCATTAACCTGTCGTAACGACCAGCAGTTACGATGCTGTTCATCCATGGTAAAACAGCCAGAAGTGTTAACAATGACAAGTTATCTCCAAGTAAAGGAATGACTTGATTGACCGATAAATCAGTAGAAAAATACATGGCAATACCTGCAATAGTGAAGGAAGCGCCAAGTATTTGAAATAATCTTGATGCTCGCCTAAAGCTGATTAACAGCATAATCAAGGAAAGTACGCCTAAACAGTAGGCTAGAGCATCACTCGGAAAAAAGATCGAAAAGATATGTAAACCAAACACGAAAATCAAAAATAAGAATAAATAGCGCATAGTAATCCTTCTTTCCATATCATCTCTAGCTATCATAACATAATTAACTTGTGCAATAGTGATTGTTTTTGATTGAATGTGATTGACAATGACTGATTTTGAATGTATATTGAGTGTAAGCGATTAACGAATTAGTGATTTTATCACGGCGCTAACCGTCCGTAATACCACCACTTAAGATTCAAAAGATAAATAAGAAGCTAAGTGGGGGATAAACGGACGATAACTTCCATATAAGTGTCGCTAGCAATCAGTGGGGGGGCAAACTCCTGCTGATTGAAGTCTCACTTTATAGATAGAGGATGATCCCATTTGTTAACTATAGAACGGCAAGAATTAATTTTATCTCTTTTGAAAGAACAAGATGTTGTTACCGTTAAACAATTCTGTGAAACGGCCAATGCTTCTGAATCAACGATCCGCAGGGATTTAACGGAGTTAGAAAAGAAACAGTATATTAAACGTGTGCATGGAGGTGCCTCTCTATTAAAAAAGAAGAGAGAGGAGCCTACCATTCTAGAAAAATCAACCCAGCATCAGCACGAGAAAAGCATGATTGCCCAAAAAGCAGCCTCTTTTATTGAGCAAGGAGACACAGTATACCTAGATGCGGGAACCTCCACAATGGAATTAATCCCATTCTTAGCGGATAAGGAAGTTGTTGTCGTCACAAACGGTATTCCACATGTGCAATTATTAATCGAAAGTGGTATTGAGACATATGTCATTTCAGGGAAGGCGAAGAAAGGAACGGCAGCATTAATTGGCACGAAAGCAGTTGATGCGATTAAAGAATTTCATTTTGATAAGAGTTTTCTTGGGATTAATGGGATTCATCTTGAGCAGGGCTTAACAACCCCCGACCCAGAGGAGGCAAGTGTGAAACGGACAGCCATTGCACAATCACAGGCAAGCTATATGTTAGCAGACCCATCGAAATTCGGAGAAATTGCATTCGCGAATGTTGCACAGCTTTCAGAAGTTAGCATTATCACAACAAACGGCATCTCACAAGAGCAACTAAGAGAAATACGTAAGCAATCAACGTTGGAGGTAGTAGAAATATGATTTACACCATTACATTAAATCCAGCAATTGACTATGTCGTAAAGGTTAATTCCTTTGAGAAAGGCGGGATCAACCGCAGTCAATATGATTACAAAGAAGCGGGTGGAAAAGGAATTAACGTATCCCGCGTGCTGCAACAGTTTGGTCAAGCCTCGACAGCACTGGGATTTGTCGGTGGATTCACTGGTAAATTTATCACCGATAGTTTAACAGAGATGAAGATTCCGTATGACTTTGTCCAGTTGCAGCAAGATACACGGATTAATATGAAAATAAAAACAGAAACAGATGAAACAGAAGTAAATGGTCTTTCACCGACAATTGGAGAAGCAGAATACCAAGCATTACTAGCCAAACTAAAACATTTAAATGAAGGTGACATCGTTGTTTTGGCAGGGAGTTTGCCACATTCACTTTACAAAGCTGTATATCGTGAAATGGTTTCACTATTGCATGAGCAAGGAGCACTGGCGGTATTAGATACCAGTGGGACACCGTTAAAGGAAGCAATTCAAGCGAGTCCTGCTTTCATCAAGCCCAACCACCATGAGTTAGCGGAATTGTTTGAGGAAGAAGTACGTGAGGATCATGACATTGTTCGGTTGGCTAATCGTCTGCATCAGGAAAACGGTATTAATCATGTCTTAGTATCGATGGCAAATGCAGGTGCTATTTATGTTGGTGATGGCGGAATATTCAAGTTGCATGCACCAAAAGGTAAAGCGGTTCATTCGGTTGGTGCAGGAGATTCTGCGGTAGCTGGTTTCATCTACAAATGGAACGATACAAAAGATGCCAGGAAAGCTGCAACGTATGCAATTGCAGCTGGCAGTGCAACCGCATTTTCTAAAACACTTTGTACGCAAGCGGAAACGGATGTACTACTAGAACAGGTTGAAGTAATAGATTTATCACAGCGCTAACTGTCCGTAATATCCCCACTGATTTGAAGCCTCACTACTCAATAGAATTATAGAATTTGCAACAAGAAAGGATGAATAATGATGAGAATTACAGAATTGCTCGGTAAAGAGTTGATTATATTAGAGGCAGAAGCCCAAACGAAAGAGCAGATTATTGAAGAATTAGCAAATCAGCTTGGCAACAATCATTATTTACATGACCAGAAACAGTTCACACAAGCGATTTGGGATCGTGAAAACCAGACTAGTACCGGAATTGGAGATCATGTTGCCATTCCACATGCCAAGACAAAAGCGGTGTCCAAGCCTGCAATTGCTTTTGCCAGATCCAAGGATGGTATTGATTATGATTCATTAGATGGTCAGCCGACCCATTTATTTTTTATGATAGCAGCAAGTGAAGGTGCTAATAATGATCATTTACAAACATTATCAAGATTATCAACATTGTTAATGGATGAGGACTTTCGTAATCAACTAATGGAAGCGAATTCCATAGATGAATTAATAGAAATGGTAGATGCAAAAGAACAAGAAAAACTGGGTGAAGAGCTTGCAGACAATAGCAGTTCTAGTGAGGAAAAAGGACCGGAAATTTTAGCAGTGACTGGCTGCCCGACTGGTATTGCCCATACGTATATGGCAGCTGACGCATTGAAAGATAAAGCAAAAGCATTAGGGGTCTCGATAAAAGTAGAAACAAATGGTTCTGATGGTGTCAAAAACCGTTTGACAGCAGAAGAAATTGAACAGGCAAAAGCAATTATTGTTGCTTCTGATACAAAAGTGGAAATGGAACGTTTTGCTGGGAAACAAGTGTTACGAAAAGCAGTAACAGACGGAATTAGAAAGCCGGAAGAATTGATTCAAACCGCAATAAACGGAGAGGCATCTGTCTACCAAAGTGAGGGTGGCGGTGAAGGTGCAAGCTCTGGAGGCAGCAGATCAGGATTTTATAAGCACTTGATGAATGGTGTGTCCAATATGCTTCCGTTCGTCGTTGGTGGCGGTGTACTAATTGCGATTTCTTTTTTCTTCGGTATTCATTCAGCTGAGCAGGGTCATGAACAATATAATGAATTTGCCGCGGCTTTAAAAGCGATTGGCGGTGAGTATGGCTTTGGCTTAATGGTTGCTGTCTTAGCTGGTTTTATCGGGATGAGTATTGCGGATAGACCTGGTTTTGCACCAGCTATGATCGGTGGTTTTATGGCATCAAGTGGTGATGCTGGATTTTTAGGTGGTTTGGTTGCCGGGTTCCTAGGTGGTTATGTCGCATTACTTGTAAAACGTCTGCTTAAAGACTTGCCAAAATCGTTTGATGGGATTAAAACGATCCTTTTCTATCCTGTCATGAACATTTTTATTACTGGACTGATTATGTATGTATTGATTGAACCGATGGCCTCTATTATGTCAGGACTGGAATCTTGGCTTGGTGGATTAACTGGTGCTAACGCCTTGTTACTAGGCTTGATTTTAGGTGGTATGATGGCGGTTGATATGGGTGGACCAATTAACAAAACCGCCTTCACATTCGGAATTGCCATGATCGAAGCTGGTAACTTAGGTCCGCACGCAGCGGTAATGGCAGGTGGGATGGTACCGCCATTAGCACTTGCCCTAGCAACGACGTTTTTCCGTAAAAAGTTCACCAAAGAAGAACAAGATGCTGGAAAAACCAATTATGCCTTAGGTGCCTTCTTTATCACGGAAGGGGCTATCCCGTTTGCTGCAGCAGATCCCGGACGTGTTATTCCGTCGATTGTAGTAGGTTCTGCTGTTGCTGGAGGATTATCGATGCTGTTTGGTGCAGGTTTACCAGCTCCGCATGGCGGCGTGTTTGTTATTCTGGCAATAGAAGGGAATAGCTGGTTGTATTTGCTTGCTATTCTAATTGGAGCAGTTATTTCAGCGTTAATGATCGGGTTTTGGAAGAAGCCCATTCAAAAATAACTAAAGTGAAAGCTATTCTGCTGTTGCGGAATAGCTTTTTTCTATATTAAAGGTTTTTGCAAAAATTGGCGTGGTGTCATTTTCGTATGTTTTTTAAAGATTTTTGTAAAATAGCTTTGATCAGAAAAATTTAACAAACTGCAAATCTGAATGAGTGTATAGTTGGAATAAAACATAAGTTTTTTTGCTTCATCGACCTTTACCTTTTGAATATAGGAACTGATAGATATACCTACTTCTTTTTTGAATAAATTGGACAAATATTTTTTATTTATTTGCATGTCATCTGCTAGCTTTTCTAACCCAAGTTCTTTGTCGTATAAATGTTTGTATATATGTGCCTGACATTGGCTGATTACTTTGGTGTATTGCAATTTTTTACTCTTGGCTACTTTGGATGCAAATTCATACATAATTTCTTCTTTTAATTTTATCACGCGATCAGGAGTAGTCATTCCTTCTGATTGCTGAATAAATGCATCTCCTAATGAGTAAGCAATTTCAGGATGAACGCCTCCTCGAATTGCTGCACGTGTAGCCTGGGTGACAAGTGCAATGGTTAGGTTTTGTTGATTTCGCAATTCACTTCTTGTAGAAAGTATAGCGTGTTCGAAATCTGGTCTGCTTGTAAATGCTTTAAAGTAAGGTATGACTTCTGAAGTGTTCCCATCCTCGATAAATTGATAACATTTTCTTTCGAGTAAAGGATCGTGGTGAAAAGATGCATTTTGTCTTTTTTGATCAATATATTGAATGTGTTTTGGCATCTTCTCACCATTTATATCCTTATCTATAATAGATAATTGCTGATGAAGATTTATTTGCTCATGGAATAATAAATAAAAAATGAGATTACTACTTTTAAGTAATATGCTTCGATCGATGACGGGGAGTGATAAATAATAATCCTCCATTTCATCCAGGAGGTATTTCTTTTGCAAGTGAGAAAGTAACTGTTCGATAGCAATGCTTTTGGGTTCGGGATAAACAGTTGGACCAATAATTAGCCAGCCCTTCTCGAGGTGATGTTCAAATGAGATGCTAACAAATTTTTCAGAGTAGTCTGTTTCAATTAGACTGAACTGTTCAGTTAGAAGATCCGTATTATTGATAAAATCCTTGACGTTAGGAAAGAGGGGATTTAATGGGAAATCTTCAGGTATGCAGCTCAACTTGCCTTGGTCACGGATAATCATTATAGGAATGCCCAACGTTTCATAGGCCGTATATAAGAGTGTTTCTTTTTTTGTAAAGAATTCATTGCACATAATCGATCCTCCAAACAATATTTTTTGTAAGCGCAAACAACAAAAATGAATAAGTACCAAAATAGTACTATACCTACCATTATTCATTGTTTGTGTGTCTTATACTAGTCGCAAGTTACTTAAACAGTAACTTACAAAAACCAAGGGGTGATTAGTGATGAAGAAGCAATATTTTTCTGTTTTTCTTATTACTGTAATGGTTTTGTTGTTGACAGCGTGTAGTGGTTCTGGTGAAAGTGCAGCGGATGTATCGATTCCGCAGAATCCGGAAGACGTAGAAGGAGATGTGACAGTTTGGGCTTGGGCCTTGGAAGCAAACTACTTGGAGAAAGATGTGCTTCCAGCATTTGAAGAGAAGTATCCAAATGTCAACGTAACGATCGAACACATTGGAGTCGATCAAGTATATCAAAAGGTAAGTGCAGGATTGTCCAGTGGAGGAAGTGGCTTACCAGATGTTGTTCAAGTAGAAAATAATCGAATTCATTCTTTCACTGATGAATTTCCGGATGCCTTTACGAATTTAAGTGAACTAGGCTATGACGAGCATGAAGACGAATTTGCAGAAGCGAAAATAGCAGGATTAAAAGATAGCGATGGAAATATTATAGCAATGCCTCGAGATTTGGGACCTGTCGCTGTCCTTTACCGCACGGATATTTTTGAAGAGGCGGGAGTCGATCCGGCAAGTATTGAAACCTGGAATGACTATATTGCAGCCGGTAAAAAGGTATTAGAACAAACCGGCAAGTACTTTTTAGGTACGGACGGTGACGGTATTTTAAGAATTATGATGCAACAGCAAGGCAGTTATTACTTTGATGAAGACGGTAAATTAGATATATCATCCGACGCCGGTGAAAAAGCGGCAAATATATTACAACAGATGAAAGATAGTGAATTGATTACGTATACAAATAACTGGGACGGACAAGTGGCAGCCATGAAAAATGGAGAAGTTGCAACACATCCAGGTGCAGTATGGTGGAGTGGTACGATGATTGAACAAATGCCTGAACTCGCTGGAAAATGGGATATGTTTAAGCTTCCAGCCTTTGAAGAAGGTGGAACACGTGCTTCCAATGATGGTGGCTCTGCGTTGGCTATTCCATCTGAATCTGATAATAAGGCAGCAGCATATGTATTTGCGGAATTTGCGACGACTGACGTTGATTCGCAGATTAAAGCATTGACAAACAGAGGATTGTTTCCAGCTTTAACAGCGGCATATGAAGAGCCAGTTTTCTCCGAGGAACAGGAATATTTTAATAATCAGCCATTCTTCAAGAAGTTTGCTGATATTGTGCCAGAAATTCCTGCTGTCAATCATGATGGTGCTGAACTAGAAGTGCGATCGGTTATGGGCAGTGAAATAGAAGCCTTTCTGTTAGATGATAAGCCGGCACTGGAGATGTTGACCGAAGGAGAGAAACAGGCAGTACAACAAACTGGGAAGGAAACAACAGAATAAATAGGAATACCTTGCTTATGTGCTTGTATAAGCAAGGCGAAGTCTCCAAGGAAGTGAGGGATGATTATGACAAGTACAACGAAAAGACTGGAAGCTAGCAAAACGAAAAAAGGATTTATCACACCTAAAACAGCACCATATATTTTCGTGTTACCAGCGTTATTATTGTTTCTGGCTTTCACTGTTTATCCGATTATCGCATCGTTCTTATTAAGTTTTCAGACCAGAATCAGTGGTGTCTATTCTTTTACAGGGTTAGATAATTATATACGTTTATTCAGCGATCCTGTATTCTATAAAGCTTTAGGTAATACTTTTATCATCTTGCTGGTGCAGGTGCCCGTTATGTTATTTCTTGCTGTCATTCTGGCAGTGTTGTTACAATCAAAACTTTTAAATATGAAGGGCTTTTATCGAGTATCTTTCTTTACACCTGCCATAACTTCTCTGGTAGCGGCGTCTATTATTTTTATCTTGCTGCTTAATACGGATTATGGTCTGGTCAATTATATTTTGACATCAATAGGGATGGAGCGTGTCCCGTGGCTGAGTAATGGGCTTTGGGCTAAGATTTCATTAATTATGGTAACTACATGGAGATGGACTGGATACAACATGGTGATATTGCTTGCCGGATTGCAAAATATTCCACATGATCTATATGAAGCGGCCAGTATTGATGGCGCGAGTAGTATCAAAAAGTTTTTTCATATTACGATTCCACAGCTAAAGCCTGTTTTATTATTCTGTTTCGTGTTATCGACGATCGGGTCGTTTCAGTTATTTGATGAGCCATATAATTTAACAGGTGGAGGACCTAATAACGCTACACTGACGATTACTTATTATTTATATAATCAAGGCTTCGGTTATTTTGATTTCGGCTATGCCTCTGCAATTGCCTATGTGATTGTATTGTTTATTGCTGTACTATCGTGGCTTCAGTTTAAGGTGGTGAAAGAATAATGAACAATATTTATATAAAAAAATCATTATTGCATTTTATTCTGATTGTAGGTGTTGTGATTTCTTTAGGGCCTTTTTATTGGATGATCGTTGGAGCGACGAACCCATCAGGAGAAGTGTTAAGCTTTCCGCCCACGATCGTACCTGGAAATTATCTGCTGGAAAATCTCAAGAACTTAAGCGAAGCTATTCCGATTCTCAAAGCTCTGTTCAATTCAGCCTTGATAGCTGTTATTTTTGTTGGAGCCAGTTTACTTGTTTGTTCAGCGGCCGGTTACGCATTCGCAAAATTTAAGTTTAAAGGAAGTAATGTGATCTTTTCTAGCTTCTTGCTAGCAATGATGATTCCTTACCAAGCAACCATCATTCCGCTCTTTCAAATCTTTGGTGCATTAGACTGGATTAATACCTATCAGGCTGTGATTTTGCCGCAAATCTGCTATCCGTTTGCTATCTTTTTAATTAGACAGAACATGAAGGGGATTCCAGATTCTATGATTGAAGCTGCCAGAATCGATGGCGCAGGAGAGATCAGCATCTTTTTTAAATTAGCGTTACCAACCATGAAGCCTGCGTTAGCTGCAGTAGGGATTTTCTTGTTCACACACCAATGGAATAATTTTATGTGGCCGCTTATTGTGATGACGTCCAGTGATAAGTACACATTACCTGTTGCATTATCAACATTAGCAGGGTTAAATTCTGTCGACTACGGGCAATTAATGTTAGGGACAGCTATCTCGGTTTTGCCAATCATGGTTGTATTCTTATTTCTGCAAAAGCATTTTGTTTCTGGCATATTAGGTGGTTCTGTAAAAGAATAATGATAATATAGAAATAACTTACTAACGAAAAGGAGCATCATGTATGAAGGAGATTATCAATGAATCAGCAATTACACTAGGAGTCTGTTATTACCCGGAACATTGGTCAGAAGACTTATGGGAAAGTGATTTCGAAAGAATGAAAGCGCTAGGCTTTCGTTATGTCAGAATGGCGGAGTTTGCCTGGACCATATTTGAGCCGTGTGAAGGAGAATTTGATTTTAGTTTATTTGATAAAGCTATCAATCTAGCTGGGAAGTATGATTTGAAAGTAATTCTTGGTACACCTACTGCAACACCTCCAGTCTGGTTAACAGAAAAGTATCCGGAAGTATTGAATGTTTCACAGGATGGTGTCACTTATCGTCACGGCTCTCGCCGTCATTATAATTATAACTCAGATAAATATCGTGAACTGTCTGCAAGGATTACAACGAAAATGGCAGAGCATTACCACAATAATAAAAATGTTGTTGGCTGGCAAATTGATAATGAATTAAATTGTGAGATTAGTGTGTTTTATTCTGATGCTGATCATGAAAAATTTCGCGAATGGCTGCAGGAAAAATATCAATCCTTGAATGCGTTAAATGAAGCGTGGGGCACGGTGTTCTGGAATCAAACGTACACCGATTGGAATCAGGTCTATTTAACGAGACCAACCGTCAATGATTCCCAAAATCCGCATCACGCGCTGGATGAAAAACGATTTATATCAGATAGTACGATAGCCTTCGCCAAAATGCAGGCAGATATTATTCGAAGCTATACGAAGCAGCAATGGGTAACAACAAATGGGATGTTCGGTCATTTGGATAATCACAAATTGACGCAGGATATATTAGATTTCTATGCGTATGATTCTTATCCTAATTTTAATAAAATTATTGAGGATACTTCCGTTAAGCCATTACAGGATCGTAAATGGAGTCTTAATTTAAGTACAGTAAGAAATCTAGGTGGACCTTTTGCAATATTTGAACAACAGGCAGGTCCTGGTGGCTGGGTTAATCGTATTGAGCAGCCAACACCTAAACCAGGTCAATTACGGTTGTGGACGTATCAGTCCCTTGCACATGGTGCAGATATGATCCTCTATTTCCGCTGGAGAACAGCGACAAAAGGTTCTGAAATATACTGGCATGGCATCAATGATTATCATAACTTACCTAATCGCCGAATTGCTGAGATTGAGCAAACAAGTCAAGAAATTCAGAAGATTGGAAGCGATTTAATTGGTGCTAGTTACGAGGCAAACGTAGCCATTTTAACAGACTATGATAATGAGTGGGACGGGGAAGAAGATGTATGGTATGGACCATTTCTGAGTGAGAGTAAAGAGGCTTGGTTCAAAGCCTTTCAATATAATCATATTCCAGTAGACATATATAATCTGAGTGAGACAACAACGCTTGATGAATTAAAGAAATACCAAGTGCTTGTGTATCCACATGCCGCTATATTGACCGAAAAAACAGCAACGTTGCTAGAGGAATATGTGGCACAAGGTGGTAAGATCGTCTTTGGCTGCCGGACAGGGTACAAGGATAAAACTGGCCAGCCATATATGATGGCCTTTCCAGGTTATATTAAAGAATTAGCAGGCGTCACTGTGGAAGATTATACATTGCTGAATCATTTACAACCATCACCTACAGTCCAGCTGTTTGGCCAGGATAAACTGGACGTGCATGGATTTAATGAAATATTGCATAAGGAAAAAGACGATGTAGTGTTCCTGGGGTATTATGGTAATGCTTATTATGCTAACAAACCTGCCTTGTCTCGAAGAAGTCATGGAAATGGCTGCGCCTATTATTTTGGCGGAGTGTTTAATTTCGAGATTGCGAACGCCATTTTAGCGGATTTGAATGTACCGGATTATCGTAATGAATTCGATCTTACCGATAATGTCGAGCTTGCTGTACGTAAGAAAAAAGATAAGACTTATTATTTGCTGTTAAATTTTTCTGATAGCAAACAACATGTATATTTAAAGAGAAGTATGCGTGATTTGATTAGTGGAAAGCAATTAAATGGTGAAGTAGAAATAGATGGGTATGATGTGTTTATCTTGTCAGGTAAGAAAGTATAAAATTATTAGTTGTCGTATCACTTTCTAACATGAACAGCCATGTCCAGCTACAGCGCCCAGAAACTAGGCGACTTCCTGCATCGCCCTACGATAAGTCATCATCGGTTCGCAAGCTCACCGTGATTCCTTTATCTCAGTTGATGCCGTCCAGTCACTACGTTTCAAAACGGGCGCTTGCGCTTTTCCTAGAATAGATAGGAGGAGGCGCTCTGATGAGAGCGCCTTTTAACTATGTGTTTACTTTACAAATGTATATATTTCATCGATCGTTTTTAATTCTAAGATTTGATCAATCAACTGATTTAATGTTTCCTCATCCTGATCGTATAACTTTTTTTCCAGGTCATCAGGGATGGTGTCTATCTGTTTATTAATTAATTTAATAGCCACCTGAGCTAATGTTTGTTTTTTTCCTTCTTTTTTCCCTTCTCTTTTTCCTTCCTCTCGAAGCATATCTGCAATGGACATGGATATTTCGCTCCCTTCTGGAAAATAGTCTTCTATAAAATTTATCATATCATGAAAATGCTGATTTGTAAGATTACGATCTTATCATATGTATGGTGCTTCTTTTTTATAAGCAAAGAAAGTATATAAGTACAGTCGTAGAAGTAATCATGCTGAATAGGAAGATAGGTTCCTATAATATGGATTATGTAAACTAGCTGCTTTATGCTTAGTGGTAATTTTGAAATGATTCATGTGCTGGGATACCGCTCCGTCCAACCACTCCGCGTCCTGCGGGGCACGGCTGAAGCTAACTTTGTGAAGAAAGATCGCTTCACAAAGTGGATCTTCAGCGCCTGCATGTCCCGCGGGAGTCTCCGTGGTTGGACTACGCTAGTATTGGGACTCTACAATTTTTGGTAGAGCTAGAATATTGATCGTATACATATATAATAGTTATTGAAAAATGCTTAGAACCACTGCTTTTTGCTGTTCCATGCGTTGTAGCACTTCCCTTAAGCGTAGGAAATATGCGGAGACTCCCGTGGAATCAGCGCGAGCTGAAGATCCACTTCATTTGTGCCTGTGTCTGCAAGCATTGCATCGAAGTGGGCTTCCTCGGCACAAGGCAGCACAGATGCTTTTCAAGTAGTAGCCTAGCTGAAGTCGTGCCCCATAGCCGTCAAGCTAAGGAAAAGTGAGCTTAAACTGTCTTACATGTTCGGCCTATCATATAATTCATTCTTATGGACAGTTGAAAAGAGAAAGAGCAAAAGTTGTCTATAAGAATGGGTCTTATGGACAGTTGAAAAGAGAAAGAGTAAAAGTTGTCCATAAGAATCAAAAATATGACCACTCAAGGATATCAAAAGGACTCTTGCGGTCAAAAATCCGATTTCTTGTGCCAATACTTCAGGAAAAGCTACTATAAATGATATCTTACACTCAACTCACAAAGAATCACTGCACAATAGATAACTTGTATTCATTACGGCAACATATTCACTTTTCTTTTTAACAGCATTACCTTAACTTGACGGCTATGAGTCGTGCCCACAGGACGCGGAGCCTATTTCCGGAGCTTTGCAACGCAGATAAAATATTTCAATATGACCGTTTTGCCATATATCCTTAGTTTACATAATCCATATTATAGAAGGTTGTTTATTAATGAAGTCAACTAGGACCGGGTGGTTTATGGGCGGTTTTTCTTTTATCACTAATGGTCCGTTATCCTCCATCTTAAGTCTATTACGAGTAAGACGTGAGGATAACGGATCGACTAACTATTAGCTTGAAGAAGTAGACGCTTCGTTTTTATAGTGAATTCTTACTCATAAACAGCCGCCTGAATCTCTTCATCTTCCAAATTCGTTTGATCATACCAATAGAAACCAGTATCAATATTTTCCGGTACCTCTTCACCATTTATGGCACTTACCGCTGCTTTGACTGTTTCATAGCCTATTCCTTCAGGGTTCTGGGTGATTGCTCCGGCCATCACGCCGTCCTTGATAGCGTCAATTTGCTGTTTGCCTGAATCAAAACCGATGACGGTTACTTCTTCTTCTTTGCCTAATTCTCTTACAGCATTGACCACACCTATCGCAGAACCTTCATTGGAGCCATAAATTCCGGCAAGGTCAGGATTTGCCTGCATCATGGTTTTGGCAAGGTTTGTTGATTCTAAATGGTCACCTTTACCATATTGTACATCGACAATTTCAATATCAGGATATTTCTCCTCGATGGTTTCGACAAAACCATCGCGTCTTTGTGCACCTGTAACAGAAACCTGATCGTGAACGACAAGAGCAATCTTTCCTTTTTCACCAATTAACTCAGCCATTTTGTCGGCGGCTAGAGCTGCGGCTGCATAATTATCTGTAGACGCTGTTGTTAGCGGTATCTCACTATCAACACCAGAGTCAAAGGCAATAATAGGAATCCCTTTTTCATCGGCTTCTTCTAATAAGGGAGAGGAAGCTTGTGAATCTAATGCCGCAAAACCGATAGCATCTGGCTGTTTATCCAAAGCTGCCCGCAGCATTTCCATTTGCTTATCAACTTGTGATTCATTTTCTGGTCCTTCAAACGTAATCTCTACATTAAATTCTTCCGCAGCTTTTTCAGCGCCACTCTGGACAGCTTGCCAAAATTGATGCTGGAATCCTTTAGATATAATGGCTATATACGGTTTGCCAGAGTCTTCTTCCGCAGCCTTTTCATTGTCTGATGATTCTGTGTCCCCAGAACCAGAATCACTTGCCTCCTGTTCTGATTCGTTACCACATGCTGCCAACACGAATAAAAGTGACGTAAAAACAATTAGTATAGCGAACATTATTCTCTTCTTCACTGATTAACTCCCCTTTGCAGATTTTTGTATGAATAACTCCTAAAAAGAGTTGATTCCATCAGGCATTCTTTTTCCTTAACATATCAAAATAAACAGCCAGTAAGATGACGAACCCAATCACTACTGTTTGCCATTCTTGAGGTATGGACATGATGCGCAAGCCGTTTGTTAGTACGCTCATGATTAAGGCACCAATCATCGTTCCAATTAAGGAACCCTTGCCGCCACTTAAAGAAGTTCCGCCAATCACCACTGCTGCAATCGCTTCCAATTCGTAACCCATTCCTAGAGCGGGCTGAGCAGAATTTAAACGAGAAGCCATGATAACACCAGCAACCCCTGTGAAACATCCTGCAATCGTATAGATGATCAACTTCCACTTTTTCACATTAATTCCCGAGAGTCTTGTTGCTTCTTCATTACTGCCGATTGCAAAGGTATAGCGACCGACAATGGTCTTGGATAATAAAACCCAGCCAATCAAAACCATGAAAAAGAATACTAAAATAGCATTAGGAATCGATATGCCTGGAATGACAGAACCTAAAGCAATCGAATTGAATCCTTCGATATCGCTGAAATAAATCGGTGAAGCTCCGGATATAACGAGCGATAAGCCCTCTGCAATCATCATCATTGCCAATGTTGCAATAAATGGTGGAATACGCAGAATCGACACTGAAAACCCGGAAATAAATCCAATACATGCTCCAGACAAAATACCTCCGATAATACCGACAGAGAGAGGCAGTCCTAAATAGACAATGAATACACCTGTCATAACAGACGTCAATGTCATCCCTGTACCAATGGATAAGTCGATTCCTCCTGTTATGATGACAAAGGTAGTACCTAATGCCAGGATACCGATAACAGTAGTGGATAGCAGTATTCCCTCAATATTTGACCAATGCAGAAAATTGTCCGACGCAATAGAAAAAAAGATAATTAAAATAATTAAACTGGCAAAGGCAAGAATTTGTTGCAATGCTCCCGTTCCTTTAAAGTATTTCTTCTGAGCAGTCGCGTGAGAATTTGCAATATCTGTGGTCATTAACTTTCACCCCTTCATATTTATCACGGTGCTAACCGTTCGTAATACTCCCACTTCACACAAAGAAGCTAAGTGGGAGTAAACAGACGCTAACACCCTGCTAAGTTTCGCTAATGATCAATGGGGATCAAAAACCCCACTGATCAAAGTCTCACTTTATTGGTGGCTTGTAGCAAGTTCCATAATTTTCTCTTGATTCGCTTCTTTACTTGATAATTCTCCAGTTATGCTTCCTTCGTTCATGACGATAATACGATCACTTAATCGAAGTATTTCGGGTAATTCAGAGGAGATCATAATAATAGATTTGCCGGTTGCTGCCAGCATTTCTAATAAGTCATAGATTTCTTGTTTAGCACCGACATCAATCCCTCTTGTCGGTTCATCAAAAATCAAAATATCACAGTCCTTCAGAAGCCATTTAGCGATAACAACCTTTTGCTGATTACCACCAGATAGCAGTTTTACCGGCTGATTCACACTAGGTGTCTTCACCTTTAATCGTGCGACATAGTTCTCTGCATCTGCTGATATAGGGCTAGGCTGGACAAAAGCAGCTTTGGCATAATTTTTCATAGAAGAAAGTACGATATTGTCTTTGACACTCATCTCTAGCAATAAACCAAATTGCTTTCTATCCTCTGATAAATAGCCTATTCCATGCTTTACTGCATCTGCTGGTTGATTAATCGAAACAGTCTTTCCGTTTATCCTGATGTTACCGGTAAAAGGATCTGCTCCAAATATAGCTCTGGCAACTTCCGTTCTGCCGGCACCAACCAATCCGGCAAATCCTAGTATTTCCCCTTTGTTTAGATGAAAAGATACGTTCTTTAAATAGGTATTAGAAATGTTGTTTACTTCAAGAACGGTATCTGAATAGATACTTGGATCTGACTTTTTTTGCTCCATTGCTACTTCTCTGCCAACCATCAAAGAGACGACCTTTTTTATTTCGGTTGTGGCAATCGGTAACGTTGTGATATATTCGCCATCTCTCATAACGGTGATTCGGTCTGCAATCCGCTTCAATTCTTCCATACGATGGGAAATATAGATGATTCCCACGCCTTCTTTTTTTAACCAGAGAATGATATCAAATAATTTGTCAATTTCCTTATCTGTCAATGCAGCAGTTGGTTCATCCATTATTAGTATTTTAGATTCAAAAGATAGTGCCTTGGCGATTTCGACCATTTGTTGTTTGGCAACCGTTAAGTCAGCGATTTTCTTCTTTGGTTGTAAATCGATGTTTAATTTTTCAAACAATGCTGCTGCCTGCTGATTCAAATCTTTATTTCTTAAAAAGAACCGCATCCGATCCCTTGGTTCACGCCCTATGAATATATTTTCGGCAACCGTTAAGTCTGGCATTAGATTTAGTTCCTGGTGAATCATACTGATACCTAGCTCCTGCGCTTCCCTTGTGTGGGATGGCGCTATGTCTGTACCGTTATACTTGATGCTGCCCTGATCCATCTGATAAATGCCGGTCAGTATTTTCATTAATGTTGATTTTCCTGCACCATTTTCCCCAACCAATGCCAAAACTTCTCCTTTATTTAAATCTAATTGTACATTCGATAATGCTTTCACTCCGGGGAAAGATTTAGTAATGCTGGTCATTTCCAATATTTTTTCGGACATCTGTAAACTCCTTTCTTTTCCATAGTCTCGAAGCTTTGGTACCGATAACAGAATCTTATGCAGTCATTTGTATAAAATAGCGCTTACAGTTATCGGGAGCAAAAAGATTCAAATGCTAATACTAAATTTTTATGTGTGTTGTCGTGATTTTATAATAAAAATATACTAATTGTTTTCCTAACATGTTTTTCCATTTTGGGAGAGGTAGTTATATACTCTATTTTTTTGAATATAAATGTTATCGGTACCAATAAAATGATAAATGAGGTAGAAGCCTATGGTGACAATCTATGATATTGCTAAAAAAGCAAATGTATCACCAATGACCGTATCCAGAGTAATTAACAAAGCTCCTAATATAAGAAATGAAACGAGAGAAAAAGTAGAAATAGCAATCAAAGAATTAGGCTATATACCGAATTCTGCTGCACGGAGTTTAATCTCTAATCAGACAAAGACATTGGGGCTTATTTTGACCGATATATCGAATCCTTTCTTTTCAAAGATTGCAAGAGGAGCTGAGGATGCAGCAGTCCAAAGGGGGTATCGTGTCTTGATGAGCAATACGGATGAAGATAGTGAAAAGGAAATCAATTATATCGATATGATGCTTTCTGCACGGGTTGATGGAGTACTTATTGCTCCTACTAGTGATAAAACGCTCGAGCAAATTGAGCGTTTTAAGCGGCACCGTATTCCGGTAGTTCTGATTGATAGATTGATTGAAGGATTTTCAGGAGATTATGTAGTAGGAGACAGCTATGAAGGCAGCCGAAAACTTGTCGAGCACCTCATTGACAACGGTCACCATAATATTGCGCTCATCAATGGACCATCAAATGTCTCGACTGCAAGAGAAAGGAAGCGCGGTTATACAGAAACGTTGAAGTTAAATGACCTGCCTGTGTATGAGCATTACATCTCAGAAATTGACTATAGAAATGTCGAGGAAGATAGCGCGAAGATCATCGTGGATAGACTCATAAAGTCAGAGCCGGAAAAACGTCCCACCGCAATATTTGCCGCTAATAATTTTATTGCCATCAGTGTCATGAAGGCAGTAAGAGAATTGGGGCTGCAGGTACCAAAGGATATGTCGGTCGTTTGTTTTGATGAAGTGGAACCTGTCGCATATTTTGACCCATTCTTTACTGTTGCTGCACAGCCGGCTAATGAGATGGGCAAAATCGGTATTCAATTTCTAATGGAACGGGTGGAGCAAAAACAGGTTAACAACCAGAGAAAAGTAGTGTTACCACCTGATATCCACATTCGTAAATCTACCTGTAAAATTAGTTATTAAGCTTCAGGGAAAGGGGGAGTCTAGCTATGTTGAAACAAATACCGAGTATTATTTCACCTGATTTATTGAAAATACTTCATGAAATGGGGCATGGTGATGAAATTGTTTTGGGGGATGGCAATTTCCCTGCAGCTAGTCATGCTAACAGATTGATCCGTTGTGATGGTCATGATATTCCGAGATTATTAGAAGCCATTTTGCAACTGTTGCCTGTAGATACTTATGTGGAACAGCCGGTCCATCTAATGCAAGTAGTGGAAGGGGATAGTGTGCATGCGCCAGCTATTTGGAAAGAATATCAGGAGATTTTAGGGAACTACCAAGTAACGAAGCAACAGATAGGATTCTTGGAGCGATTTGCGTTTTATGAACGTGCGAAGGAAGCGCATGCAATTATAGCTACATCAGAACAAGCATTATACGCCAACATTATTTTAAAAAAAGGTGTTATTTCTTAAGAGGATGGTGAAGAGAAAATGGTCGTAAGTAAACAAGCATTATCTAACTATGCTGCAAAGTTAGTGGATACCGGATTGGTAGTAGGGGCAGGAGGTAATTTAAGTGTGCGGGATGGCGATGAAATGTATATATCGCCGAGCGGATTTGATTTGAAAGAAATTCAAGAGGATCAATGGGTGAAAGTCAATATTACCACAGGGGAAGTGGAAGGGAATATAAAGCCATCTTCTGAGGTGCTCATGCATTTAGAATGTTTTAGAAAGAGACCGGATATCACAGCAGTTCTGCATGCACATCCTAGTTATAGCGTCAGTGTGGGTTCTGCAGAAAAAGATATTCCGAGTATGTTTCCCGATTTCCCAGCAATGGTGAAGCAAGTTAGGTACTTAGATTACATGATTCCGACAACACAAGTACTCGCAGATGCAGTTGCAAATGTGATAACAGAAACAGATGTTGTTATCATGCGCAATCATGGCGTATTAACGGTTGGCAAATCGCTGAAGGAAGCCTATTTCTTTATGCAGCTTACGGAAGAGGCAGCAAAAGTGTATGCGATTTCCTGTATGGTTGGAACTCCAAGAGTATTAACGGAAGGAGAATGCCAGGAACTTAGAGATTTATCCAGTGAAAAATACCGTGCCAAATTATTAAAAAATGATTAAAGGGGGGGGAGGCACTCATGAAAAAAGTATGGGCATTTGATATAGGAGCATCAAATGGCCGATTAATGTTAAGCAGTTTTGATGGTCACAAGCTTTACCTAGAAGAAATATACCGATTCTCGAATCAGCCTGTTCACCTTACCGGTCATTATTATTGGAATATCCTGTCTATCTTCACTAAAATGAAAAAAGCGATGCAAATGAGTGTGCAACAAGGGCATCAGCAGATCGAGAGTATGGGGATTGATACATGGGGTGCTGATTTCGGGCTGCTTTCTGACACAGGCGAATTACTTGCGAATCCATACAGCTATCGAAACCCGCTGAATGACCGAGGAATGAACGAAGCATTGCAACATATATCGGCAAAGGAACTCTTTGATATTACTGGTGTTGAAACTGCAGCCATTAATACGGTTTTTCAATTATATACGTTAAAAAAATACAATCCGGCCTTACTGGATAATGCTGATATGTTATTGTTAACGCCCAATTTATTAGCTTATTTGTTTTGTGGTGAGAAGCAAAATGAATTTACCATCAGCTCGACTACGCAACTGCTACGTGCAGGTGAAACAAGCTGGAATAAACAAATCTTGCAAAGATTATCTCTTCCTGATGATCTTTTAGCACCAACGACAGCTTCGTTGACAATTGCTGGTCAGTCTTTATCAGTAATTAATCGGGAAATTGGAATGAGTCCGGTGAAAGTAATTAACACGGCAAGCCATGATACCGCGAGTGCGATAGCTGCACTT